>NZ_JBZEFC010000006.1:0-146136 GCF_058310295.1 Clostridium sp. TJA020
TTAGGCACGCCGCCAGCGTTCGTCCTGAGCCAGGATCAAACTCTCAATAAAAAGTTTAATCTCGCTCTTAAAACTTACTTGTAAAAAGAATTGCTGGTTCTAAATGTATTTCTATATTCTGTTCATTTTTCAAAGATCAAATTTCATATCGCTTCAAGCGACTTAATTATCTTATCATCAGAGAAATTCATTGTCAACACTTTTTTAATGTTTTCAACATTTTCTTGTGTTCTTCTCGTTTAATCTCTCGCGACGACATGGATTATTCTATCACAGTCTAAATATGTCACAATATATCTATATATTATTATTTAAATTTATAGTCTATTTTCTTTATTTTTCTTTATTTTTCTTTATTTTTATTATATTGATACTCCTGGTAAAGTTTTTGTTTATTTCACCTAATTAATATTAAAAATTTAATTTAAGTATTAATAATAAACACCGTGAATATATATATATATATATATATTTAATCTTAAATATATATTATTATAATTAATTAAAATAAATTTTTAAAATAATAACTTATACGTATTATAACTAATTTTCTTATACTTATATTTATAATTTAAGTATATTAAAAATCAAATGTTTTTTAATATATAAAAATAAAAAAACTCATATTAACATTAATGTTAATATGAGTTTATAAATAAAATATATATATTTTTTTATTTATATATTCATTTTATTATTTTAGCACTTAAAATTTCCTCAACTGAACATATATCTGAAATAATCTCATTTAAATCAATATTTCTAGGCGCTTCTATACTATAAACACACCTTTTTATATCATATATATTTTCATCATTTCTAATATATTCTTCTCTGCATTCTTTATAATAAAAATCTATCCCCTTTATATTTATATCTTCATCAGATAATATACGATCTATTTCTCTTATTGTATTTTTATTGCTTTTATACGTTACTTCAAACTTAAATATTTCTATTTTAGTTATAAATTTATTCTGAAACTTTTTAAAAAAAACTAATACAATAAATATAATTAATGCACTTATTATACTAATTGTATAAAATCCCATTCCAATAGCTAGTCCAACACAAGCAACTGCCCATATAGAAGCAGCTGTTGTAAGACCTTTTATGGATCCTTTATTTCTAATTATAGTTCCAGCTCCTAAAAATCCAATTCCAGATATAACTTGAGCTACTATCCTCCCTGAATCCACTTTTAAACTCCCTAACAATTCTTGGTTTAATTGAATTTGGTTAATTACAAAATATCCTAGTTGTAGTTCAATAAGTGCAGAAATAGTAGCTCCTAAACAAACTAACATATGTGTTCTAAATCCAGCCGGCCTATTTTTAAATTCTCTATCATATCCTATTATTCCACCAATAATAACTGAAAGCATTAATCTAATTAATATATCAATTTCTTTCATTAAATACCATTTCTCTATAAAAAATTATTCTATTAAAGTTTACTAAAATAAAATATAATATATTCATATATTATATTTTTTGAATACTATAAACTAGTAAATAAATTAATTTATTTATTACAAAGTTTAAAAGTAAAAAATCAAGAATTTATTAATATTCATTTTAAAATCAATTGATTTTAAAATTATATTTTATTTTTTAAAACATTCTTTTATAACTATTTAAAACATTAACTAATAATTCTATAAATTCAATCACTACATATAATTCTAAGAATTATTTGAAAATTTTATAAATTTAATTATAAAAAAGATATCCACAAAAAATATTCTTTAATTACATATCTTTTGTGGATATCTTTTACCAAATGTGGATTTTATCAAACACTTTATATATTTTAGGAATAAAAAAAACAACTAAACTTATTAGTTGTTAAATGGAGCGGGTGAAGGGAATCGAACCCTCGTAACTAGCTTGGAAGGCTAGGGCTCTACCATTGAGCTACACCCGCATATTTGGAGCGGAAAACGGGACTCGAACCCGCAACATCCACCTTGGCAAGGTGGCGCTCTACCATTGAGCCATTTCCGCATCTTTTTTTAAATTTAATTGTGGTGCAGATGAAGGGAGTCGAACCCCCACGCCGTAGGCGCTAGATCCNAATACCACAGTCAAAGTGTGGTGCCTTACCACTTGGCGATATCCCTGTATGGGGTGAACGATGGGACTCGAACCCACGACAACCAGTGCCACAAACTGGCGCTCTACCAACTGAACTACGTTCACCATATGGTGCGTTTTAAGGGATTCGAACCCCTGGCCCACGCCTTAGAAGGGCGTTGCTCTATCCAGCTGAGCTAAAAACGCATCTATTGGAGCGGGTGAAGGGAATCGAACCCTCGTAACTAGCTTGGAAGGCTAGGGCTCTACCATTGAGCTACACCCGCATATTCTTTTTCTCTTTACTATCTGATTATTAAGTCAACAATCAAACACCTTATCTTTTATACAAGTTTTAAACTTCCTTGTCAATATAAAACTTGATTTTAAGTGGTCGGGGTGACAGGTCTCGAACCTGCGACCTCATGGTCCCAAACCATGCGCGCTACCATCTGCGCCACACCCCGAAATGGTGCGTTTTAAGGGATTCGAACCCCTGGCCCACGCCTTAGAAGGGCGTTGCTCTATCCAGCTGAGCTAAAAACGCATCTCAGAACGTTTATTATTATAAATCATTCTTTATTTTTTGTCAAGAACTTTTTTTGAAGTTCTTTTCAAAGTGGAGCGGGTGAAGGGAATCGAACCCTCGTAACTAGCTTGGAAGGCTAGGGCTCTACCATTGAGCTACACCCGCATGTCTAACTTAATTCATCAATTAAGTTTTGCAACAACCTGCCCTATTATTTATACAGGTTTTTGTTTCATTTGTCAAGTTATTTTTGACAAATTTTTAAGTGGTCGGGGTGACAGGTCTCGAACCTGCGACCTCATGGTCCCAAACCATGCGCGCTACCATCTGCGCCACACCCCGTTGAGTCATTATCCATTGCTTTCGGAACCTCTCATTTCATCTGTTCTCTCTCGCAACGACAATGACTATTCTACATTATGAAACTTAATACGTCAATACTTTTTTTAAAAAAATTCTAATTTAATTTAACACTTTATACTTTTCTATTATATTGATAATTTTATAAATAAATTATCAATATAACAACCTGCTTATTAATAATTTAATCTCATAATATAACTACTCTAAACTTTCCAAATATACTTCAGGTTCTTTTCCATTTTCAATTTCTATAAACCCTATACTCCTTCCCCTACCTCTTGGTAAGGAAACACTACCTGGATTCATTAATATTATACCATTATGATTAATTATTAATTCTTGGTGAGTATGCCCAAAAAGAGCTATATTAGCATTTAATTCTTGTGCTCTATAGTAAATATTGTTCAAATCATATTTAACTCTATATTTATGTCCATGTGTTGCAAATATCTTAAATCCATTTATGTCTATAATTCTTTCTACAGGATATTCATTTGAATAGTCACAATTTCCTAATACAGCATATACTTCACCATTAAAATCTCTTGATAATTCTGAGACATCATCAACATTATCACCTAAGTGTATTAAAATATCTGCAGTTGCTATTTTTTCTTTTGCAACCTCAATATATTCTTGAATTCTATGAGTATCACTAACTACAGCTATTAACATAATACCTCCTACAATATATCAAAAATATTATCTTTTAATTTTTTTAAAGCAACTCCTCTATGGCTAACCTTATTTTTTTCTTCTGCTCCTATTTCTCCAAAAGTTTTATTAAATCCTTCATAATAAAATAAAGGATCATAACCAAACCCACCTTCTCCATTTAAACTTTCAATTATTTTACCTTCTACTTCTCCGCATATATCTAAAACTTTACCTTCTGAATTTATTAAAGTTAAATGGCACACAAATTTTGCTCCTCTATTTTCCATAGGTACACCTTTTAATTTTTCTAATAATTTTTTATTATTTTCATTGTCATTTCCATGCTCTCCCGCATACCTTGCTGAATATATTCCTGGTTCTCCATTTAAATAATCTACTTCTAATCCTGAATCATCAGCCATAACTATAAAATCACTATCTCCTCTATTTAATAGATAATTTCTTATTTCACTGGCCTTTTTAGTTGCATTTTCTTTAAATGTATTTCCATCTTCTATTACATCAATATTTATATTTTCATCTTTTAAAGATTTTATTTCTAGATTCATTTCTTTTAATATAGTTTTTATTTCTTTTATCTTCTTTTGGTTATTACTAGCCAATATTAATTTTTTCATTATTGACCTCCTGTTCCAATCCATAAAGCATCCATCTTAAGAGCACTTTTTTGAATCTCTATCATTTGTTTTAATCCTTTTTCACCTAAATCTAATAATTCATTAAGCTCACTTCTTGTCATTGGTGATTCTTCACCTGTTCCTTGTACTTCAACAAACTCACCTTCATGAGTTCCAATTATATTCATATCTACTTTTGCATTTGAATCTTCCTCATAACATAAGTCTATAATTTTTTCACCGTTTACTATACCTATACTTGTTGCAGCAACAAAGCTTCTTATAGGATAAACCTTAAAAGGCTTTTCTTTATGAAGCTTATTTACAGCATCAACCATAGCAACAAATGCTCCAGTTATTGATGTTGTTCTTGTTCCCCCATCAGCCTGTATAACATCACAATCTATCCATAAAGTTTTTTCACCTAAAGCTTTTAAGTCAACAACAGATCTCAATGCTCTACCTATTAATCTTTGTATTTCCATAGTTCTTCCATCAATCTTTAATCTAGCTATATCTCTAACTTTTCTTGTTCCAGTTGATCTAGGAAGCATATTATATTCTGCAGTAATCCATCCTTCCCCTGAACCTTTTAAAAATGGTGGTACTTTATCTTCAATAGATACATTACAAAGAACTTTTGTATCTCCTACCTCTATATATACAGAACCTTCTGCATATTTTGTGTAATTCCTAGTTATTTTAGTAGGTCTTACCTGATCATTTTTTCTTCCATCTATCCTCACTAAAATTGCCTCCTTATATTAAACCAATTTAAAAATATTTTATATATACTTTGTATCATTTTTTAGTTTTATGCACTTTTTTTAATTTTATCTCATATTAATTATTATAAGAATTATATATGAGGTGAAATATTTTGAGATATATAGGTCCATTTTTTCGAATGAATAGCTTATCACATTGTGAAATATGTGGTCAGCTTTTTCACTTATCAAAAGAAGCTGTAAAACTACTAGCTCTAAATTCTAAATGTGGATATACTTTATCTTCTAGAAGTGCTAAAAAAATTGCATCTACAAAAGATATTAGCATATTAAGTAAATTTTCTCCAGTACTCTGTTTATATAAAAAATCATCCCCAATTTTTATGCATAATAAAACTTCAAACGGATTTGATTCATCTTCTTTTAAACGTGAAATTATTCCAACAACAAATGCTTTACTTACAATGTCATTACTAGAACTTAGTGATTATTATTCTTTTTTAAGCAAAGATTCTAGTAATTATCAATTGGCAAAAGGATATAGACAATTAGCTCATGAACAACTGGATTTTTATTATGAAAATTTAAGAAATGCTGAAGGAATATTTATACCTAAAAAAAGTCTATTTGAAAATAATTCTAAAGAAACTAATTTAATTGATAAAAATAGAAAATTTGCATTTAGTGATCAAGCATTTATGATGAATGCTTACTATTTATATTCTAAATATGAAGATAATGAGCAAGTAAAAACAGATTATGAGGAATTTTCTAATCAAATTTTACAAATGTTTTTAGATTATAAAGAAGCACTTTACAATTTATCCTTTGATGAAGGACTTAAAACTTTGCTAGCTTTTAATATTTATTATAAAAATTCTAAAAATAAGTCTATAGTCCCTTTAATTATAGATTTAAGTGAATTTATGATTAATAAATTTGATGAAAAAAATTATTATATTGAATCATTGGATAAATCTACACTTCTTGCAATTAATTTAATGTATTCTTACGAACATACTACTCTAGTAACTTTTAAAGATAAATACTGCGAGATAATGGATAAATTACTTTCACTTTATGATGAAGATAATAATGTTATTGAAAATTTAACTACAAAGAAAGAAATTAAATATACATCTTTTGATATATGCTTTTATTTGTTATCTATAATAATGTATGCTGATATATCAGATACTTTAAGAGAGTATAATTCTACTATTTCTAAAATATATAAAAAATATATTTTAAATTCTAATATTGTTACTAGTTGGCCTGAAGCTCCAGACTTAGATAATGAAGAAAGGTATATGAATTTTAGTACTCTTTCTAAAGACATGTTAGATGAAACATTCTTTACAATGCCAAATTTACCATCTCTATCAACTACTGGTATGGCTCCTGTATTTTTAAAAAATATAGTTTACTCTAGAAAAAAAGAAGATTTCAAAACTTCTGATAAAAAAACATTTGATAGTTATAAAAATATGTTTATTTTCTATATGTTTATTTATACTTTTAAGGATGTTTTCTTTAGAAAATTAAACCTTTTAGAAAACACTTATGAAGATTCTAAGAAAACTAATATAGATGAAGATATTAATACTACTGAAGACTCTACTACTTCTATAAACACAAATACTATTAAAGAAACAAAAGAGTTAAATAATAATTCTGAAGAATCTTCTAATACTAAATCTACTTCTTTAGAAGAAACTTAAATATTATATAATGTCTTGTTTTAAAAATTTATTTATATATAAAAATAGGTTAGGCTTAACTTTTATATTTATAAAAGCTAGGCTTAACCTTAATTTATTTTAATGTTTCAAATTTTATATTTCCATTCCAATCAAATTCTATATTTTCAACTTCACTAGATATAGCAACATTTTTATTTTCAAATAGTAATGGTAATATTCTGTAATTATTAAATAAATTTGATTCTAATTCTATAAATTCTCCTTTACCACTTAATTCTTTTTTATAAATACTCTCCTCTTTATCTGTATAGTAAGGTTTTAAATTTTTATAAAATTCTAATCTATTATTTGTATTTGCTACTAAATCAACTATTAATATATCATATCTCTTTCTTAACTCTAAGTTATTAAAATCTTCTTCCGTAGTTAATGTATATCTTATATTACTATCTGTATTTGAATCAAACCATGATTGAATATATTTACATAAGGCTCTATTTTCATTATTATCTTTTGCTAATATAGTTATAACTTCTGGAAGCTTTGCAGAAACTTTATTAGTCATTACTTTTCTTGATTGGAGCTTATTTAAGTTATCTTTATCTCCTCTAAAGTAACTACACTCTGTAAGCTCTAAATAATTATTATTTTCTTCCTTATAATCTAAAATTACAGAATTCAGAGTATAATATATAACTTTTCTAACTGATAAAGGAAGTTCCTCATCTTCTGAATTTAAAACTATATACTTTCCACTATCAGAAGGAAATGTTTTTAATCTCCCCTCTTCTTCTAATCTATTTAACTCAGTATTTGGTGGTTCTACAACTAAATCTCTATCTCCAATTTCAAAAGCCGCCATTGATAATTCTTCACTTTCATCAGATATTATTTTTATACAATTTGGAGAGTCTGTATCGCTTTTTTTATTTTTTTCTAATAATATTTCTCTATCATTCACATCACTTATATAATATTCACCTGAGTATATTATATTTTTATGATTTCTTTTTATATTATTCCACATCATTAAGTACTTTCTCAATCTATACTGTGGCTTTGTTAATTCTTCTAAAAACTTTTCATCTTTGTTATTTAGTCTAATAGTTAATATATTATCTTTTGCTCCAATAGCAACTCCACTTTCAAATGTAACATTACCATTTCTAAATTCTTTTGCCCCATAAACATTTAAAAAAGAACTTATATTTTCATCATACTCTTCTTTCAATAATTCTTTAAAAAATTCTCTTATATCTTCTGCTGTTATTCTACTGCCATCACTCCAATAAGCATCTTCTCTTATTTTAAATTCATATTCTATACCATCATCTTTAATATTTATTTCAGTAGCTAATGAAGGAACTATTTTACCATCATCATTTTTTTCTACTAATCCTTTACTTGTTGCACAAATTACATCTTCTTCTCTAGTTGATAATTTACTTACATCTTTTAATTCATTAGGAACTGAATTAACCGCATATAAAATAACCTCTGAATCTTTAGAAGATGATATTTTTTCTATTTCTATAAAACTCAATAGAAATACTAACATTATGCCTATAATAAAGCTTGGTAATAAAAATTTTTTCACCTTATTCTATCTCCTTTTTTAAAGTTATCATAATTATTGTCACTTATGTATATTTTTAATCAACATGAGCAATATTTTTATAATATGTTAAATTTATAAATCCATTATGTTATAATTAAATTATGTTTAAAGGAGGCGATAAGATGACTTTTTTAGTTGCCACATTCTCTATAATAGGGATTATATTTATGCTAACTTTCATGTTTATTGGCATATGGCTTTTTATTGTAGCTTTAAAGACTTACAATCAAATTCGTTATAAAAATTATATTTTAGAAAAAATAAGTCAAAAGTTAGATTTACTTTCTGAAAGTAAGAGAGATTTTTCTTATGAAAATTTTCTAAATGAAGAGGCTTCAAATGATGAATTTATGTCTCCTGATTTAACTAACATAAAAGACTTTGAAAAAAAAGAGTATAAATAAAAAGCTTCTAAAAAAATAGAAGCTTTTTATTTTTATTATCTTACAGTTCCAAGCATAAATGCTATTATAAAAACAGATAACATTAAACTCAACCCAGAGTATAGATATTTATTTTTTCCACTTTCATTAATCCAAAACCTAGCAGCTAAAGATAACATAGTTATTGCAACTGTAACTTGTATTGCATAATAAGAATTAAATATTTCTCCAAGGTATAAAAATTGGTATGAAGTTAAAAAAGTACAAATTATTACTATACAAGCTATTATACTTAATAAAATAGTTAATATATTAATTAGCCGTTTCAATAACTTAGCCTCCTATCACAACTTCAAATTCATCTTCTGTTAAAGTCTTAACTCCAAGTTCTTCTGCTTTTGTAAGCTTTGAACCTGCTTCTTTACCATAGACTACATAATCAGTCTTCTTACTTACACTACCTGCTACTTTAGCTCCAAGCATTTCTAATTTCTCTTTTATTTCTTTTCTAGAGTATTTTTCCATAGTTCCTGTTACAACAACAGTCTTGCCATCAAATACACTTTCAATAATTTCTTTTTCTTCAAACTTAGGATTCACACCTATCTCTAAAAGTTCATCTATTGTTTTTAAAACTTTTTCTTCATGGAAGAACTCTACAATACAATTTGCAACTATATCTCCTACATCAGGAACAGATACTAATTCTTCAAATGTAGCTTTTTTAAGTCCATCTAATGACTTAAATTTATTAACTATATCTTTAGCCGTTTTTACGCCTACATTTTGTATTCCTAATGAGTATATAAATGCTTCAAGAGTACAATCCTTACTCTTTTCAATTGCATCTAAAAGATTTTGTGCTTTTTTATCTCCAAATTTATCAAGTTTAACTAAGTCTTCTTTATTTAACTTATATAAGTCACTTATTGATTTTATATTAAGCTTTTCAAATAATTGTTCAGCAGTTCTTTCTGAAAACCCTGAAATATTCATAGCTTCTCTTGAACCGTAATGAACTATAGTCTTAACAAGCTGAGGCTTACATGAAAGTGTATTTTCACAGAATATATGTGCACCCTCTTCTACTAAGTGACTACCACAAGCTGGGCAATTAGTAGGAGGTATTATTTCTTCTGTTCCTTCTAAGGAATCCTCTTTAACTCCCATTATTTCAGGTATAACATCATTACTCCTTCTCACTAAAACTTCAGCACCAATTCTTACACCTTTTCTTTTTATATCATCCATATTATTAAGAGTTGCTCTTTTTACAGTAACACCAGCAAGTTCAACCGGATCTAATATAGCAGTTGGTGATACCCTTCCACTTCTTCCAACATTCCATTCAACATCTAAAAGCTTAGTTGTTGTTTCTTGAGCTTCAAACTTATATGCTATTGCCCATTTAGGAAACTTTACTGTATATCCTAATAACTCTCTAGTTTTTATATCATCTATAACTATTACAAGTCCATCAATATCATAGTTTAAATCAAATCTTATATCTCTTATATAGTCTATTTCCTTTTGAATATCATCTATTGTATAACACTCTTTTATATAATCATCTACTGGAAAGCCCATTTCCTTTATAAACTTCATCATCTCTGTATAAGTTTTAAACTGCTTCCCTTCCTTATATCCTACATCATAAAAAAATGCTGATAAGTTTCTTCTTGCAGTTTCTCTTACATTTAAATTCCTTAATGCTCCTGCAGCCCCATTTCTTAAGTTTTTAAGAGGTACTTCTGCTAATTCATTATATTTTTCAAAGGCTTCCGTAGTCATTATGGCTTCACCATGAACTTCAAAAACATCATTACAGTTAACTTTAAGAGGAATACTCTTTATAGTTTTAACCTGTGCTGTAACATCTTCTCCAATACTCCCTGTACCTCTTGTTGCTCCAACTGCTAATATACCTTCTTCATTATATGTTAAGTTAACAGTTAACCCATCAAATTTTTTCGTAACTATATATTTAAGCTCAGGAAGATTTTCCCCCTTTGATCTCATCTCTTCAATAAACTTAACATTTCTATTATGCCAATCTATTATTTCTTCAATACTTTGAGCTTTACCTAAGCTCCAAAGTTTACCTTTATGAGTATATTTTTTAAACCCATCAAGTATTACATCACCAACTCTAACAGTTGGTGAATATGGTAAAACTTCATTAAGTTCCTTTTCTAAGGATACAAGCTCATCATATTTTTTATCATATTCTTTATCTGTAACTGATGGATTATCTAAACTATAATACTCGTATGAATATCTATTCAACTCTTCTACAAGAGCTTTCATTCTTTCTCTTTTATCCATAAACTTACTTGCCTCCTAATACTATAAAAGTTCTAAATTAGCCATTGATAATAATAGTACCTTAACACCTTGTTTATCAAATGCTATTGTAAGTTTTTTATCATTTCCAGCCGGTAATACTGAAACTACTGTTCCTTCACCAAACTTTTCATGTTTTACTTTTCTTCCAAGTGATATTTCTCCTAAATCTGAAGTGCTATTTTGTTTAGTTTCTGTAATTTTTCTACTTGAATTTTGATTTCTAATAGAAGTTCTTAAGCTATGTGGATTATTAAAATTTGGTTTGGATTGACCACCAAACATTCCATCTCTTGCTGCTCCATTAGCACTTCTATCATTAACATATTCTTTTAAATCAGATCTTATTTCTCCAATAAAATCTGATTGACTATAAGACATTGTTCTTCCAAATACTCTCCTTACTTCTGCTGAAGTCATATGAAGAGTTTCTTTTGCTCTTGTGATTCCAACATAACAAAGCCTTCTTGCCTCTTCCATCTGATCTTCTTTATCAAAATCGCTCATACTAGGGAATATTCCATTTTCCATTCCTACCATGAATACATGAGGAAACTCAAGACCTTTTGCACTATGAAGTGTCATTAAAACTACAGCATTATCTTCCTCTTCATCACCTTCATTAATATCTTGTACTAATGATACTTTTTCTAAATATGCAGCTAAACTTTTATCTTCATTATTTCTTTCAAATTCAACTGCATCTGAGACTAATTCTTCTAAGTTTTCTATTCTACTTTTATCTTCTATTTCATTTGATTTTCTAAGCTGATCTAAATATCCAGTATCTTTTAAAATTGTTTCTATAAGCATTGATACTGGCATACTTTCAGCCATTATTACAAAATTATTCATAAGATCCATAAACTTTTCTATAGAACCACAATTTCTTGCGGTAAGAGTTGAAATTGTTCTTACTTCTTGAAGTGCGTCCCATAAATTTAACTCAAAACTATCTGCAAAATCCTGAATTTTATTTACTGTAGCATCACCTATACTTCTCTTTGGTACATTTATTATTCTCTTTATACTTATATCATCTTGAGGATTTACTAATACATTAAGATATGCAAGTATATCTTTAATTTCTTTTCTATCATAGAATTTAGTTCCTCCAACAATTTTATAAGGTATACCTCGTCTTCTAAAGGTTTCTTCAAATACACGTGACTGAGCATTAGTTCTATAAAGAACAGCAAAATCTTTATTTTCTGCTCCTTCTTTAGCTTTTGTATCAATTATTTGTCTTGCTACAAAATCCCCTTCTTCTGAATCTGAGTATGCTCTATATATTTTTATTTTATTTCCTTGTTCTTGTTCTGTTCTAAGTGCCTTATTCTTTCTTCTAGAATTATTTACTATAACAGCATTTGCTGCATCTAGTATATTACCTTTAGACCTATAATTTTGCTCAAGTTTTATCACTTTACAATTTGGATAATCTTTTTCAAAATCCAGAATATTGCTTACATCAGCACCTCTCCATGCATATATGCATTGATCATCATCACCAACAACACAAATATTTTTATATCTTGCTGCTAAAAGTCTTACAAATTCATATTGAGCTCCATTTGTATCTTGATACTCATCAACCATTATGTATTTAAATTTATTTTGGTAAAATTCTAATACATCATCATGTTTTTTAAATAATTCTACTGTTTTAAATATAAGGTCATCAAAATCTAAAGCATTATTTTCTTTAAGTCTCTTTTGATACATTTCATATACATCAGCAATTTTCTTTTCTCTAAAATTGCTTTCATGTTCTCTCATGAAACTTTCAGCAGTAATCATATTATCTTTAGCTCTTCCTATCTTCCCCATAATTTCTTGAAGAGTTATATCTTTATCGTTTATATTTAAAGTTTTCATACAATCTTTTAATAAAGTTTTTTGATCTGAAGTGTCATATATAGTAAAACTTGATTTATATCCAAGTTTATCAATTTCTCTTCTAAGTATTCTAACGCAAGTTGAGTGGAATGTTGAAATCCACATATCATTAGCTTTTTCCCCAACAATAGCTTCTATTCTCTCTTTCATTTCTTTAGCTGCCTTATTAGTAAATGTAATTGCTAATATACTCCATGGCTTTATTCCTAAATCTTCTATCATATGTGCCATTCTATATGTTAAAACTCTAGTTTTACCTGAACCTGCACCTGCAAGTATTAGAACTTGACCATCAACAGTAACAGCACCTTCATACTGCTCTTTGTTTAATAATGATTTTAAATCCAAATCATCATCCTCCCTTCCTAGTATTAAAATATTATATCATACATCACCTTTTAGTGTTGCCAGAAAGTATAATTGTTAGTAAAAATGTGGTATAATATCTAAAATCATATTCCAGTTTTTAGGAGGTATTTGTATTGAAGTTTAAAACTATGATTTTAACTTTTCTTATTTCAATTTTAATTTTTAATTTTATATCTTGTTCTAATAAAAAAATAAATTTTGATGATACTCGTTCTTATTCAAATAAAATAACTAATGATATTCTTATATCTATTAATGATTTAGATTACAATGGCTTTATAAAAAATTTTGATGAAAACATGAAAGAAATTTCATCTAATGAAACTGAATTTTTAAATTTAGTTATGCCTATAAAAGGTGCTATAGGAACATATGAAGATGGTAGTTTAGAATTTGTACAAGGCAAAAAGAGTAAGGATTTTACAAGTATAATTTATAAAGCAAAATTTTCTAATGAAGTAGAACCAGTAAATATATCAATATCCTTTGATGAAAAAAATCATAAAGTTTCTGGACTATACTTTAATTCACCAAAAATAAAAGAATTATATAGCAAATAAAAAAATAGATAAGGATAAATCCTTATCTATTTTTTATATTTCAAACGCTAATATTATTTCAAATATTGCAAATAGTATTAAGTTTATTCCAATTAATATTGGTGCAAATGCTAACGCAACTACTGGGTATAATATTACTAAAACACTTAATATAATTAAACATATTGTATATATTGTTCTAAAATTAAAACCAGCTGATTTAAATTGAAATTCAGCTACAAGTGCTGATATACCTCTTATTAATCCCCAGATTCCAAAGAATATAACAAAAAATTGTGTTGAATAAACTGGTGAAAATAAAAGTGTTAATCCAAATAATATATCAATTATACCATTAAAGATAAAAAATCCTCTTCTATATGATTTAAATGCTTTAATTATAGACATAATACCTGAAGCTAAAACAAAAGCCCCAATTACCATAGTTAAATTAAATATACTTTCTAATGGATACATTAGAAATATTATACCTACTATTGCTAATAAGACTCCTTGTAAAATAAAAGGCCATTTTTTCATAATTATCAACTCCTTCTATTTATACTTTACTATTTTATTATATAAGTTACCATTTACCTTTTGTAAATTTTAAAATACATATTGTAAAATTTAATTAATTAATATAAATTACAATTTTTAAAATATTCTACAGCAAAATCAACACATTCTCTTTGATTAAATAATTTTATTTTTGCATTTGCAATGTTATCAACTTTAACATTACACTTTTCTTCAAATTCTTCACCTAGAAACATAAATAATTCAGTTTTAAACTCTATATCCTTAAATTGTTTAAATATTCTTTTTCCATTTTCTAATATAGGTGAAGCATTTATAGATTCTGTATAATTTCCTGCTCTATACTCTGCTAAATGAAATGAGGTATTAACATCATAATCAACACCTAATAATAATACTTTTCCATTTAACTCATAAAATCTTGCAAGAGGTGACTTTTCCCCAAGTGAATATTCTAAACTGTGATTATCTGTTATAAAATTCTTATTTTTTCCCCAAGCTGAAAATGATACTGTTGGATGATAACTTCTCTTTACACCATAGAAATTTCTAAAAGCTTCTGCTATTTTACCCATACTATAAGTTGGCGTAATTTTTTCATCAAAAGCTGGCATTTCTTCTCTTATAGTTTTAAACCATTCGGAAGGTACTGGTGGATTGCTCCAAAAAGCTGGATCACATATATCAGCACTATGAGCTGGCATTACTATAGTTCCTTCTTCCACTACTGTTTCTATTAAAGCCTTTATAACGGTAACTTCTCCTCCACATATCCATCCAAATTTACTTAATGATGAATGTACAAGTAATGTATCTCCCTTTTTTATTCCAATTCTTCGAAATTCATCTTTTAATATACTAAGAGTTATTGGTTTCTTAGTATCATTTATTAACTTTTCTATATTACTTATTTCATTATCCTGTTCTATATACTCATCATCTACATATAAGTCCTCTAAATTTATATCCATTTATTTGCCTCCAAACGTTAAGAATCACTCTATAATAATTTCAAAATCATTTAATAATCTTAAAACTTCAGGAATACTAAACTTTGCTTTATTTATATTATTTCTATTTGGATTTATCCTGTAATGCAAACATTCTCTGAAGTCTACTTTTGAAAGATTAGTATTTTCAAATATACTATCTTCAAGACTTGATTTTAAAAATGACGCCTCTCTTAAATCAGCATTTATAAAATCACTTGATGTAACATTACATTCTATAAAATTTGTCTTTGGTATTTTAAGCTCTGCAAAACTACAACTTTGTATTAAACAGCTTTTAAATTCAAAATCTAAAATAAATCTATCACATTTAGTAAAATCAACTCCAACTATTTTACAATCAATAAACTTAACTCCTCTAAGCTTTGAATAATAAAATTTTGTAAGAGATATATTACATTCCTTAAAAATACACTCTTCAAAATTTACTTCTAAAAACTTTGTTCCTGAAAAATCACATCTATTAAATATACATTTATCAAAATCTCTTTTTTTAATTTCTATATTTCTAGTATTAATTCTTTCAAATCTTTCATTATAATAATCATATTCTAAGAACTCGTCTATCATAAATTATCTCCTAAATTACTTAATTATCAGTTTTATTTTTCAATTCACTATATTCTACAATAAATTTACTATTTGGCAAATATTTTAATGTATATTCAACTCCTATCTTAGGTTTAAGTTCACACTGATTTATTATATATATAACATTATTTATTTCTAATTCAGTTATTCCTTTTGCATTATTAAATTTAGTACAAACTCCTGTTGTTGTGTAATAATCATTTGCAAAATAGTATTTAATATCTTTTACCTTAGGTAATATTATATTAAATAAAGTTATTTTACTAGAAATCAACAAAATAAAAATTAATATAAAATATTTTTTTGATATCTTCCCTTTAATTATTTTTATTAAATTAAATATAATTGAAAGTAACATAAATATAATTACTATTATTTGAAAGAGTAAAATTAATATAAACTCCATAAGTTCCCCCCTTTTTAATTATTATAATGTTAAGTTAATTAAATTTAAATTATAAGATTATTTAATTGCTAAACATTTTGCCTAGTAATATAATTTCAATATATTATCTACGAGGTGATTTTTTTGAAATATAACAAAATGGAAATGCTAAAAAATTGTAATCTTTGTATTAGAAAGTGTAATGTTAATAGATTAAACAATGAAGTTGGTGCATGTCTATCATCCGAAAAAATAAAAGCTGCTAAAGCTTATTTACATATGTGGGAAGAACCTCCAATATCTTTAGATACAGGATCTGGAACTATATTTTTTTCTAACTGTAATTTAAAATGTGTATTTTGTCAAAACCACGAAATTAGTCAAGAGAAATTTGGAGAATTTATAACTATAGAAAGACTATCAGAAATATTTTTAGAACTTCAAGATAAAGGAGCTAATAATATAAACTTAGTAACCCCTACACATTATGTCCCACAAATTATAGAAGCAATAAAAATAGCCAAAAAAAATGGACTTACTCTACCTATTTTATATAATACAAATGGATATGATTCTTTAGAAACTATAAAAGCCTTAGATGGTTATATAGATGTTTATTTACCTGATTTTAAATACTTTGATGATAAATATGCAATAAAATATTCAAAAGTTTCAGGATACAGAGAAAATGTTATTACTATTTTAAAAGAAATGTTTAAACAAGTTGGTAAAAATAGATTTGATGAAAAAGGAAGAATGATAAAGGGTATTATTATTAGACATTTAATGCTCCCTCATCTTTTATTTGATTCAAAGAAAATTATAGATACTATATATAGTTTATTTGGAGATGATGTATATATAAGTATAATGAATCAATATACTCCTATGTTTAATGCATTTAAATTTGAAGAGTTATCAAAACCATTAAATCCAAAGCTTTATGATAGTTTAATTGATTATGCAGCAAGCATTGGTGTAAAAAATGCCTTTATTCAAGAAAGTGGCACTAATAAAACTGATTTTGTTCCCGATTTTAATTTACAAGGAGTTTTAAAATAGTTCATACATCTTTTTACTATTATTGATTATAATAGTTTTATAGAATAAATTTTGAAATAGTCATAAATTATTTTGAATTTTTTATTTAAAAATTTCAAATACTAATGTAGAGGTGATTTAAATGGAACAAAACAAATTTACTTTAAAACCATTACCATATTCTTATGATTCTCTAGAACCTTATATTGATGAAAAAACAGTAGTAATTCATCATGACAAACATCAACAAACTTACGTTAATAATCTAAACAATGCACTGGATAAACATCCTGAATTTTTCAAGATGTCTCTAGTGGAAATACTTAAAAATTTAGATGATATTCCAGAAGATATAAATCAAGCAGTTGTTAATAATGCTGGTGGAGTATTTAATCATGAATTTTACTGGGATGGATTAGCTCCAAATAAAGGTGGAGAACCTACTGGAAATATAAAAGATGCTATTTGCAAAACTTTCGGTTCTTATGAAGACTTTAAAACTAAATTTAAGGAAGCAGCTACTACTCAATTTGGTTCTGGATATGCATGGCTTGTTTTAGATGAAAATAATAAATTAAAAATTACTAAAACACCAAATCAAAATTGTCCAATTTCATTAAACGAAAAACCTCTACTAACAATAGATGTTTGGGAACATGCTTATTACTTAAAACACCAAAACAAACGTCCTGATTATGTAGATTGTTTCTTTGAATTAATTAATTGGGATATGGTTGATGAAAGATTTAAAAAAGCTACAAACCTTTAATAAAACAATAAATTAATTATTTATTTTTAACAATAGTAAGTTTAATTTGAAATATATATCTATATTTTATGTTAAGCTTATTAAAAAAGAAGATTCCTTTATTAGGAATCTTCTTTTTCTATAAATTATTCATTTGATTTCAATGCTTCTATCATATTTACATTTTTCAATTTTAAATGCATTATAAACATTACTATGCTTGAAAAGATTATTGTCAATATTCCTGCATAAATAAAACTGCTCAAATGTAATGAAGGATTAAACATCATGTTATCCATCTCAGCTGTACTTAAAACATACTGGTGTAAAATTTTTCCCAAGCCACTTCCCACTATAATTCCCATTATAGTTAATATTATATTTTCTCTATAAATATACATAGTTACTTCGTTATCGTAAAATCCTAAAACCTTTATAGTTGAAAGTTCCCTTATACGCTCAGATACATTTATATTAGTTAAATTATATAAAACTATAAAAGCTAATATTGCAGCTGATATTATAAGTACAATAACAACTATATTTAAACTCGACATAGAGTCTTCAAAATTATCTTCTATAGAACCATTATAAGAAATATTTAATACTTTACCTTCTTTACTTAACTTTTTAGATAAATTTTCTTCAAAATTAGTATCATATTTATATTTTAAAAGTTCAGCATTATAAAGAGCCTCTTTATTGAATATCTTTTTATAAAGTTCTTTTGACATATAAATATAATGTCCAGCATAATTTTCTGTAACATCAGCAATCTTAACTTCAAAAGCTTTATTATCCGACGTTTTAAACTTTATTACATCGCCATTTTTAAGCTTAAATAATTTAGCTAATTTTTCAGATATTATAGCACCATCATTATTTAAATTATATTTTTCATCAGTCTTTCTATTATTTAATGTTATAAATTTATTTAAATTATCTTCGTTTTTAGGCACCATAAGAAATGCTTCCTGAGGATTAACTCCTTTTTCTTGAACTTTTACTTGTTCTTGATAAATTTCTAATCTATCTTCTATTTCAGGTAACCCCTTAATTAAACTTTCATAAGATTTCGTATCTTCATTTGAAGCATCTTTATTATATATAATCATAGCATTATATTTAACTATTTTACCAAACTGCAATCTTGCAAGGTCTGAAACTGAACCTTTTATACCAAAACCAGTAATAATAAGTGCCATACATCCTGCAATACCCAAAACTGTCATTAGCATACGATCCTTATATCTAAATATATTTCTTGCAGTAACTTTTTCTATAAAATTGAACCTTTTCCAAATAGGCTTTATTCTTTCTAATAATATACGCTTACCTGATTTTGGAGCCTTAGGCCTCATAAGTGTTGCAGAAGTGCTTTTTAAATCTTCTCTCAATACTACATAAGCAGATATTCCAGTACAAGAAATTGCTATTGCAATTGATATAAGTGCATAACTTAAATAATATGAAATTTGTAAATCTGTGAAATTATAAAGCATACTATAAGCATTATAAATAATTCTTGGTAGTAATTCATATCCAATCAATAATCCAAAAAAACTTCCAATTAAACTTGCAGTTGTTGCATACACTAAATATTTTAGTGATATATCAAAATTGCTGTAACCTAGTGCCTTAAAAGTTCCAAGTTGAATTCTTTGTTCTTCAATCATTCTAGTAATCGTTGTTAAACTTACTAAAGCTGCTATTGCAAAGAAAAATAAAGGAAATACTTGTGATAATGCTGTAATTCTATCTGCATTATCTTCATATTCGCTATAACCTAAATTATCATTTCTTGAAAATACATAATAATCAGGAACCTTGATATCTTTTATATTTTCTTCCCCTTTTTTAATTTCCTTTTCTCCATCTAATATTTTCTTTTCGGCATTAGACTTCTCATTATTAAATTTATTTAAACCTTCTTTGTATTGTCTTTCACCTTCATCTAATTTTTCTTTAGCTAACTTAAAGTTTTCTAACCCTAATTTTTTTCCATTATTATATTCTGATTCCTTTTCCTTAATAATTTTTGATGCTTTATTAAATTCTTGTTTATATTGATTAACTTGTACTATTCCATTATTTAATTTTTTATAATTACTTTCTAATTCCTCTTTACCTTTTTCTATATTAATTTTTGCTATTTCTAAATTTTTAATTATAGAACTCATACTATTTGAAATAGCATTAGCTTCCACCTCTCCATTAAAATACCCTTCTAATAAATTACCTAAATTTGAACCATTATTAATTGGTACTTCTTTTAAACTTTCAATTAATTGGTTTTTCATATTGTTAGGTATATTATTAGGAGGTAGCTTTAATAAAGCTTCTACTTGATTAAATAAAGGCTTTAGCTTATTTATATTATTATTTACATCATTTAATTTTTTATTTACTTCTTCCTTTGCCTTTAAAATTTCTGATTGTTTCTTTTGTAAATCCTTTAACTTATTTTCTAACTCTTCTTTTTTAGAATTTAATTGATTTTTAGAACTATCTAATTTTAATTTTGCATCTTGCATTTTATTATTAAATTCACTTAAGTTCTTATCGTATTTTTCTCTTCCCTCATTAATTTTCTTTTTAGACTCATTTAACTTACTTTCAGCTTTTTTAAGTTCATTTTTAGCTTTTATAATATCATTTTTAGCTTTTAAGAGTTTATCATTTGCTTCTTTTTTTATATCATCAAGGCGTAATACCCCTCGTTCTTTTGTTACACTTTCTACTTCTTTTATATGATTATTTAATAAATCATTGTACTTTTCACTATAACTGTTTAAACCTTTCAAATCGTTAAATGTTAAATAAGCTTCTGTATATACTGGCATTTTAAATTCAGATTCTGAAATTAAACCAAATCCATCAACCCTACCTTTTCCAATAGCACTTGTTCCTCTTTCATAATTTCCAATATACATAGGACTTTTTACAAAACCAACTACTTTATAAGTTTTATTTTTAATTTCGTCACTTAACTCTTTACTATTATCAGAAGAAAAACTTATCTTATCACCTATTTTATATAATTGTTTAATAGATTCTTTGCTATCTAATGCAATTTCTCCATTCTTTTCTGGTAATCTTCCACTTTCAACAACATATTTATTTAACTTATTATTACTATCATAAGAAATAAGTTTTAATAAAAGTCCTTCCCCACCTATTAATACATCCTTACTATATATAGGTTCAACATAGTCTACTCCTTTTATTTTTTTTAATTCATCTATATCACCTTTATCAATCCCCATTGTAGATTGTACTTTTAAATCCATCAAATTTTGTTCATCAAAATATTTATTAGCTGTATTTAACATATCAGGACCTGCCGATTTTAATCCTGAAAAAAATCCAACCCCTAACATAATTAAAAATAAAATAGATAAAAATCTTGATTTAGATGAAGAAATTTCTTTTAAAATAGTTTTAAATAAAGCCTTTTTCTTCATAAACTTCTCTCCTTTTACCATTCTATTTCATCAATAGATTTAGGATTCTTATTTACTTTAATATCCCTAACCTTTGCATCATTAACATGTATAACTCTATCAGCTATTGGAGATAATGCAGAATTATGAGTTATAACTATAACTGTAGTACCTGTATTTTTGCATGTATTCTGTAATAATCTTAATACTTGTCTTCCTGTTTCATAATCTAATGCTCCAGTTGGTTCATCACATAACAAAAGCTTTGGATTTTTAGCTAATGCTCTTGCTATTGCAACTCTTTGTTGCTCTCCCCCTGATAGTTGAGCTGGAAAATTATCCATACGATGACCTAATCCTACATCTTTAAGTACTTTATCAACATTTAATGCATTTTTAGAAATTTGAGTTGCAAGTTCAACATTTTCTTTTGCAGTTAAATTTGGTACTAAATTATAAAATTGAAATACAAATCCAATATCATCACGTCTATATTTTGTAAGCTCTTTTTTATTAAGCTTTGCAATGTCAACTCCATCAACTAATACTTGTCCTTCATCTGGAGAGTCCATTCCTCCTAATATATTTAAAACAGTTGACTTTCCTGCTCCACTAGGTCCTAATATTATTACAAATTCTCCTTTTTCAATTGAAAAACTTATTCCATTGTTAGCTACAATAACATTATCGCCCATTTTATAACGTCTATGCTCATTTATAATATCTACATAACCCATTTATTTCACCCTTTCATTATTTACAAATAACTCATGACTCACTTGTGTCATTTTATTTTTAATATTATAATAATCATCAAACAAATACAATACAATTAATTTAAATTACACATAAAGGAGAGTTTGTGTCACTATGTATAAAATTCAAACTAATTCACTGGCTATAAAGTCTCAAAATTGGATAGCAAAATCATTATTAAAACTAATGAAATATCAGCCTTATAAAGATATTACAGTAACACAAATATGCCAAGAAGCTAACTTAGTTAGAAAAACCTTTTATAGAAACTTTGATAGCAAAGAAGATATTTTACATTTTATATTTGATAACTTATTTAATGATTTTCAAATAAATAAAAATTTTGATAAATTATCTCCTAAAGAAATAATTTATTTATATTATAGTTATTGGATTAAACATAAAGACCTATTAAAATTAATACATGAAAATAACTTATTCTTTTTAATAAATAAAAAATATATAAATTATACTGAATCTTTTATATCACTACTTCCTGACACAAAAATTCAATTATTAGAAAATAATAATTTAAGTCCTTATTTTTTTAATTTTATAGCAAGTAGCATGAGTTCAATTTTAGAATTATGGGTAAAAAGAGACTTCAATGAATCTGTTGATGTTATAACCAACTTAACACAATCTTTATTATGTTCTAAATTATAAAATATATTTTTATAGATATAATATTCATTTGTGTAATTCATATGTTATAAAGGAAAAGTTATACTTTATTTTTTCACTATATTAGATTAAAATTAAAGGTAAATGTATAATATATAGACATAGATTAGAGGTTATTTTTAATGGCCCTATTTAAAATATAATTGCAGGAGGGTAATCTTTATGTCAAATGATACTAATTCATCTAACTTCATAAGAAATATAATTATTGAAGATTTAGAGAGCGGTAAACATGATTCTATAATTACTAGATTTCCACCAGAACCAAATGGCTATCTACATATAGGTCATGCAAAGTCTATTCTTTTAAACTTCGGACTTGGTGCTGAATTTAATGGAAGAACTAATTTAAGATTTGATGACACAAATCCAGTTAAAGAAGATACAGAATATGTTGAATCAATAAAAGAAGATGTTCAATGGCTTGGATGTCACTGGAATGAACTTCACTTCGCTTCAAATTATTTTGATGAAATGTATAAAAGAGCTATTCTTTTAATAAATAAAGGCTTAGCATATGTTTGTGATTTAACACCTGAAGAAATGAAGGAATATAGAGGAACATTAACAGAGCCAGGAAAAGAAAGCCCTTATAGAAATAGAAGCATCGAAGAAAACCTTGATTTATTCGAAAGAATGAGAAAAGGTGAATTTAAAGATGGAGAGAAAGTTTTAAGAGCAAAAATTGATATGGCGTCTCCTAATATGAATATGAGAGATCCAATAATTTATAGAATAGCTCATGCATCTCACCATAATACTGGCGACAAATGGTGCATATATCCTATGTATGATTTTGCTCATCCACTTGAAGATGCTATTGAAGGTATAACTCATTCAATATGTACTTTAGAATTTGCAGATCACAGACCTTTATATGATTGGTTCGTAAAAGAATGTGAAATGGAAAAAGTACCTCAACAAATAGAATTTGCAAGACTTAATATGACTAATACTGTTATGAGTAAGAGAAAACTTAAACAATTAGTTGATGAAAATATAGTTGATGGATGGGATGACCCAAGAATGCCAACTATATCAGGACTTAGAAGAAGAGGTTATACTCCAGAATCTATAAGAAACTTCTGTCAAGCAATAGGTGTTGCTAAAAATAATTCAATTGTTGACGCTCAAATGCTTGATTACTTCTTAAGAGAAGATCTTCAAACTAAAGCTCCAACTGCAATGGCAGTTACAAAACCTCTTAAGGTTATTATAACAAATTATCCAGAAGGTAAAACTGAAATGTTACCTATTCCAAATAACCCTAAGAATCCAGAGCTTGGAACTAGAGAAGTTCCTTTTTCAAGAGAAATATATGTTGAACAAGATGACTTCATGGAAGTTCCAGTAAAAAAATACTTTAGATTATTCCCAGGAAACGAAGTTAGACTTATGGGCGCATACTTTATAACATGTAATGATGTAATAAAAGATGCTGAAGGAAATGTTGTAGAACTTCATTGCACTTATGACCCTGAAACTAAGAGTGGTTCAGGATTTACTGGAAGAAAAGTTAAAGGTACAATTCATTGGGTTGATGCAAAAAGTGCTATACCTTGTGAATTTAGATTATATGAACCTTTAATATTAGATGATGCTCCAGAAAACGAAGGTAAACATTTCTTAGAACAAATAAATCCTAATTCATTAGAAGTTTTAGAAGGATTTATAGAACCAGTTGCTATTAAGGATGCAAAAAATCTTGATAAATTCCAAATGGTTAGAAACGGATTCTTCTCAGTGGACAAAAATTCTACTAATGATAAACTAATATTTAATAGAATTGTTCCTTTAAAGAGTTCATTTAAACTAAAATAATAAATAAATTTTAAATAAAAGAGTGGTCTTATAGGACCACTTTTTTTATTTAAAATTTTATAAAAATTCTATTTTAATTAAATACTTTAAAATCCTTAAATTAAAAGAGATGCTTTAAAAAGCATCTCTTTTATATACTAAAGACTAATAAACTTATTAAATCTTTCTCTTACTTTATCTTCACCCATTATTTGCATTATAGTATAAAGATCTGGAGTATTAGTTCTATGAGTAAGTGCTGCTCTTACTGCACCTGCTACATCAGAAACCATACCTTTAAAGTTTTCTGGATTTTTCTTATACTCTTTTCTATTTGTTGCATATCCAAGTTCTACTGCTAACGCTTTAAGTTCTTCGAACCATGTTTCTTGATCAGTATTAAAGTTATATACTTTAGCATAACTTTCTATTATACTTTTTGCATCTTCTAAATTTAATGTTTTTGGAAGCTCAACATTTTCTGCTGTTTCTTTATCAAATAATTCGTCAAAGAAATAAAATATTTTTTCTTTAACCTCATTCCATTTACCAAAATCTTTTCTTGGTTTTGGACCTTCCTTATCTATGTTAAATACTTCTTTCATCATATCTTCATTTGAAGTTACAAGGTCATACATTTCTTTATCAAAATCTTTTGCCCAATTTGTGTAATAATCATATACCACTGGTGCTTTCATCTTACATATAACATTTTTACTTACATCATGAAGTTTAACTATATCAAATAAAGCTCCTGATTTACTCATTTTATCTAGAGCAACAGGGAATTCATGATAATCAGCATCTGGATTTTCTGCTCTCCAATCTTCAAAGCTTGAATTTATTATATTTAAAAGATATTCAATAACTGATACTGCTGGATATCCTTCCTCTCTATAATAACTTACAGCACTTTCTGGATCTTTTCTTTTTGAAAGCTTTCTTTTTGATCCATTTTCTGATTTCATTATTGTTGGAACGTGAGCATAATTAGGTCTTTCAAATCCTAATACATCAAATAATTGAAGATGTATTGGAAGTGATGATAACCATTCTTCTCCTCTTATAACATCTGTAGTATGCATTAAAGCATCATCTATAGCATGTGCAAAGTGATAAGTTGGTAATCCATCTGATTTAATTATAACTATATCTTGAACATTTTCTGGGAATGATATATCTCCTTTTATTAAATCATGAAATTCTATTCTATTTTCTTCTTTTCCTGGTGACTTTAATCTTAATATGTACTCTTCACCAGCTTCTATTTTCTTTATAGCTTCTTCTGTTGAAAGATTTCTATATATAGCATATTCCCCATAATATCCTGGAGTTATTTTTTCAGCCATTTGCTTTTCTCTTATTTCATTTAACTCTTCTGGTGTACAGAAACATGGGTAAGCTAATCCCTTTAAAAGTAAATCCTTAGCAAAAGCATGGTATATTTCTCTTCTTTGACTTTGTCTATATGGACCATACTCTCCTTTTGAAGTTTCTTCTCCAGTCATTCCTTCGTCAAAGTCCATTCCAAAGTTATGCATAGTTTGTATTGTATCTTCTATTGCACCTTCAACTTCTCTTTTTTGGTCAGTATCTTCTATTCTTAAGTAGAAAATACCTTCACTTTGATGTGCAAGTCTTTCATTTATAAGAGCTGCATAAACTCCACCAATATGTTGAAATCCAGTTGGACTTGGAGCATATCTTACTACTTTAGCTCCTTCTTTTAAATTTCTTTTTGGATATTTTTCTAAATAATATTCTGGAGTCTTTAATTCATTTTTAAATATTAAATTTGATAATACTTCTCTACTCATTTTTACATCACCTTTCTAAAAGTTTATTTTCTATGTATTAAAAAAAGCCTTCTCCTCCTATACTTAGGACGAAAAGACTAAAGCTTTACGCGGTACCACCTAAATTAGTTTAAATTAAATTTAAACTCACTCATTTCTCTATAATGGGAGAACCCAAAATTAATATGCTCCAAAGCTTCTTTCTATAACTTTACTTATTAAGCTCACACCAAATTGCCTAACTCTCTGAAAAGTAAATATTCATATACTCTTCTTCTTCAACGCACTTTTAACATTTTTAATTTATCTTAAATCTAACTTATATAATTATACATTTATTAAATACTATTGTAAACATGTCAAAATTCCTTCTAATATAATTTTTGAATAAATATATTTATTTATCCAAATTAATTTTGCAATATAAATTTCATTTTATTAATTTTATGAAATATTTAAACCACATTGTTTAAATTTAATTATTTTTATTATTTAAATTAAGCATACAATAATAATTATTTATACAAAAAAGACGTAACCATTGGGGCTCGGTTACGTCTTAGCAATAAGCAATAAATAAAAAGGGGGCTATTTATTCCTTTTATTTATCCTCGCATTAGTATTATATGTTAACGCATTATAAAATGCAAGTAAATTTGATATTTTTATTTAATTCTCTCATATATTATGAATACTTTTCTTGCATATTAAATTTATTATTCGTTAAAAGCTTTTTAAATGTGCAATTTCTTCTTCTGTTAACTCTCTATATTCGCCCTCATCTAATTCATTATCTAGTTTAATTCCGCCAAATTCTATTCTTTGTAAATAAACAACATTCTTATCTACAGCCTCAAACATTCTCTTTACTTGATGAAATTTTCCTTCTTGAATTGTTATATTTACTTCTGAACCTTCATCAGTAGCGCTTAAGATTTCAAGTGTAGCTTCTTTACATTTATATCCATCATCTAATGTTATTCCATTTTTAAATGCTTCTACATCTTTTTCTGTTACTCTTTTATCAATTCTTGCAAAATAAATTTTGTCTACCTTCCATTTTGGAGATATTAATCTATGATTTAATTCACCATCATTAGTTAAAAATAATAATCCTACCGTATCTTTATCTAATCTACCAACTGGAAATGGCTCAAAAACTTGATGCTCAACTTCTAGTAAATCTATTACAGTTTCTTCTCTTGAATCATATGTAGCTGAAATAACACCATCAGGTTTATTCATCATAAGATATATAAATTCTCTATAAAAAATTTGCTCACCATTTATTTTTATAACTGACTTATCTGGATCAACTAGCATCGCACTATCTTTTACAATTTCACCATCAACTTCAATTACACCTTTTTTAGCAATCTTTTTTATTTCTTTTCTACTTCCATATCCTAAATTTGAAATTATCTTATCTAATCTTTGCACTATAAAATACACCTCTTATCCTTAACTTTATTTTTATATTAAATTTACTAATTAATTATTATAATTTTTAATTAAACAATTATTTTATATATTCATTAATATATTTTTTATTATCACCTATTTAGTATTTAAAAATATTAAATAAATCATTTATATATCAACAGTCTACTTAAGTTTCATCTTATTGTATTATTAATTTAATTAAAAAGCAATTATTTGCATAATAAAAAAGCCTCTAAAGGCTTCTTTATTTTAAACAGTAAATTCTATTTCACAGTAATCTTCATAATTAACTCTTTTATAAAAGCTCTTTGCAAGAACCATTACTCTATACTTTCCTTTTGAAAATGGTATAAATGTATAATATCTTTTTTTACTATAACTTTGAGCTTTTACCCAATTTCCTCTCTCCATTACATAGAACTCATAACATACATCTTTTCCACCATTGCTTTCTGCCCAAAAATTCACTTCTTTATTTATTTTTATTGGTTCTTTATCTATTGTTATTTTAGTATCTGTAACAGGAGTTGCATCATAAATATAAATAGAAATTTCCTTCTTTGTATCAAAATCTGTTTCACATTTAATATTTTTAGCATATACTTCAAATGTATATTTTCCTGAACACTTTGGTGTAATAGATAATTTTTTATTCTTAACAAAGCCGGTTGCTTCAACTTCATGACCATTTATTTTGGTAACAAAATTAACTAATATATTGTTTGTATTTTGTACTACTGCTTCTATTTCAAATTTATCTCCAACTAAAAAATTCTCCTTACATGGAAGTAATATATAATCTATAGTTCCTGGTAAGTAATCTTTCCCTTTAAAAAATAAACTTGATTCAACATCGTATTCGTTTAAAGAATATTTATCTTTAACTCTAATACTTATTTCATATTCACCCTTCTCATGAGGTACATAATTAAACCAATTTGTCCTTGTAAAATCTCTTCTATCTATTTCAACTCCATCTTTTAATATAACAAAAGAATATAAAAGTATACTGCCTCCCTCTGCTATAGCCCTAATATTTATTGGAGTATTTATAAGAACTTCCTTACGTTGATCTGATATTACATCAACAATTCTTATAGGTTTATCTCCTCTTTTATCTATATCAAAAAGTATTGTTTTTTTCTCTTCATAATCTCCTTCATATGAAATGTCTTTAACATATAAAGTTATTTTATATGACCCTTTTTCTCTAGGATTCCAATAAAATTCTTTACTTCTTGTATAACAAGAATCTTCTGCTATTGGCCCATCAATAATATATCTATATACTAATTCTCTTCCACCTGACGCATCTACTTTAAATGTTATATCCGTTCCTGAAATTTGTGGACTTTTTACATCAGCTTTAAAACTATTAATTCTTATAGCTTTATATGGTTTTACTTCATACACCATAACAGCTCTGTCATCATATTCTTTATTTGAAAATATATCTTTCATTAAACAAAGTAACTTATATTCCCCTTCTTCATTTTCTTGAAAACTTACAATTCTTCTTGATGAATAATCTTGTACACATATAGATCTTCCATACTTGTCCATTTTTATAAATTTAAATAACAATGGTCTTGCATCTTCACATGAAGCTTTTACTTTAAATACAAGTTCCTCATTCAATAATAATTCATCTGTTAAACACTTAAAATCTATTATTTCAACTTTATTTTTTTCTTTAACACTAAATTTTATAATTTTATAATCATCAACATTTTCCTTTGAATCAGGCCTTTTACATTCTATAAGTAATTCTTCAACGCCTTCTTTTGTTACAGCATAAGATAATTTACAATCTGTTGAATAGCCTCTAACTGGCTCCCAGCCATTATCTCCTTTTTTCCAAAACCTATAAAGTAATGTTCTTTCTTCAGAAACAACTTCTATATTAACTTTTTCACCAATAAAATATTCTTCCTTTTCTAGTAAAACATCCATAATCAATTTTTCTTCACCTATAATCTTTCTTATAATATATGCCTCTTTTGCTAAAAAATCATATGATTTTTTAGACCCTTTTCTTTTCCCTTGTACCATAACCATATAATTACCCTCTTTTTTCGGTGTCCATACACATGACTTTTTACTATTGAATTCTTTTATTGTATTCCATATTCCATCATTACCAATTAAAACCTTAAAATCGATGGCTTCTTCGAAGTCAACGCCTATTTCTATATTCTCTTTAGGTGCTTGAGGACTCCTTTTGCCAAATAAAATGTTCATAGTTCCCATAAATTTCACCCCGTATTAATAAATATAATAATACATTATATTATAACCCTTATTTTACAAATAAAATTCCATATTTATCTAAGTATATTATACAACATTATATTTAAACTACAAATAAAAAAGGCTTTAAGAAATAATTATATTTCTTTAGCCTTCAATTTTTTATAATATATTCAATTAAAGCTCTCAAATTTTTTATAAGCCTTTCTTCATCTTCTTTAGTTCTCTTTTTATTACCTTTAAGCCTTCCACCAGCTTTTCTAAATTTTTGTGCTATATATCTTTGTTCAAGCAAAACATCTATATTATCATCAGTGTATAATGTACCTCTTGGGTTTATAACTTTACAACCTCTACCTAAGCACATAGATGCCACTCCATAATCTTGAGTTACTACAATATCATTTATTTTTGAATTATTAACAACATACATATCTACACTTTGAAATCCGCTATCTACAACTATCACTTTTGAATAATCACTTTTTATAACATGATGTATATCAACAAAAATATTTACTTCTATAGCATATTCTTTTGCTAAATCTTCAATTTTGGAGATGCTTGGACAAGCATCTCCATCAATTATAATTTTCATAAACTACTTTAATTTAGCTTCTAATTCAGCTTTCATATCTTCATATCCTGGTTTTCCAAGTAAAGCAAACATATTTTTCTTGTATGCTTCAACTCCAGGTTGATTAAATGGATTTACTCCTAAAAGATATCCACTAATTCCGCATGCTTTTTCAAAGAAGTAAACTAATTGACCAAAGTAGTAAGGAGTTAATTCTGGTACTCTAACAACCATGTTTGGAACTCCACCATCATTATGAGCTAATAATGTTCCTTCAAAAGCTTTTTGATTTACAAAGTTCATATCTTTTCCAGCTAAGAAGTTTAATCCATCTATATTATCTTCTGTAGCTTCTATAATAACTGATTCTTCAGCTTTTTCTACATGAAGAACTGTTTCAAATAAGTTTCTTCTACCTTCTTGAATATATTGTCCCATTGAGTGAAGGTCAGTTGAGAAATCAACTGCAGCTGGGAATATTCCCTTATTATCTTTTCCTTCTGATTCTCCATATAATTGCTTCCACCATTCATTGAAGTAGTGAAGTGATGGTTCATAGTTAACTAATATTTCTATTTCTTTTCCCTTATTATATAAAGCATTTCTTGCTGCTGCATATTTGTAACAATCATTTTCTTTAAGTGAAGGATTTGAGTATAGTTCTCTTGCATCAGCTGCACCCTTCATCATTTCTGCTATATCAACTCCAGCTGCTGCTATTGGAAGTAATCCAACTGCAGTTAAAACTGAGAATCTTCCTCCAACATTATCAGGAATTACAAAAGTTTCATATCCTTCTGCATCTGCTAATGATTTAAGAGCTCCTTTTGAAGCATCTGTAGTTGCATATATTCTCTTTTTAGCTTCTTCTTTTCCATATTTCTTTTCAAGAAGATCTTTAAATATTCTAAATGCTATTGCAGGTTCAGTTGTAGTACCTGATTTTGATATTACGTTAACTGATATATCTTTACCTTCTACAGCCTTTAGTAATTGATTCATATATGTTGCACTTATATTATTTCCAACGTAAAATATTTGTGGAGCTTTTCTTTCTTCTCTTGGTAATACATTATAGAAGTTATTTGTAAGCATTTCGATTGCTGCTCTAGCTCCTAAGTATGATCCACCTATTCCTATAACTACAAGAACTTCTGAAGTTTCTTGAATTCTTTTTGCAGCTTCTTGAATTCTTGCAAATTCTGCTTTATCATAATTTACAGGTAAATCAATCCATCCTAAAAAGTCATTTCCTGCTCCAGTTCCTTCATGTAATTTCTTATGAGCTGATTGTACTAAATCATCCATAAAGTCGATCTCTTCCATATTTAAATATGGAGCTGCTTTTGATAAATCTAATGATAGTGCTTTAGTCATAATCGAGTCCTCCTTATTTGTGTAAAAATTATTGTTAAGACATAGTTTATCTTATGCATTACACTATATATTTTAAACCGATAATTCATTTTCATTAAAAAAATATCTTACTTTATTAATGAAAATGTTATCTATATATATTTTACTACATATAAACACCTTATAAAAGCATAATATTTACAATAAAACCTATGTAAACATTTAAATTTTTATATAATTTAATAAAAATAAAAATTAAATTTTTCTTATTATTACATAAACTTAATTTAGTTACTTTATTTAGTAAATCAATTAAAAATATATTAAAAATATACATATAAAAATAAAAAATTTAAACTATACATTTATCTTAACATATAAAATTTTATATTTATTAATTATAAAAAATACAAGCTACTTGTATTTTGTGTGAGTAGCTTGTATTTTGATATAAAATTTTCATCTATCTTTTATTTTTCATTTCAATCATATCTCCATATACAGGTGTTGGCATACCAAAACCACCTGAAACATCAACAATTTGTCCTGTAGTAAAAGCTGAATCATCACTTGCAAAATATACTACTGTTCCTGCTATTTCATCTGGTTTTCCCATTCTTCTAATTGGAGTATGCTTTAAGAAAAACTCTTTGAATTCATCAGTTAAGTTATCATTTACTGCATCTGTTGCTGTCATTCCAGGTAAAACTGCATTACAACGAATATTATCTCTAGCACATTGTACAGCAATTAATTTTGTTAAGTAATTAATTGCGGCTTTACTTGTTCCATAAGCAATTTGTGAAATGTCTGGACGTAATCCCCCAATAGAAGATATGTTTATAATACTTCCTCCACCATTTGAAGCCATATGTGGTATAACAGCTTGAGAAGACATAAAAACACTTGCAATATTCATATCAATAGTTTCTATATAATCTTTGTAATCTGTGTTTTTAATATCTAAATCTTTTTTAGGATTTGATGTTCCAAAGTTATTAACTAAAATATCAATTTTTCCTTCTTTTTTAATAACTTCATCTACCATAGAAAAATAAGTTTCTTTTTCAGAAGCATCATTATAAACAACCTTTACATTAAATCCCTTATCATTTAATTCTTTTGCTCTAGCATTAGCACGCTCTAAGTTTCTAGCTGCCATGTAAACAGTTGCACCTTCTTCTGCAAAACGTTTTACACAAGCTAGTCCAATTCCTCTTGTTGATGCAGTAATTAATGCTACTTTATTTTTTAATCTCATATTATCCCTTCTTTATACATATTATTTTTAAATTAATAATCTATAATTCCATTATAATAAAATATTAATAAAAAATCAGTATTGTTTAATTAATATTATTAGTATATTCTATATTTTTAATTCATATATAATCATTTTTAATGTTAATAAAAAGTAGCTATAAATTTTATAGCTACCTTGGTTTAGAAACTGATATTTATTTTTAGAGGTTATAGTAAACCTATCTAAACATTCTATTCCCACTCAATAGTTGCTGGTGGTTTTGAAGTTATATCATAAACAATTCTGTTTACTCCTTTAACTTCATTTACAATTCTTCTTGACACTAAGTCTAATAGTTCATATGGAATTCTTGCCCATTCTGAAGTCATAGCATCACTTGAAGTAACAGCTCTAAGTGCTATTGTGTGACAATAAGTTCTTTCATCTCCCATAACTCCAACAGATTTTATGTTTGGAAGACAAGCAAAGTACTGCCATATAGTTTCATCAAGATTTGCATTAGCTATTTCTTCTCTGAAAATTGCATCTGCTTCTCTTACTATTTCAAGTTTTTCCTCAGTTATGTCACCAAGAACTCTAATTGCAAGTCCTGGTCCTGGGAATGGCTGTCTCCATACTAACTTGTGAGGTATTCCTAGTTCTTCTCCTACTGCTCTAACCTCATCTTTAAATAATTCTCTTAAAGGTTCTATTAAATCAAATTCCATATCTTCTGGAAGTCCTCCAACATTATGGTGTGACTTAATTACAGCTGAAGTATCTGTTCCACTTTCAACTATATCTGGATAAATTGTTCCTTGAACTAAGTAATCAATATCTCCAACCTTTTTAGCTTCTTCTTCAAATACTCTAATGAATTCTTCTCCAATAATTTTTCTCTTAGTTTCTGGATCTGAAACTCCTTTAAGTTTTCCTAAGAATCTATCTTGAGCATTTACTCTTATAATGTTCATATCAAATTCTTTCTTAAATACTCTTTCAACTGTATCACCTTCATCTTTTCTTAAAAGACCGTGATCTACAAATATACAAGTTAAATTATGTCCTATAGCTTTATGAACAAGCATAGCAGCAACTGATGAATCAACTCCACCTGATAATGCACATAAAACTTTTTTATCCCCAACTAACTCTTTTATTTCTTTTATTTTATCTTCAGCAAATGAAGCCATTGTCCAAAGGCTTTCTAAGCCACAAATTTCATGTAAGAAATTTTGAAGCATTTTTTGTCCAAATGGAGTATGTTCAACTTCTGGGTGGAATTGAACTCCATAAAGATTTTTTTCTTCATTTTCCATAGCTGCAATTGGACATACTTCTGTATGTGCTATTATTTTAAATCCTTTTGGTGCTTCGCTTATGTAATCTGTATGACTCATCCAACAGATATCTTTTTCGTTTATTCCTTTAAATAATTTTGATGAATTATCTAGGTTTATTTCTGTTTTTCCATATTCTCTAACTGGAGCTGTTGATACTTTTCCACCTAAAGTGTGAGCCATAAGTTGATCTCCATAACATATTCCAAGTACAGGAACCCCTAATTCAAATATTTCTTCTGAAACTCTTGGAGCACCATCTCCATATACACTGTTTGGTCCACCTGTGAATATTATTCCCTTAGGATTTTTTGCTTTTATTTTTTCAATTGTGTAATTATATGGTATTATTTCACAATAAACTCCACATTCTCTTACTCTTCTTGCTATTAGCTGATTATATTGTCCACCAAAGTCAACAACTAAAACTAAATCTTTCTTCATGCGCTCCTCCTAGATACTTTTTTAAATATATTTTTTATTCTATTTATAAATAAATTATATCATATTAGAGAAAAAATTTCTCCATTAATACGAACATTTTTATTTTTTTTAAAATTATTCTTCGACTTTTGTATTTTATAAATTTTTATTCATTTATTAATATCTTAAATTACTATAATTATTTTTTACTTTATAATTATTTACTAATGCTATAGTTTGGTGCTTCTTTTGTCATATTAATATCATGTGGATGACTTTCTCTAAGTCCCGCTGATGTTTGAACAACAAAAGTTGCTGTTTCATATAAAGTATTTAAATCTTTTGCTCCTAAATATCCCATTCCGGCTCTTATACCTCCAAGCATTTGGAATATTGTATCAGCAACGAATCCTTTATAAGCTACTCTACCTTCAATTCCTTCTGGAACTAATTTTTTATTTCCTGATTGGAAATATCTATCCTTTGAACCACAAGCCATAGCTCCAAGTGATCCCATACCTCTATAAACCTTATAGCTTCTACCTTGATATATTTCTACTTCTCCAGGTGCTTCATCACATCCAGCAAATAATGAACCCATCATTGCTGCACAAGCTCCAGCTGCTAAAGCTTTAACTATATCTCCTGAATACTTTATTCCACCATCTGCGATTACTGATACCCCGTATTTTTTAGCTACCTCAACACAATCCATAACTGCTGTAAGTTGAGGAACTCCAACTCCAGCAACAACTCTTGTTGTACATATTGATCCAGGTCCTATACCAACTTTAACACAATCAGCTCCAGATTTTATTAAATCTTCTGTAGCTTCTGGTGTAGCAACATTTCCCGCTATAATTTGAAGTTCTGGATATTTTTCTTTAACTCTTCTTACTCCCTCTAATACACCTCTTGAGTGTCCATGGGCTGTATCTATAGTAATTACATCTACCTTAGCTTTAACTAGAGCATCTACTCTATCCATCATATCAGCAGTAACACCAACTGCAGCACCACATAATAACCTTCCTTGACTATCTTTAGCTGCATTTGGGAATATCTTTGCTTTTTCTATATCTTTAATTGTGATAAGTCCTTTTAAATTACCTTCGCTATCAACTAGGGGAAGTTTCTCTATCTTATGTTTCTTTAATATTTCCTTTGCTTCATCTATTGTTGTTCCTTCTTTTGCTGTAATTAATTCTTCTGAAGTCATAACATCTTTTATTTTTTTTGAGTAATCATCCTCAAATGTTATATCTCTATTTGTAAGAATTCCAACTAATTTTCCGTCAACTGTTATTGGAACTCCTGATATTCTATATTGACCCATTAATTCTTCAGCATCTTCAAGTGTATGTTCTGGTGATAAAAAGATTGGATCTGTTATTACTCCATTTTCTTGTCTCTTTACCTTATCAACTTCTTTAGCTTGAGCCTCAATGCTCATATTTTTGTGGACTATTCCGATTCCACCTTCTCTAGCTATTGCTATAGCCATTTTTGATTCAGTTACTGTATCCATACTAGCACTTAATAGTGGTATATTTAATGTTATTTTTTTTGTTAATTTAGTTTTTAATGATACTTCACTTGGTAATACCTCTGATTTATTTGGAACTAATAATACATCATCAAAAGTGTATGCTTGTTTTAATATTCTAGCCATATTTATTTCCTCCCCATTTAACTTCTACTAATTTTATGTATAAAAAAAACACATTAACTTCCTTAAGTGAAGTTAATATGCCATGTTATATTAGTATATAAGTATTATACTAATTTGGTATATTAAATCCACTCATAGTCAGAAATTTAAGGTTTCCGGTAGATACTCCTTGCCATATTCAAGGTATATACGAGTTTTATTTATGCTTTCTAAAATTAAATTAAACTTATTATAAATTACATTTTTTTTAAAGTCAATAATCTATTTATAATAAACTAATTCTTCATTTTATTGAAAACATATACATAATTATTTTCCTTATTTTTTAATAAATTATTCAAATAAAACAGGCATAATCCAAAAATTATGCCTGTTTATTATTTTACTCTTAATACATTCCATCCATTCCCATTCCACCTGGAGCCCCTACTGGCTCTTCTTTTTTAGGAATATCAACAACAGCTGCTTCTGTTGTTAAGAAAGTAGAAGCTACTGAAGCTGCATTTTGAAGTGCTGATCTTGTAACCTTAGTTGGATCTACTATACCAGCTTTAATCATTTCTTTATATTCTCCTCTTAATGCATCATATCCAATACCTGATTCACTATTTCTAACTTTATCAATTATTACTGAACCTTCAACACCAGCATTAGTTGCTATTTGTCTCATTGGTTCTTCAAGTGCTCTTACTATTATATCAATACCAACTTTAGTATCATAAACATCTGATGTTAATTCTGATACTTTATTTAGTACATTAACGTAAGCAGTACCACCACCTGCAACTATACCTTCTTCAACCGCTGCTTTTGTTGCATTTAAAGCATCTTCTATTCTAAGCTTTCTTTCTTTTAATTCAGTTTCAGTTACAGCACCAACTCTAATTACTGCTACTCCACCTGATAATTTTGCAAGTCTTTCTTGTAATTTTTCTTTATCAAACTCTGAAGTTGTTTCTTCAAGTTGAGCCTTTATTTGATTAACTCTTGCTTTTATTTCTTCTGAATTACCTTTTCCATTTACTATTGTAGTATTATCCTTAGTAATTTTAATACTTTCTGCTTCTCCTAGCATATCTAAAGTTACTTCTTTTAAATCTCTTCCAAGTTCTTCTGAAATAACTTCTCCACCAGTAAGAATAGCTATATCTTGAAGCATTTCTTTTCTTCTGTCTCCAAAGCCTGGTGCCTTAACAGCTATACAAGTAAATGTTCCTCTTAATTTATTAACTACTAATGTAGCCATAGCTTCTCCTTCTATATCTTCAGCTATAATTAAAAGTTTTCTTCCAGATTGAACTATTTGCTCTAATATAGGAAGTATTTCCTGTATGTTTGTAATTTTCTTATCAGTTATTAAAACATATGGATTATCAAGAACCGCTTCCATTTTTTCTGTATCAGTAACCATATACGCTGATACATATCCTCTATCAAATTGCATACCTTCAACAACATTTAATTCTGTTCCCATTGATTTTGATTCTTCAACAGTTATAACCCCTTCATTACCTACCTTTTCCATAGCATCTGCAATAAGTGTTCCTATTGTTTCATCAGCTGCTGATATAGCTGCAACTCTTGCTATATCCTCTTTTCCGTTTACTGGTTTTGAAATTGCTTTTATTTCTGAAACTGCTTTTTCAACAGCCATATTAATTCCTGTTCTTATAAGCATTGGATTAGCTCCTGCTGTTACATTTTTTAATCCTTCTCTTATAATAGCTTGTGCTAAAAGTGTAGCTGTTGTAGTTCCATCTCCAGCCACATCATTAGTCTTTGTAGCAACTTCCTTAACAAGTTGTGCACCCATATTTTCGTATGGATCTTCAAATTCAATTTCTCTAGCAATTGAAACACCATCGTTAGTTATAAGAGGTGATCCAAATTTTTTATCTAAAACTACATTTCTTCCTTTTGGTCCAAGTGTTACCTTAACAGTATCAGCTAACTTATCAACACCTTTTTGCATTGATCTTCTTGATTCTTCTCCAAATTTTATCATCTTAGCCATAAAACATCCCTCCTATTCAACTATTGCAAGTATATCTTCTTGCTTTAAAATTATATATTCTTCTCCATCTAACTTAACTTCTGTTCCTGCATATTTTGAGTAAAGTACTTTATCCCCAACCTTTACTTCCATATCAACTCTTTTGCCATCGCAAATAGCTCCAGGACCAACTGCAATAACTTCTGCCTCTTGTGGTCTTTCTTTTGCTGTACCTGCTAAAACTATTCCACTTTTTGTTTTTTCTTCTGCTTCTAATCTTTTTATAACAACTCTATCTCCTAATGGTTTTATAGCCATTAAAAACCCTCCTTTTACTTTTATTTTGTTAGCACTCTATAATCTTGAGTGCTAATTCTAATACTATATTATATTTTATATAAAATAAATTCAAACTCTACTTAAAATATTTTTATCCAAATTTTATTATTTATTCCTAATTATATTGATTTAATTTTATTTTACTTTAATTTTCTCTAAATTTCATAATTTTATAAATAATTACTTCCTATTTAAATTTATACTCTCAAATTCATTTATTATATCATTATCTATAATTGATTTTTTACAACCTGAATTGTTTAATTTATTAAATATAGATTTAGCTCTAATAGATGGTACAATTGTTCCTGCACCATTTATACATCCACCTTCACACATCATACCTTCAATAAAATTACCATTTAATCTTCCAATCTTGGCCATTGCCATAGCCTTTTTTATCTCATTTCCACCTGCTACTTTTACAGGATTAAAATCTATATCTATATTTTTGTCTCTTATATAACTTTCTATTGATGAAGTAAGTCCTCCATGCATCCCAAATCCTCTACCAAATATAGATGCGTCACAAACTTCTTCCTCTTCACATTCCCAAGGATTAACACCAAATGCATCAAATAGCGCTGTAAGCTCTTCAAAAGTCAATACATAATCTATAGCATCCTTAACCCCCTCCTTTACTGATTCACTTTTTTTAGCCGTACACGGTCCTATAAACACTACCTTTGCATCCTTATCTCTATTTTTAATTAGTCTTCCAGTAGCAACCATAGGTGAAACAGTATTTGATATATTTTCTTTTTGATCTCCATAAAGTTTTTCTATATATGTTAAAAATGCAGGACAACATGAGTTAGTCATATATTTTTTTCCTTCATTTATTCTTTCTTTAAATTCTTCACATTCATGAATTGTAACTCCATCAGCTCCGCAAGCAGCTTCTATCATATCAACAAATCCTAATTTTTTAATTGCACTTTTTATTTGTCCATAAGTTATTTTAGCACCAAACTGTCCAGTAATTGCAGGTGCAACTACTGCATACATCTTTCTTTTTCTAGCAAGTCTTTTAGCAACAGGAACTATTAAACTCTTATCTGATATAGCTCCAAAAGGACATGCTTGCATACATGCACCACAATTTACGCATAATTCTTCTTTTATTACAGCTTTTCTATCTTCTTGTTTCATAGTTACTGCTCCTGTTGGACATGCCTTTCTACAAGGCCTCATAACTTCTGATACAGCATCGTAAGGACAAGCTTTTTTGCACATTCCACACTCCTTACAAAGTTCTTGATTTATATAAGCTCTTCCACTTATTACTGTTATTGCTCCAAAGTTACATGCCTCTTTACATTTGTGTGCTAAACAATTTCTACATGAATCTGTAATATTATATTTATTTATTGGACACCTATCACAAGCAGCCTCAATTACATATATTATTTGTTCGTCTGGTCTTATATCAATAAGCTCACCATCTTCTATATCTCCATTAGAAAGAAATCCTGCTGCAAGTTTTGCCCTTTCTTGAACTATAGCCCTTTCTTTATATACACAACATCTATAAATAGCTTTATCACCCTTTATAATCTTATAAGGAATTTTCTCAATCTCCTCTTTAGTTAACATATCTCTTTTAGCAAGTTTTGCTACCTCAGTTAAAACTTCATGTTTTAACTTATTTAATTGAGTTTCAAATTGAAACATAAATTAACCCCCAAATTAATCATTGCCATAATATTTTACCATATTTTGTAAATTAAATAAATAGTATTTTTATCTCTTAGTAATTTCTTCTTTTGATTAGAGTAATATTTATTGATATAATATTAATAGGATATTAATATAAATTTCTTTATAAAAGGAGGTATTTATTTGATAACTAGATTAACTTGCGAACTATGCGATAGAATAGTTCCTGAATTAACGGAACATCATTTAATACCTAAAGAAAAGGGTGGAAAAAACTTAGATACTGTTATGCTTTGTACTACATGCCATAAACAAATACACGCTTTGTATACAAATAAAGAACTTGCAGCAAGACTTTTTTCAATTAATAGACTTAGAAATGATGAAAATATTAAAAAATATCTTAATTTTATAGTTAAGATTCCCGGAGATACAATAATACCAATTAAAAAATGTAAAAATAGAAGAAAACGTGCTTAACGTTAAAATATAAAAAGGACTAATTAAAAAATTAATTAGTCCCTTTTACTTCCTAATCTATTTTTATATTATTCTCTCTTGCATAATAAAAAAGATATTGTTGTGCAAATCCTGATAAACCCTTAAACTTATCTCTTGCAAATATTCTTATCTTATTTAAAGAACCTTCTTCTGCATTATAAAAATGCATCATCGCTCTTTTAACCCAAACATCAACTGGAAAAGCTGAATATTTGCTCATTGAAAATAACATTATACAATCAGCAACTTTTGCTCCTACCCCTTTAAATTCTTGAAGAGCTACATGGCATTCATCATCAGTTAATGATGTTATTCTATCTAAATTATATATACCATCACTATTTTCTAAATCTTCATTTATTCTATATACAGTATCAACAATATACTTACTTCTAAATGAAGCTCCAGTTTCTCTTATTTCATCTTCTGTAATATCCTTTAACATCTCTGGAGTTGGGAAAGTATAAAACACCTCTCCATTATACTCAATTTTTTCTCCCCATCTTTCACTTATTTTCTTTATAGTCTTTTTAATTGAAGGTATACTATTTCTAGCTGATATTATAAAACTTATAACAAGTTCAAATGGATCTTGGTTTAAAAGTCTTATTCCATAACCAAAATCAACTGATTTTTTTAATATTTCATCCTTTGAAAGTTCTTCTTTTATTTTGCTATAATCTCTTTCTAAATCAAAATATGTAAGCCATATATTATTAAAATCTTCTTTATTTGAATTTAAAATAGTAACTTTATCTCCATCTTGCACTACTTCTATAACCCTTCCGTAAGCTATTACTATGTAATCAAGTTCTGATTTTTTTTCCCATCTAAAACATTGTCCACACTCTAATATTTGCTTTATATTAAAATTTTTAACTCCTTCTAATATAACTTTATTATCTTCAAAAATAACTTCTTTAAAATCCATATTATTCTCTCCTTTTCTTATCTATTGTTTTCATTTACTATATCATCCAAAATAGATGCTGCTGTTTCTATAATAAACTTACAACTTCTATCATCATCTTCTCTTTTATGCTTTATATCTATGCAATTTAAGCTTTTAAATTCTTTATAAAATCTATTCATGAATTCTGCTGAAAGCTCCCTAACTATTGGACTTTCATGCCCCCTATCATTAGTAAAAATAATTCCAATAACAGCTATTGCTCCTGTTGCAGCACCACATGAAGAACCAATCCCCATTCCTCCTCCAAAAGATGCCATCATTTTAAAAGAATTTTTATTAAGTCCTAAATTATATTCTTCATTTGCAGCATATAATATACATTCTGCACAATTTAAATCATGTTCTATATTCCAAAACTTTAATGCTTTGTCTATAAGCAAATTCAACACCACCAGTAATTATTATTCTCTAATTATATTTATTAATTATATCACAAATATTTGTTTATTTTATATCTTATAATTTATTAATTTTATATTTACACAAAACCTTAACTTAAGTTTTACAAATACTTTATAAGGAACTATTTTAATAATTAATACCATTTTACAATATAAATATATTCTAAAAAAACAGACACTTATTTAAAGTGTCTGTTTTTTATTATTTTATAAAGTATGTATTATTTCCTGATATCCATTCATTAATATTTTTTTCAAGTTCAACATTTTGATTAGCTATTACTTTTATATATTCAGGTTTCCACTGATCAGTTATTTTTGTAAACTTACTTTTTCTAACCCACATTTTATTTATATCATTATATTTTATATTTTTATCTTTAATCTTTAATGTATATGTATCTTCAGCACCTTTAGCAAAATCATCTCCCGGATTATCTAATTGCCATTCTTGCTTGCTTCCATCTTTTGTTTCTATACCAAAGTAAATATAATCATCAGTTCCAGCATCCTTTTCATTGGCTGTTTTTATCATTACAACTAATTCACTTAAATTTTTATCAATTGAATCACTATTGAAAGTTACATCATGCAAAAATCTATATATATATCCTGCTGTTCCCTTTTGAGTGTTAGATAAAGTTATTTTAGCTGCATAATCCCAATCATCCCAGCTACAACTCATATTAGCATGGCTATAATATAATGATTTTGCTTTTTTAGCAAAACCTCTACAATATTCTTTAGACCAACCATTAAAATCCTTGTCTTTTATAATACTTTGATAAAATTCTTCATTTGTTTTACTTCCTGAAGTTTCTATTTTATAATTTTCTTTTCTTTCTTCTGCAAAAGTTTCAAATTTAACATGCCCTAAACTATCAACTGCAGTAACATTTGATGGATGGTATGGTGTATCTATATCACCAAAATAATGCATAGCTTCCCCTAAATAAAAAGCAGCTTTTTTATAATTCCCCTTTTTCCACTCATTTCTTGCTAAAGCTGAACATTTTCTTAATTGTGATTCCCCCGTATCTGGTATTGAATAAGCTAAATACCATTTATTATCTTTTGTAAAGTTATTTTCTGTATCTGGATCCCAGAAATGATCTTGATATAAATCATACTCATTAGGATCATAATCTGGATATGTAGAACCTAATTGCAATTCATGTAAATTACTCTTTAATATGTTTAAATTTTTTCTTATTATTTCTGGTTCATTATTTGACAAGTCATTCTCTAGAACTTTAATTGCTTGAGTAACTATCATAGAATGGGTTCCTGTCCCATCAATTTTTCCATCCCAAGCATAAGCTTTAATTGTACTTCCAATCCAAACAGAACTCGTGAGCAAAATAAATGCTAACCCCTTAAATAATTTTTTATTCAATTTTTTACACCATCTTTCTTCATTTGTTTTTTAATTTATTATAAATAAATTTCTATGTAAAGTATAATAATAAATTAAGGAGATAATAAATTTATTATCTCCTTATTAAAAGTGTAGTTTTATCAAGTGTAGTTTTTAATTGTGTATAAAATAAGTTATTATTTACTATAATCGAAGAATCCTTTTCCTGTTTTTCTTCCAAGCCATCCAGCTCTAACATACTTTCTTAAAAGGCTTGATGCTCTATATTTATTATCCCCTGTTTCTGTATATAAAACATCCATAATAGCGAGACATACGTCTAGTCCTATTAAATCTCCTAATGCTAAAGGTCCCATTGGGTGGTTAGCACCATATTTCATAGCTGTGTCTATATCTTCTGCTGAAGCTATTCCTTCTTGAAGGATAAATGTTGCTTCATTAATCATTGGAATTAAAATTCTGTTTACTACAAATCCTGGAGCTTCTGCTACTTCTACAGGCTCTTTTCCAATTGCTACTGATAATTCTTTAACTGCATCAAAAGTTTCTTGGCTTGTAGCTATTCCTCTGATGATTTCAACTAGCTTCATTACTGGAGCTGGGTTAAAGAAGTGCATTCCGATAACTTTATCAGGTCTTCCTGTAGCTGATGCAACTTCTGTTATTGATAATGATGAAGTATTTGAAGCTAAGATAGTTTCTGGTTTACATATTTTATCTAACTCTGCAAATATTTCTTTTTTAATTTTCATATTTTCGATAGCAGCTTCTACTACTAAATCACAATCTGCAGCTAAAGCCATATCAGTTGTTCCTGAAATTCTGCTTAAGATTTCTTCTTTAGCTTCTTCAGTGATTTTTCCTTTAGTAACTAGTCTAGTAAGATTTTTGTTGATTCCTGATAATCCTCTTTCAACAAATTCATCTTTTATGTCTCTAACTATTACTTCATAACCTTTTTGTGCGAAAGCTTGAACTATTCCAGCTCCCATTGTTCCAGCACCTAAAACAAATACCTTTTTCATTTTCGTACCCTCCTAAAATTCAAGTTGAAAGTTATTATTTTACTTCTTTGAACTGAGCTATAAGCTCTGGTAATACTTTATTTATATCTCCAACTATTGCATAATCAGCAATTTTCATAATTGGAGCAGTTTCATCTTTATTAATTGCTATAATCATATCTGAATCTTGCATACCAGCTGCGTGTTGAATAGCTCCTGAGATACCACAAGCAATATATATATTTGGTCTTACAGTTTTACCAGTTTGACCAACTTGGTAATCTCTTTCTATCCATCCTTTATCAACAGCTCCTCTTGAAGCTGCTACTGATCCTTCTAAAACTTCTGCTAATTCATGTAATTTTTCGAAGTTTTCTTTGCTTCCCATTCCTCTACCGCCAGCTACGATAAAGTTAGCTTCACTTATATCTACAACTTCTTTAGTTTCTTTTACTATTTCAACAACTTTAGTTCTAATATCAGCTTCAGTTAAATTAACTTTAGCTTCTTCAACCTTAAAGTTTGAATTTTTTTCTTCTACTTTTGCAAAAACTCCAGGTCTTACTGTAGCCATTTGTGGTCTATGATCTGGACAAGCAATTGTTGCCATTAAGTTTCCACCAAATGCTGGTCTTGTAGCTAAAAGATCTCCATTTTCAACTACAACATCTAATTGTGTACAGTCAGCAGTTAATCCTGTTGATAATCTTGCTGCAACTCTTGGTCCTAAATCTCTTCCTATAAAAGTAGCTCCTATAAATAATATTCCAGGTTTTCTTTCATTAGCTAAGTCGCAAATAACTTTTGTATATCCGTCAGTTGTATAATGTTCTAATAAAGCATTATCACATACGATAACCTCATCAGCACCATTTTCTCCTAATGTATTTGCTAAACCTTTTATATCTTTACCTAATAATAAAGCTGTAAGTTTAACTCCTAATTTATTTGCAATTTTTCTACCTTCACCTAATAACTCTAATGATACTTTTTGTAATTCGCCTTCTCTTTGTTCAGCAAATACCCAAACGCCATTGTAATCTGCTATATTCATTGTTAAATTACCTCCCAAATTTAGATGTAGTGTTTTTCTTTTAATTTTCCGATAACGTATTTAGCTGCGTCTTTTGGACCTTCTTTAATTAATTCGCCAGCGCCCTTCATTTCCTTAGTCATTGACTTCTTAACCTTTGTTGGTGATCCTTTAAGACCTAATTCTGCCTTATCTACATCTATATCATCTGCTGACCAGATTGTGATTTTTGAATCCTTTGTATCAAATATTAATCCAACATTCATGTATCTTGGCTTATTTAATTCTTCTATTGCAGTTAAAAGACATGGTGTATTAACTTTTATTAATTCATATCCATCTTCTAATGCTCTATTTATTAATAATCCATCTTCTTCAACTTTTACATCTTGAACATAAGTTACTTGTGGAATATTTAAATGTTCTGCTATTTCTGGTCCTACTTGAGCTGTATCTCCGTCAATTGCTTGTCTACCAGCAAATATTATATCGTATTCTAACTTCTTAATAGCTCCTGCTAATGCTTTTGAAGTTGCTAATGTATCAGCTCCTGCGAAAGCTCTATCTGTTATAAGTACTGCTTCATCAGCTCCCATACATAAAGCTTCTCTTAATGCACTTTCTGCTTGTGGAGGTCCCATACTTACTACAGTAACCTTTGCTCCATTATTTTCTTTTATTTGAAGTGCTGCTTCTAAAGCATGTTTATCTTCTGGATTTATTATTGATGGTACACCATCTCTTATAAGTGTTCCTGTTTTAGGATCTATTTTTACTGCTGTTGTATCTGGAACTTGTTTTAAACAAACTACTATATTCATTATTAAAAGGCCTCCCTTATCTTAACTTGCTTCCTGCGATAACCATCTTTTGAACTTCTGAAGTTCCTTCATAAATTTCTGTTATCTTAGCATCTCTCATCATTCTTTCAACTGGATATTCTTTAGTGTATCCATATCCTCCGAATAATTGAACTGCTTTAGTTGTTACTTCCATAGCTACACCTGCAGCAAATAATTTTGCTCTTGCAGCATCAACTGAATATGGAAGTCCTGCTTGTTTTTTGTATGCTGCTTTGTATACTAAGTTTCTTGCAGCTTCTATTTTTGTATCCATTTCAGCAACCATCCATTGTAATCCTTGGAATGCTGTTAATGATCTTCCGAATTGTTTTCTTTCTTTCATATAGTTAATAGCTTCTTCTAAAGCTCCTTCTGCAATTCCTAAAGCTTGAGATGCGATACCAATTCTACCACCATCTAAAGTTTTCATTGCAATTCCAAATCCTCTACCTTCTTGTCCAATTAGGTTTTCTTTTGGAACTATACAATTTTCCATAATTAATTCTGTAGTTGATGATGCTCTTATACCCATCTTATCTTCTACTTTACCAATTGAGAATCCTGGGAAATCTTTTTCAACTATAAATGCTGATATTCCTTTTGTTCCTTTTGATTTATCTGTCATAGCAAATATTATGAAAGTTTCAGCAACTCCACCATTTGTTATGAATATTTTTGATCCATTTAAGATGTAGTTATCTCCATCTAAAACTGCAGTTGTTTGTTGTCCTGCTGCATCAGTACCAGCACCTGGTTCAGTTAACCCGAATGCTCCAATTTTTTCTCCCTTTGCAAGAGGTATTAAATATTTTTCTTTTTGTGCTGGCTTACCAAATTCATTTATTAATGAAGCACAAAGTGAAGTGTGAGCTGAAAGTATAACTCCTGTTGTACCACATACTTTTGATAATTCTTCAACTGCTAAGATATATGAAAGTACATCTCCACCAGCTCCACCAAATTCTTTACTAAAAGGTATTCCCATCATACCAAGCTTAGCCATTTTTTTAACGTTTTCCATTGGGAATCTTTCTGTTTCATCAATTTCAGCCGCAATTGGTTTTACTTCGTTTATAGCGAATTCTCTAACCATTTGTCTTACTAATTCTTGTTCTCTAGTTAATTGGAAATTCATTTAAATTACCCTCCTAATAATACACCTAAATCTATTAGTGAATTTATATATTCTATTTCATTATTTGTTTTGGAAGTTTTTAGCTCTTCTTTCCATAAAAGCAGTCATACCTTCAACTTGGTCTTCTGTACTGAAACATTTACCAAAGTCTTCTGCTTCTATCATTATTCCTTCATCTATACTTACTTGCATTCCTCTTCCGATTGCATCTTTACATAACTTAACAGCTATTGGAGCATTGGCCATTATTTTTTCAGCCATAGCTTTTGCTTCATCCATTAAATTTTCTAAAGGAACCACTTTATTAACTAATCCTATTCTTAAAGCTTCATCAGCTTTTATCATATCGCATGTATAAATAAGTTCTTTTGCTTTTCCCTCTCCAACTAATCTTGCTAATCTTTGAGTTCCACCAAATCCTGGAGTTATTCCAAGACCTGCTTCTGGTTGAGCAAATTTAGCTTTTTCTGAAGCTATTCTTATATCACATGACATTGCAAGTTCACATCCACCACCTAGTGCAAATCCTGAGATAGCAGCTATAACTGGCTTGTCTAATTTTTCTAATCTTCTAAATACTTTGTTACCTAAAATACCAAATTCTTTTCCTTGTTCTTCGTTTAAATCTTTCATTTCTGAAATATCAGCACCCGCAACAAAAGATTTTTCTCCAGATCCAGTTAATATAACACAAGTTATGTTGTTATCCTTTTCTAAATCTTCAACAACTGTATTAATATCTTTTAATGTTTCTGAATTTAAAGCATTTAATGCTTTTGGTCTGTTTATAGTTACGATAGCTAAATTTCCTTCTTTTTGAAGAATTACATTCTTTAATTCCATTAATAAAGCCTCCCTTTTTTCACAACCCAATTAATATACATTATTTGAATATTTTTCTAATTTTCACTTTATCAAACATTAAAAACTTGAAATTTTGTAATTATTTTTCAATTGTTTGTTATAATATTAACAAATCTAACTAAAAAATAATTGAAGTCTCTCAACTTCAATTACAATTATAATACTTTGTTAAATTTTTTGCAATATCATTCTAAAATTTTGTGTATTTTTTTACAATTCCTCAAAACCTCTTATTTTATCTAGCTTTAAAGCTATTATTTATTATTCTTATCATGTAATAAATATATTAAAGTTAATAAACTTTCACTTAAATGTACATTTTCAACAGTTATATTTTCTGGAACAATTAAATCTACAGGTGCAAAATTCCATATTCCTTTTACATCACCTTCGACTAAAGTATCACAAACTCTTTGTGCATTAATTTTAGGTACACATATTACTCCAACGTCTATTTTGTTATCTTTTAAAAACCCTTCTAAGTTGTCAATATCCTGTATTTCAACATCTCTTATTCTCATTCCAAGTAATTTAGGATTAGCATCAAATATAGCCTTTAACTTAAAGTTCATTTTACTAAATCTAGTATAGTTGGCTATTGCTTGACCTATATTACCAGCACCAATTATTACTGCATTATACTCTTTATCCAATCCCAATATAGTACTTATTTGACTTGCTAATTCACGTACATTATATCCATATCCTTGTTGTCCAAAATCACCAAAACAGTTTAAATCTTGACGTATTTGAGAAGCTGTAAAGCCTATTTTTTCTCCTAATTCCTTTGAAGATATTCTGTCTACATCATTTTTTAATAATTCATTTAAATATCTGTGATATTTAGGCAGTCTCTTAATCACAGCCATAGAAATAGATTTCTTTTTTTCCATACGTATCTCCTTATTAATTTTTATATTTGATTAAACATAATTATATAAAACTCTATAATTGAGAGTTAAATTTTTAACTATCATTATATATATTACCATAATTTAATTAAAATAATCCAATTTTATTATAAAAAATAAAGTTTATATATAAGACGCCCATCTTATATATAAACTTTGCTTGAATAAGATGTAAAGTTTTAAACTCTACAACAGGAAAAATTCCTGTATGCTACCCATCTTGTTTTGCCTGAAAGATTTACCGTAGTAGATTATACTTTTCTTTTCTACCTTTGTCAATGGAATTACCTGTATTTAAAGGATTAGATAGGATATAATATTTTTTTAGGCATAATTTATATATAGATACTAAAATATAATTTCTTATTTTTAATAATATTTGTAATTTATAATTTCGTAACACATATTATAATTCATAATCTTTTATAAATCAAAGTGTTTAATATTATTTACAAAAAAATATATTTATATAAATTAATAATTAGCGTAAAACTACAATATAAATATCATAACTTTACGCTAATTTTATATTAAACAAAATATATTTTTAAAAGTCTTTTAAATACTTTTAAATTTTATAATCTAAGTGCTCTCATTGAATTTAATACTGCAATTAATGTTACACCTACATCTGCAAATACTGCTTCCCACATATTTGCATCTCCAAGAGTGGCAAGTACTAATACTAATATTTTTACACCTAATGAAAATATTATATTTTGCCATAATATTTTATTAGTCTTTCTTGCTATCTTAATTGAATCCACTAATGTTGAAGGTTCATCTTTCATAAGAACAACATCTGCAGCTTCTATAGCAGCATCTGAACCTATTCCTCCCATAGCTACTCCAACATCTGCTCTTGCAAGTACAGGGGCATCATTTATACCATCTCCAACAAATGCAAGTTTTCCTGTCTTTTTACTCTTTAATATTTCTTCAACTTTTTCAACTTTATTATCTGGTAATAATTCTGAATAATATTCTGTTATTCCTAACTCATTTGAAACTTTATCTGCAACCTTTTTACTATCTCCAGTTAACATAACTATTTTATTTACACCAATTAATTTAAGATTATCTATAGCACTCTTTGCATCATCTTTTATTTGATCTGAAATAATTATATTACCTTTATATTCATTATCTATTGAAACATATACTATAGTTCCTATTTCATTAACCTCTGGAACGTCAATACCATTTAATTTCATAAGCTTTTTATTACCAACTAGTATATTTTTATTGTAAGCTCTAACTATTACACCTTTACCTGAAACTTCTTCTTGTCTTTCAATTACATTATCATCTATATCACTATTACTTGATAATTTATACTCATCAACAATTGATTTAGCTATTGGATGATTAGAAAATTTTTCACAAGTTGCTGCATACTTTAAAAGATCAGATTTTGATATATCTATATTATTTATTTTTGTTACTTTAAATACACCTTTTGTTAAAGTACCTGTTTTATCAAATATAACTATGTCAACATCTTTAAGTGCTTCTAAATAATTTCCACCTTTAATTAATATTCCTTTTTTTGAAGCTCCACCTATTCCTGCAAATAATCCTAAAGGAACTGACACAACTAACGCACAAGGACAAGAAACAACTAAAAATATTAATGCTCTATATAACCATTCATCAAAACTATCTCCTGTTAATAATGGTGGTATTATAGCTAATGCTACAGCAGAAAATACTACAATCGGAGTATAATACCTAGCAAATTTTGTTATAAACTTTTCTGTTGAAGCTTTTTTACTACTTGCATTTTGAACAAGTTCTAATATTCTTGCTACAGTTGAATCTTCAAATACCTTTGTTACTTTAACTTTTATAGTTCCAGTATTATTTATAGAACCTGCTAAAAGTTCATCCCCTTTTGTTTTGCTTATTGGTACTGATTCACCTGTAAGTGCTGATGAATCTATTAAAGTTTTTCCAGATAATATTATTCCATCAAGAGGAACTCTTTCACCAGGTTTTATAACTATAATATCTCCAATACTCACACCCTCTGGTGATACTTGTACAATTTTATTATCTCTTTCTAAATTAGCATATTCAGCTTTTATATCCATAAGTTCTGATATAGATTTTCTTGATCTATTTACAGCATAGCCTTGGAATAATTCTCCTATTTCATAAAAAAGCATAACTGCGACACCTTCAGGATATTGTCCTATTGCTATAGCACCTATTGTTGCTATACTCATTAGAAAGTTTTCATCAAATATTTTACCTCTTATAATATTTTTAAATGCACTTAATAAAACTTCACTTCCTACTAATATATATGAAATTAAAAGTAAAGGTATATTTTCATCAAATATCATTCCAATTACAAAAAATACTATACCAAATATAAGCCTAAAATTTTCTTTTAAAAAAACTATTATTTTATTTTCTTCTTTTTTAGGTATACCCTCTTGTTCACTTTTATTCATTTCATCACTGTGATGATGTTCACTATAAGTGCTATCTGTAGTACAACAAGCATCAGTACAAATAGATAATGAATTTCTAAACTTAGAATTAGATTGATTAATTGAATATTTAACTACTTCAACATGCGGTTCTAAATCTTTAACAACCTTTCTTATCTTATCTATCATATAACTTTCAGTAAAATTCTCATCATATTTTACTATTAATAATTTAAATGAAAAGTTTAAACTTGCTTCTTTCACTTCTGGAAATTCGCTTACTATACTTTCTATTTTACCTGCACAATTTGCACAATCTAAGCCATTTAAAGATAATTTTAATCTTTTACTTTCCATATATGATCCCTCCTTTTATTCATTAACGTGATTTAATCCTTCATTAAATATTCTCATAATATGCTCATCATCTAATGAATAAAAAACTGATTTACCTTCTCTCCTAAACTTAACAAGCCTTGCTGCTTTTAAAGTTCTTAATTGATGTGATACTGCTGATTGAGTCATATTTAAAAGTGTTGCTATATCACAAACACACAGCTCCCTTTCATAAAGTGCACATATTATTTTAATTCTTGTTGTATCTCCAAAAACTTTAAAAAGTTCTGCTAAATCATATAAAGTTTCTTCCTTAGGTAGTCTCTCTCTTACATATTCGATTCCGTCTGGATGTGTTATATTAGCTGAACATTTATCCATATAAACTTCTTGCATAAAATTCCCCCTTATATATGAGTGATTGTTCATATGTTCATTATATGATTTTATTTTCAAATATGCAACCATTTTACTAAGAATTATTTTTAAATTTATAATTAACATTTTTATAAATTATATTAATATACTTACATAAAAAAGTTTATGTCACTAAAAAAGGATATAGACTGTATATGTATATTACACATATATAATCTATATCCATATTAATTTTACATTGCTAATTCTCTTCTTTGCTCATTTGCTACTACGGATTCTATAATCATATTAACTACATTAGTACATACATAATATGCAAAGTTTAAGTCATTTTCATAGCTTTCTTCAAATCTATATAGCTCTAAAGTTTCTTCTATAAATTGTTTTACATTGCCTCTATTTAATCTATTATTTTTAATTACATTTATTTCATAATTTTTAGAAACCTTAGAAAGTTCTCTTTCGTATAAAACATGAGGTTTCATTGAATTTTTGAATTCCCATCTTTCATAATGAGGTAAACAATAATAATCAGTTAAGAAGTGACATACAACCCCTAAAACCCCACTAAACTTTCCAACACTACTGTCATTCATAATATCTGTTACTGTAAGAGATGATAATCTATCAATCATCTCAAGTATCATATCTATACTTTCATCATAATAATGTTTTTTAAACTTATATCTTGAGGCACAATCTGGTTTTATATTTCCCCATATAAATCTCTTTCTATTTATTAAATGTAATCTATCTTCTCTCATATTATCTAATATATAGTCTGCTATCATTTTATGATTATTCATCATCATTTAAACATCGCTTCCTTTAAAAAATTATTTATTTATATGCTACTACAAAGCTTAATTAAAATATATATTATTATTTTGGTCTTAATGTTAATAAATATAATATCATTCCAAAAAAGCCCTCATACTTATTGTATAGAAAAGTAATATTAATATTACTAATTTATTATTACAATTCAATTAAAGTTTTTTGAATTTAATACATTTAATTTAAATATTACCACATTATTGAAATTATTCAAATAAAAAAACTACTATTTTACTTAAAAAAGTATTTATAGTAGTTTAATAAAATTATAAATCTTTAATTAAATGCTATCATTATATACTTCAATAGCATTTGTTGTTTTAACCTTTCTTTCAACAGCCTCATTAAACATTTCTTTTATAACTTCAGTATAAACTAAGTCTAACAAAAATATTTGTGGTATTTTTGATGATATTGATCCTGTTTCAAGAATAGTTTCACCAGATACATAAGTAAGCTCATAATCTGCAAGTCTTCTTAAAGGATTATCAGTATCCTCTGTTAATGTAATTATTTTAACCCCATTCTCCTTTGCTTGCTGAACTGTTTTAACTATTTCCTTTGTTACTCCAGAATGAGATACAGCTATTATTGCATCATCACTATTCATAATTGAAGACATTATAACCATTGTATGACTATCTGTTATAGGAGTACTATTAAATCCAATTCTCATAAACTTATAATTTATATCTGTAGCTACAACCCCTGAATATCCTATTCCTACAAAATAAATTCTTTTAGAATTCATTATTAAATTCTTACATAAATTTATCGTATTTGAATTAATTTTTTCTGTAGTTCCTTCTAATATATCAATGGTTGATTTTAAAAGCTTATTTGCGGTTTCTATAACTCCTTCATCTTTATGAACATGTGAGCTTATAGCACTAGTATTTTTCTTTACAGATAACTCTTTAGCTAAAGTAACCTTAAAATCTTGAAATCCACTAAAGCCCATTTTCTTTGTAAATCTAGTTATAGTTGCTTCTCCAACATTAGATTCACTTGCTATTACTGATATTGATTTATATATAAAATTATCTAAATCCGTCTTTATATATTCAATTAATGCTTTATCTGACTTTGTCGCTCTAAATTTAGGCTTTTCTAATTGACTTAATATTCCCATATTTGATATACCTCTTTTAATATTTATTTCGCTTAACACTTATAACAAGTATATCATCATTAGTAATATCATTACAAAATATGCATAAAATTTACAATTAAGTTTTATTTTTATTAATTTTTTACATAATAATATTATCATAATTAGATATATTAATTATTATAGTTTATTATCGAATATGAGCATAGTTATATAAAGGAACTAAATAATTCTATTTAGCTTCTTTATATCATGTTTATTTATACGTAATTTTTAAAATTATAAACTGCTCCAACCATACCCGCTGTATTTTTAAGCTTAGCAAATTGTATATTAGTATTTTCATAAACTGATTGTATTAAATATTTCTTTAAATAATTTTCTATTAAAGGTCTTAAAATATCTTCTCTAGCCATAATTCCTCCACCTAAAACTACAACCTCTGGATTAAATAAATATACTACATTAGATATTCCATGTGCTATTATATCAGCAATTTTTTCTATTTCTTCAATACAAATAGCATCACCATTTTCATAACCTTTAACTATTTCTTTTCCATTTAATTTTGAAGAATCTATTCCTTTTTTCTTAGCTACACTATTTACCAACGCAGTTGTTGATGCAACCTTTTGAATTTCTTCTCCATCAACTATCATATATCCTATCTCTCCTGCTGAATTAGTAAATCCATGTACAACTTTTCCATCTAATACAACTGCTCCACCAATTCCTGTTCCAACAGTTATACAAACCATTGACTTTTTACCTTTTCCAGCTCCAAGCCAAAGTTCTCCAAGAGCAGCACTGTTAACATCATTTTCAACAGTACAAGGAATTTCAAATTCTTCTTCTAAGATTTTTTTAATTTCAACTCCAATATAATTTGGAATAGTAGGTCCTGCATATAATATTTTACCTTCTTTAGGACATACCATTCCTGCAGTTGATACACATATACCATCTATATTATAACTTTCTTTAAATCCATGAATTATCTCTTTGACTTTATCTATTATACTAATACCACCTTTATAAGCTTCTGTTGGTCTCTCTGAAGATTCTAATATATCACCATTTTCATTTATAATTCCATATTTAATATTAGTTCCTCCAATATCTATTCCAGCAAATAATCTCATAAAAATCACCTCTACAAATTCTCATATAAATTAATTAATTCTTTTATATATTTTTTATTTTTTTCTAAATCTATTTTATATTTAAAGTTAAGTTGTTTATCTCCATAATAATAGTTATAAATATTATTAGCTAATTCTTCTCCAAGTTCATTCAAAGCTTCTTGTGAGTAATGTACTTCATCAATTAAAAGATTTCTTTCTCTAAATGATAATGCTAAATTTGATGCTACAATTAAATCTTCACATTCTTCTGCAGTAATAATTTGTGTAGCTGCAATATTGTAAACTCTTTTATCATCAACACCTTCCCAATATCCCGTAAGACTTACAAATACTTTTTCAATACCTATATTCTCCAAATCTTTTACTAATCCTTTTAATTTTTCTCTATAATATAAAGGATCCGCACCATATTTAGCATCACTTTCACCTTGAATCCAAATAGCACTTTGATTATTTATTGTGTAGATTTTTTTTAATTTTTCAATACCAGCCTTATATTTATCTAATGCATTCATTAAATAACTGTATCTATCATGCCCCCAGTTTTTTATCATAGAACCATCTACAGCACTATGTATAAAACATACGTAATTATCTGTTAATTCATTCCACTTAACAGAAAAATTTTGTGCAATAGTTCCATTTCCCCTAGATAACTCTAAAAATTTTCTCATTGGTATAATTTCATCTACTTCAATGTACTCAAAACATTTACCATTTGGAGTTATTGCATAATTTGTATCTCCCATTCCAAGAGCATTACTTTGTCCTATTAAAAAAAATACATCAATTAAAGGCTTATTCATATCATTCTCTCCTTTTAATTTTAAATAGCTTAATACCCTATAGCACTTTAACGTGCTACAGGGTATATAAAGACCTAAATATTTAAACTTATAATATCACCTTATAAATTGCCTTTTTAACATTGCTTTCTTTTTCATCTGCTTTTAAACAGGTCATATGAATATCCTCTGGATAGCATATTAAAAAGTCATCTTTTTCAAGAACTACTGTAGAATTCTCATCTCCTTCAAATTCAAGGAAATCGTCTTCTTCAACATACTTTTTAAAACTTAAATTATCTTTAAAATTTAAATTTATTCTTTCTTTTCCCTCAAACACTACATGAACATCTATATATTTTTTATGTCCTTCCCAAAATCTCTCTTCTTTATTTTTGGTAGTATAATTAACTCTATTTAAGAAAAGTTTTTTTCCATCAATTTCATGACTACCAGCCTCATAATTTATAACATTATTCTCTTTAGCATGTAATAGTGCTTCCTTAACAAGATTTTCTAAAAATCCATATCTTTCTATATCCTTTAAATTTCCGAATATCATTTCATTTCCTCCTAAATATAAAGAAATTAAATTTAAATTTATGATAAAGCTGCTTCTCTATTTTTTTCTTCTTTATCCTTTTCTTTATAGTAAACTGTAGCTTCTCTTTGAGTTTTTTCATCAACAACTTGTGATTGAGTCATTAATGATACTATCATTCCAACTATTACAGATACACCAATTGAAATAATTGAATATGACCATATACTTACATCAAATCCACCGTATTTACATACTACAACAGCTACTGCTGATGCTATAAATCCAGCATACGCTCCTGCTTTTGTTGCTTTTCTAAAGAATATACCTAATACAAATATTCCTGCTAAAACTCCAAGTACAAGTCCCATAAATCCATTAAACCATTCATAAGCTGATTTAACTCCTCCATTTGCAAGCATAATTGACATACCTATTGAAGCTATACCAACACCAAGTGATATATATTGAGCAAGCTTTGTTTGTTTTTCCATTGACATATCTTTTGATATATATTTTTGAATATCTAAAGTCCAGCTTGTTGCAACTGAGTTTAATCCAGTTGAAAGTGTTGATTGAGCTGCTGCATAAATTGCTGCAAGTACAATACCAGTAATACCAACAGGTAATTGATATGCTATATATGAAGCAAATATTTGATCTTGTTGAGCTGTTTGTAATAATTCAGGATTTTGTTTATAGAATACAAATAATGCTGTTCCAATTAAATAGAATATAGTTGCTACTACTAATGATAAAATTAAGTTTCCATAAGTCATTTTCTTTAATTGTTTTATATCAGTAGTTGTTGTAAACCTTTGCACTATATCTTGACTTGAAATATATGATGAAAAAGTATTTAAACCTCCACCAACAATTAATAAGAATACACTTGTCTTTAATATATTTGGATCGAATATTGGTTCATTTGAAGCTAAGAATTTTCCACCTTCAGTTAATTCTCCCATAACTGCTCCAAAACCACCGTTAATTGTTGAAACTAAGAATATTAATGAAAATATAATACCTGCTATAAGTACACAACCTTGAATAAAATCTGTCCATAATACTGACTTTAATCCACCTGTGTATGAATAAATTATTGCAATAACACCCATTGCAATGATAAGTACATTAACGTTTATTCCTGTAAGATTAGCTAAAACCATTGATGGTAAATACATAATTATTGCCATACGTCCAACTTGATAAATAATAAACATTATAGCACCAAGAATTCTAAGCCCTTTATCTTTATATCTTATTTCTAAATATTCATACGCTGTATCAATATCTAATCTACTATAAACTGGTAAGAAATATCTTATTGTAAGCGGTACAGCTACAAACATACCTAATTGAGCAAACCACATTATCCATGTACCTTTATAAGAGTTACCTGCTAAAGATAAAAATGAAATTGGACTTAAAAGAGTTGCAAATATTGAAACTGAAGTAACCCACCAAGGAATTGTTCCATCACCTCTAAAGAATTCCTTTCCTTTCATTTCTTTCTTTGAAAACTTTAATCCAGCAAATAACACAAGTCCTAAATAAACAACTAAAACAACTAAGTCAATCTTTGTAAAACCTTGCATCTCATTTTCTCCCCTTTTGCTTTTTTGACTTCATAACTTAACTAATTAATTAGTTAAGTTATGAAGTTTTATTTTAATTACTAAAAATTAAAAGTATTTCTTATTTATTTCCTTTGCCTTTTCAATCATTTCTTCTGTTGCTTCTTTCATTGGTTGTCTGCAATATCCTGCATCTACACCTTGCTCTTGTAAAATTAATTTAATTGTTTGATATAATCCATTATTTAATATATCTGTAATTAAATCATTAGTTACATGTTGAACTTCTAATGCAGTTTTTATATCACCCTTTTGTGCAGCTTCAAAAATTTGTCTTGCACGAACTCCATTAACATTAAATGTTGAACCTATAGCCCCATCAACTCCTAATACTGTTGCTGGCAACATCATCTCATCAAATCCTGCAAAAATTAATTTATCTGGGAATGCCTTTCTCATACGCTCTAATAAATAGAAGTCTGCTGCTGTGAATTTAACACCTATTATCTTCTCATTTTCAAAAAGCTCTGCAAATTGATCTATTGACATATTTACACCTGTTAAAAATGGTATTGAATATATAATAAGTTTATTATCAACTGAATTTATTATTGTTTCATAATAATGTTTAATTTCCTTGAAATCAAATTTATAATAGAATGGTGTAACTGCTGATATTGCGTCATATCCTAAGTCAGTTGTAAATTTTGCAAGTTCAACTGCTTCCTTTAAATTAACTGAACCTACCTGAGCAATCAGTTTAACTTGTCCTTTCGCTTCATCCATAGCTATTTCAAATATTCTTTTCTTTTCATCAGTTGAAAGCATAAAGTTTTCACCAGTACTTCCCCCAACATAAAGACCATCAATTTTACATACATCAATATTATGTCTAATTATTTCTCTTAATCCCTTTTCATTTATATTTCCTTCCTTATCGAATGAAACTAATAAAGCTGAATAAATACCTTTCATAATATAAAACCTCCCAATAAAACCTTTTTAAAATTATTTATTTTAAAACATTTGTAAATCTTCTAGTTATTTGTTGCGGTCTTGTTATTGCACCGCCAACTACAGCTGAGTGTGCTCCTAAATCAAAAGCTTGTCTCAAATCTTCTGGTGTATTTATTTTCCCTTCACAAATAACAGGAATATTTACTGTTTTTACCAACTTCTTTAATAATTCAAAGTCTGCTTCATCACTTTGTGTTGAATATGGTGTATATCCAGAAAGTGTTGTTGAAACACAATCAAATCCAAGTTTTTCTGCTTCTACACCTTCTTCTAATGTTGATATATCTGCCATAGCTAATCTATTATTTTCATGTATATAATCTACTAAATCCTTAAGTTTTTCATCATTTGGTCTTCTTCTTCCCGTTGCATCTAATGCTATCATTTCACATTCAGTGGTAAGAAGATCATCGATTTCTTTTTTAGTAGGTGTTATATAAATATCTGAGTCATTATAGTTTACTTTAATTATTCCAATAACAGGTAGCCCTGTTACCTTTTTTATTTCATTAATATCATTAACTCCTTGTGCTCTTATACCTACTGCCCCACCTTCTTTTGCAGCCTTAGCCATTCTTCCCATAATAAACGAACTATGTAAAGGCTCGTCCACTAACGCCTGGCAAGATACTATTAATTTCCCCTTAACTACATCTAACATCTAATCACCTTTTCTGAAAATTTTTTTCTTTTATATTTACATTGTAATCATTTTCTTAATATTTTTCAATAGTTTTTTAAAAAATATTTTCACTTAAAGAAAATATTTTTCAAATTATTGGTTTATAATTTTCATTAATTTACATTTATAAAACAAAAAGCGAAGATTCAAATGAGTTAAATATGAATCTTCGCTCTAAAAACAATTATCATCTCTTATATATTTTTGTTTAAGTAAACTGAATCATTATTTATATTAATTAATAAGTTTACTATAAATATTCCTACTAAGAATACAAATAAAAATAATTTCCCCATCTTTTCTTCTCCCATACCCTTAAAATTTTATGTAATTAAATTACATTGTAAAATAATTTTATAATATAAATAACCATTTTTCAAAACATTTTTATTATGTATTTATAAACTTTATATCCATTTTAAATTACATAAATAAAAGAAGGCTTTTATACCTTCTTTTATATTTTATAAATACTTTTTATAATCTTTTTTGCCTTCAAGTTTATTTAAAAGATGTTTTATTTCCTGATCTTTTTCCCTATTCATAACAAGCAATACATCACCTGCATCAACTATCACAATATCTTTTACACCTAATCCTATTATTAAGCTTTTTTTACCAAATACAGAACAATTCTCACATTCTTCTAAATATACATTTTCAGATACTGAATTACTATTTTGTTTCTCTAAAAATCTACTTAAAGCACTAAAACTACCTATATCATCCCATGTAAAATCACACTTTATAACATAAGCTTTTCTAGTTTTTTGCATAACTCCAAAATCTATGGATATACCATCTATAAGCTTATATTGTTCCTTTATTACTTCTTCTTCATTTTCTTCTCCTATATACTTATATATTTCCATTAAAGGCTTATGCATTAATGGAAGATATTTTTCTATTTCCCTTATTATTACATCAGCTCTAAATATAAACATTCCAGAATTCCACAAATAAGTTCCTTTATATATAAAATCCTTTGCAACTTCCATATTAGGTTTTTCAGTAAATCTAGCTACCTTATATGCTGGTCTATTGCCATTAATTTTATTGCCCATTTCAATATATCCGTAACCAGTTTCTGGTCTTGTTGGATATATCCCTAAGGTTACTATACATCTTCTCCTATTTGCTAATTCAACAGCTTGGGCAAGAGTCTCTATATATTCTTTTTCATTTTCTATATAGTGATCTGATGGTAAAACTATCATTACTGCATCTCTATCTTTTTTTAATAACTTAACTGCTGAAAGTCCTATACATGTAGCAGTTTCTTTATTCATAGGTTCTGTAATAATATTTTCTCTCTTTATACATTTAAGTTCTTCAGCTATCTTTTCTTTATAATCTTGATTTGTAACTACGTAAATATTATTTTTTTCTATTAGAGGAGTTATTCTATCAACAGTATTTTCTAAGAAGCTTTTATCGTTTATTACTTTAAGAAACTGCTTAGGATTCTCTGTTCTTGACAACGGATAAAGTCTACTCCCCTTTCCACCAGCTAAAATAAGCCCGTATATCACACCTTTTCAACTCCATGTAATACTATAGTGTATTCTATGTTATTTTTTATTACTTTGTGCAATAAAACTTTTTCATTGCTATAATACTTAAATTTAACTTTAATAAAACATATTTTTAACATATAAAGGCTATACTTTTCATAATATATATATGGAGGATTTAGCTATGAATTTTTTAAATAACTTTGTAGATATTATTGTTTCTTTAGTAGGTAACTTCGGTTATATGGGAGTATTTATAGCAGTATTTTTAGAATATGCTTGCCTTCCATTACCAAGTGAAGTATTACTTCCTTTTGTAGGATTACTTGCAGCTACTGGAAAAATTTCATTAATTGGTGCTATATTTGTTAGTGTACTTGGAGGAATATTAGGTTCTCTCACTTGTTATGCTATAGGATACTTTGGTGGTTCATTAATAATAGAATCTTTACAAAGAAAATTTCCAAGTTCAAGAAAAAGTATAAGTAAAATAAATCATTTTATAATAAAATATCAAAAATCATCTGTATTTTTAACTCGTTTAGTTCCACTTACAAGAACTTATATATCGCTAGTTGTTGGAACATTAAAATTTAATATTATACATTTTATTTTATATTCATTAGGTGGAATAATTTTATGGAATACTTTATTGATAGTTATAGGATATTTTCTTGGAGAAAATACACAACTTATTAGTAAAATACTTAAAGACTATAGTTTTATTATAGTAGTATTAATTATTATTTTTTGTATATATATCTTATACAAAAAATTTCTAAAGAAAAGAAGAAAGTAAAATTAAATTTAAAAGTAATGATTCTAATAATTTAATCATATGACTTTAAAAATATAAATAATATCAAAATAAAAATCTAAGAATATTATTAAAATATAATAAAATAACTTTTTAATAATTTATTTTAAAAGGAGGTGGTACTCTTTGCTTAAAGAAATATTAAAAATATTAACTTTTATATTAAATAGCTGCTCAGTAATTATTATTGTATGGGGAGTTATTCTAGCTTTTATTGCATTTGTAAAATTAGAATTAAAAACTAATGATAGACTTGATACAGTAAAAAAAATTACAACAATTAAAAATTATTTAGGAACTTACATTTTATTAGGACTTGAAATTTTAATATGTGCAGACATAATTGAATCAATATTAAATCCATCTATTCAAGATATATTAGTATTGGCTTCAATAGTTATTATTAGAACTATTATTTCATACTTCTTAAATAAAGAACTTAAATCTAGCGAAAAATAACTTATTTTTATTTATATATTTAAAATTATAAGTTTATTTATATATTAATTTTTACATACATTTAACAATGAAACTTCTTTCTATATTGTTGACTTTTAAAGTTGTAAGTATTATCCTTAAGTTAATAAATTAATAAGCGTCTTAAAAGGGAGTAGTTTAAAATATAACGTCAACAAACGCGGTATTATTTATACCTGGTGTTATATACCCTAGTGGTTACGAGACTTTTAATATAAATCATAAACTTATGATTTATATTAAAAGTCTCTTTTTTTTGTATTAAATATTATATTTTGAAAGGAGAAATTTTTATGAAACAATTTTTTAACAAGCCAGCTAATGAAGTTTTAAAAAACTTTGGTACTACAACCGAAGGATTAACTGACAATGAAGTTAAGGCTAAAAGAGAAAAATATGGCTATAATGCTTTAAATGAAAAGAAGAAAAAAAGTACAATTCAAGTTTTCTTTGAACAATTTAAAGACTTACTTGTAATAATTCTTATAATTGCAGGTATAGTATCCATGACAACTGGTAATATTGAAAGTACTATAGTAATCTTTGCAGTTATTATTTTAAACTCAATACTTGGAACTATTCAGCACATTAAAGCTGAACAATCCTTAAATAGTTTAAAAGCTCTATCTGCTCCTACTGCTAAGGTAATTAGAAATGGAATTAAAACTGAAATTCCTTCAAAAGATATAGTTCCTGGTGATATTTTAATACTAGAAGCTGGGGACTTAGTTGTTGCTGATGGTAGAATTATTGAAAATTATTCACTCCAAGTTAATGAAAGTGCCTTAACTGGTGAATCAGAAAGTGTTACAAAAACTTCTGATTGCATAAATAAGGACGAGCTTGCTTTAGGTGATCAAAAAAATATGGTTTTCTCTAGTTCATTAGTTACTTATGGACGTGCTTTAGTAATTGTTACTGCCACTGGAATGAATTCTGAACTTGGTAAAATTGCTACACTTATGGAACAAACTCAAGAAAAGAAAACACCTTTACAAATTAGCTTAGATGACTTTTCAAAAAAATTAGCAATAATAATACTTATTATTTGTGCAGTAGTATTTTGTTTAAGCGTTTATAGAAATACACCAATACTTGATTCATTAATGTTTGCTGTCGCTCTTGCAGTTGCTGCTATTCCAGAAGCTTTAAGTTCAATAGTAACAATTGTACTAGCTATAGGTACTCAAAAAATGGCAAAAGAAAATGCAATAATTAAATCACTTAAAGCTGTTGAAGGTTTAGGTTCTGTTTCAATTATCTGCTCAGATAAAACTGGTACTTTAACACAAAATAAAATGACTACAAAACAAATATATGTTGATGAAAAACTTATTCCTTCTGAAAAACTTGATTTATCAAATGAAGTAGAACAATATCTTTTAAATGGTGCTATTTTATGTAATGATTCAACATGTATAGATGGCCAAGAGCTAGGCGATCCAACTGAAGTTGCTTTAGTAAATCTTGCTCACTTATATAACTTAAAAGAAACTGATATAAGATCTGAATTTGAAAGGTTAAAAGAATTACCTTTTGATTCAGATAGGAAACTTATGAGTACTGTTCATGAGATTAGTGGTAATACTATAATGTTCACTAAAGGTGCTGTCGATGTACTTTTAAATAGAATTACTTCCATTAAAACTTCTAAGGGAATAAAACCTATTACAGAAAAAGATAAGCAAAATATAATAGATACTAATATGGAACTTTCACAAAACGGATTAAGAGTTTTAGCTTTTGCTTACAGAGAACTTCCTGAAGTTCGCGATTTAACTTTAGATGATGAAAAAAACTATACATTCTTAGGATTAATATCAATGATTGATCCTCCAAGAATAGAATCTGCCGAAGCTGTAAAAGACTGCTTAACTGCTGGTATAAAACCAATTATGATTACAGGAGATCATAAGATTACTGCTTCTGCAATTGCAAAACAAATTGGTATATTGCAAGATGGTGATATGGCTATAACAGGACTTGAACTTGATAAAATGGATGATGAAGAATTATCAAGAAGACTTGATCATATATCTGTTTATGCTAGAGTTTCACCAGAGCATAAAATTAGAATAGTTAATGCTTGGCAAAATAAAGGTAATATAGTAGCTATGACTGGTGATGGAGTTAATGATGCTCCTGCACTTAAACAAGCTGACATAGGTATTGCAATGGGGATTACTGGAACTGAGGTATCAAAAGATGCAGCGTCTATGATACTTACTGATGATAACTTTGCAACTATAATTAAAGCTGTTACAAACGGAAGAAATGTTTATGCAAACATAAAAAACTCAATTAAGTTCTTATTATCTGGTAATACTTCTGGTATACTAGCTGTACTTTATGCATCAATAATGGCACTTCCTGTACCATTTATGCCAGTTCATTTATTGTTTATTAATCTTTTAACAGATAGTTTGCCAGCTATTGCAATTGGTGTAGAAAACCCAACTAAAGATCTTTTAAAAGAAAAACCAAGAAATAGTAAAGAATCCATATTAAATAAAAGTTTTATTACTGACATAGTAATAGAAGGTTTAATTATAGCAATATTTACTATAATTTCATTCCATATTGGACTTGAATCTAGTGCCGCTATTGGTGCTACAATGGCATTCTCTACATTATGCTTGGCTAGATTATTTCATGGATTTAACTGTCGTAGTAAATCTTCAATATTTAAACTTGGTTTAACTACTAATAAATATAGCATATATGCTTTTTTAACAGGTGCTATTCTTCTAAACTTAGTTTTATTTGTTAAACCACTACAAAAGTTATTTGAAATAGCTCCACTTAATGTAACTCAAATAGGGCTTATTTATCTTTTAGCTTTCTTACCTACAGTTATAATACAAGGTATTAAAGTATTTAAAGAATCCTTTACAAAACAAAATTCTAAAGAAGATAGCAAAGAAGCTACCATATAAAAAAACTCCAACCAATTTTAGGTTGGAGTTTTTTTTATTTCATTAACTTCTTAACAAGCTTTAATTTATTCTTAAATGGTGCAAATCTAAATGGTAATTCAATAAATGTACCTCTATGGACTACTGATTTTCTATGAGTAAAAGTTTCAAAACTTACTTTACCATGATACTCTCCAATACCACTATTACCAACTCCTCCAAAAGGAATATATGTTGACGCCACTTGTATTACAGTATCATTTATTGTTGCACCACCAGATGTTGTACTCTTAATTACATAGTTTATTTTATTTTTATCTTCTGAAAAATAATAAAGTGATAATGGCTTTTCTCTATTATTTATAAAATCTATAACATAACTTAAATCATTAAATTCAAGTATAGGAAAAATAGGTCCAAATATTTCATTAGACATTACTTTGCTATTTTCATTAATATTAGTCAATATGATAGGTTCAATAAATCTCTCTTCTATATTAAAATTTCCACCATAATATATATTACCTTCATTTAAATATGAAGTTAATCTAATGACATCATCTTTTGTTATTATCTTTGGATATTCTTCATTATTTTTTATATTTTCTCCATATTGTTTTTTTATTTCATGAACTAATAATTTTAAAAATTCATTTTTTATATCTTTATGTACAAATAAATAATCTGGTGCTACACAAGTTTGTCCTGCATTTAAAAGTTTTCCCCAAACTATTCTTTTTGCACTTAATTTTAAATTTGCATCTTTATCTATAATGCATGGACTTTTCCCACCAAGTTCTAATGTTACTGGTGTCAAATTTTTAGCTGCTGCTTCCATTACAATTTTACCAACTGTAACACTACCAGTAAAAAATATATAATCAAATCTAAGCGATAATAATTCTGATACGGCTTCTTTTCCCACTTCTGGGGCAACAACTTTTATATATCCTTCATCAAAATTATTATTTATAATTTCTTCTAAAAGTATTGATGTATGCTTTGATCTTTCTGATGGTTTTATAACAGAACAATTTCCACCAGCAATTGACCCTATTAAAGGAGCAATTGTTAATTGAAATGGATAATTAAAAGGACCTATTATTAAAGAAACTCCATAAGGTTCTTTATAAACATATGCCTTGCTTGGAAAATATACTATTGAACTTCTTTTTCGTTCCCTTCTACTCCATTTCCTTAAACCTTTTATCATAGTATTTATTTCTTCATATACTATGCCAAGCTCTGTAGAATATCCTTCAAAATAACATTTATTTAAATCCTTTTTCAAGGATTCTAATATTTTATCTTCATTATTTTTTAAGATTGATTTTAATTTTTTTAAATTGTGTATTCTAAAATCAATGTCCAAAGTTTTTTTGCTTCTATAAAACTCTTTTTGCTTTATTAAAACCTTCTCTAATTCCCCCATCCTATTTCACCTCTATTTCTTTACTTTATTTAATTTTATCATATATAAAGTTACCATCAAATTTTTGTATAGGTATATTAAACTCTGGAATTCCTGAAGCATATGGTGCTATTTCATATTGTCCATAATATATAACTAAATTATCTCCTCTTATAAAAAATTTAACATCATCATTTATCCCATTAAAACCTTCTGAACCTTCAAAATATTTATCTTTATTCAAATCTATTTGTCTATTAATTTCTTTGTCTATAAACAACTTATAATCATATCCATCTTTAAATAAATCTTTTATTTTTAATTTTTCTCCCTTTTCAATATCTACAGTATATGCATTTCTAGTTGTTATGCCATGTGCTCCTCCTGTAAATTGATAATAATCTATATAGAAACTCATTAAACTCTCTTTCTCTAAAGTTATAAAAAATTGTGAAATTAATTGATATTGCATATTGCATATATATCCTGCCTTTTTATAATCATTCAATATTCCCTTTACATCATTAATCCAGTCATCAGTCCATCCCTTTATTTCATTATTTATTAACTTTAACGAATTGGGAACTAATTGTGGATAACTTACATTAATTTCTATACACTTATTATTCTCTTTTATATTCTTTTCAATAATAAATTTATTCTCATTTAACTTATTATTATACCCAAAACAAGTTATCCACATACCCTGTGCAAAGTTTGTGATAAAAAAAATTATGAATATTAGTATTGAAATCTTTATCATACTTAGTTTTCTCATATAAATACTCCTTTTTTCTACATAATATACTTTAAAATTCAACTTTTTATTAGTATTCTTCAAATTTCAATAAATTATCTACAGCTATATCAACAACTTTATCACAAGTTATCCACAACCTTTTGTGGACAATGTTAGTAATATTTTGAATTTATATAAATATTTTATTATTAATAAAACTTAAATATATAATAAAAAGAAGTAGATTTATAAATCTACTTCTTTTGTCTTCTTAGATTTTTGTATTAAATCATTTATTCCTTGAAGTTCTTTTTTAGTTAAGTCTCTCCATTCACCAATTTTAAGATCATCTAAATTTACATTCATAATCCTAATTCTTTTAAGCTTAACAACATTATATCCTAATGCTTCACTCATTCTTCTTATCTGTCTATTCATACCTTGAGTTAAAATAATTCTAAATGTTTTCTCTCCTTCTTTTTTAACAAAACATTTTTTAGTAATAGTTCCAAGTATTTTTACACCATTACTCATTTTATAAATGAATTCATCAGTTATAGGTTTATCAACAGTTACTATATATTCCTTTTCATGATTATTTCCAGCTCTCAATATTTTATTTACTATATCACCATCATTAGTTAACATTATTAATCCTTGTGAATCTTTATCTAACCTTCCTATTGGAAAGATTCTTTTTTTATGATTTACAAAGTCAACAATATTTCCTTTTACCTTTTTTTCAGTAGTGCATGTTATTCCAACTGGCTTATTTAATATTATATAAACTAATTCTTCTTCTTTTGAAATTATTCTACCATTAACTCTAACAACCTGCCCTTTAGAAACCTTAAGTCCCATTTCTGCTACTTTACCATCAACAGTAACTTTTCCAAGTTCTATAAGTTTATCAGCTTCTCTCCTTGAACATATACCTGTTTCACTTATATATTTGTTTAGTCGAACTTCTTCACTTCTATCTAAGTGTTTTATAACATCTTTAGTATTTTCTTTTATAGTATTCTTTCTTTTAGATTTATTTATAGAAGCATTATTTCTAATCTTTTTATTTTTATTTTTATTTTTATTTAAATTATTATTTTTTCTTGTACTATTATTGTTGTTAGTTTTTTTAATTTTCATTTTTATCTTCCTTTATTTTTGCTTGATGATTATATAAACTTCTTTCATTTCCAACATTGTTTATAGTTAAATCTATTTTATTTTTAACTACATAACTTCTTGTATTTTCTAATGCTCCATATTTTATAGGTTCTCCTGTTACAGTAATTAAAACACCTTTCTCTGGCAACATACCATTTTCTTTTGCATATTTTAAAATACCTTCCAATGTATTATCTAGCTTTGCATGATTTAAATCTAAATTTTTAATCATATTCTCACCTTTATCTGTTGGGGAATACGCTTCTATCACATTATTAAAACAATTAAGCTCTAGTTTAACTTTAGATGTAGTATTTATAAGAATAGTTCTATCTACAGTATTATATTTATAAGTAAAAAATACTGCCCCTACCGTAATAAATATTAAAGCAACAATAATAAATGATTTAAAATCTCTCATTCTTTTTGTTGGTTCAGAATTAATTTCTTCTCCAATATTTATACCATCTTCTTTATGAACCTTACAAACCCTTCCTGTACTAGTTAGTATAAGAACACCATTTTTTAATATTTTTAAAACTATTCCTCTTTCTATTTTTGTTTTATCATCTTTATTATTTTCATTATTATTTATTTCTATAATTTCCTCTTTATTTTCATTTCCATCTTTTTTTTCTATTATGAGCTTCTCAATTATTATTTTTTTATTCTTTCTATTTTTTCTTTCCTTAAGAGAAACCACATTTTTATTCTTATCTTCTTCTTTAACTTCTTCAATTGATAAATAGTCTTGTAAATATTTATAATTAGGATTTGAAAAAATAATAGTATAAGCTATTATATAATCGCTCCATTCCATTAATTTTTTCTTATGTCTTTTTACCTTTTTAGATAACATATTAAACGGTATTTTTTTATGACTATTTATATATTCTAAAATTTCAACTTGCCCCACTATAAAAAAAGCAATATTTAATATTAAATTTAATTCATTTTCACTTGGTACATAAGTAAATAAATCCTTAATTAAAATATTATAAGAAAAAAGTTCTTCTTCAAATTTTAATATTTCTTCTTTTCTATGTTCGTTTACATTATTACTTATTTCTACTAAATTTGGAGTAGTTGAGAATTTATATTTATTCTTATCAAATATATCCAAATTACAATTCTCCCCTTTTAAAAATATTTTTTGTAGTTTTTTATCATTTTCTATCTTAATTATACATAAATACATTCTGATTTTAAATGAATTTAAAAATTTATATTATAATCATAATATTTTATAATATATTATAAGATAAAAGATTTATATATGTTAAAAATACATTATTTATATATTTTTTAAGCATAAAAATTATAAAACTTCTTTACTTCTTTATACTATCCTTTTATGCTAAACTTATAAAAGAAATATCAAAGAGGTGATTATATATGCGTATAGGCTTAGGTTATGATGTACACCGTTTAGTAGAAAATAGAGATTTAATACTTGGTGGAGTAAATATTCCTTATGAACTTGGATTACTTGGGCATTCTGATGCAGATGTATTAGTTCATGCTATAATGGATTCTCTACTTGGAGCAACAGCTCTTGGTGATATAGGTACACATTTTCCAGATAACGATCCAAAATACAAAGGAATCTCTAGCATAAAATTATTATCAGAAGTAGGGAAACTTTTAGATAGAAACGGGTATGAAATAACTAATATCGATTCAACAATAATTGCTCAAAAACCTAAAATGGCACCACATATAGAAGAAATGAGAAAAAACATAGCCAAAGCTTTAAATATTGATTTTGATATGATTAATATAAAAGCTACAACTGAAGAAGGTTTAGGTTTTACTGGTGAGGGACTTGGAATATCATCACAAAGTATATGCTTAGTTACTTTAAAATAATTAAAAGAACACTATTTTAAAATAGTGTTCTTTCTTTATAAATATTTTTATATAAATAATTTATAAACTATCAACAAAATTTAAATTTTCTTTTTCAATATTAGCTTCTTTATTTCTTGCCCAATATATAAATATTGCAATTACAGCTGATATTCCCATAAGATATGGATAATATAAATACCCCATTATCTGAAATGCAGATACTCCAGCAAGTGATGATGCTGATATAAGTTGTGCTCCATATGGGATTATTCCTTGGAATACACATGAAAACATATCCATAATTCCTGCAATTCTCTTTGGCTCTAAGTCAAATTCATCTGATATATTTTTAGCTATAGGTCCAACTGTTACTATTGCAATAGTATTATTTGCTGTACATATATCAACCAAACTCGTAAGAGCTGCTATTCCAAACTCCGCTCCTCTTCTTGTCTTGAATTTTTTCATTCCTTTGTTAAGTATATACTCTATACCACCATTGTATTCAATAAGAGCTATCATTCCTGATATTAATAAAGAAATTATTATAAGCTCGCTCATCCCACTAATACCAGTAGCTAAATTTTGAAATAATCCAATTATATCAAAACTTGAAGTAAGTATACCTATAACACCGGCTAATATTATACCTGATGATAAAACAAAGATAACATTAACACCTAAAAGAGCTGCTACTAAAACACCTATATAAGGAACTATTTTTATAATGCTATATTCATAAGTTCCTAAACTAAATCCTTGTGTTCCTCTTGTTATAAAAGCAAAAATAATTGCTGTAATTATAGCTGCTGGAAGAACTATCTTAAAATTCATTCTAAACTTATCTCTCATATCACAACCTTGAGTTCTTGTTGCTGCAATTGTTGTATCAGATATTATTGATAAATTGTCCCCAAACATAGCTCCACTTACTACTGCGCCAACCACTAAAGCAACCGCAATTCCAGTTTTCTCAGATATACCAAGTGCTATTGGTACTAATGCAACTATAGTTCCCATTGAAGTCCCTACAGAAAGAGCTATAAAGCAAGCTACTATAAATATACCTGAAATTAACAGATTTGGAGGTAATACAGAAAGTCCTAAATTTACTGTTGATTCAACTGCACCCATAGCTTTCGCAACACTTGCAAAAGCTCCTGCTAATATAAATATTAAAATCATTAAAATTATATTAGGATTACCTGCTCCCTTACAAAAAATATGTAATCTTTCCTCAAAACTAATTTTATTATTCATAATCAAAGCCGTAACTGCTGCAATTAGAAATGGAATTATTACAGATACAGCATAAAAATCTTTTGCTATTAAAGATATTGAAACATATGAAACTATAAATACTAATAATGGCATTAATGCCAATACACTACCTGTTTTATTATTTTTCAATTTAAAATCCCCCTTTAATTTTAATAAAAAAAGCTTCTGATAGAAATCAGAAGCTTTATAAACTCTATATAAACACCACTTATCTATCAGTATTTAACTGCTGGAATTAGCACCACACCAAATAATTTATCGTATGACAAATTTCCAATGCAAAATTAATTACATTGAAAAATTATAGTCTTCCCTATATTATTTAGTAGGTTGCCGGGTTTCAAAGGGCCAGTCCCTCCACCACTCTTGATAAGACTTTATTTAATTTTTAATTTATTGTAACAAGTACTAACCATTAATGTCAATATATTTTTATTTTCATAAATCCCTATTTATACCTTTAATCAAATAAAATATAGGATAAAATTTAAGTTTTATCCTATACTTTTTTATTTATAATACCTCAGTTAGTTTATCTAGTATTACCTTTCTAAATACATTAGCTGCTTCTTTATCATGAGAAATTTTATGTGATATCTCAACAAAATCTTCTGTTGAAATTCCAATAGTATTTTTAAACTCTTCACATTTTCCAGTCATAATTACTGAATCTTTTATAAAATCTGCTAAATCTGAAGCTCTTTTAAATACTTTTATATACAAAAATTTGCTGTTATCTCCAAGCCAAGCTTTATTGAACTTTCTTGTAAAAGTTTTAAGTTCATTTAAAATTTCATCTTCTGGCTTATCCCACATATAACTTAATTCATCATACTGTTCTTTCATAATTTCTTTTTCTTTTTTTGTGATTTTACCTTTAGAATATAAGTTATTAATTAATTCTTTTGTTGGTGAAACTGGTACTTTCATAATTAATTTTTCTGTACCATTTGCCCAATTATAAAAGGCTTTTTGCATAAATGAATGTTGGAGATAACCTAAAAGGGCTCTGGAATTTGGGAAGTATGAATACAAACTCTCTATCCCATTTTTATTTGAGAAAATCAAAGCATGTATATATACAGACTTTGAATTAGGCATTTCATGTGTGAATGCATGCCCTCTCACAGCATTGCAATCATTTACATTTTTGCCCCAAAAACTGAATGAATTGTAATTATCCTTCATAAATATCACCTTTCCTCATAAATCTCAATATAATATACTATAAAGTATATGCTATACAATACACCCTATATAGTATATTATACTACTTTTTATTGTTTCTATTCTTGATTTTTATAAATATTTATATTAATATTCTGTAAATAACATAAAACTTTAAGGAGGTTAATCATTTGTATTTTTGTGAAATATGCAATAAAAAAGCCGATATCCACCATATAGTTCATAGAAGTGAGGGAGGATTTGATATAGAGCTAAATTATATGTATCTATGTCCTGAACATCATCGTGGAAAAAAAGGGCCCCATCATTGTCTAAAAACAGATATATTTTATAAAATTAATTTTCAAAAAAAATTATACAAGCTATTACCAAAAAGATTTTATTCATTTAAAGAACTTTGTATAATATTAAATGCATCAACTAATATAATTAAGCGTTTGACAAAAGACTTAAAATTATACAAAGAAGGCTATAAAAAAGAGGAAATTATTTTTATATTGATGGGAAAAGCATATTATTCTGAAGAATTATTGCAAAATATAGAAATCGAAGAACTTTGTGAAAGCATTTATTGACATCTTAAAATTGTATGATTATAATTAAGATAAATTATTTTATATAAATTTATATTAAACGCATTGATGAGAAGAGTAAGTTAACCCCTTATATTAAGAGAGAAAACACATTAGCTGTAAGTGTTTTTATATAAGCTTAGCTGAAAACTACCTCGGAGTGGCTCTAATCCAGCCCGTAATTGTCACGTTACGACATATTAAAGTGACTCTTTATTTTTAAGAGTAACTAGAGTGGAACCACGGATATTATACTTCGTCTCTAAATTTTGAGACGAAGTTTTTTTATTTAGTAATTAAATTTAAGTTTAAAATAAATTTCAGAAAGGAGTTTTTTAAAATGGTTAAAATCACTTTAAAAGATGGATCAATTAAAGAATTTGAAAATGATGTATCAGTATTAGAAGTAGCAAAAAATATTAGCGAAGGTCTTGCTAGAAACACATTTTGTGCTAAAATTGATGGAAAAGTTGTTGACTTACGTCAACCAATAAATGAAGATTGCGAGCTTGAACTTTGCACATTTGACTCACAAGAAGGAAAAGATGCTTTAAGACATACAGCTTCTCATGTATTAGCTTATGCTGTAAAAAGGTTATTCCCAAATACAAAAATCGCTATAGGACCAGCAATAGAAAATGGTTTTTATTATGATTTTGATAAAGAAGGTGCCTTCTCAACAGAAGATTTAGCTAAAATCGAAGCTGAAATGAAAAAAATAATTAAAGAAAACCCTGAAATAGAAAGATTTGAACTTCCAAGAAATGAAGCTTTAGAACTTATGAAAGATGAACCTTATAAAGTTGAACTTATAAATGACTTAGGTGAAGACGAAGTAATATCTTTCTACAAGATAGGAGATTTTACTGATCTTTGTGCAGGACCACATATAATGTCACTTAAACCAATGAAAGCTATAAAACTTTTAAGAAGTGCTGGGGCTTACTGGAAAGGTGACGAAAAGAATAAAATGCTTTCAAGAATTTATGGAACTGCATTCTTAAAAAATAAAGATTTAGAAGCTCATATAGAAGCTATGGAAGAAGCTAAAAAAAGAGATCATAATAAACTTGGTAGAGAATTAAAATTATTCACTACTGATGAAAATGTAGGTCAAGGACTTCCTCTATTAATGCCAAAAGGAGCTAGAATAGTTCAAACTCTTCAAAGATGGGTTGAAGATGAAGAAGAAAAAAGAGGTTATGTTTTAACTAAAACTCCTCTAATGGCAAAAAGTGACCTTTATAAAATTTCAGGACACTGGGATCACTATAAAGATGGAATGTTCGTTTTAGGTGATGAAGATAAAGATGATGAAGTATTTGCTTTAAGACCTATGACTTGCCCATTCCAATATGCAATTTATAATTCAGAGCAACATAGTTACAGAGATCTTCCTGTAAGATTTGCTGAAACTTCTACTCTATTTAGAAACGAATCATCAGGAGAAATGCATGGACTTATAAGAGTTAGACAATTTACTTTAGCAGATGGTCATATTGTATGTACTCCTGAACAATTAGAAGAAGAATTTAAAGGTGTTGTAAGCCTAATTGATTACATAATGAGTACTTTAGGAATAGATGGAGATATTTCTTATAGATTCTCAAAATGGGATCCAAATAACACTGAAAAATATATAAATAATCCAGAAGCTTGGGAAAATACTCAAGATATAATGAGAAATATATTAGATCACTTAAATATAGATTACGTTGAAGCTGATGATGAAGCTGCATTCTATGGACCAAAACTTGATATTCAATTTAAGAATGTACATGGAAAAGAAGATACAATAATAACTGTACAAATAGACTTTGCCTTAGCTGAAAGATTTGACATGACTTATATTGATAAAAATGGTGAAAAGAAACGTCCATATATAATTCACAGATCATCAATTGGATGTTACGAAAGAACTTTAGCAATGCTTATTGAAAAATATGCAGGAGCATTCCCAACTTGGCTTGCACCAGTTCAAGCAAAAGTTCTTCCATTATCAGATAAATATAATGACTATGCTGAAAAAATCGTTAGAGATTTAAGAAATAACGGTGTAAGAGTTGAAGGAGACTATAGAGCTGAAAAACTTGGTTATAAGATTAGAGAAGCTAGACTTGAAAGAACTCCTTACATCTTAGTTGTTGGAGAAAAAGAAGCTGAAAACAATACAGTTTCAGTAAGAAGTAGAAAAAATGATGATGAAGGTTCAATTGATTTTGAAAGCTTCAAAGCTAGATTACTTAAGGAAATTGCTAATAAAGAAAGATAATTTTAAAAAAGAGCTTAGAAATTCTAAGCTCTTTTTAATGCAATTTATTATTTAATTATCCTTTTTTCTGTTATTATTTTATCTACTTTTATATCATGTTCCTCAGTTGATATATGTTCTAAAACTTGAAAATCATAAGCTAATACAACTTTATTAATATTTACATTGGAACTACATAAAAGTCTATCATAATATCCTCCACCATACCCTATTCTATTTTTAAATTTATCAAAAGCTACTCCTGGCATAATTATTAAGTCCAAATCTTTTATATTCATATTAGATTCATTTTCACTAGGCTCTAATATTCCATAATTACTTCTTATTAAATTATTTAATGAATTTATCTTTATAAGTAACATATCTTTTCCTTTTACTTTTGGAACACATACAGTTTTTCCTTTATTTAATGCATCTTTTATTATTATCTCTGTGTCTATTTCTGAACCAAATCCTATATAAGAAAAAATAACTTTTGACTCATTGTATTCATCACTATTTATAAATTTATATATAATTTCATTATCTAGTTTTTCTTTTTCTATATTACTAATTTTATTTCTTTTATCTAAAATATATCTTCTAATATCTCTCTTATTGTTCATTATCTTTTCCCCTGTCTATAAAAATAATTAAATAATTTTACTAAAAGCTTCTATTAAAAAATATTTTAAAATTACTATAATTATTATTACTGAAAGTAAAAGTTCTTTAATAGCATATTTTCTTAATTTAACAGACTTTATATATTCTTTTGATTTTAATAAAAATATCATAGATATTAACATTAAAATCAAATTAGTAAATGCATTATAAAGCCAAGAATCAATCCCTCTTAATGTGAAAAATAATAAACATAAAAATAATATAAATACATATAAGAATTTATTTAAATTATTAGGATATTTTTTATTAAATTCTTCACCGTAAACTTCTTCTAAATCATCTTTTTTTATATAAATTAAAAATATCAATATAGCTAACTCTAATATTTTGAAAATTAAATTTGATATATTAACCATGTTTAATGCTCCTTCTTATTATTCATTATATTATTATCATACAGCAACGCATTGTCATTTTAAAATAAATTCTTACTTTATTTTATTTAATTTAATCCTGTATAGTATTAAATACATATTTTTTAATAAAAACTTTCTTAAATTATGAACCTAAATTATATACTAACTATTAAAATAATTTTTAAAATTTATAAAAATAAAAGCTTATGCCAAAAATGCATAAGCTTTTAAATTAATTTACTTAATTATATTCTCTAAATCTTCAATGACCATATTTATTATATCAATTTTGGATTTTGCAGCTTCATTATCAGGCATCCATTCTAAACCCGATTTCAAACATCTGCCAGTATCCTTATACTCTTTAATTAATCTTACTAATTCATCTCTCATAAAAAACCCACTCCTTATCTTTATTGGAAATTTATCTCAACTCAGATATTATACATCTTTATTGAGCATTATTCAACTGTAACTGATTTAGCTAAATTTCTTGGCTTATCTATATCAAATCCTTTAAGACTTGCTACATAATATGCTAATAATTGTAACTCAACAGCTGCAAGAATTGGAGCAAACATATCTATAGTTTCTGGTATAAATAGTACTTCATCTAAAACCCCTTGAGCTTTTTCGCTTCCTCTAAATGTTATTCCAAAGTTTATAGCTCCTCTTGATTTTATTTCAACTACATTACTTATCATCTTATCCATTAGATCCCTTTGAGTAAGAACTGAAACAACTTTTGTTCCTTCTTCAATTAAAGCAATTGGACCATGCTTTAATTCTCCTCCAGCATAAGCTTCTGAATGAATATATGATATTTCTTTTAATTTTAATGATCCCTCTAATGCAAGAGCAAAATCCATTCCTCTACCTAAGAAGAATATATCATCTTCGTCTTTAAGTGATTCTGCTACTGCTTTAACTTTGTCAGCATCATTTAATAAGTCTTCTATTTTTCCAGGAATCATTAATAATTCTTCTTTTAACTTATTTATTTCCTCTGTTTTTAAAGTTCCAAGTAATTGAGCAAAGTACATTGCTATTGTATGCATTATTACAACTTGTGTAGTATATGCCTTAGTTGAAGCTACTGAAATTTCAGGACCTGCCATAGTATATATAACATGATCAGCTTCTCTTGACATTGTGCTTCCAACAACATTTGTGACAACAAGAGTTTTAGCACCTATTTTATTACAATCTCTTAATACTGCTAAAGTATCTGCTGTTTCTCCTGATTGACTTAATACAATTACTAATGACTTTTCTGTAACTAATGGATTTCTATATCTAAACTCTGAAGCTATATCAACTTCAACTGGTATTCTTGCTAATTTTTCAACTGAATACTTACCCATAAGTCCAGCATGATATGCTGTACCACAAGCTACCATATATATTCTATCTATATTTTCAAGTTCTTCTTTTGTAATTTTAAAATCATCAAAAACAATTTCATGATCCATTGATACTCTTGAAGTCATAGTATCCTTAATTGCTTTTGGTTGTTCGTGTATTTCTTTTAACATGAATGAATCAAATCCACCCTTTTCAGCAGCATCTGCACTCCATGTTACTTCATATACATCTTTATCTATCTTATTTCCATTTTCATCTAAAAGTTCAACACCTTTATCTGTTATAACAACAAACTCATTATCTTCTAAAAGATATACTTTATTTGTTCTATTTAAAACTGCTGGAATATCTGAAGCTATAAAATTTTCTTCATCTGAAAGACCAACAATTAATGGACTATCTTGTCTTACTGCAATAAGCTTATCTGGCTCATTGTTTGAAATAACACCAATAGCAAAACTTCCTTGTAAGTCTTTTGTAGCTCTAACTACAGCTTTAAATAAATCTCCTTCATAATAATACTGTATAAGGTTTGGTATAACTTCTGTATCTGTTTCTGATATAAAAGTACATCCTTTGCTTTTTAAGAATTCTCTAAGTTCTATATAGTTCTCAATAATCCCATTATGAACTACAGCAATATCTCCTTTAGAACTTAAATGTGGATGTGAATTAGTATCTGATGGCGCTCCATGTGTTGCCCATCTAGTGTGACCAATACCTATTGTTCCATTAATAGGAGCTTTATTTAAACTTTCTTCAAGATTTGAAAGACGTCCTTTTTGCTTCTTTACTTCAATCTTTCCATTAGATATAACAGCAACTCCTGCTGAGTCATATCCTCTATACTCTAACTTTGATAATCCTTCTACTAAAAAGTCTGTTGCTTGTTTATTTCCAAAATATCCTACTATTCCGCACATAAAAAATCTTCCTTCTTTCTTCACAAATAATATTTAATTGTCATCTTCTTTAAGAATTATCCTAGCAAAATTGAAAGAAGGCATAATAATCCTAGGACTAAAAAAATCTTAAATTGAAGTTTTTACACCAAGCTAGATTTGTCCTATAAATTGCTTCATAGTTTTGCTAGCCGTTATCGGTAGTGTAAATACCGTGGGGCACCCGCCGAAAATTTCGATAACTCCCCAACCTCGTCAACTTAAACAAATTTAAGTTCTGGCGCTTCTAGACTAATTATACACTTTAAATTCTATATATATCACACTCCTACTTTTTCAAATTTTATACCTTCTTTGTAATTTTATCATAAATTTATATTTTGTCTATATATTTAAAATACTTTTTTCTCCAAAATTTGCTACAAGTTTTTTAATTTTCTATAGATTTATTTAAGCTTTTTATTAAAATAAGTTTCTGTTCTCTTTTCATCTTCTTTATTTGATATTCCCTTCTCATAGCATCTTTCTTATTTTTAAATTCTTCAAAATATACTAATTTTAATGGCCCTCTACCTCTAGTATATTTAGCACCTTTTCCTTCGCAATGCATCATAAATCTTTTTTCTAAATTATTTGTCCAACCTGTGTATAATGAATTATCTCCACACATTATTATATATACATAGTTCATATAATCACCTCACAAAATACAATTAAATTATATAATATATTATTAAATTTTTTTAATTTTTATCTATTGATTTTTGTATAGATTGATATTAAAATATAAAAATAATTAGTCGTCTAACTAATTTAGAAAGGAGTATTTTATGGATAATGAATTTAATTTTCCTTTTTATAAACTTTTAGGAGATGTTTTAAGAGGTCACTTTTCTCTTAGTCATAAAACATTAGAAAAAGAAGGTTTATATCCAGGACAACCCCCTGTTCTTTTCACTATATACAAAAATGATGGTATAAGCCAAAAAGAAATTGCAGAAAAAACAAAAATTAAACCTGCAACTGTTACTGTCATGATAAGAAGATTAGAAAAAGCAGGTTTTGTATCAAAAAGCATAGATTCTAATGATCAACGAATTTCAAGAATCCATTTAACAGAAAAAGGATTAAATGCATGTACAAATTTAAAAAAAGTTATATCAGAAATTGATTCAATATGTTTGAATAATTTCACTAAAGATGAAATTAATTCTTTGCAATATTTATTAAATAAAGTAAAAAATAATTTAAAAGAAAATAAAACCGAATTAAGTTAAGGAGTGAAAAATATATGTTAAAGCTGTTTAAGCATTTAAAGCCATATATGAAAAGCTTAATATTTATTATAATATTGCTTTTCGTTCAAACAATGGCTCAATTATATTTACCAACATTACTCTCTAAGATAGTAGATACTGGTATTATAAATGGCGATGTAAATTATATACTTAAAATTGGTGCTATTATGATTTTAGTATCTCTTATTGGAAGTATATGTACTATATTTGCTAGTTATATTTCATCAAAAGTCTCAATGTCTTATGGTAAAGATTTAAGAAGAAAAATTTTCGTTAAAGCTGAATCTTTTTCTTTAAAAGAAATGGACAAAATCGGAAATGCTTCACTTATAACTAGAACTACTAATGACGTTAACCAAGTTCAACAAGTTTTAATTATGATACTTAGAATGATGGTTACTGCTCCACTTACTTGTATTGGTGGTATTATAATGGCAATTTCCGTTGATAAGGATTTATCTCTTATTCTTTTAGTTTCAATGCCATTAGTTATTTTAGCTATAGGTCTTATAGGAAAAAAAGGAATGCCTTTATTTAAAGCTATGCAATCTAAACTTGATAATATAAATAAGGTTTTAAGAGAAAACCTTACTGGTATTAGAGTTATAAGAGCTTTTAATAAGCAAAGTTTTGAAACAAAAAGATTTTCTAAAGCTAATAATGATTTCACTACAAATGCAATTAAAGTAAATAAAATTATAGCATTACTTATGCCTATTCTTATGCTTATATTAAATCTAACTTCTGTTGCTATACTTTGGTTTGGCGCAAACAGAATAAACTCTGGTGTTATGGAAGTTGGTAACCTTATGGCTTTCTTACAATATGTTATGCAAATAATGTTCTCACTTATAATGGTAAGTATGCTATTTATAATGATTCCTAGAGCTTCAGCTTCTGCTGATAGAATTAATGAAGTCCTTGAAACTGAACCTTCAATTATAGATAGTAACAATAAGAAAACTAATTCTAATAAAAGAGGTTATGTTGAATTTAAAAATGTTTCCTTCTTCTTCCCTGGTGCTGAGAAAGGTGCATTAAATAATATTTCATTCGAAACAAAACCTGGTGAAACTACAGCCATAATAGGTGGTACTGGATCAGGTAAATCAACATTATTAAATCTTATAGAAAGATTTTATGATCCAACTAAAGGAGAAATTTTAATAGATGGCTTAAATATCAAAGACATGTCTCAAGAAGAACTTAGAAATAAGATAGGTTTTGTTCCACAAAAAGCTGTTCTTTTTTCAGGAGATATAAAAGAAAACTTAAGATATGGAAAAGAAGATGCTTCTATGGAGGAGCTTGTTCACGCATCTAAAATTGCCCAATCATATGATTTTATAATGGAAAAAGAAGATGGATTTGATTCAATTGTTGAACAAGGTGGTAAAAATTTCTCAGGCGGTCAAAAACAACGTCTTGCAATAGCCCGTGCTTTAGTTAGAAAACCTGAAGTATATCTTTTTGATGATAGTTTTTCAGCACTTGATTTTAAAACTGATGCTAAACTTAGAGCTGCTTTAAAAAATGAAACTAAAGATTCAGCAGTTATTATAGTTGCCCAAAGAGTAAGTACTATAATGGATGCAGATAGAATCTTAGTATTAGATGATGGTAACATTGTTGGAATTGGAACTCATCAACAATTACTTGAAAACTGTGCAATTTATAAAGAAATTGCCTCATCACAACTTTCAGAGGAGGAACTTTCAAATGAGCATAGATAATAAACATAAAAAACAATCCCATATGATGGGAGGAGGAAAAGGAGGTCATGGTATTGTTATTGGCGGTGAAAAAGCTAAAAATTTTAAAGTAACTGCCAAGAGATTATTAACTTACTTAAGACCTCATAGAATTAAACTTATATCAGTAATATTTATGGCAATTTTAAGTACTGCCTTTACTGTATTTAGCCCTAAATTACTTGGAGAAACTATTAATGTAATACTTGAAGGTATGATTGCAAAATTTAAAGGAATTCCTGGAGCATCAATTGATTTTACAAAATTATCTCACTATATTTTATTACTTTTATTCTTTTATATTTTAAGTGCAGCATTTATGTATCTTCAACAATATATAATGGCTGGAGTTGCTCAAAATACTGTTAAAGATATGAGAACAGATGTTGATAATAAACTTAATAAATTACCAATAAAATATTTTGATGCAAATTCAAAAGGTGATATTTTAAGTAGGGTTACTAATGATGTTGATAATATAAGTAGTACTTTACAACAAAGCTTAACTCAACTTATAACTGCTGTTGTAACTATAATTGGCATTACAATAATGATGCTTACAATAAGTCCCCTTTTAACTTTAATATGTATTTTAACTTTACCTGTTTGTATAATAGCAACTAGACCTATAATAGGTAGATCACAAAAATACTTCTCAGCTCAACAAAAAGAACTTGGAGCTCTTAATGGACATGTTGAAGAAATATATACTGGTAATATAGTTGTTAAGGCATTTGGACATGAAAAGAAAGCTATTAAAGAATTCGATGAAATAAATGATAGACTTTATAATTCTGCTTGGAAAGCTCAATTTATGTCAGGACTTATAATGCCACTTATGAACTTTATAAACAACATTGGTTATGTAATTATAGCTGTTGTTGGTGGTATACTTGTTACTAAAAACAAATTAAGTGTTGGTTATATTCAATCTTTCATTCAATATTCAAGACAATTTACTCAAATGATTAATCAAACAGCTAACATTGCAAATATTCTTCAATCTACAATGGCTTCAGCAGAAAGAGTTTTTGAAATATTAGATGAACAAGAAGAAATTGAAGATCCAGCTAACCCAGTTATTCTTGATAATCCTAAAGGAAATGTTGATTTTAAACATGTTAAATTCGGTTATAGCGAAGATCACATATTAATGAATGATATGCAAGTATCTGCTAAAGAAGGTCAGACTATTGCTATAGTTGGTCCTACAGGTGCAGGTAAAACAACATTAATAAATCTTATGATGAGATTCTATGAATTAAATGGTGGTGCTATTGAATTTGATGGTGTTGATATAACTAAGTTTTCTCGTGAATATTTAAGAAATATGTTTGGTATGGTTCTACAAGACACTTGGCTATTTAATGGTAGCATTAAAGATAATATAGCTTACGGAAAAGAAAATGCTACTTTTGAAGAAGTTGTAAATGCAGCAAAAGCTGCTCATGCTGATTATTTTATAAGAACATTACCTCAAGGTTATGACACAATATTAAATGAGGAAGCTTCAAATATATCACAAGGTCAAAAACAATTATTAACTATAGCTAGAGCAATACTTGCTAATCCTAAAGTATTAATACTTGATGAAGCTACAAGCTCAGTTGATACTAGAACTGAAAGTTATATTCAAAATGCAATGACAAGACTTATGAAAGGTAGAACAAACTTTGTAATTGCACATAGACTTTCAACAATAAAAGACGCAGATCTTATATTAGTTATGAATCATGGTGATGTTATAGAACAAGGTACTCACAACGAACTTCTTGAAAAAAATGGTTTCTACGCAGACCTTTATAATAGTCAATTTGCTCATGAAGATGTAGAAACTGCATAATAAAAAAATATGCTACTAAAAATTAGTAGCATATTTTTTATTTTAATTAAGCTTTATAATTGTAAAATATGATATATTTTCATCTCTACAACTTAATCTTATATCTTCATCTCCAAATGATTCTACTGATATTATTGTCCCTTCAGTTAAAAATATTATTCTATCAAAGTATACTTGAGTTACAGATTGACAATTCGAAAATACAGGAATTATATCGCCTTCATTTCCTATGCCATTTACCCTTAATCTATTTATACAACTTCCTTCTGGTATAGCTATATTAAATGTTATTCTATAATTTCCACTTTCCCCGATAATAATTTGATTATTATTATGCTCTAGTGAACCACTCTCATTAACTATATTATTAAACAAATTTAATAATCCACAAGAACTATTTATTGAATTGATTTTTGTATATGAACCAAAAGTGTTTATATTTGCTTCACCAGCTGGCCCTTGTGGTCCTTCTGGTCCCTGTGGTCCTTCTACACCTCTAGGTCCTCTTGCTCCTTGAGCACCCTCTGGTCCTACAGGTCCTATACAACCTCTTTCACCTTGATATCCTCTAGGCCCAATTGGTCCTCTCTCACCTTGAATACCTCTTGGTCCCCTTGGACCTACTGGTCCTTGTGGTCCCTGTGGTCCTACTGGCCCTACAACTCTTTCAGATTCTAAAAATATAAATGGATTTCTCGCTGTATTATTTGAAGCAAATACGGCTACTCCATTTCCTTCAGGTGATACATTTATATTTATTTCATTAATAGTATTTAAATTTAAATTTTCAAAAGCTTTTGCTAGGTTTATACTAATATATCTGCCTACTTCAGATGAATTTATTCTATAACTTATACAGCTATTTTCTATATTATTTCCACATTCTCTTATTTCAACATTTATTTTTATTAACATAGAATTTGTGCACCTTAGACTATCAAGATATAAATATAATCTAAATACATCCCTATTTAATTGATTAAATTCTAAATTAACATTAAATCTTAAATAAAATGATCCTTTAACAGTTGAACATACACAATTATTTCTTTGACAAATGACTATTAATTTATCTTGTACATCTCTAATTTCTCCATTTAAATACTGTTTTTCTTCAATAGGAGTAATTTTAAATTGCATAATTTAGCCTCCCCTTTTAATATAAAGTACACTATTTTTTAAAATATTCCTTTATATCAATATATTAAAATATTAAGAGAAGGTTAAAATAAAATTTAAAATACTACAATTTCTGTTTGTTCTATAGCTTTTTCTACTAATTCATCTACATTTAGGCTTTCTTCTGATTTTTTTATATATTTAACTACTGGTTTTGTTTTTGGATGCTTTGGTACAAATATAGTACAACAATCCTCATATGGAAGTATTGATGTTTCATAAGTTCCTATTTCTCTTGCTATATCCATTATGTCACCCTTATCCATTGTTATAAGAGGTCTAAATACTGGTCTATCAGCAACTTCAGTACTAACAGTAAGCCCTTCCATAGTTTGACTTGCAACTTGACCTATGCTTTCCCCACTTGATATACATTGAATTCCCTCTTTTTCTGCCATCTTACAAGCAACTCTCATCATAAATCTTCTCATTATAATAGTTAATTCATCTTCTGGACAATTATTTATTATTTCCATTTGAATATCAGTAAATGGAACTATAAATAGTCTAACCTTTTCTGTATACTCACTTAATATTTTTGCAAGCTCTTTTACTTTATCCTTTGCTCTCTCTGATGTGTATGGATGACTATGATAGTAAATGTAATTAAGTTCAACTCCACGTCTCGCCATTAAATAACCAGCTACTGGAGAATCAATTCCTCCTGATAACATAAGCATTGTACTACCATTTATTCCATAAGGAAGTCCTCCTACTGCCTTTATTCTATCTGCATTAGTATATATATAAGCTTTATCTCTTATCTCTACATTAACTAAGCACTCAGGATTTTTAACATCAACTTCCAAACTATCTTCATATATAGAAAGAACATATGCTCCTATTTCTCTTGATATATCCATAGACGTTCCTTTAAAACTCTTATTAGCTCTATTAGTTTGAATTTTAAATGTATTTGGTTCTGATTCTTTAATTTTCTTTAAAACCTCTTCCTTAATAGCATCCATATCTCTTTCAACTTGTGTCACTACACATATTTCTGCTATTCCAAATACTTTTCTTATTCTTTTAATTCCTTCTTCTATATTATCTATTTTAATAAAATATCTATTTTGATCATTTAATATTTCAAAATCTAATCCTTTAAGCTTCTTCTTTATATTATCTCTTAACCTTTTCTCAAACTTATTTCTGTTAAGTCCTTTTAAAAATATTTCAGATGCATATTTCACTAATATAAGTTTACTCATCTTTTTATCCTCCTTAAAAATGATAATGACCTTTTTAAATTATTTATAACTATATCAATTTCTTCTTTTGTGTTATCTTCACTAAAAGAAAATCTTACTCCACCTTCAGCATCTTTATCACAAAGACCAATTGCTTTTAAAACATAACTTCCACTTGCTATATTAGTCTTTGATGTACAAGCAGATCCAGTTGAAACATATATGTTATCTTCTTCTAACATATGAAGTAACACTTCAGCTCTTACCCCTTTAAATGTAATATTTAATATATATGGAGAGTGTTTTTCATCATTAGGACTATTTATATAAATATTATCTATTTCTTTTAATTTATTTATCATATACGTCTTTAACTCTAGAACATTCTCATAATTTTCTGATATATTACTACAAGATATTTCACACGCCTTTTTAAGTGCAATTATTCCTGGAATATTATGAGTGCCAGCTCTTAATCCACTTTCTTGGCTTCCTCCATGTATTAAAGAATTTGGTCTTATTCCTTTTTTTAAATATAAAAAGCCAGTTCCCTTAGGACCATGAAATTTATGTCCTGTTGTAGTTAGGATATCTATATTCATTTTCTTAACATCTATAAAAAATTTTCCATAAGCTTGAACTGCATCAACATGAAATTTCGCTCTACTACTCTTTTCTTTTATAAGTTTTCCTATTTTTTGTATATCTTGAATAGAACCAATTTCATTATTTACAAACATTATAGATATAAGTACTGTATCTTTGTTTATTGAATCTTCTAATTGCTTTAAAGAAATCATTCCATCTTTATCAACATCTAAATATGTAACATTAATACCTTTTTTCTCTAAATCCTCATATACTTTAAGAACTGAATGATGTTCAAATTTAGTTGTTATAACATGATTTCCGCTCTTTGGTATACCTTTTATAATTAAATTATTTCCTTCACTTGCACCAGAAGTAAAATAAATTTCGTCTTTATTTGCATTTATAGTACTAGCTATGTATTCTCTACATTCATCTAACTTTTTTTCTGATTTTATTCCTATCTTATGTAAAGATGATGGATTACCATAATATTTTTCCATTGCATCTCCCATAACTTCAATTACTTCCTTATAAGGTTTTGTAGTTGCAGAATTATCTAAATAAATCTCCAAAGTAATACCTCCTTTTTATTAGTATTTACCTTTAAAATAAACTTAATTCCAAATTATATTCTTAGTATTCCTATATGTTTACTATGATTTAACTTTATTGATATAATATCAGCTTTTTCTATTTTTTTAAAGTAATATTTTCATTTTACTTTTTTCAGTAATGTGATATCTTATTTTTAGGAGATGATATCATGAATAATAAAACTAAAATTTCAAATAATAATTCAAAAACTTTAATTTGTCCTATTTGTGGAGATATTATGAATGAAGACTTATATGCTTATGATAATTCAAAGATAGAAAAGATTAATTTTAAATGCCCTACTTGTGGTCATAAAGAAGTAAAAATTATATAATTTTATAAATTAGTTGACAAAGTGTTTATTTAGGAGTATAGTTAACCTACTGAATGATTTAAATAAATATCGCGGGATGGAGCAGTTGGTAGCTCGTCGGGCTCATAACCCGAAGGTCGTAGGTTCAAGTCCTGCTCCCGCAACCAAAAAAAAAGCTAGTTAGATTTCTAACTAGCTTTTAAGTTTAATTAAAATTTTATTTTTAATTGAAGTCTTCTTTAACTTATATTTTCTTTAATTATTTATTCCATAAACTCTGGAAGGTGCTCCATCTCCAGATTTTATTTTTAATGGTGCTATTATTATCTTAAAATTACCATTTATTTTATCTAATCCACAAAGGTTTTCTATTATAAGCTTATTATTTTTCAAAAGATTTTTATGATTTATTAACTTTTCATCATCTTCACAATCAATAGATATACAGTCCACCCCTATGCCTTTTAATGTTCTTATGTTACTAAGAAATCTTGATGCTTCATAAGATAATCTAGGATAATTTAAAAAATATTTTTTATCATTCCAATATTTTTCATATCCTGTATTTAATATTAAATACTCACACTCTTCTATTTCCTCTTTATACTTTAAAATAAACTTTAAGTCTATTATATTTCTTTCTTTGCAATTTATCATATATGCTCTTCCTATAAAGTCTTCTACATTAAAAGAATCTAAGGATTTCCCATCACTAAATACGTGCCTTGGAAAATCCATATGAGTTCCAGTATGTGATGATAAAGATATTTTTAATACATTGTATCCCTCCTTATCTATTGTACTTAATTCTTTTTTAAAATATCCTTCTTCTTCTGAATAAGAAGTCATATTATCTTCTAAATAATGTGTTAAATCATATATTTTCACTTTAATCACCTTTTCATTTTGATATTTTTATTTAATCTTTATAGATGCTTTAACTATATATTTAAAATAATAATTACTATTTTAAATTACTCTATCTATTATTAACTTAATTCACTCCTTTAATATATTCAGGAAAATTTCTTAACTTAGATACATAACCTATTCTATAAATGATGTTCTTGCTAACTCAACATATAAATAAAAAAATTATATTCGTATTTTAAATTACATTTTCTCCAGTCTATATGATAAAAAGTTTATAGCTATTTGTATTTTAATACGATTATTTTAATACGATTATTTAAATCCAACTATATACTATAATTATTTTTATAAGCTTTAATCACCATTAAATTTTACCACTTATTAACTTATATTTCATTTAATGTTTGAAATTTATTGACATTATAAACCTGTAATATTACAATAAGCTTGTCAATAAAATATTATTTTATGTGCTAGGGGTGCCTTTGTGGCTGAGAAATGCTTATATATTAGCATTAACCCTTTAACCTGATCTGGATAATACCGGCGTAGGAAAGCAAAAGACTCAGTTCTTTTACGTCCTTCTAGCACAAATAGGAGGTTTTTTTTATGGAATTTTTAAATGATTGGGGAGAAAGATTTACAAATCTTTATACAAATATCCCAGAAAAATTTAGGACAATTTTAGAAAGTCCTATGTCTATACTAACTATAATCGCTTGTTTGGTTCTATTCTTTGCTTTATTTAAATTTAGAAAAATTAAATTAAATGCAAGAATAATGACCAATATAGCTATCGCCTTAGCACTTTCTACAATTCTTAATGTTTTTAGACTATATAGATTTCCTCAAGGAGGAAGTATAACTTTAGGCTGTATGGTACCAATACTTATAATAGCATTTGCTTATGGTAAAGAAATAGGTTTTTTAACTGGATTTCTGTACGGAATAATTAATTTATTCACTGATCCATATATAATACATCCAATTCAAATGCTTTTTGATTATCCATTACCATCACTAGCTATGGGACTTGCTGGAATAAATTATTTCAGAAAAAATCATAGATTGCTAGGTGTCTTTGTAGCATTTCTTACAAAATTTTTATGTCACTTTATATCAGGAGTCGTGTTCTTTGGTTCATTTGCACCAGCTGAAATGGGTGCGTTATTATATTCAGCAGTAGTAAATCTTCCTTTAGTTGGAGCTGAAATGATAATATGCATGATTATTTTAAAACTTATTCCAACAAGTAGATTATTAAGAACCTTAAACCCCGAGTTTACTGATAATTCAATAAAAGCTGTATAAAAAAATGAGAAGTTATTTTAAAATAACTTCTCATTTTAACTATAATTAAAATTTATTTACACTTATCTAATATCATATCAGCTAAGTTATGAGCTAGATTATCTATTTCTTCTTGATCTTCACCTTCTAGCATAACTCTAACTAATGGTTCTGTTCCTGAAGGTCTTATTAAAACCCGTCCTCTTCCATCCATTAATTTTTCCATTCTTTCTATTTCAGCTATTATTTCAGCATCCTTTAAGTAAATATCTTTTTTATCATTAGGTACTGTTGCATTTACTAAAACTTGAGGAAGCTCTCTCATAATTGAACATAACTCACTTAAAGTTTTATTGCTTCTCTTTAATATTGATGCAACTTGTAATGCAGTAACTAATCCATCTCCTGTTGTATTACATTCTAAGAATATAATATGACCTGATTGCTCTCCACCAATTACGTATCCCTTATCTAGCATTTCTTCTAATACGTATCTATCTCCAACTTTAGTTTTTACAGTTTTTATTCCTAATTCTTTACAAGCAATATCTAGTCCTAAATTACTCATAACTGTAACTACTAAAGTGTCTTCTTTAAGTCTTCCTATTTCTTTTAAATATTTAGCACATAAAGTTAATATAAAATCTCCATTAACTAAATTTCCCTCTTCATCAACAGCTAAACATCTATCTGCATCTCCATCAAATGCGAATCCAACATCACAACCCTTTTTAACCACATATTCCATAAGTTCTTCTGGATGAGTTGATCCACAATTTTCATTTATATTTGTTCCATCTGGATTATCATTTATAACATAAACTTCTGCTCCTAAATCTCTAAAAGCTTGCACAGCTGCTTTATATGCCGCTCCATTTGCACAATCTAATGCTATTTTTAATCCTGAAAGATTTACTGCTGTTGTACTTTTTGCAAACTCAATATAATCTTCTAAAGCTGAAACTTCTACTCTTTCCCTTCCAAGTGCTGTTCCTACTGGACTTGGTACTCCTTCAAAACCTGATTCTATTACTCTTTGTATTTCATCTTCAAGTTCATCAGAAAGCTTGTAACCTTTGTTGTTAAAGAATTTTATACCATTATATTCTACTGGGTTATGTGAAGCTGATATCATAACTCCAGCATCTGCTCCATACTCTCTAGTTAAGTGTGCAACTGCTGGTGTTGGTATAACTCCAAGCACAACTGCTTCTGCTCCAACAGATAATATACCAGCAACTAATGCAGCCTCTAACATATCTCCTGATATTCTAGTATCTTTTGCAACTAATATTTTTGGTTTATGAGCGCCTTCTGTTAATACATAAGCTCCAGCTCTTCCTAAATTATATGCAAGTTCAGCAGTAAGTTCTGTATTTGCTACTCCTCTTACTCCATCAGTTCCAAACATTCTACTCATAAAAATTTACCTCTTTCTGTTCTTTTAAGTTAACTATTTTTAACTTTTCTACTACTATATTATATTTGTTTCATTATTTATTGACAACTTTTTCATTATTAATTCTATCTAAAATAATTTTATATCCGTCACTTCCATAATTTAAACATCTATTTACTCTACTTATAGTAGCAGTACTAGCTCCTGTTTCTTCTGCAATTTCTGTATAAGTTTTCTTTTCTTTCAATAACTTAGCTACCCATATTCTTTGAGATAAGCTTTTTAATTCAGTAATTGTTGCTATATCTTCAAAAAACTTATAACATTCATCCTTATTTTCTAATTTTAATATACATTCAAAAAGTAACTCTATATCCTCACCTTTTATCTTTGAATTTAGTGTACTCATAATTTCTCCTCCGTACTTTATAAATATACCCTATATTATATCATCTTTAATTTAATAATTCACAACTTTATTACACAAAAGAATTTACATTATTTATCATAAAAATCTTCTCTTTTAAAATTATCTTTTTTATTTATCTCTCTAATTTTATCATAAACTATTTTAGTTGGAACTAACCATACCTCACCAGTTCCCCTATAAACATTTAAAAATCCTTCTCCACTTGCTACACTTCCTATCATTGAAGTTGCAGACTTTTCTACTGAAAACTTTATATTTCCACTTCTTAAAATTGCAAAACTACCATCAATTTTTAAAGTATCATTATTTAATCTACAAACAAAAACTTCATTTTCTGGTACAGGAAGTTCTAATGCAACAATTCCACTTCCATAAACTTTTGTTTGAAATAAACCTTCTTCTCCAAAAAGTACAGCAGAAAATGTTTTTTGACCAGTTGCTTCTAAATAAACCTCTTCTTCACTTGCCAAAAACATTCCATCATCTATTATTATCTCATCATCTTGAAGTTCTATAAGTGCATAATGTTTAAAAGATGGCTCTAAAAAAATTTCTCCACTACCTTCATATGTAGGCTTGAACATTTCCTCCCCTGTCAATTTGCTTGATATAAATTTTTTTGATATACCAATTAAACCTCCAGTTTTATTTATTATATTTATGTCACCTTTCATGTAACTTAAAGCTCCACTTTCTACTTTAACACGACTTTCATTTAATATTATTCTTATTTGTTTTAATTTAATTCCACTTTTTTTCATAATATTTAAATCAAAAGCCGTATCTACATCAACAGCACCATTTAACTCATCATATTCTAAAACTTGAAACCTAGAATCATTTGTCATCTGAGCTATCATAGTTAATTGATTTTCAAAATTTAAGCTTGTCCTCATAATAACCTCCAATAATTAGGTATTATGTATCTAAAAAAGAGATACATCTACATTATAGACATATCTCTTTTTTTTATTCAACGGATTAATAAATTAATATCTATTCTCAAAACTAAATTAATTAATAAACTTTAGCTTCTTCTTCACCATTTAATACTCTTATAGCACCTTGTGCTAAAGCTAATAATTCATCTTCTCCTGGATATGCTTTAACTTCTGAAATCCAATCTACTCTCTTGCTTATATCTCTTACAACTTCTTCTGAGTAAGCTATACCACCAGTTAAAATTATCTTATCTACTTTTCCTTCTAATACTGTTGCCATTGCCCCTACTTCTTTTGCTACTTGATATATAAATGCATCGTATATTAATTTAGATTCCTTATCCCCTTTAAAAGCTGCATCTCTAACATCTCTAAAATCATTTGTATCAAGGTAAGCTACACATCCACCTTTACCTACTAACTTAGTATAAACTTCTTTCTCACTGTATTTTCCACTAAAACACATTTTTATAAGATCACCTGATGGAACTCCACCTGCTCTTTCTGGTGAAAATGGACCATCTCCATCTAATGCATTATTTACATCAACAACTCTACCATGTTTATGAGCTCCAACGGATACTCCTCCACCCATGTGTACAACTATTAAATTTAAATTTTCATATCCTTTTCCACTTTCTTTTCCAAATCTTTTAGCTACTGCTTTTTGATTTAATGCATGAAATTTACTTTTTCTTGGTAGTTCTGGTACACCTGAAATTCTTGCTACATCATCTAATTCATCTACAACAACAGGATCAACTATAAAAGCTGGTATATTTAATTCTCCGGCAATTTCCTTTGATAATATTCCACCTAGATTTGAAGCATGTGGTCCTTGAACTCCAATTTTTAAATCCTCTGCTAATTGATCTGTTACTTTATAAGTACCACCTGGAATTGGTTTAAGCATTCCACCTCTACCAACTACGGCATTTAATGTATTTATATCAAAGTTCTTTTCTTTTAATACATTTAATATAACTTCTTTTCTAAAATCTAACTGATCAAATATTGTAGCATATTTTGCTATTTCATCTGATGAATGTCTCAAAGTTTCTTCTAATACTTCTCTTTCATCTTCATAAACTCCAATTTTAGTTGAAGTTGACCCTGGATTTATAATTAATAATTTATATGACATCTATTACTACCTCCCAATAAATTCTACTTTAATGATTCAGCAACTAATGCTGCTAATGCTATTGAATTAACTTTTGTTTCAAATGAATCTGCTCTTGAAGTTAATATAACTGGTGCTGATGTTCCAACTAATAGTCCACCATTTTTTGATTTTGAAGTATAAGTTAAACATTTGTACATAACATTAGCTGTTTCTATATTTGGAAGCATTATTATATCTGCTTTTCCTGCAACTGGTCCTGATATTCCTTTATGATGTGCCGCTTCTTCTGATAATGCATTATCAAGGGCTAAAGGTCCATCAACTATACAACCCTTTATTTGTCCCCTATCATTCATTTTTGATAATAATGAAGCATCTAAAGTTGCTGGCATATCTGGATTTACTACTTCAACTGCACAAATTGGTGCTACCTTTGGCATTTGTAATCCACAAGCATGAGCTACTGAAACTGCATTATCTATTATTTGTTTTTTCGCTTTTAAATCTGGGTACGTATTAAAAGCTGCATCTGTTAGATATATTAATCTATCTATTCCTTCTATTTCAAATACTGCAACATGTGACATAAGTCTTCCAGTTCTTAATCCAACTTCCTTATTTAACACGCTTCTTAAAAATGTTGCAGTGTCTACTAATCCCTTCATGACCATATCTGCTTTTCCGCTTGATACAAGTTGTACTGCAAATAAAGCTGCTTTTTTATTATCTTTTTCATGTACTATTTCATATCCTGATAAATCCATTCCTATTTTATCAGCAATTTTTTTTATTTCATGTTTATCTCCAACTAATATTGCATCTGCTATACCTTTATCTTTTGCTGATTTTACAGCCTCTAATACTGGTTCATCTTGTGCTACAGCTACAGCTACCTTTTTAGGTTCAACTTCTTTAACCTTTGATAATAAATCTTCAAAATTCTTACTCATTTACCGCACCTCTTACCTTTTATATTTTAAAATCATTGATTTAGTGTACTTTTAATAATACTTCTGGTATTTTTTGTTGTTAATTTTGTAACAAATTATATTTATATTGTATCAGATAATTACTTTAAAACTTAAATTGTCAGAAAATTTATTTCAAAAAAAGTAGCTCAAAAAGCTACTTTTTTTCATTTTATTTTACACAATATTCTTCCATTATTCTTTCTGCAACTTTTATACCATCAACAGCAGCAGATACTATACCTCCAGCAAAACCAGCTCCTTCTCCTGTAGGATATAAACCATTAACAGTTACACTTTCAAGCATTTCATTTCTTGGCATTCTAACTGGTGCAGATGTTCTTGTTTCAATTGCAGTTAATACAGCATCATCCATATCATATCCCTTTATTCTTTTGCCAAATACTTTTATTCCTTCTTTAATTGTATCTACTACATATGAAGGTAAACATTCCCTCAAATCTTTAAATACATATCCCGGTTTATAACTTGGAATAACACTACCAAGTTTTGTTGATATGTTATCATTTAAAAAGTCCCCAACTAATTGTATAGGTGCATTATAGTTTTCACCACCTACCTTAAATGCAAGATTTTCATAATATCTTTGAAATTCCATTCCAGCAAGCGGATGATTTCCTTTAAAATCTTCAGGACCAACAGTTACAACTAATGCTGAGTTTGCATTATCTAAATCTCTAGCATGATAACTCATTCCATTTGAAACTAACCTACCTTCTTCTGATGCTGCGCCAACAACTACTCCTCCTGGACACATACAAAAAGAATAAACTCCTCTATTTTGAACTTCACTTTGATATGCTAATCTATATTCTGCAGCTTTTAATTTTGGATGATTTGCGTATTCTCCATATTGACTTTCATTTATAACTTCTTGAGGATGCTCTATCCTAACGCCTATAGCAAAAGCTTTTTGTTCCATTTTAACTCCACTTTCATAAAGCATTTCATAAGTATCTCTTGAACTATGTCCTATAGCTAAAACTAAACATTCACATTTAACTTCTTTTCCATTTACTATTATACTTTTAAGCTTTCCATCCTCTATATTTATATTTTCTAATTTTGAATTAAAATAAACTTCTCCACCTAGTGATTTTATTTCTTCTCTTATATTTTTAACAACTGTTTTTAATATATCAGTTCCAACATGTGGTTTTGCTACATAGGTAATTTCTTCTGGAGCTCCATTTTTTACAAGTTCCTCTAATACAAATGAACATCTTTTATCTTTTATTCTAGTTGTAAGCTTTCCATCAGAAAATGCTCCTGCTCCCCCTTCACCAAATTGAACATTTGAGTTTAAGTTTAATTTTCTATTCTTCCAAAACTCTTCAACAGTTTTTGTTCTACTATCAACATCTTCTCCTCTTTCAAAAATTATTGGATTATATCCATGCTTTGCAAGAGTTAAAGCTGCATATAAACCTGCTGGACCTAATCCTATAACAACAGGCCTTGAAGTTAATCTTTTATCTCCATATATAAAAGTTTCTTCTTTTATCTCTTCTTCAAGCTTTACACTATTACTTTTAATTTTATTAACTATCTTCTTTTCATTATTGCACTTTATATCAATACAATAACTAAATTTTATATTATCTTTTTTTCTAGCATCTAAGCTTTCCTTTATTATTTTTAATTCTTTTATTTCACTTTCTTTTATTTTTAACTTTTTAGCTACTTTATTTTTTAATAATGATTTATCTTCATCTATACTTAAAGTAACCCCATTAACTCTTATTGCCATACCATTTTCTCCTAAGTTGTTTTCTTATTATTATCTTGTTTATTTTCATTATTATCAGTTGAAGTTGCTTTATCCTTATCTTTTAAAGAGAATTTTACTTTTCCAACATTTGATATTTTAGCATCAATATTTTTATTTAACTTTACATTTGGTTCTCCTTCAAAAGTACCACTTTGGTTATAAGAACCTAAATCCAATGTAGCAGAAAAATCTCCACTTGTTAAGTTATCTAAATCAGTCTGTTTTCCATTTACAGTAATGCTAATTGTTTCAGTTTTATTATTAATCTCTAACTTGTCATTTAAACCTGTATATGTAATTGGAATATCGAAATTTTTTGTTGTATTTTTTTCAGTTTCATCTTTTTTATTTTCTTCTTTTAAAACTTCTATTTTTACATTTACATATCCATCTCCAGTTGCTAATTTAACTCCTTCTGGCAAAATTATTTTAACTTTTTTATAAGTTGTTTCTGTTATGCCAGACAAATCTATTGGCTCAGTTTTTAATGATTTTAATTGAGATATAACATTTGTATCTCCAACTACCTGTACCGCAGTTATATCTGGTGTTATCTTAGATATTTTATATCCATCTGGTAATTGTCCTGTAGTACTTGTCTCTATATCTATTGATTTACCATTATTAACAGAAACACTAATTTTACCAATAGTCTTACTTAATGTAACATCTTTTACTACTTCCCCATTTGAGTCTAATGCTTCAAGTGGAAATTGTTTTGTTATATTTCCACTTACATTTTTTAATTGCCCTACTAACGCAACTCTATCTATTTTATTAACAGAACTTTCAGGACCTGAAACTTGTACTTTTTCAGATGTAAAACTTTCATTTTTTTTATAAACATTATTTGAATAAGTTATATTTACATTTGATACTGTATCAAATTCCTTTTTAATTAATTTTTCTAATTTTACAGCAACTATAAGATTACTATCATTTTGTATATTTACTTGACTTGGAGAATTAACAACTTGAACAGGTATATTATTAATACCTGTTTTTAATGCATATTCTCCCATATCTGCAACTAACGAAAATTCCTCTTTAGTAACTGAATAAATATATTTAGAATCTCCTTCTATTTTAATATCTACAGTAAATTCTTGACCTGGTGATATAGCTAAATTAAACTGATTTAAAGATTGTGTATTAACAAGTCTAACAGGAACACCCTTTAATGTATAAGTTCTTATAGAACTTTGAACATTAGTTACATAAAGCCATAGACCAAATGATAGTAAAACACATACTAATTTTACTATTATTTTTTGTCTTTTATCCTTTTTATCCATGTTTTCACCCTCTCACCAGCTGATTTTACTTTTCTATTTTCATTATTTTTCATCATAGTTAACAATGTTGTTTTTAATTTTTCTTTATCATAGTTTCTTGTTAATCTTCCACTCATTGCAAGAGAAATTGTTCCAGTTTCTTCTGATACTATTATTACTAATGCATCTGAATTTTCTGAAAGGCCTATTCCAGCTCTATGTCTAGTACCTAGCTTCTTATTTATAGAATTATTACTTGTAAGAGGTAAAACACACCCTGAAGCATAAATTCTATCTTGCCTAATAATTGTTGCTCCATCATGAAGTGGTGTATTAACAACAAATATATTTTCTAAAAGTGCAGAACTTACAACAGCATCTACTATAGTTCCTGAGGCTAAAACCTCTCCAAGACCTGTTCCTTGTTCTATTGCAATTAATGCACCTGTTTTTGTTTCAGCTAAGTCTTGTACTGCCGTTACGATTTCATCTATTACTTTTTCTCTTTCTTGAACATCTCTAATATTATGTGTTTCATCAAATGCACTTCTTCCTAAATGCTCAAGAGCACGCCTTATTTCAGGCTGGAATATAATAACAACTGAAAGAACTCCTATAGTTAAAGTTTTATTTAATATAAAATATAGCATATCTAATCTTAGAATATAGCTTATTGGAATTAATGCAACTATTAAAATTATTCCTTTTAATAACTGCTCAGCTCTAGTTTCCTTTATTAACATATATCCTTTGTAGAAAATATATGAAACAACTAATATATCAACTATAGACCAAATTGATATATGTCTTATTGAATTCATTGCTCCAATAAAAAAATCTTGCATCAGTTTCACCCCTTTTTTTTCTTATGTCTTTTATAAATTATACACCAAATACACAAAGCTTAATATAACAAGTCTTTTACTTTTTTCTATTTTTAATAATAATTTAAAACCTTATCTAATATAATTTAAAGATTACTTTATTTAGATTATGAAAAGGAGGCACTTAAGTGGAAAATAATAAAAAATTAAATTTAGAAAAAATACTAAAATACATTAAAAACAAAAAAAAACTTATAATTATTTTTTTAATAATTATGTTAACTCCATTTTTACTGCTTATTATAACCAAAATAACTCCTTCTAGTAGAAGCATGACAAAACTTAATAAAATTTCAAAAGAAATTTCATCAATAAATGATACTTTCAAAGATTCTATAGAAGCAGAAAGTATAAACACAGACTCTGCAAAAAATTCACTTTCTTTAGCAATAGTTAATTTAAATAATATTAAAATACCTCTTGAAACAATGAATGTCCCAGAGGATGTAAATCTAGCTAAAGAACAACTACTTAATACATTAAATTTAAACATATCATTATGCGAACAAAGTCTTTCTATATTCATGAATCCAGCAAACCCAAAATTAAATGATAAAATAACCCAGTATAAAACATCCTTAGATGATTTTAAAGATAACAACTCAAAGTTATCAAACTTTAGAATAAAAAAAGTAATTTCAGAAGATTCTATTGAATTCTTTAATAAATCAATATCTTATTTTAATACTATGATTAAAATTAACATAATGAAAGATATTAACAAAGAAAAAATATCAGATTATATTTTAGGCGTAGATAAAATATCAAATAAATTTATTGAAATAAAAGAAGATTTAAAGCCAGCATTAGAAGACATAAAGAAGAATAATAGAAGTTTATATGTTTTAATAGAAGATTTAGAGAATAAAAATTTAATTTTTACGAATATTAAAAATGATTTATATTCATTAAGCATTCCCGAAGATGCTATTAAAATAAATGAATTATTAAAAGACACAATTAAATGTTATGAAAATTATTCCTACTCATTAAAGGATATATTATATAAAGATCTTAAAGAAAATAATGAATTACCATTATCACATTATGATGACTGTTTTTCTAATTATAATAAATTTATAAGTTCCTTAGATAACTTCAATAAAAACTTAGATTTATTTAAAAGAAATTAAGAATAAAATCTCTTTTTTCAGGTAATACTATTATTCGACTAGCTTGTAAAAGGAGGTTATTTATGAAAAAGTTTATAAGTCTTATATTATTTTCCTTAATGATGATATCTTCCATAGAAGCACACGCTTCTGTAATTAATTTATTTGATTATATATCATTACAAGATGAAAAATTAGACTTAATCGCAAGCAAGACTAATATTGATACTTCTAAAGATTTAAAAAATAAAACTACAAGCAATAATACAACTACTAATGATAGTAAAAAAATTTCAAACAATAATATAGAAGTCTTCAACCACAATGGTAATCAATTAATAATATCTAAAGCAGATATTGATTTAATGGCTAAGCTTGTTTATTGCGAAAGTCGTGGAGAACCATTTGAAGGGAAAGTAGCAGTAGCGTCTGTTGTATTAAATAGAGTTATGCACCCTCAATTTCCAAATACAATAAATGGCGTAATATTTCAAAAAAATGCTTTTTCATGTGTTGTAAATGGAAAATTAGAAGCTAATCCTACTAATGCGTGCTATGATGCAGTTTATGAAGCTATAAGAGGTAAAGATCCGACTAATGAAGCTTTATTCTTTTATAATCCTTCAATAGCTACTTGTTCTTGGATGAAGGAAACATCAAAAAAGGATACTAAAAGAATTGGTAATCATACATTTTTTAAAAAATAAAAAGAGGTTCCTAATTAGGAACCTCTTTTTATTTTAAGTTTATTACTGTAGCTTTAGGTCTAGACATAGCCTCAATTGAATATTGAACACCTTGTGTTCCCATACCTGATGATTTTACTCCTAAGAATGGGAAATGGTCTGGACCTCTTTCTGTTTTATTATTTACTTGAACTGTACCAACTTCTAATCTATTTGCAACATAAAAAGCTTTATTTATATCATTTGTAAATACAGATGATTGAAGACCATATTCTGATTCATTTGCAATTTTTATTGCTTCATCTGCACTTTTTACTCTAATTATAGGAAGAACAGGACCAAAAGGTTCTTCCCAAGCAATCCTCATATCAGTTGTAACATTATCAAATAATGTTGGCATTATAATATTTCCTTTTCTCTCTCCACCTAATAAAAGTTTAGCACCTTTATTTTTAGCATCTTCTATTAAACCTTCTACAAAATCACATGATTTTGAATTAATTAAAGGTCCTACAGTAAAATCTCCTTCTAAAGGATTACCAACTGTAACAGAATCTATTTTATGTAATATTTCTTCTACTAATTTATCTGCTATAGTATCTAATACCAATACTCTTTTAACTGCTGTACATCTTTGGCCTGAGTAAGAAAAAGCACCAGAAACTATATTCTTAGCAGCTAAAGTTAAATCTGCATCTTCTAATACTATTGCAGCATCTTTTCCACCAAGTTCCATTAAAAGTGGTTTCATTTCAGTAATTCTTGATATTCTTTTACCTACTTCACTACTTCCAGTAAAGTTTACAAAATCAATATCTTTATGTGTTACTACATAATCTCCTATTTCACTACCTTTACCTGTTATTGTATTTAATACTCCACTAGGTATTCCTGCTTCATTAAATGCTTTAGCAAGATAAAGTCCACAAATGCTTCCCTGAGTTGCAGGCTTAAATACAACGGTATTTCCTGCCATTAAAGCTGGTGCAATCTTTGATGCAGCTAAATTAACTGGATAATTAAATGGTGATATTGCAAGAACTACTCCTAAAGGTTCTCTAGTAACTATTGAGATTTTATCATTTTTAAATCCTGGGAATGAATCTCCTGGAATTGATTCCCCTTTTATATTTTCAGCAGTATCAGCGGTAAACCTTATTAAGTCTGCAGTTCTTTTTATTTCTGACATACAACTTCTTCTATCTTTACCTATTTCAATAACCATAACATCTGCCATTTCTTCTATTCTTTCTTCTAAAAGATCAGCAACATTATGAAGTAATTTTGATTTTTCATTTGTAGGTACATCTCTCCAGCTTAACTGAGTTTCCTTTGCTACATTTATTGCTTCATCAACAGCTTCCTTACTCATAGCTTCAACAAAACCTACTGTTTCTCCATTTATTGGAGACTTTATTTCTATTATATTATCATTATTTTTAATTTCCCATTTTCCTTTTAAAAGATTTGAATAAATCTTTTTGCCATCTATATTTTGAAAAAACATATTCCACCTCCATCAATAAAACATTTCTATTAATATTTATTATTAATTATAAATTATTTTTAATTAATTTTCTAGTTAATTCTTATTAATTAAGTAAGAATTAAAAGATTTTTAATAATTCTATATTATTATTTGACTTTATAAAGAAATTTATATGATATAATCTAAAATTTCATCTTCCAAATTTAAACAATTAAACTTAAATAAAATAAAAGGGCAAACATTATATGCTTACCCTCTTATTAATTAAACCAAATATTTTTTAGCTATATTATTAAATTTTTCAGTATTGTCACAGTACCATGATTCAAAGTTTAAATTAGCTTTTTCAAGTTCTAAGTATAAATCATATATGAAGTTTGGAATTTCTTCTTCTAACATATCTCCATAATATTCTCCTAATCTTGCACTTCCCACTTCAAAGCTACCATTAACATGTAACTCAAAACAATTTCTTGGTGCATCATTAACTCTCTTTGTTTTTCCTGCAAATCCTATACTTCCTATTTCATGAACTCCACATGAATTTTGACAACCTGAAATATTAACTAAAGGAAGTAAATCTTTATGAATCTTTTCATTTGATAACTTATCTAATATGCTTTTTAATAAACCTTGACTATTTCTTAACCCCATTTGACATATTGGCACACCTATGCATGATACAGATTGCATTATTTTTAGCTCTCCACCTTTTCCTTTAGTAAGCTCTAATAATAATTCTGCTTCTTTTCCATTAAGATTTCTTATAAAAATTCCTTCTTTTAATGAAAGTCTAAAATCTACATAATCCATATCTTTTGTTGCATCTATTATAGATTTTAAATCTTGCATTTTTAATATTCCACCAATCGGATGAAAATACACACTATAAAGACCATCTTGCTTTTGTTCTATAAGTCTATTATCCTTAATTTCTGTTTTTATTCCTTTCTTAATTATTTCTGTTTCTTTTACATGTATTTTTAAATCTTGTGACTTAACTTCTTCTAAATGTTTCTTATAACACTTAATGAATTCTTCATTTCCCATTCTATCTGCAATATATCTTATACGAGCTTTATTTTTATTTTCATAATCTCCTTCAGCTATAAATAGATTTTTCATAGCTTCAAAATGATATAAAACATCTTCTGCTTTTATAAGCTCATCATATTCTATTGAAAGTCTTGGATTTCTTCCAAGTCCACCTGCTAAATAAACTTTAAATAACTTTTCACCATCTTTGTTTATTGCTAAAAAGCCCAAATCTGTTGAAGTTACGTGAGGTGCATCTTCAATATTTGTTGCCATAGCAACTTTTATTTTTCTTGGTAATTTATATGTATAAACTTTTTGCATTATATGCTTATTTAATTCTTCTGCATAAGGAGTAACATCAAATGCTTCATTTTTTTCTACTCCTGAAAGAGGTGATATAGCAACGTTTCTTGGGAAGTTTCCACCTGAACCTCTTGTATATATTCCATACTCTAAAGCTTCTTCCATTATGTCACATACATCATCTATCCCTAATCCATGTAATTGTATTGCTTGCCTTGTTGTTGGATGAACCCATTCTAAATTATATCTATTAGCCCATTCATATATTTTGCACAAGTCCTCTTTAGATATTCTTCCTGAAGGAGTTTTTAATCTTATCATAAACTCCTTTCCACCTCTATGTGCATATACACCTAATCCTCCAGATATTCCTTTAAACTGCGCTACATTAAGTTCTTTATTTAAAAACTTATGTCCATTTTCTCTAAATTGAATGATTTCTTCTCTTAATATCTCATTTAATCTATTCACTCTAATTCACCTCTAATAATTTTTTAATTATAACTTTATAATTAATTTTACTCCCTTTATTTGGACATGTAAAAAAGTTATTCTTTATTGTTATTATAAGTAATAACCTATAACCACATAATCCTACATTGTTTATTATAAATAACTTAATTATTTTTATTACATATTTACTTAGGTGAATAATATTAATTAGTTATCAACATATTAGTAAAATATATCCACATAAAACCTAATCAATTCACACTATAAAGTAAATATATGTGGACAAATTTACTCAAAAAAAGTGTAAGTACCTACTTCAGAAAATCAAATAACATATAAGCCGTATACTTACACTAAAAACCTTATAAATTTTACTTAAAAATTGAATCTTAATTTGAAAAATATGCTTTAAATAAAATTAATATTTCTAATAAGAATATTATCCAAAGCTAATTTAATTTATTTATTCTAATATCAATCCTCAACATTAATTTAATTATATTGATTTTACTTTTTTATATAGAAAGATTTTTCTATAGCTTCCTCAAATGTTCCACGTAAAATAGGCTCTCCACTATTAACCATTAACCTTCCCATAGCAATAACTTTATCTATTGATAAGTCATCCTTATTAACAATAACCAAATCTGCATCCTTAAACTTTTCTATTCTTCCTTTATTATTTAATTTAAGTGCATCAGCCACATTTGATGTTATAACTTTAATTGCATCTTCTATTTTTACATTACCCTTATTAATAATCTTTTTAACTTCATCATAAAGACTATCTACACTACAAATACCTAAACCTTCTAATTCTCCTGATTCATTAAAAACAGGCATACTTCCATTTCCATCTGAGGTAAATGTTATTTGATTTATTTTAACTTTATTATTTAATAAATATTCCAAAGCATCTGAAGCTATTAATTCTCCTTCTTCTAAATGCTTTGGGTCTGAGCTTGTTGTGATATCTATATATCCCCCCTTCTTTGTCCATTCAATTCCAGCATTTAATAGTTCTTTTGTCCTACTCATATGAGTTGGTATAACTTGAGTAGACGGAATTTCAGACTCTTCTAACATTCTAAATAAGAAATCCAACTTTCTTGCTCCTCCACCTAAATGAGCATTAACAACTCCTGCTTTTCCAGACAAAAGACCACCAACTCTCGCCTGTGCTACTAAATTTATAAACTCATCAAATCTTGGTTGAGAACTTCTATTATCAGATAATGCAATTTCTCCAACACCTATTACTTCATTAATAAGCATTAAATCACCTTTAATACTATCTGTCATTGTTTTTACTGGAACTTCATAAGAACCTGTATAACATGTTGCAGTAATACCTTCTTCATTAAGTGACTTAACCTTAGCTAGTAATTCTCTCATATTTCTACACACACCATCTGTTCCAATGCATCCATTAACCGTTGTTATTCCTGCTCTTGTTAAATTACTAAGTTGAATTTCTGGTGTTCTTGTTTTAAATCCTCCTTCACCACCGCCACCAATTAAATGTACATGTGCATCTATAAATCCTGGAAATAAGTACTTATTTTCTCCATCATAAACATCAATATTAATAAAATCTTTTGGAATTGAAATATTATTATATATTCCTTCTATTTTATCATTAACTATTACAACATCCTTTTTTCCTAAACTTTCTGGACTATAAATCTCTATATTTTTTATAATCTTAATCATATAAATATCACTCCTAATAAAATATATCTTTAGTTTTTCCCATTTATAACTTATTTAAAATACAAAAAGAGATAATCTAAGTTAGATTATCTCTTTAAATTTATTAAATATATTTTATTGTTTTGAGAATACCAATTCATTTGAGATAGCTATGTTATAAACATATGAATTAGCCACTTCATCTATAAATTTCTCTTTTAAACTATCATTTAAATTAATATTATTTAATTTATTATGATAATTCATAATAAATACTCTCATACTATCTCCATCTTCTAATGATTTATATTTATAATAATTTAAGCCTTCTTCTTCGATTTTATATGTTTCTTTTAACATAGCATATATAGTTCTTCCACCAAAAAGATCCGCTAAATATCTAGTATAAGCATGTGCAACTAAAAGTTCTGGATTTTCTCTTCCAAGTTCATTAATTCTTTCAATATAAGCCTTTGTTGATGCAAGAATATTCATTGATTTTAATTTTTCTCCTAATAAAAATCTCAAATCCTTATATATTTCTTCTGAACGATATACTTCTTTAATTGCAAATTCCTTAACAACTTCATTAGTTGAATACTTTTCTAAATTAAATTCTATAGTTTTATATATTTCATAAAGATTAAATAAGTATTCTGAATAACTTTCTCTTGTTACTTTACCATCAAGTAAATCCTTTAAAAATCCTGTTTTCTCAGCAACATCATGTAATACATCACTATTTTTTTTAATATCTTTCATAAAAGAATTCATAAAAAACAACCTCCTAACGTTTAACTAAAATAATTTATATTTAAATTCCGCCTTAATGTCTATCCCTAATATGGATAAATAATATTACTTTAATTTAAAATATTCAATCTCATTATTTTATTAAATTTTTTTAAAATTAACCTTTACAGATGTTTTTTATTGAATTATATATATATATCTTAATAATACTCAATAATGATTGTTAATTAATAACTTATTAACCTTATGTTAATCATAGTGATTATCTGTTTAAAAGTTAGAATATATTATAATTCCAAATATTGCTGAAAGTATTATAGATATTATTGGATGTACTTTCTTAGAAAATAGTAATATACCAATTATTATAGTTATAATAATTGATTTTATATCTACATAAGCATCTTTTGCTAAATCAAAAAAAGCTTGTATTATTAAAGCTATAAGTACAGGTCTCATTGCAAGTAATGCACCTTTTAAAACTTTTGATTTTTTAAACTTTTCCATTGCCTTTGATGCAATAGATACTAATATAAAAGACATTGTAACAACACCTAAAGTTGCTGCTAAGCTTCCTAAAATACCAGAAACCTTAAATCCAACAAAAGTAGCAGAATTTATTGCTATCGGACCTGGCGTCATTTGAGATATTCCTATTATATCCATAAATTGATTTATATCTATCCATTTATAATTGTATATTATTTCTCTTTGAATAAAAGGTATCATAGCATAACCGCCGCCAAAACTTACAGCACCTATTTTTAAAAATACTAAATATAGTTTTAATATTAAGTTCAAGCTATTCAACCTTCTTTCTTAAAAATATAGCTCCATATATAGCGGAAGTTACTATTACTATTATTGGATTAATGTTAAATACTATTAATGCAATTAATGCTAATAATAATATAATTATGTTTCTTAAATTTCTATTTATACCTTTAGCTAAGCTAAACACTCCCGTTAAAACCAAAATTGGAACTGCAGAAGATATCCCCTTAAAAGCAAGATTAACATAGTAATTATGTCTAAACTGCATAAATAATGTTGCAATAAAAAGTATTATTAAAAAGGATGGTAATGCAACTCCAATAAGAGCAACAACAGCGCCAATAAAACCTGCTATATTATATCCGATAAAAATAGAGCAATTTACAGCCATTGCACCTGGAAAACTCTGAGATACAACTAAAATGTCCATAAATTCCTCTTTAGATACCCAACTCTGTTTTTTAACTACTTCTTCTTCAATTATAGGAATCATTGCATATCCTCCACCAAAAGTAAATGCTCCTATTTTGAAAAAAGTAATAAACATCTTAAAAACTTTATCCACAAAGTCACCTCCAATAACTATTAAATATACACATATTTTATCACAACTTATTATAATACTTTTAAATTATAATAAGCGTGAACAAAAGTTCACGCTTAAATACTGGGTAATTATCTTATTTAAATTGTGTTATTTATAGAAAAATATATTATTCTTGATCTAAAATAATCTTCTTAGCAGTTAATATTGATGATGCACTCATTGAGAATTCATCTAATCCATATTCTACTAATGTTGGTATAGCAGCTTCATCTCCTGCCATTTCTCCGCACATTCCAACCCATTTACCATGCTTGTGTGCTCCATCTATAGTCATCTTTATTAATCTAAGTACAGCTGGATGCATTGGGTTGTAAAGGTATGATACCTTTTCACTCATTCTATCTGCAGCTAATGTGTATTGAATTAAGTCATTTGTTCCTATTGAGAAGAAATCCACTTCTTTAGCTAATTCATCAGCCATAACAGCAGCAGCTGGTATTTCTACCATGATTCCCCATTGAATTGAATCTGAGAATTCTTTTCCTTCTGCTTTAAGTTCAGCCTTACACTCTTCAACAACTTCCTTAGCTGATCTGAATTCTTGAATTCCTGAAATCATTGGGAACATTACTGCAAGATTTCCGTATACTGAAGCTCTAAGTAATGCTCTTAATTGTACTTTGAATAATTCTTTTCTATCTAAACAAAGTCTAATTGCTCTATATCCTAAGAATGGATTCATTTCTTCTGGTAATGGTAAATATGGTAAAGTCTTATCTCCACCAATATCAAGAGTTCTTATAACAACTTGATTTCCATTCATCTTTTCTAAAACATATTTATATGCTTCATATTGCTCTTCTTCTGTTGGAGCACTATCTCTATCCATATATAAAAATTCAGTTCTAAATAGTCCTATTCCATCTCCACCATTAGCTAAAACACCTTCAACATCCTCTGCTTTTCCAATGTTTCCGCAAACTTCAATTCTTTTTCCTGATTTAGTTACTGTTTTAACTTCGATTAACTTCTTAAGTTCTTCTTGCTCTTTTAAGAAAGCTTCTCTTTTTGATTCATATTCTTTAACTGTAGCTTCATCTGGATTTATAATAACAATTCCTTCAATACCATCAACTATTATTGAGTCTCCAGTTTTAACTGATTTTGTTATATCTCCAAGACCAACAACTGCAGGAATTTCTAATGTTCTAGCCATAATAGCTGAGTGTGAAGTTCTTCCTCCAATGTTAGTTAAGAAAGCTACAACTTTACTTCTATCTAATTGAGCTGTATCTGATGGAGTTAAATCTTCAGCAACAACTATAGTATTTCCTTCAGTTATTGCAAAAGCATCTCCGCCTTTTCCAGCTAAGTTTGAAATTATTCTCTTTGAAACGTCTTTTATATCAGCTGCTCTTTCTCTCATGTAAGCATCTTCCATTGATTCAAATATCATAACGAAAGTATTTGTTACATTTTCAACAGCTTTCATTGCATTTAAGCTATTATTCTCTATTTCCATAGCCATAGCGCCTGTAAATTCTGGATCATCAAGTAAAGTTATGTGTGCCTCAAACACAGCAGCCTTTTCTTCTCCCATTTCAACAGCGGCTTTAGCTTTTATTCCTTCTAGCTGCTCCCTAGCTGCATCTAGTGCTTTTTGTAATTTTTCTTTTTCTGCGATTACATCTGTGATTTTCTCATCTGTTATTACTATTTCTTCATGCTCTTGTAAGAATACTTTTCCTATTGCGTATCCTTTTGAAGCAGCAATACCTTTTTTCATAATAAAACCCTCCTTAATTATGTTACTTTTCTGAAAATTAAGTACATAAAAAAAAATGTTATCTAATAACTAATCTTATGATAACTTTTACAATGTTAAGTACAACCTTTAATAATTATATCATAATTTATCGACTTGTTAAGACATATTATAATTTTTTTTGTCATTTATTATAATATTTAATACATATATTGTTGTAAATAATTTCATTTTATTGATTATTATTAAATTTATACAATTTTTATTTATTTTTTTTAAATTAATACAATATATAGTTGTTCTATACTACATTTATAATATATATCTATATGTTATATTCTACTCAAACTAATACTTTTAATGTAATCTTTTTATTTTTTATAAAAACTTTTATCAATAATAATTCTTATTAAACTTTAATGTGCACAATAAAATTATAATTTTATTGTGCACATTATTTAAATTAACCTAAATTCTTTTTCTTTCTTTCATATCTATCATATAAGATTATTGCAGCTCCTCCAAATACTATTGGTCCTGCTATTTGGAATATTGTAGCTACATAATCCTTTGATTCTATAATTGGTTGTATTATAGTGAATATATTTGCAAAAGTTATTGTAATAACAACAATTATTGTCCATATAGTTGTTGATGTATGTGTTTTAAACACTTCAAAAGGTTTATCTATATCCTTATTTTTCTTAAATGGGATAAATGCTAATGCTATAAACACATAAGGCACTGTCATTGCAACATTTCCCATAAGTATTAAGTAGTTTAAGAACTTAGATACTGATTCTCCACCAAAAGATGTAATTAATATTATTGCAATTACTATAGCACATTGAACTATCATAGCATTTCTTGGCATATTATTTTTATCAAGAACTACCCATGACTTTGGCCATATTCCTTTTGGAGTTCCTTCTATAAGTTGCTTAAGTGGTGAATATATAATTGTAAAGAATGCTCCCATTAAGGCTAAGAACATTGAAAGTCCTATAAATCTTGCAAATATACTATACAATATGTGACATGTTGATGCTGATAAATGTAAAGCCTGACCTAATGAATATCCTAAGTTACCCATTACTATATATGCTACATTTGCCATATTAACAGTTTTATCATTTAAAGCAACATTCCAGTTAGTAAAAAATCCTACACATAAAATTTCTATTGAATACGCTGTTGCAATAACTATAGCTGAAATTTTTATTCCTTTAGGGAATGTTTTTTCTGCATCTTTTGTTTGGTCAACTAAACCACCTATAACTTCAATTCCACCATAAGCAAATATAGCAAAAACTAAAAATCCTAAAATTCCTATTGGTGATTGGTATGATGGATTAGGTGATGAAACTAATGCATGTGCATCTATTGGTTGTGCAAATTTAAATCCATTTAAAGCAAGAATTATTATTGATATTATAAATAATAATATGTTAGCAAAAGCTGAAAAAGCTCCTCCTATTGATGTAACTTTTGTTATTTTATTTAATCCCTTTGATGCTGTAAATGTAATGACAAGAAGTAATATTACTGCAAATATTGCCATTGTCTTTGGTGCACTTAATCCAAATATTGATAATGTTGATGTTCTATCTATACCAAATACTAAATTTGATAATGGAACCCATATTGATGAAGAAACCGATACCATCCAAATTATGTTTGATGCATACCACATAAATGTAACTATAAATGCATACTTTTCTCCAACTGACCTATTCATCCATGAGTAAATACCACCTTTTTCTTTTCTAAATGCAGCTCCATATTCACACATCATAAATGCATATGGTATAAAGAATGTTATAGCAGATATTATGTACCATGGAATAGCAGCATATCCCATAAGATAATACGCTCTAGCTATATTAGTAAATCCAAATACTGATGTAAATATCATTAAAATTAATGATATTAAAGTTAACTTTTGACCTTTTCCATCACTCATAATTATACCCCCAAAATTTATATAAATTCTTTAATTATAATTTACACTTTTTATTTATCCATATTTTTTATTTAATCATATTTTTTTAATAAAGTTATCTATTTTTATGAATATTTATTTTCAATACACTTTAATTTCACAAACTTCAAATTTTATTAATAAAAATCATTATAATTTTGATAAATTAATTTTTATCAACACAAATATTTTTAATTTTGTGGGTAATATATTTTAATTTGTTAATTATTTATTTAAACAAGGAACGCTATAATTTAATAACATATTTATAAGTTATTGATTTTTTATTCAAGCGCAAAAAAGAACTAAATTATTTTTATAATTTAGTTCTTTTTATGAATATCTTTTATAAATCATCAATAAGTGTTGCTGCTTTTGCATACGCAGTTGATTTTGCTTCAAAGAAATCTGTTTTAACTGAATTAGCATTTGCTTGTCTATCCACCCATTCTGCTGGATTATTATCATATCCTTCATATAATTTAGGAAGTCCAATTGCTATTAATCTTATATTACCTAAATATTTTATATAGCTTTCAATAAGATTTTTATTTATTCCTTGTATAGTATCACCTATTACATAATGTCCCCAAGCAATTTCATTCTCTACACCTATTTTCATCATTTCAATTAATTCTTCTTTAAGTTCTTTTGTAAATATTTCTGGCTCTTCTTTTTGAAGTTCTCTTATAATATTTCTAAACAACCAAAGATGCGTATTTTCATCTCTATTTATATATCTTATTTCTTGAGCTGAACCTGGCATCTTTCCGTTTCTTTCTAAATTATAGAAGAACATAAAACCTGAATAAAAATATACTCCTTCTAGTATATAGTTAGCCATTATTGTTCTTAATAAATTATGTTTTGTTGGTTCATTTAAAAATTTATTGTATTGATCTCCTATAAATTTATTTCTTTCAAGAAGTATCTTATCATCTTTCCATTGATATAATATTTCATTTCTTTTCTCAGGTGAACATATTGTATCTAACATATAACTATAACTTTGTGAATGAACAGCTTCTTGGAAAGCCTGAATAGTTAAACAAAGATTAACTTCACTTGCAGTTATATAGTTATTTATATTAGAAAGATTTGCTGTTTGAATTGAGTCTAAAAATATTAAAAATGATAATATCTTATCATAAGCAGTTCTTTCTTCTTCTGTTAACTTCTTATAGTCTTTTAAGTCTTGTGCTAAATTTATTTCTTCTGGAATCCAGAAATTATTCATTCCTTGCCTGTACCAATCTGATACCCATGTATACTTCATATTATTAAAATCATTAAGATTTGTAGTATTTCCATTTATCATTTTCTTTTTTGAAGTTTCTGTATCTCCAAATTCATTGAACAATGGTTTTTTATTTATATCAAACATTTAGTATTACCCTCCTAAAATTCTATGCAGAACAACTTTCACAATCTGATACTTCTAGTGATTTACTTCTTACATAATATATTGACTTAACTCCAGCCTTACACGCATCTATATAAAGGTTCATTATTTGTCTCATTGTATAATTAGTTGTTATATAAAGATTAAATGATTGACCTTGGTCTATATGTCTTTGCCTTACACCATTCATTTCTATACACCATTTTTGATCTATATTATATGCTGAATTATAATACCAATAAGTATCTTCTGAAAGATTTGGTGCAGTCTTTGGAACTATACTACCTTTTTTCTCTTCAAGCCAAAATCTTGATATTACAGGATCTACCCCTTCTGAAGTTCCAGCTAAAGTTGCAGTTGAACCATTTGGTGCTATAGCCATAAGATATCCATTTCTCATACCATAAGTATTTATTTCTTCTCTTAGTTTATTCCACTTATCTGAAGTATATCCTCTTAGCTTAAAGTAATCTCCATTGTCCCAATCTGAACCTTCAAATTCACTATACCTTCCCTTTTCTTTTGCTATCTTCATGCTAGCTTTTATAGCATAATAATTTATATTTTCATAAACTTTATCAGCAAATTCTCTATGTTCTTCAGCAGTAAAGTGAATACTATTATTTGCAAGCATATGATGATAACCTGATGTTCCAAGTCCTACCCCTCTATATTTTTTATTTGTTATTTCTGCATAAGGAACTGAATAATAATTTAAATCTATAACATTATCCATAGCTCTTATCTGTGTTTCAACAACATATTCTATTTCTTCTTCTCTTGTAAAATCAATATTTCCAAGAACTATTGATGAAAGGTTACATACAACAAAATCTCCTGATTTAGTTTTTTCAACTACAATTTTCTCTCCATCTTCATCAATTATTTCTGCTTCTCTTATATCCATGGCACTCATATTTTGCATTATTTCTGTACAAAGATTTGATGAATATATCATTCCTTTATGCTTATTTGGATTCATTTTATTTGCTGCATCTCTAAAGAATGCAAAAGGTGTTCCAGTTTCAGCAGCACTTTTAATTATTAAACGTACTATATCTTTGACTTTCATTATACGCTTATCTATTCTATCATCATGAACACAATCATAATATCTTTTTTCCCATTCTTCTCCATAAAAATCTTCTAAAGAATATCCTTTAACCTGTCTTATCTCATGTGGGCACATCATGTACCAATTAGCATCTATATCCTCCTCTGCAAGTCTCCAGAAAAGATTTGGATAACAAAGTGCTGGAAATATATCATGAGCTTTTTTTCTATCATCCCCATTATTAGTTCTTACTTGTAGAAACTCTGGTATATCTTTATGCCAAGCATCAAGCCATATAGCAACTGAACCATTTCTAACTCCAAGTTGATCTACTGCTATTGCTGTATCATTAAATAGTTTAACCCAAGGTATTACTCCGCCTGATGCTCCTTTAAATCCTCTAATAGGTGATCCAAGAGCTCTTATTTTCCCAATATAAATTCCCATTCCGCCACCAAACTTTGATACTTCAGAAAAATTATCTAATGACTTATATATACCTTTTAAACTATCATTTACAGTATCTATAAAACATGAACTTAATTGATAGAAAGGCTTTCTTGCATTTGCCATTGTTGGAGTTGCCATTGTTGCTTTTAATGAACTTAAAACATCATAAAACCTCTTTGCCCAATATATTCTGTTTTCTTTCTTTTCTGGAATAGCTAAATGCATAGCTATTCCCATAAACATTTGCTGTGGTAACTCCAATACATTTCTATTAAAATCTTCTATTAAATATCTCTCACTTAATAACTTTATTCCACTATAAGTAAAAAGAAAATCTCTTTCTGGTTTAATTTCTTTTTCTAATTCATATATATCTTCCTTTGAATAATTTTCAAGTATATATTTACCATATAACTTTTCTTCCGTTAACTGTTCTATAAATTTATATAAATTGCTATATAGATTTTCATCATTATTTAAACCTCTATTACTTTTTACTTCATCATAAAGCTTATGAACATATAGCCTTGAAGCTACATTTTGCCAATCTGGTTCCATATCTGTAGTAAGCTCTAAGGATACCTGAATTAATGAGTTCCTTATATCTTTATATGCCATATTAGGTCTTATTATTAAATTTAACTTTTCTTGTAATCTTTCTATTGTATATATATCCGATCTATTATTAATTGACTTTAGTCCTATCTCACAAAGTTCACGTATTATATCCACTAGCCTTCTCCTCCAACTATATATAGTATATTTATATTGCATTTACTCCAAACCAACACAATATATTGACTAATATATTATAGTTTTTATAATTAATTGTGTAAAATTTTATAAAGGTTGCTATACTGTTATATCACCTCTTTTTATTTAATAATCTTTAAAATTCTCACTATTTTAATAATCTTTATCCTTTGACAATTTAAACTATAAGATATTAATTATTTACTTACTAATATAAAAAAGACCCATAACATTATGGATCTTTTCTATTACTTTAGCTTTTCTTCCCACTCAGCTTCTTTAAAACCAACTAATACTTCATTATCGCCTATAATTAATGGTCTTTTTACCATCATTCCATCTTCTGATAATATATCTAAAAGTTCATCTTCTGATAAAACTTTTACCTTATCTTTCATTCCCTTTTCTCTATACAATACTCCACTTGTATTAAAAAACTTTTTAATCTCTAAGTTACTCTTTTTAAGCCATTCTTTTAATTCTTCTTTACTTGGGTTATTAAGTTTTATATCTCTATCTTCAAAATCTATTTTATTTTCTTCTAACCATTTCTTTGCTCTTCTACAAGTTGTGCATTTTGGATATTCTACAAATAAATATTTCATATTATCACTCCTTAAATAAATATTATTTAATATTTATTATTAATATATCACATATTTTATTTAATCTCATCTACTTTTGTATAATTATCTCCATCAAATGGTAAGAAAACATATATCTTAAATAAATCACCATCTCTTTTAATTCTAGTAACTCCATTATGAAGTTCTACTATGCTTTTTGTTATTGCAAGACCAAGACCAGAACCTTCAACAACTGAAGTTCTAGATTTATCCCCTCTTGCAAACCTTTCAAACATTTCTGTTTCATCAAACTCCATTTCATAATTTGCTACATTTTTAAATGAAATTAACGCACCATTTTCTTCTTGAATTATAGAAACATATACCCTTGTTTCTTCAAGAGAATATTTAAGTGCATTTATTACTATATTTTCAATAACTCTTGAAATCATTATTCCATCTAAATCCATTATTATTTGGTCTTCTTCACACTCTACTTTAAACTCAATTTTTTTATTTTCATATAAAGATGAATATTCACCTATAACTTGATAAATTAAAGAAACTATATCTATTTTTTCTTTTTTAAGTTGTATTTTACCTGAATTTATCTTTGATACTTCAAATAAGTCTTCTATAAGTGATTTTAATTTATTAGATTTTTTCTCTAATATCTTTAAATAATCTTTTCTTTCTTCATTTGATATTCTGTCATCTTGAAGAATATTTACATAATTTATTATTGATGTTAATGGAGTTTTTAAATCATGAGAAACATTTGATATAAGTTCTGTTTTTAACCTTTCATTTTGAAGTGCTTCTTCAACAGCTATATTATATCCTTCTTTCATTTTATTTATATTTTCAATTAATTCTCTAGTTTCTCCGCCTCCAATTTCTTTTATTGTATGCTCAAAATTACCATCATTTATTATTTTAAGGTCATCTTTAATCATTCCGATTTCTATATTTCTTTTTATTGAATACAATAAAACTATCATTTGCAACGCAATAAGTAAAAAACTTCCTTTAAAAGGATATGCTGCAAAGAAATTTACTATTATATTTTTTTCTGTTCCACCAATTGCTAAAAGATATAAGTACACTATATAAAAAATTATACTTATAACTATTGCTGTTATTAAAGTCCTTCTAGGTCCTTTATATTTAAATACATGTTTAAATACATATATTATATCTTTTATTATATTACCTCTTATTAAAACTTTTCCTTTTTTACTTAAGAATACATATAGTACTTTAAATATTAAAAATACATCTATAAGAATCATTATTATAAATAAAATAAACTCTTTTATATATGAATTTATTTTATTTACATATTTAATTTCACTTGTGTAATATATTTCTTCAAAGTTCTTAAGTATCTTTCCTGAATACTCAGGTAGATTATCATCAGGGTCGTTAATTAAATCATTAAATAAATTAACATTATTGCAACTATATGTAATTATATGATCTCCTTTATATTTTTCCTCAATAACTTTATAAAGACTGTCACCTTGAACCTTTTTTACGCCTTCAAAAAACGGATCATTTGTAAATATATCATCATTATATTTATTTCTTATTATAAAATAAATCCCCTCTGGTAATTCTTTTTGAGAATTACTTTTTGAGTAAAAACTATTATTAAAAATTTCTTTTCTTATTTCATCCTTTTGCTGTTCTGTTGAATATAATAACTTTTTTAATCCATCAGTTCTGTCATATATATCTTTACTTAAAGACTTGCTGTCTGCTTTTAATGAATTTTTGCAAAATGTACTTCTATCAAATACAGCTTCTATAACTCCAGTACCAGATTTAGTACTAGGGCTATTTTTATACTTTATTAGTGCATCCATACATATTCCTGTTATTACAATTACCAATAAAATCTCTATAAGCCAGACATTGTTAAAGTATTTTTTTACTTTATTTTTCAATCTTATATCCAATTCCCCATACCACCTTTATATACTCTGGGTCTTTTGTGTTAATTTCTATTTTTTCTCTTATTCTTCTAATATGAACTGTTACTGTATTTTCACTTTTATAAAAAGGTTCTTCCCAGACTTTTTCATAAATTTCTTTTATTGAAAAAACTCTTCCAAGATTAGATGCTAAAAGTAAAAGTATCTTATATTCTGTTGCTGTAACTTTAATCTCTTCTCCCCTAACTCTAACACTTTTAGCTATAGTATCTATTTCTAAATCTTTTACCTTTATAAAATCTTTATTATCTACTGATAATGGATTCTCATATCTTCGAAGCTGTGATTTTACTCTAGCTACTAATTCTAAATGATTAAACGGTTTTGTTATATAATCATCTGCCCCTACGTTTAATCCTAATATTTTATCTGAATCCTCACCTTTAGCAGAAAGCATTATTATAGGAATATTATTGTTTTCTCTAATTTTTAAGCACGTCTTTATACCATCTAATTTAGGCATCATTATATCAAGAATTATTAAATGCACATTTTTTTCTTCTAAAATTTCTAATGCTTCAATACCATTACTTGCATTAAATACATTTAAATTTTCACCTCTTAAGTAAATATTTATTGCATCTCTTATTTCTCTCTCATCATCTACTACTAAGATATTATACATATTAAAATAACACTCCTTCCTTATATTTATATTATCGTAATTTAGCTTAAAAAAACATCTATCTTTGTTACGAAAATATTAAACTATTTATTTTCTATTTTAGTTTCTGAATTTATTTCATTGTTAAAACTGTTACTTTTATTATTTATAGATGTCTTTATTAAAATAAAAATACATATAAAAATTAATATAAATAATATAATCTTTTTTGTCTTTAAATTTCCAGGTAATCTAACTCTATTCATAATCATAAACCTCTCTTTTTTATAATATATTTTAATTATGTTTTATTTAAATAATACTGTCTATAAATTATATCTATATAATATAGATATATCCTTTTATTTAAAGGTATTTATACTATTAATGATTATATTAACCCTATTTAGTAAATAATCCTAAATTCTAGCTAATTGTACTGCTTTTTACACATTAACTTTATTGTAAATTTTATATATAATATACGAAGGTATTTATATTTTTTTATGATAAATTTTTAGGAGAATTTTTATGATTAAACTATTAAAAAGTAAAACTTTTTTACTTGATGTAATTTTAATTTTTATTGGATGTATAATAGCTTCACTTGGAGTTAATTTATTTTTAACTCATGCTAGATTGTTAAGTGGTGGAGCTACCGGTGTTGCACTTATATTTCAATACTTAACCGGCGTCCAAGCAGGTATAGTTGTATTCTTATTAAATGTACCTTTATTTTTATTAAGCTATAAAAAACTTAGTAAATCTTTTACTCTTTATTCTGCTATTGGTATGTTATCATTATCCCTAGCACTTATTATAACAAAACCACTATCAACACTTATAGCAGTTAATGATATTTTATTATATTGTATTTATGGTGGAGTTCTTTGTGGTGCAGGATATGGAATAGTTTTTTTAAGAAACGGATCTACTGGCGGAACTGATATTATAACTATGCTTATTAGAAAAAAATACTCTAATTTTGAAATTGGTAAGCTTGGATTTATATTAAATTGTATAATAGTTATATTAGGTGCTATAATTTTCGGTATACCTAAAGCACTATATACATTACTTTCTATATTTATTCAAGGAGTTGTCTTAGATAGAGTACTTAGAGGTTTAGATAGTAAAAAACTAATGCTTATAATAACAAGTCAAAGTCAAAATGTTATAGATTTTGTTATTAAAGATATTCATAGAGGTGTTACTTCAATTCCTATTGAAGGTGAATACACTCATAAAAAAGCTAAAATGCTTTATTGTGTTGTAAAAACTAGAGAAATGGTAACTTTAAAAAATAAAATTTACGCAATTGATCCCATGGCCTTTATTACAATAATGGATACATCTGAAGTAAAGGGTAAAGGCTTTAAAACAGTGTAAATAACAAAGGTAAGAGAATACTCTCTTACCTTTTATTAATTTATTACTTGCAATATAATTTTTTATACTCTTTTCTTCCTTTTAAATAAAGATTATTTCCCTCTGAATCTATTATAACAACTACTGGAAAATCCTTAACCTCTAATTTTCTTACTGCTTCTGCACCCAAATCCTCATAAAGTATTATCTCTGATTTTACTATACTTTTTCCTATAAGTGCAGCAGCTCCTCCAATTGCTCCGAAATAAACTGCTTTATTTTTCTTTATTGATTCAATTACTTCATCATTTCTAAGGCCTTTTCCAATCATTCCTTTAAGACCTAAATCTAAAAGTTTTGGTGAATAAGCATCCATTCTATAACTAGTTGTTGGACCTGCTGATCCTATAACTTGTCCTTCTCTAGCCGGAGTTGGTCCTACATAATATATTATTTCATTTTCTATATTTATAGGTAATTTTTCATCTTTGTCTATAAGTTCTATAAGTCTTTTATGTGCCGCATCTCTTGCTGTATATATAGTCCCTGATAAAAGAACAGAATCTCCACATTTTAAATCTTTAACTTTATCAATTGTTAAAGGTGTTGTTAGTTTCTTAACCATATATCCTCCTTTATATTACCGCATCTTTATGTCTTGTTGCATGACAACTTATATTTACCGCAACTGGTAAGCCTGCTATATGTGTTGGATAAGTTTCAATATTTACTCCTATTGCAGTTGTAAGTCCTCCAAAACCTTGCGGTCCTATACCCATTTTATTTATTTCCTTTAAAAGTTCCTTTTCTAAATTCTCATAAAATTCATTCTTATTTTTCTCATTAAGATTTCTAAGTAAAGCTTTTTTTGAAAGTAATGCTGCTTTTTCAAAAGTACCACCAATCCCAACTCCAACTACCATTGGTGGACATGGATTAGGTCCTGCCTCTTCTACAGTCTTTAATATAAACTTTTTTACACCTTCTAATCCATCTGAAGGTTTTAACATAGCTATTTTACTCATATTTTCAGAACCAAATCCTTTAGGTGCAACAGTTATTTTAACTTTATCTCCACTAACAATATTATAATTAATAATGGCCGGTGTATTATCTTTAGTATTAACTCTATCAATAGGGTCTTTAACTACTGATTTTCTTAAGTATCCCTTCTCATATCCTAATTTAACACCTTCATTTATCGCATCTTCAAGATTTCCATCTATAAAATGTACATCTTGTCCAATTTCTAAAAAAATACATGCCATACCAGTATCTTGACACATAGGCATATTTTCATTTTTTGCAATATTTGAATTATCAATTATCTTTTCCAAAACATCTCTTGCTATCTCATATTGTTCATTATTCTTATAAGATATCAATCTTTCCTTTACATCATCACCTATGTAATAATTTGACGCTATACATAAATCTTTTACTGTATCTCTAACCATTTTTACACTTATTTCTCTCATAAAATCCCTCCCAATTTATAGTTTATAAATTTTCTATTAAATTTACAATATATTAATAAATATTATTTTAAAGTTTTCTTTAAAATAGATTAATCCTTTACTTTAATAATTATTAAATATACAATTTTATATTTTTTAAACTTTAAAAAGGGATTAATATTTTACATTAATCCCTAATTTCCTAGGAAATATGACTTTTGCTTTAATATTATTATTGATGCTTTTCACTAAAATATTTTTCTATACCAATTGTTATAGCCTCTACTAATTTATTTTGATATTCATCATTTTTTAAATTTTGCTCGTCTTCATAATTTGAAAGAAATCCACATTCAACTATTATACTTCCACCATCATACCCATCTCTTAATATTTTGTAATCATTTTTTGCATTTTTTGCAACCCTATTATTATTATTTTGAAGCTGTTCTTTAACAGAAAGTTGTATAGATTCAGCTAAATTTTTGCTTTTTTCATTATTAGAATACCAAACTTGAAGCCCTTTAGTATTTCCTGTTTTAAAAGCATTTTGATGTATTGATATAAAAATATCACAATCATTTTCTTTTTTCATTTTACATCTTAAATTTAAGTCTTCTATTTTCTTATTAGCTAAAGCTATATCATCTTCTCTAGTCATACTAACGTTATATCCCTTATTCTTTAAAATATCTTTAAGTTTTAAAGATATTTGAAGGTTAATATCTTTTTCTAATGTTCCATTTTTAGATTTTGTACCTCCATCATATCCACCATGACCAGGGTCTATCAATACTTTATAACTATTTTCATTATTCTCTAAAGCATTTACTCCTGTTGTTCCTAATAAAAAAAATATTAATGTTATAATAATGCTCTTTAGAAATTTCATAAACTCTCCTCCTAATTTAAGACTTATACCTCTATTATGTGATTAAGCATTTTAATTATTCTTGTAATAATTTCTATAAAAACTTTTATAAAAAAAGGACTAGATTAACTAGTCCTTAATTATTTCTAAAGTTCACTATCTTCAATAACACTTTCTGCAATATTCTTTGCATGATCACCTATTCTCTCAAAATTAGATATTAAGTCTAAGAATATAGCACCTGCATAAGCATTACACTTTCCATTATATAATCTCTTAATATGTTTCTCACTATATTCTTTCTGTGATGAATCAATTCTTTCCTCAACATTTTCAAGCGTTCTTGCTTTTTTAATATCTCTATTTTCATAACTTTCTATTGCTATTTCTAAAGCTGTTAATGTATAGTTATATATTTCTTCTAATTCCTTAATTGCATCTTCACTATACTGTAACTTCTTATTTGATCTTTGTATTGCAAGATCAGCTATATTTTCAGCATGGTCTCCAATTCTTTCAATATCATTTACTATATAAAAAGTTGATGCAACTATACTTTTTTCTTTATCTGATAATTCACATTTTGATAGTTTTACTAAATATGTTGTTATTTCTTCTTCTAAAGTATTTATTATACTTTCATTCTCATAAACCTTTTTTATCTGCTCTTCATCTTGATTCATAAAAGCACTCATTGATAACTCAAGATTTTGTTTTGCTTTATTTGCCATTCTTATAGTTTCTTTAATAACTTGTCCAGCAGCTATAACTGGTGTTTCAAGTAATCTATCATCAATGTACTTAGGACCAGCTTTTTCAATTTCATCCGTTCCTGGAACTAATTTATTTACTGCAAGAATTAAGTAATTTCTAAGTGGTAACATAATTAATGTATTAGCTATATTAAATACTGTATGTGAATTAGCTATTTGTCTTTGAACATCTCCAGGGCTCATTTGAGTGACAATGTTACCAATAATCCCTAAGAACGGTAAGAAAATTATTGTTCCTCCAACATTAAATATTAAATGTATTAAAGCTGCTTTATGGGCTGTCTTATTTGTTCCTATACTTGCAAGCATTGCTGTTATACAAGTACCAATATTACATCCAAATAATATTGGAAGAGCTGCATCTATATTTATTGCACCTGCTGTAGCAAGAGCTATAAGTATACCAGTAGTTGCTGATGAACTTTGAAGTATTGCTGTTATTGCTGCACCTGCTATAACACCTATAAACATATTATCACTAATTGCTATTACTAATTGTTCAAACATAGGTGATGCAGCAAGAGGCTTCATCGCATCGCTCATCATTCCCATTCCAGTAAATAATATACCAAATCCTAAAATTATATGTCCAATTTCTTTTCTCTTCTGAGCTTTTGCCATCATTACAATAGCTGCACCAACAAAAACAAAAATTGGAGCTATATCATCAAGTTTAAAAGCAACTAATTGAGCTGTTATAGTCGTACCTATATTAGCTCCCATTATTACACCAGCTGCTTGAGCTAAATTCATTAATCCTGCATTAACAAATCCAACTACCATTACTGTTGTTGCACTAGAACTTTGTATTACAGCAGTAACTGCTGCACCAACTAATACTGCAACTAATGGATTTGATGTAACTTTTTCAAGAATCTTTTTCAAACCCTCTCCAGCAGCATTTTCAAGACCATCTCCCATTAATTTCATTCCATAAAGAAATAGTCCTAATCCTCCCATTAAAGTTATAACTGTTGTAACTATAGAATTCAATATTGTTTCCTCCATCTACAATTTATTAATCATCTATTTAAATCATTAATTTTATGACTTAAGTGTACATTATTTATTAACATTTGTTAATATTAATAAATATTTTTTAACGTAGATTTAATATAAGGTTACATTTTCTTACAATTAAAATTTTGTAGAGATATTTATATAAATTGGTACAAAAAAAGAAGTATATACTGAGTATATACTTCTCTTTCCTGATATCCGTACCCCAAATATTATCTCTTTGAGAATTGTGGAGCTCTTCTTGCTTTTTTAAGACCGTATTTCTTTCTTTCAACCATTCTTGGGTCTCTAGTTAAGAATCCAGCTTTCTTTAATTCTGATTTTAAAGCTTCATCTGATTTAACTAATGCTCTAGCTATTCCGTGTCTGATTGCTCCAGCTTGACCTGTGAATCCTCCACCGTGAACATTAACTAATACGTCAAACTTATCTTTAGTTCCAGTTAAAACTAAAGGTTGGTTTACGATAACTCTTAAAGTTTCTAAACCAAAGAAGTTTTCGATTTCTCTCTTATTTATAACTACTTTACCGTTTCCAGGTACTAGTCTTACTCTTGCAACTGATTTCTTTCTTCTACCAGTTCCCATGTATTGAACTTTTGCCATTTTAAATCCTCCTCCCGAGTTTCCGTTATTAGTATCTTAATTCTAATACTTCTGGTTTTTGAGCTTGATGGTTATGCTCTTCGCCTCTGTATACATTTAATTTCTTTAACATTTTTCTTCCTAAAACTCCGCTTGGAAGCATTCTTCTAACTGCTTCTTCAAAAGCGAATTCAGGCTTCTTGTCAAGAACTTCTCTGTATGGAATTTCTTTTAATCCACCAACGTATAAGCTGTGCTTTCTCATCATTTTTTGATCTAACTTCTTACCAGTTAAAACAACTTTTTCAGCATTGATTACGATAACGAAATCTCCGCAGTCAACATTTGGTGTAAATGTTGGCTTATTTTTTCCTCTTAAGATTGAAGCAACTTGGCTAGCAACTCTTCCTAGTGGCTTACCAGCAGCATCAACAACATACCATTTTCTTTCAACTTCTTGTGCTTTTGCAATGTATGATTTCATCTATGTTTCCCTCCTTGAACTTACGATTAGCAATATGTAATATTGCATTTATGTTAAGATCTTTCAAACTAGATCTTATATACATAAATATTCTAACAAACATACACTATTATAATACACGCTTACGGGCGTGTCAATGTATTTATTTAAAATTTTTATATTAATAATAAACTTTTTCTAAAAGAAGCCCATTAGCCGGAACACAAAAACCAGAACGTTCTCTTTTACCTTCATTTATTATTGATTTTATATCATTTGAAGCTATTTTTCCTCTTCCAACTTCAATTAAAGTTCCAACTATTATTCTAACCATATTATATAAAAAACCATCAGCAGTTACATATATCTTTATTATGTTATTATCATTTTCTATATGTAAATCTTTAATGGTTCTAACGGATGTTTTCACAGAACTTCCGCTACTTTTAAAAGCACTAAAATCATGAGTTCCTATAAAATAATTACAGGCTTTCTTCATTTCTTCTATATTCAATACTTCTCTTACATGATAAGAATAATTTCTATATAAAGAAACCTTCTCAAATCTATTTATGATAGTATAACAATATGTTTTTCCTTTGCTATCATATCTTGCATGAAACTCTTTGTCTACTTCTTCTGATTTTATTATGGCTATATCATCTGGAAGCTTTGTATTTATAGCTTCTCTAAACTTATCTGCTGGAACTCTACTATCTGTTAAGAAATTAGCTACCATACCTTTTGCGTGAACCCCTGAATCTGTCCTAGAACTTCCTATTAATGAAACTTCTTTCTTTACAATTTTTTGTATAGCTTTTTCTAATACTTCTTGAATAGTTTTACTATTATTCTTTTGTTTTTGCCATCCAAAATAATTTGTTCCGTCATATTCTATTGTAAGCTTTATATTTTTCATCTAAAATCACCTTTACTAGTAAATTCTAATAATTATACTAATTATAAATAAAACACCAAATATAACCCATGCTATAAAGTCATTTTTAGTAAACTTTAATTGCTTCATTCTAGTTCTTCCTGAGCCACCTCTATAACATCTTGCTTCCATAGCCATAGCAAGTTCATCAGCTCTTCTAAACGAACTAATAAATAAAGGTACTAAAAGTGGTATTAAACTCTTTGCTTTTTGAATTATTCCACCTGATTCAAAATCTGCTCCTCTAGCTTTTTGCGCTTTCATTATTTTATCCGTTTCATCCATTAATGTTGGTATAAATCTTAATGCTATAGTCATCATCATAGCTAATTCATGTGCTAATTCTTTTCCTATAGGTCTAAGCAGTCTTTCTATACCGTCTGTTAACTCTATAGGTGATGTTGTTAAAGTAAGAAGTGAAGTTCCAACAACTAAGAATATTAATCTAAGAGCCATAAATACAGCAGTTCTAACGCCCTCTGTATAAATTTTCAAAAATCCAAAATGGAATAATAAAGTATCTTCAGTTCCTCTTATCATAAATATATTAAGTATTGATGTAAATGCAACTAAAAAGATAATTGGTTTTAATCCCTTTAATATAAATTTTGGTGGCACCTTTGAATTTATAATTACTGCTACAATAAAAGCTACAACAAAAATATACCCCACAAACTTATCTATTATAAATAAAGATACTATAAAAAGTAATGATATTAATATCTTTGTTCTAGGGTCTAATTTATGTGTAAATGATTCTCCTGGTACATATTGCCCTATAGTTATATCTTTTATCACCTATTTCACTCCCTCACTATTTTTATTATTTTTAAATATCTTTAATAATTCTTTTTTGCACTGCTCTATTGTATACACTTCATCACTTACATTAAACCCTTTATTTCTAAGTTCTCTCATAAGATAAGTAACTTGTGGTACACCAAGTCCTATCTTTTCTAGTGTATCAACTTCTTTAAAAACTTCTGAAGGAGTACCTTGTAAAGCCACCTTTCCTTTATTCATAACTATTACTTTTTCTGCTATTTTAGCTACATCTTCCATACTATGACTTACAAGTATTATTGTCATATTATATTTTTCATGAAGAATCTTTATCTGATTTAATATATCATCTCTTCCCTTCGGGTCTAACCCTGCTGTAGGCTCATCCAAAATTAAAATTTTTGGTTCCATAGCTACAACTCCTGCTATAGCTACTCTTCTCTTCTGACCTCCACTTAAATCAAATGGAGACTTATTCTTATAAAACTCATAATCAAGACCAACCATTTCCATTGATTTTATTACACGTCTATGTATCTCATCTTTATCTAAACCTAAATTTGTAGGACCATATGATATATCCTTTTCAATGGTTTCCTCGAATAACTGGTATTCCGGATATTGAAATACCAAACCAACCTTTTTTCTAACATCTGAAAGCTTCACACCTTCTTTTGTTATATCATCACCATCTACAATAATTTTACCTGATGTTGCTTCTAATAATCCATTCATATGTTGTATTAATGTTGATTTTCCTGAACCAGTATGACCTATTAAAGCAACAAATTCCCCATCTTTTATATCTATATTTACATCATCTAACGCTTTTTTTTCAAAAGGCCCATTTTGCATATATACATGTGTTAAATTCTCTATTTTAATTGACATAACGCATTCACCATCTCATCTACATTTATTATTTTGCTATCTAAATTTATACCTTCTTTTGATAATTCATAACTTAACTCTGTTACTTGTGGCACATCTAACCCAATTTTTTTCATAAGCTCTACCTTGGAAAAAACCTCTTTTGGAGTTCCCCCCATAATAAGCTTCCCATCGTCCATAACTACTATTCTATCAGCTTCAGCAGCTTCATCCATATAATGAGTTATTAAAACGATTGTAATACCATATTCTTTATTTATCTCTTTTATATTCTTTATAACTTCTTTTCTGCCTGATGGATCAAGCATTGCTGTTGGTTCATCAAATATTATACATTCAGGCTTCATAGCTAATATTCCTGCTATAGCAACCCTTTGTTTTTGTCCTCCTGATAAAAGGTGCGGAGCGTGTCTTTTATATTCACTCATTCCAACCTTTTCTAAACTTTCATCAACACGTTTTCGTATTTCTTTAGGATCTATTCCTAAATTCTCAGGTCCAAAGGCTACATCTTCCTCAACTATTGTTGCTACCATTTGATTATCTGGATTTTGAAATACCATACCAGCCTTAGCTCTAACATCCCATATTCTCTCTTCATCCTTTGTATTAATTCCATCAACATAAACAACACCATCTGTAGGTAAAAGTAAAGCATTCATATGTTTAGCAAGCGTTGATTTACCTGAACCATTATGTCCTAATACAACTAAAAATTCACCCTTTTTAACTGTTAAATCAACACCATTAATAGCATATTTTTCAATACCCTCTTCATGTGATGTATACTTAAAAACTAAATTCTCACATTTTATCATTTCTTGACTCATTTGGTCCTCCATAAAATTATACTAACTATTATTTTATTTGCTATTTAAATAATATACTATATACAAGTGTAATTTAAATGTATATACATTTAAGAATATTATATACCATAAATTTCAACTTTCAACTGTATTCAGAATATTTAAATCATTACACCTCTATATAATTTACTTTTATATATAACAAAACGGGGACTAAGATCACATCTTAATCCCCATCAAAATGATTAAACTAATTCAAGTATAACCATTTCTGCTCCGTCTCCTCTTCTAGGACCTTTTTTATACATTCTTGTATATCCACCGTTTCTTTCAGTGTATTGTGGAGCTATATTATCAAATAAATGTTTTACTACAGCTTCTTCTTGAACAAAAGCTAATACTTGTCTTCTAGCGTGAAGATCTCCTCTTTTAGCAAGAGTGATCATTTTTTCAGCTAAACTTCTAGTTTCTTTTGCTCTAGTTTCAGTTGTTTCAATCTTACCATGCTTTAAAAAACTAGTTACTAAGTTTCTTAGCATAGCTCTTCTTTGGTCTGATGAAAGACCTAACTTACGATTAACTGCCATGGATTTACCTCCTTACTCGTCGCCTAGCTTTAAGCTTAAGCCTAACTCTTTAAGCTTCTTTTCAACTTCTTCTAAGGATTTCTTTCCTAGATTTCTTACCTTCATCATATCATCCATTGATCTGTTAGCAAGTTCTTGAACTGTATTTATACCAGCTCTCTTTAAACAGTTATATGATCTAACTGATAAGTCAAGCTCTTCTACAGTCATCTCTAGTACTTTTTCCTTTTTATCTTCTTCTTTTTCTATCATAATTTCAACATCATTAGTCTCATCTGTTAATGACATGAATAATTTAAAATGTTCTATTAAGATTTTAGCTGATAAGCTTATAGCTTCATCAATCTTTATAGTTCCATTAGTCCAAATTTCAAGTGTTAACTTATCGTAATCAGTAATTTGACCAACTCTAGTATTTTCTACTTTAAAGTTAACTCTCTTAACTGGTGTATATATTGAATCAACAGCTATTGCTGATATTGGTAGATCTTCACTCTTATTTTTATTTTGAGTAACATATCCTCTACCTCTGTTTACAGTTAACTCCATATAAAGTCTTCCGTCGTTGTCTAAAGTTGCTATATGTAAATCTTTATTAACAACCTCAACATCTCCATCAGTTTTTATATCTGCTCCTGTAACAACACCAGGTCCCTTTGCATCTATATATATAGTTTTTGGACCTTCACCATTCATTCTTAAAGCTAAAGCTTTAATGTTAAGAATTATTTCTGTAACATCTTCTTTAACTCCTTGTATTGTAGAAAACTCATGAAGTACACCATCAATTTTAACTGAAGTAGTTGCAACTCCAGGTAATGATGATAATAATATTCTTCTTAGGGCATTTCCTAATGTAATACCATATCCTCTTTCTAATGGTTCAACAACGTACTTACCATAAGTACCGTCTTCATTTGCCTCTACACATTCAATTATTGGCTTTTCGATTTCTAACATACGAACCCTCCTTATTTTTAAAATGGCAACCTTATTCTGAGGGCAACTGATTCTATATTTGTTATAAATTTATATTTCTAACAAATACTACAATTATTTGCTGTATAACTCAACGATAAGAGTTTCATTAACTGGTACGTCAATATCTTCTCTTGTTGGTTCAGCAACTACTTTGCCTTCGTAGTTTTCAACGTTAGCTTCTAACCATTTTGGTAAAGTCTTTGGATTTTCAACGAAAGTTTTGAACTTTTCGCTTCCTCTACTCTTTTCAGCAACAGTTATTACATCGTTAACTGATACTCTGTATGAAGGAATGTCAACTCTCTTACCATTTACTAAGAAATGTCCGTGGTTAACTAATTGTCTTGCTTCTTTTCTTGAAGCTCCGTATCCTAATCTATAAACAACGTTATCTAATCTTAATTCTAATAACATTAATAAGTTTTCACCAGTGATACCCTTCATGTGTTCAGCCTTTTCATAGTATGATCTGAATTGACCTTCTAACACTCCGTATATTCTTCTAGCTTTTTGCTTTTCTCTAAGTTGTACACCATAGTTAGATAATTTCTTTCTAGCTGCTCCGTGTTGTCCTGGTGCATAACTTCTTCTTGTGAAAGCACATTTATCTGTATAACATCTATCCCCTTTAAGGAATAATTTCATGCCTTCTCTTCTACATAATCTACATGTAGCTCCAGTATATCTTGCCATTAATTACACCTCCTGTATGAATCAAATACTAGACTCTTCTTCTTTTTGGTGGTCTACATCCGTTGTGTGGGATTGGAGTAACATCTTTTATTAAAGTTACTTCTAATCCTGCTGCTTGTAATGATCTGATTGCTGCTTCTCTTCCAGCACCAGGTCCTTTTACATATACTTCAACGCTCTTTAAACCGTGTTCCATTGCTGCATTAGCTGCAGTTTCTGCTGCCATTTGTGCTGCGAATGGTGTACTTTTTCTTGATCCTCTGAAACCTAGAGCTCCAGCACTTGACCATGATAACGCATTTCCTTGAGCGTCTGTTAAAGTAACTATTGAATTGTTGAAAGTTGACTTGATATGTGCTGCACCATGTTCAACATTTTTTCTATCTTTTCTTCTTCTAGTTTTTTTAACCTTTGCCATTGCTTTCCCTCCTAACTATTTCTTTTTGTTTGCAATAGTCTTCTTTGGACCTTTTCTTGTTCTTGCATTAGTCTTAGTTTTTTGTCCTCTTACTGGAAGACCTTTTCTATGTCTAATTCCTCTATAACATCCAATTTCTACTAATCTCTTGATGTTTAAAGCTACTTCTCTTCTTAAGTCTCCTTCGATAGTAAGATCCTTAATGTAAGTTCTTAAAGCATTAACTTCATCTTCAGTTAAATCCTTAACTCTTGTGTCTGGATTTATTCCTGTAGCTGCTAATATTTTATGAGAAGTAGATAATCCTATTCCATAAATATAAGTTAAACCTATTTCAACTCTTTTTTCTCTTGGTAGGTCTATACCTGCTATTCTTGCCATTAAAATTTACACCTCCTGGTAATTGAAATGCCTAAAAATTTATTATCTTCAATCTTTGAAGATATGAATATATATAATAAAATTTTAGGTAATAGAGAAAATTTTCTCTATTATCAGCCGCTCCTAAAATCTAATTATTTAATTAAATGCCTATATAATGATATTTGACTTTGACAAAAAAGTCAATAAATTTTAAATACCTAATCTGTATTTTTTGTCTAATATTTATCTATATTAGCCTTGTTTTTGCTTGTGCTTTGGATTTTCACAGATTACCATTACTCTTCCTTTTCTTTTAATTACTTTGCACTTTTCGCAAATAGGCTTAACTGATGGTCTTACTTTCATCGCTAACCCTCCTTGTAATATTTGATAGACTATCCTATCTTATTTTGCTCTCCAAGTAATTCTACCTTTTGTTAAGTCATATGGAGAAAGCTCCACTGTAACTTTATCACCAGGTAAAATTCTTATGAAGTTCATTCTTAATTTTCCTGATATATGTGCTAGAATTTTGTGCCCACTTTCAAGTTCAACTTGGAAGTTAGCATTAGGTAAGGATTCTAAAACGACTCCTTGCATTTCTATAACATCATCTTTTGACATAAGGTAATCAACCCTCCTTAACAATGCCTTTTAATTTTAAAAATCTCTTAATTTTTAAGTCAGTATCTTTCCTATCGCTGACAATGGCTGATTTTATTTGTTCATCTATATCTTCCAAAATTCTCAAATGCTTAACCTGTTTTTTCTTAGGTTTATTGATTGTTTTTGTATCACCATTTGATAATAACACAAACTTATCATCAATTACATCTATTATTATATATAAATGATTTTTATCTCTACCAGCTAAAGAAAGTACTACCTTCCCAATCAAGTCATTGTTTTGCAAATTTTTCACCTCGATGATTACCTTAGCAATAAACTGCTCCAATAACTTAAGCAAATTTATAACTAAGCAACACTTTATTTAACTAGTGTTAATATTTCGGGACCATCTGGTAAAATTGCAACTGTATTTTCGTAATGTGCTGACAGTTTTCCATCACTTGTTACAACCGTCCAATTATCTTTTAAAGTTCTTACTCTAAAGGATCCTTCATTAACCATTGGTTCTATAGCTAAAACCATGCCCTTTGTAAGTATTGGACCTCTACCTGGTCTACCGAAATTTGGTACTTCAGGATCTTCATGTAGATCTCTGCCTATCCCGTGTCCTACAAAACTTTTCACAACTGAAAATCCATTTGATTCAACATAATTTTGTATTCCACTAGATATATCTGATAATCTATTTCCAATTTGAGCGAACTTAATTCCCTCAAAGAAACAATCTCTTGTAACTTGTATAAGCTTTTTTGCACTTTCTGAAACATTTCCTAAAGGAAAAGTTCTCGCTGCATCTCCATGATAACCATCAATTAAAGCTCCACAATCGATACTGACTATGTCACCATCTTTTAATATGTAACCTCCCGGTATACCATGAACTACTTGCTCATTAACAGAAATACATAATGTAGCTGGAAAACCATATAATCCTTTGAAAGATGGTATAGCTCCTTGCTCTATTATAAACTTTTCTGCTATTGTATCCAATTCTTTAGTGCTTATACCTGGTTTTATATTTTTTTCTAATAATAGAAGTGTTTCTCCTACTATTTTTCCTGCTTTTCTCATCAGGTTAAGTGCTAAATCATCTTTAATTTGAATCATTATTTAGCGCTTCCTAATATATCGCATATACTTTCAAATACTTCATTAATGGCTTTTGTTCCATCAACTGTTGAAAGTAAATTCTTTTCTCTGTAAAAATCAATTAGTGGTTGAGTTTGCTTTTCGTATACGTCAAGTCTTTCTTTTACAGTTTCTTCTGTATCATCTTTTCTTTGTACTATATCACTACCACAAAGATCACATTTTCCTTCAACCGCTGGTGGATTGAACTTAACGTGATAACTTGCTCCGCATGCTGGGCATACTCTTCTTCCAGTCATTCTTTCTAGTATGAATTCACTTGGAACTTCAATACATAGCGCTGTATCTAATCCCTCATTTCTACTATCTAAGAACTCTTGTAGAGCTTCAGCTTGAGCAACTGTTCTTGGAAAACCATCTAATAGGTATCCATTTTTACAGTCTTCTTCTTGAAGTCTATCTTTAACCATATCTATAGTTACTGAATCCGGTACTAATTGCCCGTTATCCATATATTTTTTAGCTTCAATTCCTAAAGGAGTATTTTCTGAAATATTCTTTCTAAAAATATCTCCTGTTGAAATATGTGGAATTGAATATCTATTACTAATTGATTTTGCCTGTGTTCCTTTTCCTGCTCCAGGAGGACCTAGTAAAATAATTTTCACGGGCATCATCTCCATTATTTAATCTTATTTAAGAAATCCTTTGTAGTGTCTCATTATCATTTGTGATTCTAGTTTTCTTGTGAAATCTAGAGCAACACTCACTACAATAAGAAGTGCTGTTCCCCCAAATTGTATTCCTTTGAATGCAGTATAGTTATTTATAACTATTGGTGTTACAGCAAGTAGTGCTGCAAATATTCCACCTATGAAAGATACTCTATTAAGAATACTTTCAAAGTATAAAGTTGTAGGCTCACCTGGTCTAATACCCGGTATAAATCCAGCAGATTTATGCAAGTTCTCTGACATTTCTTCTGGTTTAAATGTAACTTGAGTATAGAACCATGTAAAGAATATAGTTAATATTGAATAAACGATTGGATACATCCAAGTTTTGCTATTAAATATACTCCAAGGACTACTAGTAACCCATTTTGCCCATTCATGTTGTGGAAAGAATCCAGCAATTGTTGGTAGGAATTGCATTACTGACATAGCAAATATTATTGCTATTACAGCTGATCCTACAATGCTTAAAGGAATATGAGTTGACTGTCCCTTCATAACCTTGTTCCCAACTGCCTTGCCTGCGTATTGCACAGGAATTCTTCTTTCAGCAAGTGAGAAGAATATTACTCCTGCAAGTGTTGCTAAAGCAAACACTATAAATAATGCTATTTCTACAATACTTATTTCTCCTGAGTTTTCTAAAATCATCATAGACTTAAGTGTCATTGGTAATCTAGAAACTATATTTACAAATATTAAGATTGAAACACCGTTTCCAAAACCTTTAACGGTAATTTGGTCTCCTAACCACATACAGAATGTAGATCCAACAACTAATGCTAAAATGACTACTATCATTTGTACAGTTTTCATACCAATGGTTGCTCCCATTTGAGAAATAGTAGCATACATTCCAAATGCAAGAATTACTGCAATTACAATAGATACATATCTAGTAGCATTTTGTATCTTTTTCCTACCTTCTTCACCTTCTTTTTGAAGTTGTTCTAATGAAGGTATCGCGATTGTTAAAAGCTGCATTATAATTGATGCATTGATGTATGGCATTACACCAAGAGCAAAAATACTAAATCTACTGAAGGCTCCTCCTGATATTAAATCATAGAAACCCATCAAATTACCTGATTGAGTTAAACTTTTTAAATAATCAGCGCTAATCCCAGGAACAGGAATATGACTTCCCATCCTAAAGATTGCCACTAAAAATATTGTCCAGTAAAATCTCTTCCTTAACTCAGGTACCTTCCAGGCGTTACGTAGGGTTGATAGCATTCTTATTTCACCTCAACTTTTCCTCCAGCTGCTTCGATTTTTTCGATAGCAGATTTTGAGAACTTACATCCTTTTACAGTTAAGTTCTTTTCTAAGTTTCCGTTTCCAAGAATTTTTACTCCGTCCATAACTTTAGAAATAACTCTTCTTTCTAATAATACTTCTGGAGTAACTTCTGTACCATCTTCGAAGATATTTAATCTATCTACATTAATGCTAACGATCTTTTTAGCGAAGATATTAGTGAATCCTCTCTTAGGAAGTCTTCTGTATAATGGCATTTGACCACCTTCGAATCCTGGTCTAACTCCACCACCTGATCTAGCGTTTTGTCCTTTTTCACCTTTACCAGCGTTTCTTCCTAAACCTGAACCAGTTCCTCTTCCTACTCTCTTAGGAGCTTTTCTGCTTCCAGCTGCTGGTTTTAATTCATGAAGTTTCATACGTCTTGCACCTCCTCTTTATTATACTTCTTCTACTTTTAACATGTAGCTTATCTTTTTGATCATACCATTGATTTGAGGAGTTCCCTCATGCTCTACTGTTTTACCTATTTTCTTAAGTCCAAGGGCATTTGCAGTAGCGATATGGTCTTTTTTTCTACCGATTAAGCTTTTTACAAGAGTAACTCTTAACTTAGCCATGCAATTTCCCCTCCTAACCTAATATTTCTTCAACAGATTTTCCTCTTAATTTAGCAATATCTTCTGCTGTTCTTAAGTTTGCTAATCCGTTGATTGTAGCTTTTACCATGTTGTTAGGATTGTTTGAACCTAATGATTTAGCTCTAACATCCTTTATTCCTGCTAATTCAAGTACAACTCTAGCTGGACCTCCAGCGATAACTCCTGTACCTTCTTTAGCTGGCATGATAAGAACGTCTCCTCTTCCAAATCTTCCGTGGATTTCGTGAGGAACTGTATTTCCTACCATTGAAACTGATACTAAGTTTTTCTTAGCGTCTTCAATTCCTTTTTTAATTGCTTCAGGTATTTCGATAGATTTACCCATTCCAACTCCAACGTGTCCGTTCTCGTCTCCAACAACAACTAGAGCTGCGAATCTGAAGTTTCTACCACCTTTAACAACCTTAGTAACTCTGTTTATGTTAACAACCTTTTCTTTAAGGTCTAGTGTACTAGGATCGATTCTCATTTATTTCCCTCCTCGTTTCTTAGAATTTTAAGCCTGCTTCTCTAGCACCTTCAGCTAATGATTGAACTCTTCCGTGATATACATATCCGCCTCTATCGAAAACAACTTCTGTTAATCCTTTTTCAAGTGCTTTCTTAGCAACTAATTCACCAACTAGTTTAGCGCCTTCTTTATTTCCGCCCTTAGCTGAGAAATCTTTCTCTAAGCTTGAAGCAGCAACTATTGTTACAGCGTTTATATCATCTATTATTTGTGCATAGATATTTTTTTCACTTCTGTATACTGAAAGTCTTGGTCTTTCAGGAGTACCGAAAACTTTCTTACGCACTCTTAAGTGACGTCTCTTTCTGCTAGCTTTTCTGTCTGCTTTTTTGAACATATAAAGCTCACTCCTTTCTTTTATTACTTACCAGTTTTACCTTCTTTACGTCTGATAACTTCGTCTTCGTATCTTATACCTTTACCCTTGTATGGTTCTGGTTTTCTCCATTTTCTTATTTGAGCTGCTGCTTCTCCAACTTTTTGCTTGTTGATTCCTTTTACAACAACTTTTGTAGCTTCAGGTATTTCGATTTCGATACCATCCATAATTTCTATTTCAACTGGATGTGAATATCCAAGGTTCATAACAAGTTTATTTCCTTGTTTTTGAGCTCTGTAACCAACACCGTTTAAGATTAAAGTCTTTTGGAATCCTTTTTCAACTCCATTAACCATGTTGTTTATAAGTGCTCTTGTTAATCCGTGAAGAGCTCTGTGCTCTTTAACGTCACTAGGTCTAGTTACAACAACTTCGTTGTTTTCAACCGTAATATTAATGTCTTTGTGCATAGCTTCTACTAACTCACCCTTAGGTCCTTTTACAGTAACAACGTTATCTGGTGTTACTGTAACTGTGATACCAGCAGGGATAGCAATTGGTAATCTACCTACTCTTGACATAATTGCACCTCCTGTTTTTCTCTATCTGCATACATATGTTAAAATCTCTCGATTATATAATCTTATTTAAATACTACCAAACGTAGCAAAGAACTTCTCCACCTACGCCATTCTTTCTAGCTTCTCTATCAACCATTATTCCCTTTGATGTTGAGATAACAGCGATTCCTAAACCATTAAGAACCTTAGGAGTTTCATCCTTCTTGCAGTATACTCTTAATCCTGGTTTTGATATTCTCTTTAATCCAGTGATTACTCTTTCATTGTTAGCTCCATACTTAAGAGTTATTCTTAACATTGGAACTACTCCATCATTGTATTCATCAATTTCTTTGATGTATCCTTCTTGTAATAATATATTTGCAACGGCCTTCTTTACATTTGATGAAGGTACCTCTACTACTTCATGTTTAACAGCATTTGCGTTTCTTATACGTGTTAGCAAATCTGCTATAGGATCTGTCATAACCATTTAATGTGCCTCCTTTCACTATATCTTCAGTATTACCAACTTGCTTTTTTACAACCAGGGATTTGGCCTTTATATGCAAGTTCTCTGAAACAGATACGGCATATACCGAATTTCTTTAATACAGAATGTGGTCTTCCGCATATTCTGCATCTAGTATAAGCTCTTGTCTTATACTTAGGTGTTTTATTCCACTTTTCTATCATCGCTTTACGTGCCATCTTTATCCCTCCTTATTGTTGAGCAAATGGCATACCAAGGAATCTTAATAATTCTCTTGCTTCTTCGTCAGTGTTTGCTGTTGTAACGAAGATAATATCCATTCCTCTTACTTTGTCGATTTTATCGTACTCTATTTCTGGGAATATTAATTGTTCTTTAATTCCTAGTGAGTAGTTTCCTCTTCCATCAAATGATTTAGCTGAAACTCCTCTGAAATCTCTAACTCTTGGTAAAGCAATTGACATTAACTTGTCAGCAAATTCATACATATTTGCCTTTCTTAATGTAACTTTACATCCTAATGCCATATTTTCTCTAATCTTAAAGTTAGCAACTGATTTCTTAGCTCTTGTTAATATAGGCTTTTGTCCTGATATTAATGTTAAATCGCTAACAGCTGATTCTAAAACTTTTTGATTGTCCTTAGCTTCACCAACTCCCATGTTGATTACTATCTTTTCAAGTCTTGGGACTTGCATTATATTTTTATATCCAAACTTTTCTATCATAGCTGGAATTATTTCTTTTTCATACTTTTCTTGAAGTCTTGTCATATTGTTAACCTCCTTTCAGTTTTTAGAATGTTTCTCCGCACTTCTTGCATACTCTAACCTTAGAACCATCTTCTAAGATTCTATTGCTAATTCTAGTAGCTTTTTTGCACTTTGTACAATATAACATTACTTTTGAGCTGTTTATTGCAGCTTCTTTTTCGATTATAGCACTTTCAGCTTGAGTTCTACCTGCTTTTTGGTGCTTCTTTACTATATTAACTCCTTGAACTAGTACTTTACCAGTTTTTGGGTATACCTTTAAAACTTCACCTGTTTTACCTTTATCTTTTCCTGATATAACTACAACTGTGTCGTTCTTTCTTACATGGATTTTCAAATCAGCCACCTCCTCTTATAGAACTTCTGGTGCTAATGATAATATCTTATTAAATTCTTTATCTCTTAGCTCCCTAGCAACAGGTCCGAAGATACGTGTTCCTCTTGGTTGCTTATCATCTTTTATTATAACTGCAGCATTCTCATCAAATCTTATGTATGATCCATCTGCTCTTCTTAATCCTTTTACTGATCTAACAATAACAGCTTTAACAACGTCACCTTTTTTAACAACTCCGCCTGGTGTTGCACTTTTAACGCTGGCAACTATTATGTCTCCAATGTTACCGTACTTTCTCTTAGATCCGCCTAATACTCTGATACACATTATTTCCTTAGCGCCTGAGTTATCAGCAACTTTTAATCTAGTTTGTTGTTGTATCATTAGATTACCCTCCTTTCAGTCTTTAAGCTATATTACTTAGCTTTTTCAACTATCTCAACAAGTCTCCATCTCTTATCCTTTGATAAAGGTCTTGTTTCCATTATTAATACTCTATCGTTAACTTTAGCTTCATTATTTTCATCATGAACTTTGAATTTAGTTGTTCTGTTAACAGTTTTTCCGTATAGTGGATGTCTTACTTTAGTTTCGATTGCAACTACTATAGTCTTATCCATTTTATCGGAAACAACTCTTCCAACTTTCTTTTTTCTTAGTCCTCTTTCCATTAAGGCTTACCTCCTTCCAGATCTACTGTTCAACAACCCTTAACTCTTCTTCTCTTAAGATGGTCTTTATTTGGGCTATAGATTTCTTTACTTCTCTTATTCTCATAGGATTTTCTAATTGTCCTGTAGCTAATTGGAATCTTAAGTTGAATAATTCAGCCTTAAGTTCAGCTAATTTAGCTTTTAAATCTTGAGGATTACTTGCTCTTAAATCTTTTAATTCTCTAGCCTTCATTATTCTTCACCACCCATTTCCTCAAAATCTCTTCTTGTAACAAACTTAGTTTTTACAGGAAGTTTGTGTGATGCAAGTCTCATAGCTTCTCTTGCAACTTCTTCATTAACTCCAGATAATTCGAATAATACTCTACCTGGTTTAACTACTGCAACCCAGTACTCTGGTGAACCTTTACCTGAACCCATTCTTGTTTCAGCTGGTTTTTCAGTAACTGGCTTATCTGGGAAAATCTTTATCCAAAGTTTTCCTCCTCTTTTAATGTATCTATTTATAGCAATTCTGGCAGCCTCTATTTGGTTGCTTGTGATCCATCCACAAGTTGTAGCTTGAATACCGAAATCTCCATAAGCTAGGAAATTTCCTCTTGTTGCTTTACCTTTCATTCTACCACGTTGTACCTTACGATGCTTTACTCTTTTAGGCATTAACATGATTAATTCCTCCTTTCTTAACTCTTATGCGTTAGCTTCTTCTTTCTCAACTTTTTTAGTTGGAAGAACTTCTCCATTATAAACCCAAACTTTAACTCCGATTTTTCCGTAAGTTGTATCTGCTTCAGCAAATCCATAATCGATATCTGCTCTTAAAGTTTGTAGTGGAATTGTACCTTCATGATATTGCTCAGTTCTAGCTATTTCAGCTCCACCAAGTCTTCCTGAACAAGCAGTTTTAACTCCTTTAACTCCTTGCTTCATTCCTCTTTGGATAACTTGCTTCATAGCTCTTCTGAATGATATTCTCTTTTCTAATTGTGCAGCTATATTTTCTGCCATTAATTGTGCATCAGCTTCAACATTCTTAACTTCAACGATGTTTATTAAGATGTTCTTTCCTGATATAAACTTAGCAAGCTTTATTTTTAAAGCTTCTATACCTGCACCACCTTTACCGATGATTACTCCTGGTTTAGCAGTATATATGTTTAACTTAACTCTTTTTGCTGCTCTTTCAATTTCAATCTTTGAAATTCCAGCAGTGAAAAGTTCTTTTTTAACGAATTCTCTGATCTTGTTATCTTCTATTAGATTGTCAGCAAAATCTTTCTTGTTAGCGTACCATTTTGCATCCCATCCCTTGATAACACCTACTCTAAGTCCGTGAGGATGTACTTTTTGACCCACTTCGATTTCCCTCCTTCTTCTATCTTTCTCTTACAACTATTGTAATGTTGCTTGTTCTCTTATTGATTCTGAATGCTTTACCGTGATCCATTGGTCTAAATCTCTTTAGTGTTGGACCTTGACCTACGTATGCTTCTGCTACATATAATCTATCAGCTTCTAATCCATTATTGTTTTCTGCGTTTGCAACAGCTGATTTTAACACTTTGTTAATAGCTACTGCTGCTTCTCTTGGAGTGTATTGTAAAATAGCACTTGCTTCTCTTACATCTTTTCCTCTTATTAAATCAAGAACAGCTCCTACCTTTACTGGAGACATTCTTACATATTTAGCTATAGCTCTAGCTTCCATTTATGATCCTCCTTTCCAGGCTCTTACTACTTTCTTTTTGATGATTTATCATCATGTCCTTTGTATGTTCTAGTTAGTGAAAATTCTCCTAACTTATGTCCTACCATATCCTCTGAAATGTAAACTGGGATATGCTTTCTTCCATCATGAACAGCTATTGTGTGTCCTATCATTTGTGGAAAAATTGTTGAACTTCTTGACCAAGTTTTAACAACTTTCTTTTCTCCGTTAGCGTTCATTTCTTCTATTTTCTTTAAAAGTCCTGCATGGACGAAAGGTCCTTTTTTGATTGATCTACTCACTATATTTGCCTCCCTTCATTTCTTAGGCTCTAGCCTTGAAGAGAATGAATATTCTCTTCAAACTACTTCTTATTTCTACCCTTAATAATTAACTTATCTGAGTATTTTTTAGTTTTTCTAGTCTTGTATCCAAGAGCTGGTTTACCCCATGGAGTCATTGGACTTGGTCTACCTACTGGTGACTTACCTTCTCCACCACCGTGAGGGTGATCGCAAGGATTCATTACTGAACCTCTAACTGTAGGTCTTATTCCCATGTGTCTCTTTCTTCCAGCTTTACCTATTTTAACGATATCGTTAGTAGCATTTGATACAACACCGATTGTAGCTCTACATTCAATTCTAACATATCTCATTTCACCTGAAGGTAATCTTAATGTAGCATACTTACCTTCTTTAGCCATTAATTGTGCTGATAAACCAGCAGCTCTTACTAATTGAGCTCCCTTACCAACTTGTAATTCGATATTGTGGATGAATGTACCAACTGGGATATTAACTAATGGTAATGCGTTACCTGGTTTAATATCTGCTTCTGGTCCTGATACAATTGTATCTCCAACTTTTAATCCTGCAGGAGCGATTATGTATCTCTTTTCTCCATCTGCGTATACAACTAATGCAATGTATGCTGTTCTATTTGGATCGTATTCTATAGTAGCAACTTTTGCTGGAATACCATCCTTATTTCTCTTGAAATCTATTATTCTGTATTTTCTTTTAGCTCCACCACCGTGGTGTCTTACAGTTATTTTACCTTGTGCGTTTCTACCACCAGTCTTCTTTAAAGAAACTAATAATGACTTCTCAGGTACATTTGTAGTTATTTCTTCAAATGTTGGCATAGTCATATTTCTTCTTGATGGTGTCATAGGTCTAAATGTTTTAACTGCCATTTAAATTCCCTCCTTCTTTCAGCTTATCTGGTGCCTTAGCACCAATAAATCACCTTATTGACGTCTATTGCATTCCTTCGAAGAATTCAATAGTGCTGCCTTCAGCTAATGTAACGATTGCCTTCTTAAAGTCAGCTCTCTTTCCTACATGTACGCCCATTCTCTTAGTTTTTCCCATAGTTCTTGAAGTAGCTACGTTAGAAACTTTAACGTTGAATACTTCTTCAACAGCTCTCTTTATTTGAGACTTGTTAGCATTGATATGAACTATGAAAGTGTACTTATTTTCTGCCATTGCTGCCATACTCTTTTCAGTAATAACAGGCTTTCTTATGATATCATGGCTTGTTAATTTCATTATGCGTACACCTCCTCAATCTTTGATACAGCATCTTTAGTCATAACTACTTTTTCAAACTTAAGTAAGTCATAAACGTTGATGTTGTTTGCAGGCATAACTGCTACTCCTTCAATGTTTCTTGCTGATTTATAAACAACTTCGTTTGATTCAGCTGTTATAATTAAAGTCTTTTTAGCTTCCATTGCGTTTAACATGTTAACTACATTTTTAGTTTTTATTGAATCGAATGCTAAATCTTCAACAACAACCATTTGTCCGTCTTGAACTTTGCTTGTTAATGCTGATAACATAGCAACTTTCTTCATGCTCTTTGGTATAGCCATTCTATAATCTCTTGGCTTTGGTGCGAATACAATACCACCTTTGATCCATTGTGGAGCTCTGATTGAACCTTGTCTTGCTCTACCAGTTCCTTTTTGTCTCCAAGGCTTGATTCCGCCTCCTCTAACTTCAGCTCTAGTTTTAGCTGATTGAGTTCCTTGTCTCTTATTAGCTAATAATGCAACAACAACTTGGTGCATAGCATTTTCATTTACTTCAACTGCGAATATATTTTCGTTTAATTGGAAATCTCCAACTTGTTTACCTTCTTTATTAAATAATCCTACTGTAGGCATTCCTGCTTCCTCCTTTCCTTAAGAAATTAAGCCTTAACTGTATTTCTTATTACTACTGTGCTCTTATTTGGACCTGGAATTCCACCCTTAATTAATATTAAGTTCTTTTCTGCGATAACTTTAACTACTTCTAAGTTTAACACTGTAGTGTTAGCAGCTCCCATATGTCCTGGCATCTTTTTATTTTTGAATGTTCTTGATGGGTCTGAAGCAGCTCCCATTGAACCTGGTGCTCTCTTAAATTTTGAACCGTGTGACATAGGTCCTCTTTGTTGGTTCCATCTTTTGATAACACCTTGGAATCCCTTACCTTTAGAAACTCCTGATACATCTACTTTATCTCCTACTGCAAATAAGTCAGCCTTTATTTCTTGACCTACTTCATATGCACTAGTGTCTTCTAATCTGAATTCTTTAAGAGTTCTTCTTAATGAAACTCCTGCTTTTGCGAAGTGTCCTTTAGCTGGTTTGTTAACTAACTTTTCTCTTACTTCTCCAAAACCAACTTGTATTGCATCATAACCGTCATTTTCAACAGTTTTCTTTTGAGTTACAACACATGGACCTGCTTCTACAACTGTTACAGGAAGAACTTTACCATTTTCATCAAAAATTTGAGTCATTCCTATTTTTTTACCAATTATAGCTTTTTTCATGTATCTACACCTCCCAAACTTATTAGCGGATTGCCTTGCAATCATAATAGTTCAATGTCTTTATTATAATTTGCTATTATAGCTTTATTTCTATATCTACACCTGCTGGTAGATTTAATCTCATTAATGCATCAACAGTTTTTGGTGATGGATTAACGATATCTATAAGTCTCTTATGAGTTCTAATTTCGAATTGCTCTCTTGAGTCCTTATATTTGTGAACTGCTCTTAATATAGTAACAACATCTTTTTCAGTTGGTAGTGGTACTGGACCTGCAACCTTAGCTCCTGTTGATTTAGCAGTTTCAACGATTTTTTCTGCTGATTGATCTAATATTGTATGATCAAAAGCTTTTAATCTGATTCTTATTTTTTGTTTTGACATCTTGGTTTCCCTCCTTTTCATGTACGCTTTACTTCTAACGCACAACAGCGGTTCTTCTATAAACTGTTCCTGGTGTTTCACACTTTTTGAACAAAATTATAGAATCCCTGTCGTCGGATTCTAGATCCTGACATACTCATCAAGAATTACCCGGAAGTCCGGCAACCTCTTGATTCATCGCCGCATGCTTCACAACTTCTACATTATACTATGATTTTATCCACTTTTCAAGTAATTTTTATCACATTTTATGTAATTTATTTTCCCGTGTTAGAATTAGTTCGCTTTTTATATTTTAATAGTATTTTATACAAATAGCAAGTATTTTCTTAAAGTAAATTTTACTATCTATATGTAAACTTTTAAACAATATTACTATAATTTTATCCAAAACAAAATATTTTAAAACATAAAAAAATAGTGAAGGACGTCTCCTTCACTATTTTATATAAAAGATTTATTACTATTCGATTATGCTAGTAACAACTCCTGAACCTACAGTTCTTCCACCTTCTCTGATTGCGAATCTTAATCCTTCGTCCATTGCTACTGGATTGATTAATTCAACGTTCATGTCAATGTGGTCTCCTGGCATTACCATTTCCATTCCTTCTGGTAATTTGATTGATCCTGTTACGTCAGTTGTTCTGAAGTAGAATTGTGGTCTGTATCCATCAAAGAATGGAGTATGTCTTCCACCTTC
>NZ_JBZEFC010000007.1:0-141645 GCF_058310295.1 Clostridium sp. TJA020
ACAAGCCTTAATAAAACAGTCGGTGAAGAACAAAGCGAACTAATGGACCTTATAGAAAGTAAAGATAATTGTATAGAAAAGATAGAAGATGATTTATATACAAAGGAATTAAGAAAAGAGCTAGATGGTGTAATGAATAGTTATAATACATTACACGAAAGAGAGGTATTAAAGCTATATTATGGGTGGGATAGTGAAGAAACATCAATAGAGAATATAGCAGATATATTTGAAACCTCTTCTAGTAATATTAAAAATACTAAATCAAAAGCTATCAGAAAGATAAGGAGCAGTATGTGGTTTAGAGCTGAATACAATAGAAGATACAGAGAAGATATTACATTTGAGAGGGTGTTAAGAAATATATATTTAGGTATTGGAGTGAGTATATGAGTAATGCTGAAACAATTAGGGTATTCGAGAGAACTATTAAAGAATACAAGGGATTAGTATATAAGATTGATTTTATAAATAAGGAAATAGAGTTAATTCAAAATTATAAAGGTTACTCTAAAGAACCCTTAATAGCCCTAAATAATCAATTAAATAAGTATATTAGATTTAAGAATTTAATAGATATATGTATAAATAAATTAACTGAAGTAGAAAGAAAAGTAATAGAGTTAAGATATTTAACCAAAGAAAAAATAACTTGGAAGCAGATAGCAAATATAGTTAGATTTTCAGAAGATCATTGTAGAAAAGGAATAAGGCTAAGAGCTATAAATAAGATAATGAGTACTATAAATGAAAATAGTGTTGATATAAATAAATTACTAAAAGGGTAAGATTAAAGTTCTTATCATTTTATTTACATATGGGTGTAAAGTGTTTAACGCCCTATAAATTGAGGAGGCTATATAATGAATTACAGGGAATTAATGATAAAGAGAGTTAATGATATTGGTTTAGACTTAGAAGATATATACAAAAGAGGAGAGGATTATATTAAGGATGTTAGAGATGATAAGATTAATGATTATACCATATCAATAGAAGAATTAGACAAATATTATTCATAAGGAGAATTTATGAGAAAGAAATTATTTATTATTAATTGTATTATTCTGTTTTTTATAATATTGGTATATAAATTTTCGGAATATATACTTAGACTAAACAATTTAACTTTTTTAAATAATGTCAATGCTATATTTGGCATTATTTTTACTTTTGTATTATTTTCACTTTTAATTCAAATAATTATATTTTTATATTATTTTACAGAGAGAAGTTTTATTGCAACAACTTTGATTAGTCTAATAATTGGTGTATGCATGATTGTTTATTCGATTGTAGGACTTTTTTCGTATGCATTTGCTGGACAAGAGCATTTTGTAGAAAAAGACGGTAAAAAAATGGTGGCACGTGTAAATAGTTTTATGAAAGTTTATGTAGAGTACTATGATTATATAAATCCGGTTATAAGAGGAAATAAAATAAAAATAGAAGAGGATTATGGAGAGGGTGGATATGATCTGTTTGAAGCAGATGAAAAAATAACACCTAAAAAAATTACATATTATAATGGAGCATAGAAAATTAATGATGAAGAGAAATATTTCAATGAAATACGTAATAAAGACTATAATGTATGTAAAAGAATTAAAAAAATACAAAGTCTATATATTTACCCAAAAATAATAATTTAATAGTTATATTTTAAATAAAAGTGAATAAATTTGAAAAAAAAATACAAAAATGTATAATAAGAATAAGAAGAAGCATAAAATATAAGTAAAATTTAAAATAAAGGAATGTGTTCGATTATGTTAGTAGAATTTATTGTGAAAAATAGTTATTCTTTTAAAGGTGAAAATATTTTTTCTATGGAAAAGGATGTTGGAAACGAATTTGAATATATAAATACATTTGATAGTGGTTTTAAAAAAAGTAAGTTATTAAAAAGTTCAATTATTTATGGTGCTAATGGGAGTGGAAAAAGTAATTTTATTAAAAGTATAAAAAATATGAAGAATTTAATATTGTATTCAATGGTTCCATTAGGTGCCATTAATTCTATAAAGCCATTTAAATTTATTGAAGGTTACGATGAACCATCAATGTATGAAATAACAATAATAATAAATAAAATTAAATATAGATATGGTTTTAAGATATATAATAGTGAAGTTTGTGAAGAATGGCTATATAGAACTGTAGCAAAAGAATCTTGTTTATTTTTTAGAGAATCAAGTGATTTTGAAGATATAAGATTATATTCAGATTTTAAAAAAGAAGAAAATATAAAAAGTAGAGTTTCAAAGGGAGCATTATTTTTATCAATTTGTAAGATGTTTAATAATACAATTGCTAATGATATATGGAATTGGTTTGATAAATTAGATATATTAACAATACAAGACCAAAATGATATATCAAAAACCTTTGAAATTTTAGAAGAAAAACCGTTTATAAAAAAATCAATTTTAGATTATTTAAAAAAAGCAGATATAGGTATAGAAGATTTTGATTATGAATTAGAATCTAGTAAATCAGAAGAAGATTTAAAAGATTCTTTTAATAGCGATTTAATTAAGAATATAAAAATAGGAGTTATAACACAAAAAATATCTAATTTTAACACTATGCATAAGGTGTATGACACTAAAGGAAATGAGCTTAATAAAATGATAGAAATACCTTTTGATGAATATCAATCAGATGGAACAAAAAAATTATTTGCTTTATTAGGTCCTATATTTAGTACTTTAAGCAATGGGGGAACTATATTTATTGATGAAATAGACTCTAGATTACACTGTGCTATTGTTAGGTTTGTATTAGAAATGTTTAATTCAATAGATTTAAATGAAAAAAATGCTCAAATAATTTGTAATACTCATGATGTTTTACTTTTAGAAGAAAATATAAGAAGGGATCAAATATGGTTTATAGATAAAGATGATAAAGGGGTTAGTGAATTATATTGTTTAAGTGATTTTAAAGGTATAAGAAAAGATGAGAATTTAATTAAAAAATATTTATTAGGCGTATTTGGGGCAATTCCGTTTAAAAATATAATTATTGATGGTGAATAAAGTTATGGGTAGAAAAAAACGTAAAGTAAGAGAATTAGATAATAAAATATTAATAGTATGTCAAGGAGTTACAGAGTACAATTATTTTGATAAATTTAGAGTAGATTTAGCAGATGTTTCATTAAAAAAGTCAAATGAAGAAAATGCTAAAATATTACCTAAACAATGTTCAGAAAGTCCTAAAAGAGTTGTAGAATATGCGATTAAGATTTCTAGAGGTGAGAAGTATAGAAGAATTTGGTGTGTTTTTGATAAAGACAATTTTGATGACTTTGAAGAGGCTATAAATTTAGCTAAAAAAAATAATATATTATGTGCTTTTTCTAATAAAGATTTTGAACTCTGGTTTTTAATGCACTTAAAAAAACAAGAAACATACATAAGTGATGATTCATGTAAAGATAAAATAAGTCAGTATTTGGGAGAGAAATATGAAAAAACAAATCCAAATTTATATAGCAAATTTAAAAGTAAGATTCACACAGGTATAAATAATGCTAAGATAGTACATCAGAATTGGAAAAAAGAAGGTGTGTTTAATCCTAATAATATGATTCCTTGTACTAATGTATATATGTTAGTTGAAGAATTATTAAATTGGACAAAGAAATAATCGTATAAATATAAGAATTATTTTTTGTAATAAGTTAAATTAAATAGATTATGGCTATTAAGATGATAGATTGTGGAATATATAATTAAGCGATTTTAGTAATCTAATTAAAAAGGTTAGGAGCAAAAGTTATATATAGGCAACAATTTTCTAGGTAAAATAAGAAAAAAAAAAATGCAATTAATTATATAATTCAAGATTTTATGCTATAAAAAGACTAAGATTTAAATTTTCTTAGTCTTTTTTTATTAAAAATACTTTACCCCTTTTTTTACCCCCTATAAAATAAAATTATTTAAAAAATGATAGAAATAATTAAAATAAGAATGGCTACATAACAAGTTTTAAGTATGATATAAAAAATATTAAAAAGATATATTTCGTTTTCCAAAGTTCGAGAGTAAAAAAATGATAATTTTTAAATATAAAAAATAATTAAATATTTAAGAAAGTCTTCAAAGGATTTCTTTTTTTTATAAATTTTATTGTAGAAGTGGTAAAAATAGTGGTAAATATAAAAAGAAAGCACTATCAAAATACTATGAAAGTAAGTGATAGTGCTATTCTTATAAAAGTATGGTGCCACCAGTGGGAATCGAACCCACACGGTAAAACCGCATGATTTTGAGTCATGTGCGTCTGCCAGTTCCGCCATGGTGGCAAACTAATGCCGTTTTCAATAACGATAATATTATATCAAAAATACTTTAAAATATCAATTATATAAATAAATTTATCAAAAATGTGAAAAAAAATAATATTTTAGTTGTTTGATGAGTAGACATTTGCTAAAATGTATGTAGGATAAAACTTACCCAGTGGGGCAGTTTTTGACCTAGCTAGATAATGTAAACAAGTTTTTATACATAGAGACTGTTTATAATCTAATAATTAGGGAGGAGAAATAAGAATATGATGTATTCAACAGAAGTTCAAGAAATGTGTGTAATCGCAAAAGGACCTAACCATGGACCAGCACCAATTCCTGTAGAAGGAAAATGGGTTTTAGCTAAAGAAGTAAAAGATATCTCAGGTCTTACTCATGGAGTAGGTTGGTGTGCACCTCAACAAGGAGCTTGTAAGCTTACTTTAAACGTTAAAGATGGAATAATAGAAGAAGCATTAGTAGAAACAATTGGATGTTCAGGAATGACTCACTCAGCTGCTATGGCTTCAGAAATATTACCAGGAAAGACTATATTAGAAGCATTAAACACAGACTTAGTTTGTGATGCTATAAACACTGCAATGAGAGAATTATTCTTACAAATCGTATACGGAAGATCTCAAACTGCATTCTCAGAAGGCGGATTACCAATAGGAGCTGGACTTGAAGATTTAGGAAAAGGATTAAGATCACAAGTTGGTACTATGTACGGAACAGTTGCTAAGGGACCAAGATACCTTGAAATGGCAGAAGGATATGTAACAAAAGTTGCTTTAGATGCTGATAATGAAATTATCGGATACAAGTTCGTTCACCTTGGAAAGATGATGGAATTCATCGGAAAAGGAATGGATGCTAACGAAGCAATGGAAAAAGCATCAGGACAATACGGAAGAGTTGACGATGCTGTTAAATTAGTAGATCCAAGACATGAATAATTTAAAAAATTAATTTACCATTTGTAAGGAGGAATTTTATCATGGCATTATTTGAAAGTTATGAAAGAAGAATAGATCAAATCATTCCAGTACTTAATAAGTATGGAATGGAAAGTTTAGAAGATGCTAAAGCAGTATGTGACGAAGCTGGAATCAATCCATACAACATAGTAAAAGAAACTCAACCAATCGCATTCGAAAATGCAGGATGGGCTTATACTTTAGGTGCTGCTATAGCTATAAAGAAAGGTTGCAAAAAAGCTGCTGATGCTGCTGAAGCAATCGGAGAAGGATTACAAGCTTTCTGTATCCCAGGATCAGTTGCTGACGATAGAAAAGTTGGTCTTGGACACGGAAATCTTGGAGCAATGCTTTTAAGAGAAGAAACAGAATGTTTCGCTTTCTTAGCAGGTCACGAGTCATTTGCAGCTGCTGAAGGTGCAATTAAAATAGCTGAAAAAGCTAACAAAGTAAGAAAACAACCATTAAGAGTTATCTTAAACGGTCTTGGAAAAGATGCTGCTATGATAATCTCAAGAATTAATGGATTCACATATGTTGAAACAGCATTCGATTTCTACACTTCAGAATTAAAAGTTGTTAGAGAAAAAGCTTACTCAAATGGACCAAGAGCTAAGGTTAAATGCTACGGTTCAAATGACGTTAGAGAAGGTGTTGCTATAATGCATCACGAAGGAGTTGACGTATCAATTACTGGTAACTCAACTAACCCAACAAGATTCCAACATCCAGTTGCTGGAACATACAAAAAAGAATGTGTAGCAGAAGGTAAGAAGTACTTCTCAGTTGCATCAGGTGGTGGTACTGGAAGAACTCTTCACCCAGATAATATGGCTGCAGGTCCAGCTTCATACGGTATGACTGATACAATGGGAAGAATGCACTCAGATGCACAATTCGCAGGATCATCATCAGTTCCAGCTCACGTTGAAATGATGGGGCTTATCGGAATGGGTAACAACCCAATGGTAGGAGCTACTGTTGCTGTAGCTGTTGCTGTAGAAGAAGCAATGAACAAATAATATTATAATCAAAGCATTACGAAGATTTTTAATATTATAGATAAAATGAATTTATAAATAATATAAATTAAATTAATGAGTACTCGTTATTTTATATGATGAGTGCTCATTTTTTTTTATTTTAAATTAATATATAACAATAAAATATGTTTAAAAAAATAATATAAGTAAAAATATGTAAACTTATTATGAAATGCATTGTATTTATGTAATTGTTTTCATAAAATAAAATTATAGTTAGTCTTAGGAGGTGGAAATTTTATGTATACATTAAGTTATAGTAAAGATACACTAAGAGAATTTAAGGAAATGATAAAAGAATGTGATGAGAAAATCAAGGAGTTAGAAAATGAATTAGAAAAGGCTAAAAAATATGATAAAAGGCAATGTATTTATGACTTCTGTAACATAACAAATAAGGTTAATACTGATAACATAATAGGAGAATCTATTAAAAACATACAATCAGAGATAGAAAAACTAAAAATAGAAAGAGAAGCTTTGCAGGTTGGATTAGATAGATTTTCTAAAGAATATAAAAATGAGATACAAAAAGAAGTTATGTTAGAAAAAGAAATTTATGATAAAAAAATTAGAAGGATTTATAAAAACGTTTATGCATAATAATAAGATGAAATAATTATTTAAAGGTATCGTAAAACACGATACCTTTTTGTATTAAAAAGTAAATAAAATCATTAATTTAAAATGATAACATAATGTGGTACAATTGTAATAATAAATTTAAATTGTTAAATTTATAACTACTTAAACAAAAGGGGGACATTATGAAAATAGAAGCACAAGGTATAAGCAAATCCTTTGGTGATGTGCAAGCTCTTAAAAATTTAAATTTTACTATTGATAGTGGAAAGGCATTAGGGTTACTAGGAAGAAATGGAGCAGGTAAAACTACAGCTATAAGAATTCTTTTAGGAATACTTCCAAGTGATAATGGAAAGGTTTTAATTAATAATAAGGAGTTAAACTTTAATCAAAAATCCTTTGGATATTTACCTGAAGAGAGAGGATTATATTTAAAGTTTACTGTAAAGAATCAGTTATTATATTTTGCATCTCTTTATGGAATGAGAAAAAATAATGCTTTAGAATCAATAAAATATTGGTTAGATAGGTTTGAAATAAGTGAATATTTAAATAAAAAGGTTGAAACATTATCAAAAGGTAACAAGCAAAAGATTCAACTTATAGTTGCTATAATGCATAATCCAGATGTAATAATATTAGATGAACCATTTAGTGGATTAGATCCTGTAAATGTTGAAACTTTTAAAATTGTTATAAGAGAACTGCTTAATAAGGGAAAAACTTTAATTTTTAGTAGTCATAGAATGGCTGATGTTGAAGAGTTTTGTGATGATATAATAATGCTAAAAAAAGGAGAAACAATTCTTCAAGGAAATTTAGAAAAAATTAAGGAAGATTATGGGGTAAAGGCTCTTATTATAGAAGGAGAAAAAGGTATAGAAGATATATTAAAAATAGAAGAAGTGAATTCATATAAATATGAAAATGGAAAATTTATAGTTGATATAAGAGATATTAAAAAAGGAAAAGAAATTTTAAGGAAAATCACTAACCAAGATTTAGATGTTAATGGTTTTTATTTTGAAAAACCATCATTAAATGATATTTTCATAGAAAGGTTAGGTGATTAAAGTGAGTAAATTTTTAACGATATTTGGTTTTACTTATAGAGAAACAATTAGAAATAAGGGACTTATAATTTCTACTATAATTACTTTAATAATAATGCTTGGATTTTTTAATATGGATAAAATAATGTCTTTATTTAAAAGTAATTCAACAGATAATATTATGATATGTGAAGTGAATAATAATGGAGCGATTAATAATAAATTAGTTAATAAAGAATTATTAAGTAAAATAAATGATGATAGTTATAATTTTGTAATAGCAAAAAATATTGATGAAGTTAATAAAGTTAAATCAGAACTTGAATCTGGAGATTCAAAATTTAAGGCTATATTAGAAATTTCAGAAGTAAAAGATGTAAGTGGAAAGTTATACGTAAATAAATCACCAGGTCAAGAATTAACCAATAAAGTTAACTCTATATTAAGTGAAATAAAAATAATGAATAATATGAAAAAATATAATTTAAGTAATGAGGATTATTCTAAAATAATGTCACCAGCTAATTTAGAAGTTATACAAAAGGGGAACTCATCTAACGAGAGAATGACTCTTGTATATGCACTTGTTTTTGGTATATATATGATTACATTAACATTTGGCTCAATGGTTGCAAATTCTGTTATAGAAGAAAAGACAAACAGGATAATGGAAACATTAATTACTATGGCAAAACCAATGGAATTATTCTTTGGTAAGGTACTTGGAGTTTGTGCAGTTGGATTAACACAAATATTAATACTTTTAGGTGCAGGATTTATAATGCTTAAAACTTCAGGTTTTAGTATGGAAGTTATTGAATCTTTAAATTTAAATGTATCAATAATATTATCATTTATATTCTATTTCTTACTTGGATATTTAACTTTTTCAATGCTTTATGCAGCAGTAGCTTCTCTTGCAACAAGTCCACAAGATGTAAATTCATCTATGGGAGCAATAACTATGGTATTTGTAGTTGTATTTTTAATAGCTATGAATTGTATGTTTAATATAGATACTACTTTTGCTAAGGTTATGAGTTATATTCCTTTCGCATCACCGCTTATAATATTTGAGAGAATTGTTTTATCAAATGTTGGATTTATAGAGATTATAATAACTACAATTATAAATATAGGTTTTATAATTATAGTTGGAGTTATTAGTAGTAAATTATATAGAAGAGGAACTTTACATTATGGAAATAAAATTTCATTAATGAAAGCTTTAAGAGGTAAAGTTTAAATTCTATTTTTTATTGAAAATAGTTAAATTAAATATAATGGATTAAAATAAAACATTTAAATAAGCTATCTTAATTTAAGATAGCTTACTTTATGAAAAATATACTAAAAATTTCTAATTTATTAAATATATAATGGTTGGAAATTATGAAAACATATGATATATTACTTCTATATGATAAAATTTGGGAGGAAAATAATGATAGAACCAGAGCCGGAAAGTATTATTATGCAAATAATAATAATAATAATATTAACATTAATTAATGCTTTTTTTTCATCAGCAGAGATGGCAATAGCATCAGTAAATAAAAATAGAGTTAAGCTTTTAAGTGAAGAAGGTAATAAAAAAGCGCAACTTTTAGAAAAAATTATGAAAAATCAGGGTAATTTCCTAGCAGCAATACAAATAGGAATAACATTAGCAGCTTTTTTATCTAGTGCATCAGCTGCAACAGGTATTTCAGTAGTACTTTCAAATAAATTAGAAGCATTGAATATACCATATGCTAATCAATTAGGAGTAATAATAGTTACAATAATTCTTACATACTTTACATTAGTGTTTGGAGAATTAGTACCAAAAAGAATAGCGCTTAAAAATAAAGAAAAGGTAGCTTTAAGATCTGTAAAAACAATATATATTGTACTTATAATTACAAAACCATTTGTAAAAATACTTTCATTTTCAACTTCATTAATACTTAAATTATTAGGTTTTAATAAAGAAGGAATAGAAGAAAAAGTATCTAAAGAAGAGATACAGGCTTTAATTTCAGAAGGTGAAGTTGAAGGTGCAATTGATGAATCAGAAAAAGAAATGTTAGACAGTGTATTTGAATTTAATGATAGATTATCTAAAGAAATAATGACATCTAGAAAAGATACATATATGATAAATATTTCTGATGATATAAATGAAGAATTGGATGATATAATAAATCTACAATATTCAAGAATACCAGTTTATGAAGGGGATATAGATAATATAGTAGGAATACTATATACAAAAGATTTATTTATAATGGCAAGAAAAGTAGGTTTTGAAAATCTTAATATAAAGCATATACTTCATAAACCGTATTTTGTTCCGGAAACTAAGAGGATAAATGAATTATTTAAAGAGCTTCAATTAAACAAAAATCATATGGCACTATTAATAGATGAATATGGTGGTTTTTCAGGAATTGTAACTATGGAAGATTTAGTTGAAGAAATAGTTGGAGATATTGATGATGAATATGATATAGATGAACCAGATATAAAGAAAATAGATGAGTATAAGTATTTAGTAAAAGGAACTATAAATATTCATGATTTCAATGATGAGTTTGGGACAAGTATTGAAGAAGATGAAGATTTTGATACATTAAATGGATATATGATAACTAGAATAGGTAAAATACCAAAAGAAGGAGTCAATATAGAATTTGATGTAGATAATATACATTTAAAAGTAAAAGAAGTTACTGGAAGAAGAATTGAAGAAGTTGAAGTAACTATATTTAAAGAGTAAGTTTATATTGGATAGATTATTTTTTAAAATAATCTATCCATTTTTATTTATATAAAGGCGAATATTATATGAGGAAAGCAATTTTATAATGTATATAACTTAAATAAAAATATATAAAACTTAAAAAGAATAAAAAAATATTCGTGTTGAGGGTAGAAATTTATCGAAAAATGATATATTATTAAAAGCGGACGAAAAAATAAATGAAAGAGTGATAACATGAAAAACTTCTTTAAAAAAGATGGATTACTTGATAATTACTTCGAGATAACAAAAAATGGATCTAATTCTAAGAGAGAAGTAGTTGCAGGACTTACAACATTTATGACTATGGCATATATACTTATTGTAAATCCAACAATACTTTCAGCTGCTGGAATGGATAAAGGAGCAGTGTTTACAGCAACAGCACTTTCTGCTTTTGTAGCAACACTTTTAACAGGAATTTATGCTAAACTTCCATTTGCTCAAGCTCCAGGTATGGGATTAAATGCATTTTTTGCTTATACAGTAGTATTACAAATGGGATATTCTTATCAGTTTGCTCTAACAGCTGTATTCTTAGAAGGTATAATATTTATATTACTTACATTATTTAATGTTAGAGAAGCTATTGTAGATTCAATACCTGATTGTATAAAAAAAGGTATTTCAGTTGGTATAGGACTTTTAATTGCACTTATTGGATTAGAAGGTGCAGGAATTGTTGTTCATCCAAAGGATGGAGGAACAATATTATCATTAGGAAGTATAACTCATGGTGCTGGATTACTTGCTATAGTTGGATTAATAATAACATCAATACTTTTAGCAAAAAGAGTTAAAGGAGCACTTTTTATTGGAATGATTATTACTGCTATAATTGGTATTCCTTTTGGATTAACTCCAATTCCAAGTGCTGTAATTAGTGCACCACCATCAATTAGTGGAATACTTTTTGACTTTGAGTGGCATAATATTTTTTCATTTGATATGGTAATAGTATTATTTACTTTATTATTTATGGATTTATTTGATACTATAGGTACTTTAGTTGGTGTTGCAACTAAAGCTAAAATGCTTGATGAGAACGGAAAAGTTCCAAATATTAAGAAAGCATTGCTTTCAGATGCTATTGGTACAACTTTAGGGGCTTGCATGGGAACTAGTACAGTAAGTACTTTTGTAGAAAGTGCAGCAGGAGTTGCAGAAGGTGGTAGAACTGGACTTACAGCAGTTTCAACTGCTATAATGTTTGCTTTAGCTTTATTATTTTCACCAATATTTGCTGCAATAACACCAGCTGTTACTGCATCAGCATTAATATTAGTAGGTTTATTTATGATAGAACCTATAAGAGAAATAAATTTAGAAGAATATTCAGAGTCAATACCTGCATTTTTAACTATGATAATGATGCCATTTTCATATAGTATTTCAGATGGAATTATATTTGGTGTAATATCATACATATTAATAAAATTATTTACAGGAAAAGTAAAAGATATAAGTATAACAACTGTAATAATTGGTGTTGTATTTTTACTTAAATTTTTAATTTAGAATATTTTGCTATATTATTAAATAAGCTTAGTGTTATTTAAAATAATATAAGTTATTTCATGAAAGCATCTAAAAGTTTAACTTTTAGGTGCTTTTTTATATTTGCTATTTTAGTTAATTTACTTATAGAGAATAATAGTGTTATTATATTAATATAGTATTAATTAGTAAATAAAGTTAAGATATATTTTATATTTATAAAATATAAATATATTAAAATTATAATTATATTGTAGTTTGTAATGTTAATATATTTGAAAAATAAACATCTTTATTACTTAACAATTAAACTGTATAATAGTACAAAATGAAAATAAAAAGGAATGAGAAGATGAATAAAAATTTTAAGACAATACTTTATTTTATTATAGTTATACTTATAATTTCAGCAATATTTAAATTGTTTATAAAGATATTACCTTATATGATTTTATTGATTTTGGCACTTTGGATTATCAGTAAGGTTAATGGTTATATAAATAGAAATAAAAAAACAAGTGATACTTATAGTAATCAATCAGATGATAATTATTCAAATATAAATGATGATGTTATATTTGATGATGATTTTGAGGATCCATCAAAAGCAATAGATGTTGATTATGAAGAAGTAGATGATAAAAAATAAGATGTAGTTAATTTAAGAGGTGATGGCGTGAATTTTAGAAAGTTAAAAATATTTTATGAAACAGCTCAGACATTGAATATGACTAAAGTAGCAAAAGCATTGTATATAAGTCAGCCATCAGTTAGTCAAGCTATACAAGAATTAGAAGATGAAATTGGTGTTAAAATGTTTGACAGAATAGGAAAGAGATTAAGTTTAACTTATGAAGGCGAAGTATATTTAAATTATGTAAGGAGAGTTTTGAATCTTTATGATGAAGGATTAAATAAAGTTAGAAATATAAATAATAATAATGAAGGAAAAATTGTTATAGGAGCAAGCACAACGATAGGAATATATATCCTTCCTGATATCATAAAAGATTTTGTTGAAAATAATGAAAGAATAGAGATATCACTTATAATAGAAAATACTGAAAAAATAGAGCAGCTAATTTTAGAAAATAAAATAGATTTTGCATTTGTTGAAGGAAAAGTACATTCAGAAGAAATTATTTATGAAAATTTTTGGGAAGATGAACTTGTATTTATAAAGAAATATAATACAAAATGGGAAGAAATAGAATATATAAGTAAGCTTGCTTTAACTAAAGAGAAATTTATTATGAGGGAATTAGGTAGTGGAACAAGGGAAATTGTTGAAAAATATTTAAAAGATAATAATATAGATTATAATATTTTTATGGAACTTGGAAGTACTGAAGCTATTAAAAAGAGTGTTGAAGCAGGACTTGGAATTGGTTGTATATCAAGTCAATGTATAAAAGATGAAATGCAAAGTAAAAAAATAAGTAAATTAACATTTAATAAAAATAAGATAAAGAGAAATTTAAATCTTATAATACATAAAGATAAATTTATAAGTAATAATATGAAACTTTTTATAGATAAAGCTAAAGAAAAAAATATGTAAAAGACTTATTGAATTTAATAGACCTCATAATGTATAATTACATTAACAATAAATGGAAATGAGGGTGTAAATGGGGAAGGTATTAATTTTATCGAGGGGAACTGGACAAGCTAAAGAGTTTAAGAAAGCTCTTGAAAAATACACAAATGAAAATGGTATGGTATTAAATTATATATTTTCTAATGAAGAAAACATGAATAGATATATAAAAACCGAAGATATAAATGTTGTTTTAATATCTCCAGAGATGATGTTAGTAGAAGAACAAATAAAACTTGAATTAGAAAAGAATAAACTTCCATATATAGAATTAAGGCCAGTAGATTTTGGACTAAAAAGAATTGAGAAAGTTATGCCTCTAATAAATAAATACCTATAAATAGTTCTTATTTTTAGGAGGAATTTTATATGGGATTTAAAAAAACAGTAGAATTGGATTATCCTTTAGAAAAGGTTTTTAAAGTTTTTATAAAAACTGCAAAAAAGGATTTTCCAAAATTTAATGAAAAGAATCCTTTAGGAGCAAAAGCTAATAAAAAGATTAAATCAGGTTCACAAAGAACAGTAAATATTAGGGTTGAAGTAACGGCATATGAAAAAGATAAGCTTTATCAAATAACTTCTGTGAGAGATAAGCTTATGTGTATTTCAACATACCGTTTTGAAAAATCAAAAGATAATAAAACATTATTTTCTTTAGAGGAAAATGATAATACAACAGGAGTATTTTCGGGTATTAATGCATTTTTACAAAATATATTATTTAGAAAAAGAATTACAAATAAGTTTAACCATTTAGTTAGTGGACTTGAATTTGAAATACAAAGTTATGATGAAAGAGTTCAAAAAAGTGTAAAAAAAGAAGATGTTAATAAATAAAAAAAGTTGACCTATAAATTAGGTCAACTTTTTGTTTATATTGCAAAATTACCATTTTTAAAAACTTGAACTTTATTACCTTCTTTAGTTATTCCAATTATGTCTAAATCTTTTGATCCAATCATAAAATCTACATGAGTTAATGATATGTTAGATTCAGCATTTAAAAGTTCTTTGTCATTCATTTGTTCACCATTTTTTATACATGAAGGATAAGCTTTTCCGATAGCTAAGTGACATGATGCATTTTCATCAAATAAAGTATTAAAAAATAATATATTTGAATTAGAAATTGGAGAATTATAAGGAACTAATGCAACTTCTCCTAGATATCTTGAACCCTCATCTGTATCTAATAATTCTTTTAATGAATCATATCCTTCTTCAGCAGTAAAATCTATTATTTTTCCATCTTTAAATGTAAATGAAAAATTATTTATTAAATTTCCACCATAGTTTAATGGCTTAGTTGAATAAACAGTTCCGTTTACTCCATTTCTTTTTGGTGTTGTAAATATTTCTTCAGTAGGCATATTTGCTATAAATTCAACACCGTCTTTAGTAATATCAGATCCTCCACACCATATGTGATTTGGAGCTAGAGATAATTCTAAATTAGTTCCTAATGAATTTGTGAAAATTAATTTATCAAAATTATAATTTTGAAGTTTTTTCATATTAGATTTTAAGTTATTAGAATGATTTGTCCATTCAGTAATAGGATCTTCTGAATTAAGTCTCATTACATTAAAGATAGCTTCAAAAAGTTTTTCTACTGCTTCATCTTCTGAAACATCATTGAATATTTTAGAAGCCCATGCTTTAGTTGGCATTGATATTACGCACCAAGCATTTTCGTTATTCATAAGTTTATCTGAATAATTTCTAAGCGCTATACTTCTTGCTTTACTTGCAGAACTTATTTTTTTTGAATCAATGCCTTTAAATAATGAAGGGTCACTTGCTGATATTGAAATAAATGAAGCACCATTATCAGTAAAATAATTATATTTATCTATTTCATATTGAGGAATTTTTGATAAAGTTTCTTCAGAAGCATTTTTAAAACGTATCTTTGTAAATAGTTCATCAGAATAATTTATATATACATCTTTTGCTGATGCTTTAAAGGCTTCTTCTGCTAGTAATCTTGCAAAGTTTGAACATTCAATTGGTGAATTAATAAATAGAAGTCCATCTTCTTGAATGTTAACACCCTTTTTTATAACTAGATTGGCGTATTTTCTTAATAGGTCATCAAAATTTTTCATATTTTAAATACCTCCTAAAGTTTTATTTTCTATTATTTTACTATAAAAAGTAAATACTATACAAAAAACAATCTGTAAACAAAGAAAAAGCATATTTCTTGTAACTGTTTATGATAAGTAATATAATATATTTACTTGAATTTATTATTATATGAGAATGGAGGGCTTTAATTTGACAGATATTCTACAAACATTAGTAGAAAAAAATAAAATCTACGGACAGGAAGGAAAGCTTGCTTCATATATTCCCGCTTTACTTAAGGCTGATGTAAATGATTTAGGTATAGCTGTAGTAGACTTAGATGGTAAAGAAAGTTTTGCAGGAAATTGCGATAAAAACTTTACAATACAAAGTATATCTAAAATTGTTAGTTTAATGATAGCACTTAGTGATAATAAAATGACAGATGTTTTTAAAAAAGTAAATGTTGAACCAACTGGAGAAGGCTTTAATTCTATAGTTAAGCTTGAAACTACAGAAACGGGAAGACCTTATAATCCAATGATTAATGCTGGAGCTATAGTTACTACATCACTTATTAAAGGTGAAACAGAAGAAGAAAAACTAAAAAAACTTATAGATTTTATGAAGAAAGCTACAAATAATCCTAATATAAAAATAAATGAAGAAGTATATATATCAGAAAAGTTAACAGGAAATAGAAATAGAGCATTAGCTTACTTTATGAAAAGCAGTGGCATATTAGAGGGAAATGTTGAAGAAATTTTAGATCTTTATTTTAGGCAATGTTCAATTGAAGCCAATGCAAAAGATTTAGCTAGACTGGGAGCTGTTCTAGCAAATGATGGAATAATTCCATGGAGTGGGGAAAAATTAGTAGATAAGAAAATATGCAGAATAGTTAAATCTATAATGGTTACTTGCGGTATGTATGATGCATCAGGGGAATTTGCGGTTAGAATAGGAATACCAGCTAAAAGTGGAGTTGGTGGAGGAATAGTTGGAGCTGTTCCTAAAAGAATGGGAATAGGAGTATATGGTCCTGCATTGGATGAAAAAGGAAATAGTATTGCAGGTCTTAAAATTTTAGAGGATTTAGCAAAAGAATTAGATCTTAGTATTTTTTAATTATAAAGTGTATTTTAAAAATTAAGGTTATAGCAAAATGAAGCTAGGACATAATTAATTAATAATGAAAGATAGAGAAATTTTCTTAAGTTTGGAGGAAAGTATGAAGAAATTACTTATATTAGATTCAAATTCATTGATGAATAGAGCCTTTTATGCGTTACCACCTCTTACAAATAGTGAAGGGGTTCACACTAACGCTATATATGGATTTACAAATATGTTATTAAAAATGAAGGGGGATATAAATCCAGATTATATAGTTGCGGCTTTTGATAAAAAAGCTCCAACTTTTAGACATAAAGAGTATGATGATTATAAGGCTGGAAGAAAAAAGATGCCAGAAGAGCTTGCAGAACAATTTCCGATTATTAAGGAAATGCTTAAGCTTCTTGGAATAAAAATATATGAAATTGAAGGTTTTGAAGCTGATGATATTATAGGAACTACAGCAAAGCTTGCGGCAAAAGAAGGAATGGAAGTATTTATAGTTACAGGAGATAAAGATGCTCTTCAACTTGCTGATAATAACATAAATGTAATTATAACAAAAAAAGGTGTATCAGAAACAGCACAATACAATAAAGAACAGTTTATTGAAGAATTTGGAGTTACTCCAACTCAATTTATAGATGTAAAAGGTCTTATGGGTGATAAATCTGATAATATACCAGGAGTGCCAGGTGTTGGAGAAAAGACAGCTTATAAATTAATAAAAGAATATGGTTCTGTTGAAGGTGTATTAAATAATATAGATAGTATTAGTGGTAAAAAATTAAAAGAAAATCTTGAAACTTATAGCGAACAGGCAATATTCAGTAAAAAGCTTGCAACAATAATGGTTGAGGTTCCACTAGATAATATAATTGAGGATATAAAAAATGTAGAAGAGATGAATAAAAGTGGATTAAAAGAATTATTAATAAAACTTCAAATGAAATCTTCTTTAGCAAAATTTATTGGAGAAGATGAGGAAACTAAAGAAATAAATTATGAAGTAATTAATTCACAAGAGCAATTAAGTAAGTTTTTAAAGGATAATAAAACTTATTACATAGCGTATAGTATATTTGAATCTTCATTAAATTCAAATAGAAAACTTAAAGCATTATATTTTGGAAATAATAATTCAACAACTATAGTTAATTTTGATGAACTTATAAAGGATGATGAAGAAAAAATAGTTTCTATATTAAAAGAGTTTTTTGAAAATAAAGATAAGATAAAAGTTATACATGATGGTAAATCTCTAATAAAAGCTTTAAATAAAATTAATATAAAAATAAATGGATTTGAATTTGATACAGCAATTGCTTCTTACATTATAGATTCTTCAAAAGGTCAATATCCTTTAAGTGATGTTATTATGACGTATGTAGGTGATGAAATTCAAAAGGGCGAAGATCAATTAAAATATGGAGCAGCTTATATAGAAACATTATATAAAATTTTAGTAGATAAGATTAAAGAAGAAAAAATGGAAGAACTTTATTATAATGTTGAACATCCGCTTATATATGTGCTTGCATCAATGGAGGACGAAGGTTTTGAAGTTGATGAAACAATTTTAGATGAATTAGCAGTTAAGTTTAAGAAAGAAATTGATATAGTACAAAAAGAAATTTATGAAATGGCTGATATAGAATTTAATATAAATTCTCCAAAGCAACTTGGAAAAATATTGTTTGAAAAATTAGATTTACCTGTTATTAAAAAAACAAAGACAGGATATTCAACTAATTCAGATGTTTTAGAAAAGCTTAGAGATAAACATCCTATAATAGATAAAATAACTTACTATAGGCAAATAAGTAAAATAAATTCAACATATGTTGAGGGAATGAAGCCATTAATAGATGTAGATGGCGCTATTCATAGTACATTTAATCAAACTGTTACAACAACAGGAAGATTATCAAGTACAGAACCTAACCTACAAAATATTCCTATAAGATATGAAATGGGAAGAGAAATAAGAAAAGTTTTTATAACTAAAAATAAAACAGATAAGCTTTTATCAGCAGATTACTCACAAATAGAACTTAGAGTTTTAGCTCATATAAGTGGTGATGAAAATATGATAAATGCATTTAAACATCATAGTGATATTCATACAAAAACAGCAGCAGAAGTTTTTAATGTTGATATAGATAATGTTACTCCTTTAATGCGTTCAAGAGCAAAGGCAGTTAATTTTGGTATAGTTTATGGAATAAGTGATTTCTCATTAGCTCAAGACCTTGGAATAACAAGAAAAGAAGCAGCAGAATATATGAGTATTTACTTTGATAGATATCCAAAAATAAAAGAATATTTAGAATCAGTTGTTGAAGATGCTAAAAAGACAGGGTATGTAACTACTATTTTAAATAGAAAAAGATTTATACCTGAAATTAAAGCTTCAAACAAGATAGTAAAAGCTTTAGGAGAAAGACTTGCTATGAATGCACCGATACAAGGTAGTGCTGCTGATATAATAAAAATAGCTATGATAAATGTATTTAATAGACTAAATAAGGAAAACTTAAAAAGTACATTAATATTACAAGTTCATGATGAACTTATAGTTAATGTAGTGGAAGAAGAAATAAATATTGTAGAAAATATAGTAAAAGAAGAAATGGAAAATGTATTTAAACTTAGTGTTCCATTAGATGTTGATATTAATTTTGGAGATACATGGTATAACACTAAGTAAAGGAGGATTTTACTTTAACATGATAAAGGTTGGACTTACAGGGGGAATAGGAACTGGTAAAAGTACAGTATCTAGCATGATTAAAGATGCAGGTTTTAAAGTAATTGATGCTGATTTAATAGCAAGAGACGTATTAGTTAAATATCCAGAAATATTAGAGAAAGTTAGAGCTCAATTTGGAGAAGGTTTTTTTGATTGGAGAGGAGATTTTAGAAGAAAGGAATTTGGCAATCATATATTTAGATTTCCAAAGCAAAGAGTTAAATACGAAAATATAATACTTCCGTATATAAAGGCTGATATAATGAATGCTATAAAAGAATTGGAGAACAAAGGTGAAAAAATAGTAATATTAGATGCTCCAACTCTTATAGAGAGCAAGATGAATGAGGATATGGATATTGTTGTATTAGTAGTTGCAGATAGTAAAACTCAAGTACAAAGAGTGAAAGAAAGAGATAAATTAAGTAATTATGATGCATTGAATAGAATTAATGCACAAATGCCACTAGAAGAGAAAAAAAATTATGCTAATATAATAATAGATAATAATAAAGATTTATTATATGCTAAAGAGCAAGTTGATGATTTTATAGATTTTATGAATACACTAATATAATAAGGAGTTAAAAATGAAGTTAAAAAAGATAATACTTTGGTTATTTGTGATAGTTGTAGCATTAGTAGGTATTAAGTATTATGTACAAAGATATGCTTTCCCATATAAGCACGAAGATGTTATTAATAAATATAGTAAAGAATATAATTTAGATCCATTATTTGTATTATCTATAATAAAAGCTGAAAGTAAATTTGATTCAAATGCAAAATCACATAAAGATGCTTATGGACTTATGCAAATCACTGATAGTACAGGTGAGTGGATTGCTAGTCAAATGAAAATAAAGAACTTTTCAGAAAATATGCTTTATGATGAGGAAACAAATATAAAAATGGGATGTTGGTATTTGAATAATCTTTATAAAGAATTTGGAGATAAGGATTTAGTAATAGCAGCATATAATGCAGGAAGAGGAAATGTAAATAAGTGGCTTAAAGATAATGAATACTCTAAAGATGGAGAAAATATTCATTATATCCCTTTCCCTGAAACTAAAAATTATGTTGATAAGGTTAATATATATTATAAAATATATAAGTATTTATATAGCTGATTATTTTTATAATCAGCTATAATACTTTTAAGATAGAGGTGAATTTTACTTGAATAAACAAAAGAAAAATATTTATGGGATAGTTTTTTTTATTATATTAATAGTACTAATATTTATAAAAGTATCTATGCCATATGTTTTACCATTAGATAGTAATGTGAAATATAATGATAACCCTGTTTCTCATAGAGAAGAAATATTATTAAAGTTTATAGATAATAAATTAACTAATAGTTCAGGTGGAATAAAAACAAATTATGTAGATAAAAAATCTGAAGGAGATATAACAAAAGGTAATGCAGTTTTATCAGAGTCAGAAGGAATGATGTTAATATATTACTTAGAAAGAAATGAGAAAGAAAATTTTGATAAAGTATTAAATTATATAGAAAAAAATATGATTCTTGATAATAATTTAATTTCGTGGAGAGTTGAAGGTAACAATAAAAATCAAACATCAGCAACTATTGATGATTTAAGAATTGTTAAAGCTCTTTTGCTTGCTAATGAAAGATGGGGAAAATTTCATTATAGAAAATTAGCTATAAAAATATCAAGAGCAATTAATGAAAAGTTACTTGATGTAGATGTTTTAAGTGATTTTTATGATGGATATGGTAAAAGTGATATAACGACGTTATGTTATATAGATCTTCCTACATTAGATTATTTAAGTAATATAGATTATAAGTGGAAAAAGGTATATTCAGGATCATTAAAACTATTAAATGATGGGTACATAAGTAATAAGGTTCCTCTATATAGAACAAACTATAATAGAAAAACAAAAAAATATGATAATGAAAATACAACAGATACATTGTTATCATTAATTTGTATTTTAAATAAAGTTGAATTAAATCAATCAGCAAAAAGTAGTATTGACTGGATAGAAAATAAATTTAAGAAGGATGAAGCTATATATTCAAAATATAATGTAAGTAATGGAGAAAAAGCATCAGACATAGAATCTACATCAATATATGCATTACTTGTTAGAATAGGATATCAATCTAAAAATAAAAATTTATATAATATGGCTTTAAGAAAATTAGAGAGTTTTCAAGTATTAGATAAAAAAAGTGAGTTGTATGGAGCATATGGAGATACAAATACATTAAATGTATATTCATTTGATAATTTAAATGCTTTATTAGCTTATAGAGATGTAAAATAAAATTACTCCTAATGAGAATATAATTTTCATTAGGAGTAATTTTATTTATATTAAATAGAGAATACTATAAATAAAAATTAATAAAAATAAATAATGACTTTTGGTCAGTATTTATGTTATAATCTCTACATTAGAAAATAAAAAGGAAGGATAACTGATGAAAAATATTTTAAAAATTTTTAAGAGGGATATAAAAAATATATTCACAAATTGGGTTGCAATAGTTGTATTATGTGGGCTTATAATACTTCCTTCTCTTTATGCGTGGTTTAATATTAAGTCATCTTGGGATCCGTATGGAAGTACGAGTGGTATTAGGGTAGCAGTAGTCAATGAGGATAAAGGTACAGAAATAGAAGGAAAAAAAATAAATATTGGAGAGAAGGTAGTAGATGAACTTTCAAAAAATAATAATATAGGATGGAAGTTTGTAAGTAAAGAAAAGGCTGAAAAAGGTGTAAGAGTTGGTAATTATTTTGCTAGCATAGTTATACCAGAAGATTTTTCAAAAGATTTAGTATCACCTACATCAAAAAATATTGTAAAACCAAAATTAATATATACAGTAAATGAAATAGCTAATGCAATAGCACCTAAGATTACATCAAAAGGTGTAGAAGCATTAAAAGCACAAGTTGATAGAAATGTTTCTGAAACTGTAGATGGAGCCATATTTAAAGTTTTAAATCAAGTTGGAATAGAATATGAATCATCAAGAGATAAAATTAGAGAAACTGTAAATCTTATATATAAAGTAAATGATAATTTACCTAAAATAAATGACCTTATAAACAAGGCTTATGATGGAACTATAACTATAGATACTATGATAAATAAAATGAATAAAATAATTCCTAATTTAGAAACTACATTAAAAGATGTAAATAGTAGTTTAGATAAAGGAAAAGAATTTATAAATAAATCTAAAGATAGCTTAAATAGTTTAGCTCCTATAATTAAAGAAGATTTAATATTTAGTAAGGATCTAATTAATGGTTCTTCAGAAATTTTAGGTAATGTATCAGAAAAATATGATAAAGAAGCACTTTTAAAAGTTTTAAATAGTTTAAATGATAAATTAAAAGTAGTAGATAACACCTTAAAATCAGTAGTTGATTTATTAGAATCAGTAAATAAAGGTTTAAGTAGTGATAAGTTAACTAATATAATAAGTAAATTAAATAACATAGAACAAAGAACTTTATCTATTATAAATGATATAACAAAGAATATTGAATTAGTTAATAATAATGTAGTTTTACAACCTGATACTATAAACAAGATAAAAAATAAATTAGATTTATTACAAGGAGATTTAAATAAAATTATAGGAAACTATGATACTACAATAGTTCCTTCTATTAATGAATCATTAAATAAGTTAAATAAAATAGCGAAAGAAAGTATGGAATTAATAAAATGTACTCAGGATGTAATTCCAGACGTTAAAAATGTATTAGGATTGCTTTCAAAAGGAACTAAATTAACTAATGAAGAGTTATCTAAAGTTAAAGAAAAATTTCCTGAGTTTAAAAAGTCATTTAATAAAATAACTAATGATATAAAGAAAGTAGATAAAAAAGAAGATATAAATAGAATATTGGATATAATAACTGGTGATTGGAAAGAGAAAACTAAGTTCTTGGTTAGTCCGGTTGAAATTGAAACAAATAAATTATTCCCAGTTCCAAACTATGGTTCAGCAATGTCACCATTTTACACAACATTATCTTTATGGGTAGGTGGATTAATACTCGTATCAATATTAACTGTAAGTGCTAAATCATTTGAAGATGGAACTAAAGCAAGGCCGATAGAAGTTTATTTTGGGAAATATATATTATTTGCAATAATAGGGATACTTCAAGGTGCTATAGTTACATTAGGAGATATATTTATATTAGGAACATATGTAATACATCCAGTATTATTTGTATTATTTGGAATGTTTACAAGTTTAATATTTATAACAATAATATATTCAACAGTTTCTGTATTTGGAAATGTTGGTAAAGCTATTTGTATAATATTTTTAGTACTTCAAGTAGCTGCATCAGGAGGAACATTCCCGGTTGAAGTAATGTCAGGATTTTTCCAAGGAATAAATCCTTACTTACCATTTAGATATGCAATAGAAGCAATGAGAGGTTTTGTTGGTGGAATAGTACCAGAACTTATACAAAAGGATCTTATTATATTAATAATTTCTGCTTTAATATTTGTAGTTATAGCTATATTATTAAAAAAACCAATGAATAAAAGTAGTGAAAAGTTTGTTAATAAGCTTAAAGAAAGTGATATAGTAGAACATTAAAAAATAGAAAAAAATAATTTTAAAAAAGATAGGATTTAATCCTATCTTTTTTATTTTATATAGTTTAAACGAAAGAAGTATAGGGAAAAATATTTTTATTATAAATATAGAAAGGAGAATAAAAAATGGGAAAAAAGATTTTTGGAGTATTACAGAGAATTGGTAAAGCTCTAATGCTACCAGTTGCTCTTTTACCTGCTGCTGGATTATTATTAGCATTCGGTAATTTACTTATGAATGAAGCTTTGTTAGTTAATGCTCCTTATTTAAGGGCAGATTGGATACAATTAGTTGCAAATGTTATGGAGCAATCAGGAAATATTGTATTTTCTAATTTGCCTCTAATATTTTCAGTAGGAGTTGCAATTGGCTTATCAGATGGTGATGGAGTTGCAGGTCTTGCAGCAATAGTTGGGTTTTTAATAATGAATGTTTCTATGGGAACATTTACTGGAGTTACACAAGATATGTTAACTGACCCTATGTATACTACTATAGTTGGAGTTCCTACACTGCAAACAGGAGTATTTGGAGGTATTATAATGGGACTTATAGCTTCTGCTATGTATAATAAATTTTATAAAATTGAATTACCTCCATACTTAGGATTTTTTGCGGGAAAAAGGTTTGTACCAATAGTAACAGCAGCGTTAGGAGTTATAATAGGTATTTTAATGACATTTATATGGCCACCTATACAAACAGGATTATTTTATTTTTCAAGAAGTATGATAGATGCTAATCCAACAATAGCAGCTTTATTATTTGGAACTATTGAAAGAGCATTAATACCATTTGGATTACATCATATTTGGTATAATCCTTTCTGGTATCAATTTGGAGAATATATAAATAGTGCTGGTCAATTAGTTATGGGTGATCAAAATATATTTTTTGCTCAATTAAAAGATGGAGTTCCATTTACAGCAGGAACATTTATGGCTGGAAAATTTCCTTTTATGATGTTTGGATTACCAGCGGCTGCATTAGCAATATATCAAGAGTCTAAACCTCAAAATAAAAAAATGGTAGCAGGAATTATGGTATCTGCTGCTCTTACTTCATTTTTAACTGGTATTACTGAACCTTTAGAATTTTCATTTCTTTTTGTAGCACCTATACTTTTTATAGTACATTGTGTATTAGCAGGATTATCATTTATGACAATGCAATTGTTAAATATAAAAATAGGAATGACTTTCTCGGGGGGAGTAATTGATTTTGTTTTATTTGGTATTATACCTAATAGAACTCCTTGGTATTTAGTAATAGTAGTTGGTATAATTTATGCAATAATTTATTATAGTTTATTTAGATTTTTAATAAGAAAGTTAAATTTAAAAACTCCTGGTAGAGAAGAAGATAATGAATCTATAAGCAGAGCAAATAAAGAACATGCAAATCTTGCAGTATCTGTATTAAATGCTCTTGGTGGCAGAGAAAATATAAATAATCTAGATGCATGTATTACTAGACTTAGAGTAATAGTTAATGATGTAGAAAAAGTTGATAAAGAAGAACTTAAAAAATTAGGTGCAGCTGGTGTAATGGAGGTTGGAAATAATATTCAAGCAATATTTGGGCCAAAGTCAGATACATTAAAAGGACAAATAAAAGATGTAATTGCTGGAAATATACCTGTAAGTGAATCTTTAGAAGAACATGATGATATAACTGAAATAAAAAATAGAAATCTTGAGGATATACCAGAAGATATAATGGTTCCTTTAAGTGGAAATGTAATAAGAATAGAAGATGTTCCAGATAAAATATTTGCAGAAAAAATGATGGGTGATGGGTTTGCTATAGAACCAATGGGAAATATTGTAGTAGCTCCTGTAAGTGGAGAAATTACATCATTATTTACTACAAAACATGCAATTGGAATAACAAGCGAAAATGGATTAGAAATATTAATACATGTAGGAATGGATACTGTTTCTTTAAAAGGTGAAGGTTTTACTTCATACGTTAAACAAGGTGATAAAGTTAAAATAGGGGATAAACTTTTAAGTGTAGATTTTGATTTTATAAAAGAAAAAGTTCCATCAATAATAACTCCAGTAGTATTTACTAATTTAACAGAAGAAAGCAAATTAGAAATAAATTATGGTGAGTTAAAAGAAGGAAAAGATATAGTAGCAACTGTAATTAAGAAATAATATTATGAAACCTAGCTAAAATTTAAAAAATAGCTAGGTTTTATTAACAAAAACTTCACATAAAAGTAAAAATAAAGTAAAATATAGTTATATGGTGGGGGGGTTATATGTATATAAATAACGAATTAGAAGAGATATTATATGTAGATTATGGAAAGTACAAAAATATGTCAATAATATTTTTATCTATCTATTTAATAATTAATATTATAGGTACAATATTTTTTAGTGAAAGTATTCTAGTATTAAATATATTTATAAGAATATTTTATCTTTTATTATCATTTTGTTGCATAGTACTTATATATTCAACTATAAAAATATTTAAAAGCAAAGTATTAATAATATTAAGTCTTAATTTTATTAATATTATATTGCTTAATACGTATTTTATTTCAGAAATTTTAGATAATCGACATACAAAGGTTTTTAATATAGACTTAACTTTTGAATATATACAGACGTATATTGCTATATTTGTAATATTGATTATTTCAAGATATATAAAACATATAAATATAAACTATAAAGTTTATATTTTAAGTTATGTTACTGTAATAACTATTTTATTTTTTGTGAGTAAATATCAATTTAAATTTATATATTTAATATTAAGTTTAATAGTATTTTTATTAAACCTATTTGAATTAATAAAAGTTATAAAGGATAAGAGAAGTAGTAAAAATACTATAAATTATATAAATATAAATATAGTTTTAGTATTTTTTATTAATTTATTTATGTCAATGAGTTATTTTTTTGCAACTAATTTTTTATTAGAATTAATTAGATTAGTATTTTTCTTAAATTTTTCATTAAGTGTTTTTTTTATTTTAGAAAATATACTTGATACACCGTATAAAATTATGTTTGGCAAATTATATAAGAGCAATGAAGATTTAAATTATATGAATAAGGAATTATTTCTTCAAAATACGGAATTAGAATTTTCACAAAGTTTAATAAGAAAAAAAGAAATGATGTTTAAAGACTTTTTTAAAAATATACCAGTTCCAGTTGTTATATTAAGTGATGTTACTTTTAGAATAATATATTGTAATAAGTCTTTTTTAAGTTTTATTGATGAAGATAGTATAAAAATGATAGTTAACAAAAAATTAGAAAATTTAATAAAGATACAAGGGTTAGAAAAGGATATAGAAAATATTTTTTCTAGAAATATTTATAGAGGATTAATTGAAAAAAATGATGTTAAAAAATATATAAATATAGAAGTTATAGATAAGAATGTGGATAATGGTGAAATAATACTAACATTTTCAGATATAACATCAAATATAAGAATGAATCTTATAAAATGTGAAATAAAAAATAAAGTTTTACAAGAAAATTTGAAAAAAGATTTTTTATCAAATATTAGTCATGATTTGAAAACGCCTATAAATGTAATATATTCTGCACTTCAGTTAGAAGATATTTTTATAAAAGAAAAAGATGAAGAATCGTTAAAAAAATATAATAGAATATCTAAAAGTAATTGTTTTACTTTAATGAAGATAACAAATAATTTAATTGATAATTGTAAAATACAAAGTGATAATTTAAGAGCAAATAAAAAAAGAATAAATGTAGTTGAATTTACTGAAGATACTGTATCAAGCTTAGTATGTTATGCTAAAGAAAAAAATATAAAAATAATATTTGATACTAATAAAGAAGAGGTTTATCTAAATTTAGATGAAAGCTTAATGCAAAGAGTTTTACTTAATTTAATATCTAATTCAATTAAATTTACAAAAAGTGAAGGTAGAATAGATGTAATGGTTTTAGATAGCAACAAAAATATAAAAATAATTGTTAAAGACAATGGTGTGGGAATGGATAATAATTTTTTAAATAAAGTTTTTAACAAATATTCAATGGGTGAAAATAATAAAGAGGCAGAAGAAAAAGGTAGTGGAATAGGATTATTTGTAGTAAAAAATCTTATAGAATTACAAGGTGGAACTATTATGATAAAAAGTAAAATAGGCAAAGGAACAGAAGTTATAATAACTTTTGGAAAGGAAGAGTTAGGTGAATAGTAATATAACTTTAAAATTAGAAGCTTATACAAAAAAATACTTCAATATAATAATAGGAATAATTATTTTTAGTGTTTTATTTATTATTTTTAATAATGAAATTATTAAGCTTCATTATTCTATAAATATTTTTTGTTCTACATTTGGTATTTCATTAGGTTTAATAAGTTTAGTTAGAAAATCTAATTCTTATTATAAGTTTTTAGGTATTGGATTTTTGTTTATAGGTTTTTTGGAATATTTCTCTATATTAATAAGAATTTGTGATATATCAAATAGTTTATTATTTCTAATTATATGGGTAAATAAAATATTAGAAGTTATAGTTATTTTTATTGCTATAATTATGTATTTAAAACAAATTTCAAATGTACAAGCTATCTGTGGATATACTGCTTTAATAGCTCTATTAATGTGTGGAACTAAATACTTTTTATATCATATAAAAAATGGTATTGTCTGTAATAATTATTATATATTTTGTTTTATAATAACTATAATTACTATAATTTTTTTAGGAAAAATAAAAAAAAATACACAAGTAAAAAACATGTATATTTATATGATTTTTATTTTAATATATCAAATTTTAAGCGTTAAAATATATATTGATGAAAAATATATATCTTTGATAGGAGATATATTAAGATGTTTAGCTTATTTTGAAGTTTATAATGGAATAAAAAAATATATATTAAAATTTCAATATGATAATATGAAAGAGAAATTATTAACAATACAAAATAAGCAAAGAGAACTTAATACAAAGTTGCGTGAGAAAAGTATAATTCTTCAAGAATTAAATGCAATAAATAAAAATAGTGAAGAAAGGTATTGTAATCTTATAGAATCATTTAAAGATGGTTTAGCTATATTTAATAGAGGAAGACTAATATATGCTAATGATGATTTATTAAGTAAGATTAATATTTCAGATAAAGAATTATTAATTGGAATGAAAATAGAAACTTTAATAGAATCAATAGAATCACAAGATTATATTAAAAATAGAGTATTATCTTCAGATTATGTAAATCCAAATAAAAATATAAAATTTGTATATAGATTTAATAAATTTTCAGATAAATTAAAGGAATTAGAGTTTTATTTAGTGGATTATGGTATAAATAATCAAATAGTATATATAAGAGAAATAACAGAAATAAATAAATACAATAAAGTTGCAAAAATATATGATTCATATTTAAAGGAAGATGAAATTAAAAGTGAATTTTATTCTAATATATCTCATGAACTTAGAACACCTATAAATATAATTCATTCTGCATTAACAGTAAATGAAATGTATTTAAATGAAAATAATTTAGAGAGTTTAAAAAAGAATAATAATGTTATTAAACAAAATTGTTTAAGGCTTATTAGAACTATAAATAATTTTATTGATGCAAATAAGGCATCTGAAGGATATTTAAAAGCAAATAAAAAGATATATAATTTAGTAGAAATAGTTGAAAATATTACATCAGCAACAAAAAGGTATGTTGAGAAAATAAATAATTCTTTAGTCTTTGATTCAGTTTGTGAGGAAATATATATACCTATTGATGTAGATATGTTGGAAAGAATTATTTTAAATATAATTTCTAATAGTGTTAAGTATGGTAAGAAAAACAAAGAATTAAAGGTTAATATATATACTAATAAAAAATGTGTATATATAATTATAAAAAATTATACTACGGCTATTGATAAAGAGAATGAAAAATATATATTTGATAAATTTACATCTGTAAATAAGTCTTTAAATAGAAAAAAAGAGGGTAGTGGGTTAGGTTTATTTTTAAGTAAAGAAATGGTTGAATTACATGGTGGTAAAATAAGTTTTAAATCCAACAAAAAAAATGGAAATAGATTTATAATAGAATTACCTATAGAAAGTAACTTGAAAAAATACCCTATAGGGGATGACTTTGAAATTGTTACTTTAGAAAAAAAGGTAGATATAGAATTTGCAGATATATATATATAAGAATAAAAATCTCAAAAAAGTATATTTATATAATAAATAAAATTTTTGAGGTGATTTATGAAGAATATATTTAAGGTAAATGGTAAAGTTAATATAATTTCATTAATAATAAGTTTTTTAATTACTTTAGGTGGAGGAATTATAATTGGCATTTTAACTAAAAATTCTAGTATTATATATGAGCAAATAACAAAACCAAAATTTTCACCACCTGGATATGTATTTGGAATTGTCTGGCCTATATTATATATATTAATGTCAATTTCTTCATATAGAGTTTATATGAAACTTAAAACAGAAAATAAAAGTTCTTCAGCAATTTTATTATATATAATACAATTGGGAATTAATTTTTTATGGCCTATAATCTTTTTTATGTTTAAGTTATATGGTGTATCTTGGATAATACTTTTAATACTAATAATAATTTTAAGTATTGTTATTGTAAAGTTTTTTAAGATAGATAAACTAGCTGGAATTTTATTAGTTCCATATTTAATATGGTGTATATATGCATTGTATTTAAATATATCGATTTGGATACTTAATGAAATGTAAAACAATTCATTTGGAAAAATCATAAATTCATAGTATAATTTTAATAAGCCCTCTTTTGAGGGTTTATTTTCTTTGGAAAGGAAATAATTATGGGAAAATCTTTATTTGTAGCAGAAAAGCCATCAGTGGCTATGGATTTTGTAAATTTATTAAAAGTTAATGGTAAACGAAAAAATGGATATATAGAAAGTGACAATGCAGTTTTTACTTGGTGTGTAGGACATATGGTAACAATGTGTTATCCTGAAGCTTATAATGAAAAACTTAAGTATTGGAATCTTAGGGATTTACCTTTTTTACCAGATAAGTATAAATATGAGGTGATAAACTCAGCTAAAGGTCAATTTAATGTTGTAAGTACATTACTTAATAGAAATGATATTGATAAAATATATGTTTGTACTGACTCTGGAAGAGAAGGAGAGTATATATATAGATTAGTAGATGATTTATCTGGAAATCCTAAAAAAGAAAAGCTTCGTGTATGGATTGATTCACAGACAGAAGAAGAAATAAAAAGAGGAATAAAAGAAGCAAAACCTTTATCAGAATATAATTCTTTAGCTCATTCAGCATATCTAAGAGCTAAAGAAGATTATATAATAGGAATTAATTTTTCAAGACTTCTAACATTAATATATGGAAAGCAGCTGTCTAATATGTTAAAGAAGGATAAATCTTCAGTAGTAGCAGTTGGAAGAGTAATGAGTTGTGTACTTGGAATGGTGGTTGATAGAGAAAGAGAAATTAGAGATTTTAAGAAAACATCATTCTATAAAATATTAGGTAGCTTTAATAGAGAAGAAAAAGAAGAAGAAATTCAGGCTGAGTGGAAGGCGTTAGATAATTCAAGGTTTAAGGATTCACCAAAGCTATACAATGAAGGTGGATTTAAAAAAAAGGAAGATTGTATAAGTTTAATAAAAGATCTTGAAGAGATAGAAGAAGGAATAATTTCTAATATAAAAAGAACAAAAGAAAATAAAAATGCGCCTCTTTTATTTAACTTAGCTGAATTACAAAACGAATGTTCAAGGAAATTTAAAATAAGCCCAGATGAAACTTTAAATTATCTTCAAACTCTTTATGAAAAGAAGATGGTAACATATCCAAGAACTGATGCAAGAGTGTTATCAACTGCAGTAGCAAAAGGAATTAAAAAAACTATATTTAAAATTAGTAAAATGAATATAGGTGAAGAACTAACTTTAGCTACAAAAAATATACTTGATAAAAGTTGGGAGAAAACTATATTAAAAAGCAAGTATGTTGATGATAAAAAAATTACAGATCACTATGCTATAATACCAACTGGGGAAGGTAATAATGTAATAAATTCTTTAAAAGAAATAGAGAAAAAGATGTATTTTTTAATTCTTAGAAGATTTATCGCAATATTTTATCCAAAAGCTCAATATAGCAAGCAAGCAATTACCATAACACTTGGAAGTGAATCTTTTTATACAACTAAAAAGGTTTGTGTAGAAAGAGGTTATTTAGATATTTTAGAACCTAATAAGGAAAGCAATATGGATGAATTTCCAAAAGATTTAAAAAAGGGTCAAAAAGTTTTAGTAGATTCTTTAGAAATTAAAGAAGGGGAAACTAGTCCGCCAAAAAGATTTACAACAGGTTCTATAATAATTGCAATGGAGAATGCAGGTAAGCTTATAGAAGATGAAGAGTTAAGAGAACATATAAAAGGTGCAGGAATAGGAACATCAGCTACTAGAGCTGAAATTCTTAAAAAACTAATAAATATAGAATACATAAAATCAAACAATAAGACACAAACTCTTACACCAACAGAGTTTGGAGAAATGATATATGAAGTAATAAATATATCAATACCTTCTCTATTAAATCCAAAGCTTACTGCATCTTGGGAAAAAGGATTGAAGTTAGTTTACGAAAAGAGTATAGAACCAGAAGAATTTATGATTAAATTAGAAGATTATACTAAGCGTTCAGTTTATACTGTTTTTAAAGATAATAAAATAGGAAATTTAAATAGAAAATTACTGAAAGTTAAAAATATATATACTGAAAATAAAAAATAAAAGAAACTTACCATAGTTTGGTAAGTTTCTTTTATTTAATGAATAATTAAATTATATACAAACATTGCAATGTTAAGAGCAAGTGGAGCAACAAAAACTGTCATCATTCCAGCGATACCAATTGAAAGTGAACTCATGGCACCTTCAGTTTCTCCAAGTTCTAATGCTTTAGTAGTCCCAACTGCATGAGATGCAGTTCCAAGTGAGATTCCTATTGCTATTTTGTTTGTAATTCTACATATTCTACATATTGTAGGTCCTATAATAGCACCAATTATTCCAGATAATATAATTGCAAGTACAGTAACAGGAACTAAACCGTTAAATTCTTTACTTATGGCAATACCTATTGGTGTTGTTACAGACTTAGGCATTAATGATACTATCATAGATATGTTAAGTCCTAAAGAATGAGATAATAGTATTATTGAAAATATCCCAATTAAAGTTCCTAAAAATATTCCTATAAAAATAGCTATTGCATTTTGCTTAAGAAGTTCAATTTGTTTATAAAGTGGAACTGCAAGTACTACAGTTGCAGGTCCTAAAAACATATTAATAAATTGAGCTCCTGAATTATAGGTATCAAAGTTTACATGAAATACAGTTAAAACTGCAATTACAATTACTATTGCTATAAGTAAAGGATTAAATAATGGTATGTTTGTTTTTTTATAAATCGCTAGCCCAATCTCAAAAGCTATAAGAGATAAAACTATACTAAAAAATACGTTGCTAGTTATCAAACTCATCTTCCTTAGATCCTTTCTTTGTTTTATTTAATAGGTTTACTATAAATTGTACTATAAGTCCAGTTGAAGCGATTATTACTGCTGTTGTAATAACACAAACAACTAATATTTGAACAAGATTAGCTTTAATAATTCCAAGAGAATTCATTAAGCTAACCCCAGCTGGTAAGAAAAAGAAAGCTAAGTGATCTAAAAAGAAGTTTGTTAAAGTTTCAACTTGGCTAACTTTTATTATTTTAGTACAAAGGCATATTAATAGTAATAAAAGACCTATTATATTTCCAGGTATAGGAATATGAGTAAGTGCAACTATTACTTCACCAATTAAATAAATTCCGAAAATAATAAGTGCTTCTCTAAATAATTTCAAGTTAATCTCTCCTTGTATTTTTTGTACCTTATTAATGTATCACTTTCATTCAATTAAGTAAACCTTAATACAATATAAATAAATATAGAGAATTTATAATTTGTAAACACTGTAAATCCTCTATATTTCAGTATGAAATGGTTATCTATTGTAAATAAAGTATAAGAAAAAATAAAAGTGAATATATTGTTAATAATTTTTATGAGTGTTTAATATACTTATTTTCTAGCAAAGCTACCAATTTATACATTATAAAAGCAATTAAAGATAAAATTACTATACTCATCATAACCATATCAAGTTGAGATATTTGTCCACCAAATATAATTAAGAACCCAAGACCTTCTCTTGCAACTAAAAATTCTCCCATTATAACACCAACCCATGAAAGACCAACATTTATTTTAAGAGAAGATATTAATACTGGAATATTATATGGGAAAATTAAATATTTAAGTTTTTGAATTTTTGAAGCTTGGAAGGTATCCATAAGAAGTAATTTTTCTTTATCTATTTCATTAAATCCTGTTAATACACTTATTATAGTTGTAACTAAGGATATTAATAGAGTAATAACAATTATAGCACTTGGTCCATTTCCAACCCAGAATATAATTATTGGAGCTAATGCAACTTTAGGTAATGCATTTAATACAACTAAATAAGGGTCTAAAACTTTAGAGGTTAAAGGACACCACCATAATATTATTGCAATAAAGGTTCCAAGTAGTGTACCAAGTAAGAAACCAACAATAGTTTCAGCACAAGTAACATATATATGTCTCCACAAAGTTCCATCTGATATAAAACCTATAAGAGAGCTAATCATTCTACTAGGAGATGATGTTAAAAATGGATCTATCCATTTAAAATCAGCAGCAATTTCCCATAGTATAATGAAAAATAATAAAATACCAATTCTTAAAAGAGTAACTTTTAATTTTTCTCTTTTTAAACTTTTTATATAATTTTCATGTTCATTACTAATCATTATAATCATCAAGCTCCTTCCATAATAAATCAAAGTATTCTTTAAATTCATTTTCTTTTCTTCTATTAAAAGGAGTTAAATTATTATTTTTAAAAGATATATTAATTTCTTTTTTTACTAAAGCTGGTCTTTTAGTTAATACAATTATTCTATTTGATATAGATACTGCTTCAGCTATATCATGAGTTACCATTATTGCTGTTTTTCCTTCTTGCTTTATTATACTAAACATTTCATCACATATATTAAGACGTGTTTGATAATCTAAAGCAGAAAATGGCTCATCAAGAAATAAAACTTTAGGATTCAATGCAAGAGTCCTAATAAGAGCAACTCTTTGTCTCATACCACCTGATAATTCGGTTGGTTTATGATCTTTAAATTTAGTTAATTCATAATTTGATAGTAAGGTTTCAACTCTAGCTATTGTTTCATCATTAAGAAGACCTTTTATTTTTAATCCTAAGGTTACATTATTCCAGACTGATGTCCAATCAAACAAATGATCTTTTTGAAACATATATCCAATTTTATCTAAATTATTTTTTATATTATCTCCATCGAAAGTTACAGTTCCACTAGATTGATTAAGTAATCCACTCATTATATTTAAAAGAGTAGATTTACCACATCCAGAAGGACCTAATATACTTAGAAAATCTTTATCATTTACATCAAAGCTAACATCTTTTATTGCTTCTGTTTCTGTCTTTAAAGAATGATAGCACATTCTTATATTTTTAACTTCTAATAATGCCATAAATTTCACCACCTTATTAAATATATGTATTAAGAGGATAGCTAAAATTAAATTAATAATCTATCCTCTTTATAAATTTTATTTATTTACAACTTTTTCTGCGAAAGAGTTATTTACTATATCAGTAAATGGTGGACGAGTTTCTATTAATGATTTATCATAATCACTAATAACATCCATAAGATGATTTAAACCTTCTTCACTTATGATAGGATTATCATATAAAGCATCAATTTCTTTATAGTTATTTATAACAGAAATAATTATATCTTTGTCAGTTCCAGGGAAGAAGGAAATTATAGAATCAGATATTTCTTCTGAAGAATGTTCTTTAAACCAAGTTTGACCTTTATATATAGCTCTGGTAAATTTTTCTATAACATCTGGATTATTTTCTATATATGATTTAGTTGCAAAGAAAGAAGTATAAGGCATTTCACCAGAGGATTGTCCAATAGATGCAACTATTTTTCCGCTACCTTCTTTTTCAAGCATTGATGCTGTAGGTTCGAACAATGCAACATAATCTGCAGCTCCAGATTTAAATGCTCCAGATGTTGCAGTAAAATCTATATTAGTTACCATAGTGACATCTTTATTAGGTACGATATTATTTTTATTTAAAACATACTCTAAAGCCATTTCAGGAACACCACCAGGTCTTCCACCTATTATTTTTTTACCTTTTAATGATTTCCAATCAAAATCTTTTTCATCTGACTTGGACACTAAAAAAGAGCCATCACGTTTAGTAAGTCCTGCAAAAACAACAGGAAAATCTTCGCGACCTTGATTATAGATATATACAACTTGCTCAGGACCACAGAATCCTATGTCTGCATTTTTAGATAAAACATTTTGCATTACTTTATCAGCACCTTGACCAGTAGATAAATCTATATTTAATCCTTCTTCTTCAAAGAAACCTTCATTTATTGCAACGTACATAGGAGCATAAAAAACAGAACGTACAACTTCATTAAGTTTAATAGTTTTTAAATTAGATTGATTATCTTCTTTTTTACATCCAATTAATGAAATACATAAAGATAATATTAAAGTACATAAAAGTATTAGTTTAGATTTAAATTTCATAAAGCATCCCTTCTAAAATATTTGTGTATGATTTATAGTATGACAAATTGTGATATAATGTTAAATTAAAAAAAGACCAAATTAAAGAATTTTGGTCTTTCTTGTATTAATAAAAATTTTAAAATTAAGATAAAATTCAGATATAGTTATTGTAAGTAAAACTATTAATAGTTCAGATATAATAAGAGTTATTATATTATCGTATTTTGTGTAACCATATCCAATTAAAATATAACTAATAGCGCCGTGGAGAAGATATAATATTAATGAGTTTCTTCCAAGTGAAGATATAATAGTTTTTCTTTCAGGAATTAAACATAAAATGAATGATCCAATTATTAAAGAGCCTAAATAATGAAAACACCTAATAAATAATGGAAAAAATAGATTATCTGAAAAATTACTATAAGGCTCAAATTCAAATAAAAGTTCTATTTCTATTTTATTTGATAAAATATATAATACAAATAAAATAATACAAGATACTATTAAAAGTTTAAATTTATGCTTTTTAAGAATATCTATATAATTTTTATTAAAAGACATTCCTAAAATGAAAAATGGAAAGAAAAATAATGTTCTAGAAAGGCTTCCAACACTATTTACGCTATTATCAAACCCAATAATTAATGAAACTAAAATAGAACATATAATCCACTTTTTTTTATTTGTTACATAATCAGATAAAATATACCAACATGTTAAAGATAATAAATACCAAAGAGTCCATTGTGAATGCATAAATTCAAATTCATAACCTTCATTGCCTAAAATATATTTATAAAAAATTATATAGGAAAGTTGCGCTATAATATATAATTTAAATGTATATTTAACTTTTTCAACTGTTGTTCGACTACTAAGCTTAGAGAAGTAGCCAGATACAAAAGTGAATAGAGGCATATGAAACATATAAAGAAAAAGTATAAAATAATGAGTATTTATGTTTTTAGGGTTAGCAAGCTCTAATGAATTTCCTATTATTACAAATAATATAAGAAAACCTTTTAATGTATCAAAATAAAAATCTCTAGATTTAACTGATGTATTCATAAAATCCCTCCCGAAATCTCTTAGGAAATAATAGCATAACCACATATAAAATACAATAAAGCTAATGTGAATTTTATATAGTGTTAGTAATAATATATAATCTTTGATATAATAGCTTTGAATTAAATAGAGAGGATGAAAAAGATGATAAAAGCAGTATTATTTGATTTAGATGGAACCTTACTTGATACTAATGAATTGATATATAAATCTTTTGTTTACACATTTAAAGAAGGATTAAATAGAAATCTTTCTAAAGGTGAAATAACTTCATTTTACGGACAACCTTTAGAAGATACTTTTAAAAATTATATAAATGATAACAACGAAATAGATAGATTAATAAAGATGTATAGAGAATATAATGAAAAAATTCATGATAATATGTGTTATGCATTTGATGAAGTAGAAGAAATGCTACTACAACTTAAAAATAAAGGAATTAAAATAGGTATAGTAACTTCAAAAAGAGAATCTTTGGCAAAAAGGGGTATGGAGATAGCAGGAATATTAAAATATATGGATGTAATAGTTACTCCTGAATGTACTAAAAACCATAAACCACATAGTGAACCAGCGTTATATGCTATAAAAAATTTAAATATAGATCCAAGAGAGGCAATTATGGTAGGAGATAGCAATTTTGATTTAATTTGCGGAAGAGATGCTGGATGTAAAACTTGTGGAGTAAGATATACAGAAATGGATATAAAAAGATTAGAAGGTACAAATCCAGATTATTTTATAAATTCACCTAAAGAAATTTTAGATTTAGTTTAAAAGGAGAAAAAAATGAATATTCAAATATTCGGAAAGAAAAAATGTTTTGATACTAAAAAGGCAGAGAGATATTTTAAAGAAAGAAAAATAAAATATGCATTTATTGATATGAATGAAAAAGGAATTAGTAAAGGGGAATTAAATAGTGTAAAAAATTCTATTTCATTAAATGAGTTAATAAATGAAAAAAGTAAAGATTATAAGTCTTCAAACATAGATAAAATAAGAAGTAGTGATATGAAAATAGAAATATTACTTAAAAATCAAAGCTTAATTAAAACACCTATAGTTAGAAATGGAAAAGATGCTACTGTAGGATATAAACCTGAAATATGGAAGGAATGGGAGTAAAAATGAAAAAGAGAGATTTTAAAGGAAGTGTAGTATTAAACCCAGTTCCTGTAGTATTAATTTCTTCAAGAAATAATGAAGGAAAAGATAATGTTTTTACAGTTGGATGGGTTGGAACAGTATGTACTAGGCCACCAATGCTTTCTATATCAATAAGACCAGAAAGGTTATCATATGATTACATAAAAGAAAGTATGGAGTTTGTAGTAAATATACCTCATGCAGGTATGACAAAGGAAGTAGATTTTTGTGGTGTTAGAAGTGGTAAAAAGATTGATAAAATAAAAGAAATGAAATTTACCATGAAAGAATGTAGTAATATAAATGCAGCGTATATTGAAGAATGTCCTATAAATATTGAGTGTAAAGTTAAACAAATAGTATCACTTGGAAGTCATGATATGTTTATATCAGAAGTTTTAAGTTCACATATAAATGAAGAATTGATTGATGAAAAAGGAAAAATTCATTTTGAAAAAGGAGATCTTCTAGCTTACTGTCATGGAGAGTATTATAAATTACCTAGAAAATCGCTAGGTTCTTTTGGATATTCAGTAATGAAAAAGAAGAATAAACAAGATAAAAAAGATGAAAAATTAATTTTAAATAAAAAAAGTAAAAAGAATAAAAATAGTTTAATTAAAAAGAAAAAGTTAAATAAAAAATAAAAAAGAGAGATTAACTCTCTTTTTTATTATCTTCTAAATCTTTTTTTGTAGCTTTTTCCATAGCTATAACTGCTTCTATAACGTCTTTTATTATAACGTCTTTGGTTAATTAGTCTAATAATAAATATTATTAAAAGAACTATTATAACAATTCCTAAAAGTATTCCTAAATATGCAAATATATTAGCTTTAATTAAAGTAAATGTAGATATTCCAACACTTCCTTTTAATGATTGAGTATATTCTTTAACAGAAAGAGTAAGTGTTAAATTATCATCTGATGCAACAGACCATGCATTGTCATTATTAGAGTTTAATGATATTTCTGCATTTTTTTCATTAAAGCTATTTTTATAAAGCATAGCATTTTCTGATAGAGTTACAGGTGCTTCTATAGTTTTTTCAGGGCCGAAAAATCTAAACATTTTATATTTTAAGTTTACATTCTTTACTTCGCTTCCAGCAGCTTTATATACAGAAGGAGTTGCAGCAAAGCTGTAGTCCATTATTTTATCCATATCAGCATATCTTGTTGAATCATCAGCACTTACTGCTGAATTAAGAACAATACCTATAATATCTCTACCATCTCTATTATAAACAGCAGCTAAGCATTCACCAGCTTGATCAGTTGTTCCTGTTTTACCAGCTATATTTCCGTTTTTACCTAATGTTTTATTTCTGTTTGTTAATTTTACAGTTTTACCACCTATAGATATAGTAGCGTCTTTGCATCCCATTACTTCTTTAACCCATGGATTTGCAAAGGCTGCTTTAGTAAGTAATGCTAAGTCGTAAGCTGTTGAATAATGATCAACATTATGTAATCCATTTGGTGTTACAAAGTGGCTATTTTTCATTCCGATTTCTTGTGCTTTTTTATTCATAAGCTGAGCAAAATTTTGAGCGTTTCCAGCAACAGAATCAGCTATCATATATGCAGCATCATTACCAGAAAACATTAATAAACCCTTCATGACATCATCTGCTGTCATAGTATCTCCAACTTTCATAGTAACTCCATGCCAATTTGAATGTAGCGAATATGGAGGTTGGGATTTAGCATCTTGAGTAAATTTAATTTTATCATATTTTTGTGCATGATCTGCAAAAACTAATGCAGTTAGCAATTTAGTTATACTTGCAGGATATGCTTTTGCATTTGCGTTTTTTGAGTAAATAACCTCGCCTGTTTTTAAATCCATAGTAATTGCATATTTAGCAGTTATATTAGGATCACTTGGTAATTGAGTATCTGCAAATGATTTTATTAATCCTAAAGGAGATAATAAACACATAGCAAAAACAATTACCATTGTTTTAAGTAAAAATCCTTTCTTCTTTAACATTTTTCCACCTCGTTCTAAAATTTTGTCAAAACAATGGACGTACATACAAAAAAGTATAACATTTTATTAAATTAATAACAATAAACAACAGGTTAAAATAGGTATTAAAATTATTACAATAAAATTAAATAAAAAAATATATTATAGGCATAATAAAGTTAAGGGGGTGATAATATGAAAATGTTTAGAAATACAATTTTAAATTTAGTAATTATATTTATTATGATTTTTAACTTTACAAGTATAAACACTATGGCCTTAAATTCACAAAATAAAACAGTTTATTTAACTTTTGATGATGGACCTTCTAATGGAAATACAAATAAAATATTAGATATTTTAGAAAAAAATAATATAAAAGCAACTTTTTTTGTAGTTGGTAATAGAATTTCTGCAAATAAATCAATTATAAAAAGAGCAAAAAATTTAAATATGGCAATTTACCCACATTGTAATAATCATGATTATGATAAAATATATTGCAGTAAAAATTCATATTTAAAAGATTTAAATTGTTGTAAAAAAAATATGATAAATATTCTTGGTAAAAATTGTAGTGATTTTAGATTTGTAAGATTACCAGGTGGTGCTACAAATACAGTTTGTAAAAAGGAAGTTTTAAACAATATAAAAAATGAAATAAAATCTCAAAATATAATGTATATAGATTGGAATGTAGATTCAGGAGATGCTGTTGCTAGAAATGTATCAAGCAATATAATAAAAAATAATATGAAAAATTATTCAGGTATATATAATGTTGAAGTAGTTTTAATGCATGATAGTGGAGATAAAGAATCAACAGTAGATACTTTGCAAAGTATAATAAATAATTACAAAAATAAAAATTATAAATTTAAAACATTAAATAACATATCAAAAGAAGAGATAAATTATTTAAAAAAGATAAGAGTAATAAATAATTAAAATAAAAAATAACCATATTATATGGTTATTTTTTTTCATTAAATCTTTTAATAATTGTTTCTTTAGCTTTAAGTTCAAGATCATTATTTAATGGTTCTAGATTAACATTACCATATTTATGTGATAATGCAAGTTCTAATAATTTATCTGCAAGTTCAGGATTTTTTGAAAGTAAAGATCCGTGGAAGTAAGTACAGAATGTATTTTTGTATATACAACCTTCATTTCCATCTTCACCATTGTTTCCATAACCTTCAATACATTTTCCAAGTGGTTTAAGTCCATTTGTATAAGTTCTACCAGAATGATTTTCAAATCCAACATAAGTTTGATTAAATTCATCATTTTTTATTATAGTATTTCCTATAAAACGAGTATCTCCACCTTCTGTATATATATCTAAAATACCAAGACCTTCAAGTTTTTCACCATTAGGTGCTCTATAATAATTACCAAGTAATTGATATCCTCCACAAATAGCAAGTAGAACTTTTGAGTCTTCAACATATTTTGTTAAAGCAGCTTTCTTATTCTTTTTTAAATCTTCAGAAACTATTGATTGTTCATAGTCTTGGCCACCACCAAAGAAAACTATATCATAATTATCCCCATTAAATTCATCATTTATAGAAACATCAAAAACATTGACTTTTATTCCACGGCTTTCAGCTCTAGCTTTAAGTATTAATATATTACCTACGTCACCATAAACATTTAATAAGTCAGGATAAAGATGACAAATATTTAATTCCATAAATATTACCTTCTTTCTACCAAAGTTTATTTATATAACCTTTTGAATGTAGGAACTTTCTATAGTTGATCATTGCTGTATAAGTCGCAAGAACATAAATAGTATCATCATTACATTCTTTGATTTTATTAGTTAAAGCTTCATAATCAGCTTCTATTATAAATTTATCAGAATTAAGTCCGCAAGTTTTAAGTCTTACAGCCATATCATACATTCTCATTCCTGATATAAATATATTGTTAATTGGAAGTGATGGAAGTCTTTCAAAATCAACATCCCATATCCAAGAAACATCTCTTCCATCTGCGTAGTTATCATTTAACATAAATAAGGCAGAGAAGGGTTCTTTATTTAAGCATAATGTATCTATTGCTTGATTATATCCAGCTGGATTTTTTACAAGAATTATTTTAACATTTTTACCTTCTAAGTTTATAACTTCTTGTCTACCAAAGCTTGAATCTTGTTTTCCTAAAGATTTTGAAATTATTTTATCAGAAACACCTAAATCTTTTGTTATTGAATAAGCACAAAGTCCGTTATAAATATTATAAGCACCGGATTGACTTATAGTAATTGGTGTTCCATTTATAATTACTCTTGAAAATTCAGGGGTAACTTCAAGTATTTCATCAACTGCATATTTTAGTTTTGGTCTTTTATATCCACAGCTAGGACAATAAAAATCTCCTAAATGATTATATGTTATAAAATTATATTCATAAGGTGACTTACAGAATTTACAAAACTTTGAATCTGCATTTACATCTAGTTTAGTATCTTTCTGTACTGGAACATTAAATCCATAGAATTCAGTAGGATTTTTAACATCTAGTTTACCAAGTAAAGATTCATCACCATTTAATATAAGTTTAGTTTCAGGAACTTTAACAACACCTTCTAGTATTTTTGTAAGTGTTGTATAAACTTCACCATACCTATCTAGTTGATCTCTAAATAGATTAGTTATAGTTATTATTTCAGGTTTTATGTATTCAGTAATAAATTTAACATTTGCTTCATCTACTTCAATAACTGCATATTTAGATGAATTATCACTAAATTTAAAATTGTCTATAAAACAAGAAACGATTCCAGGAAAAAGATTAGCACCTGTATTATTAGTTATTACTTTAAAGCCATTTTCTTTAAGTATATTAGTAATCATACTAGTGGTTGTTGTTTTACCGTTAGTACCAGTTATTAAGATAACTTTATATCCTTTAGAAACTGTTTTTAAAATATTTCTATCAATTTTTAATGCTATTCTTCCAGGAAAAGTACTTCCTCCTTTTAAAAAGTTTTTTGAAATAAATAGTACTATTTTACTTGAAATAATACTAATAATTGATTTTATATTAATAATAATCACCACCTAGTGTTTAAGTATCTTCTTTATATAAATAATTAATAGTATAACACAAACTATATTATAGCGAAATATTTTAAATATCAATATAATTAATAGAATTATTATTAGATATATAATAAAAATAAAAGAAAATCTAAAATAATTCTTTGAATTTTACAGAAATATATATTTTTTTCATATGGATTTTTATTTTTTTGTCTGATAGAATAAGAAACAAGAAAGGTTTGACATAAAGATGAGAGGAGATCTTAATATGTACCCAATAAAATTTGAAAATTTATACTATGACAAAATCTGGGGTGGAAGAGATTTTGAAAAATTTAGAACTAACATGCCTGAAGGATTAATAGGTGAAACATGGGATATCGCTTGTCATAGAAATGGAACTGGTATCGTAGAAAATGGTGAATTTAAAGGTATGAAATTTGATGAACTTTTAAATAAGTTAGGCCATAAATTAGTAGGAGATAAAATAGAAGCAGATAAGTTCCCATTATTAATAAAGCTTATTAATGCTAATGATAAATTATCAGTTCAAGTTCATCCAGGGGATGAGTATGCAAGAGAAAAGGATAACGATCTTGGAAAAACTGAAGCTTGGTATGTTGTTGATGCAAAAGAAGGAGCTTCATTAATAGTTGGAACAAAAGATTGTGATAAAAAAATATTTGAAGAAGCAATAAAGAAAGGAGATTTAACTCCTTATTTAAATCAAATTCCAGTTAAAAAAGGTGATATGTTCTACGTAAAAAGTGGATTAGTTCATGCAATTTGTGAAGGGGTAGTAATAGCTGAAATTCAACAAAATAGTGATACTACATATAGAGTTTATGATTATAATAGAGGCAGAGAAATCCATGTAGAAAAAGCTTTAGATGTTATAGATTTTTCATTAAAAGGTGAAAATATAAAAGGTATTACAATTCATGAAGATGGATATGATAAAACTGTACTTTGCATAGGTGAATATTTTGCTATAGAAAAATACGAAGTTAAAGAAAGTGCAAAAGAATCAAGTGATAAAAATAGATTCTATTTATTTACATGTGTAGAAGGCAACGGAGAAATTTTATGGAATGATGGTTCTTTAGAAATTAAGATGGGGGACAGTATACTTATACCAGCTCATCTTGGAGAATATGAACTTAAAGGAAACTTTACGTTATTAAAGAGTTTTGTTCCGGATGTAGAAGAAGAAAAAGAAAAAATATTAGCTCCAGTTTTAAAATAATATTTCAAAAGTTAATAAATTCAGATTAATAAACAAAGAGAGGCTTTTAATAAGGCCTCTTTTATTTTCTTAAAATTAGATTAATTAAATTGTAATATATAGACAAGTCATTATAATAAACTTATAATTAAAAAGTCAGAAATTTTTTAGAAAGTGAGTGAGAATGAGTGGGAATAGATTTGCTATTAATACTTAAGGCAATTATTGTTGCTATAGTAGAAGGTCTAACGGAGTTCGTTCCAGTTTCATCAACAGGACATATGATTCTTGTTGGTAATTTAATAAACTTTACTGGAGCGTTTGCAGATATGTTTACGGTTGTAATACAACTTGGAGCAATACTTGCCGTTGTTGTATTATATTGGACTAAAATAAGCACTAGCGTTGTGGAATTTTTTAAATTTATATTTACTAAAGGAAGAGAAGGAGAAACAGGTTTTAGATTTGGTATTAATGTAATAGTTGGTTCAATACCTGCACTTATAATGGGATTACTTCTTCATGATAAAATAAAATCATTATTTACTCCAAGAGCTGTAATATATGGATTTATAGTTGGAGGTATACTATTAATAGTTATAGAAAATATTTATAGAAAAAGAAGAGCAAAAGCAAGGGATATTGATGCAATTACACCTAAAGAAGCTTTAATAGTTGGTGTTGCTCAGTGTTTTGCAATGTGGCCTGGAATGTCAAGAAGTGCATCTACAATAATGGGTGGATGGATTGCTGGACTTTCAACACCTGTAGCTGCTGAATTTTCATTTTTCTTAGCAATACCTGCTATGGTAGGATCAACTGGACTTGATATGTTAAAGTTTGATTATTCAATTATGACAACAACTGATTGGATAGCTTTAGCAGTAGGATTTGTAGTGGCATTTATAGTTGCTCTTATTGTTATGAATAAGTTTGTAAACTACTTAAAGAAGAAACCTATGAGAGTATTTGCAGTTTATAGAATAGTTGTAGGAGTTATACTTGCAGTATTAGTATTTGCTGGATTAATGACTTTACCACCATTATAAAATTAAATAAATAATAAAAAAATCAGTCAAGAATTTTATTTGGCTGATTTTTTTATTATGTAAATATTTATATTTATTAAGATAAAATTTTAAAAATATAATTTTAATATAAAACTAACTTGATTTTTAAAATAATAATAAATTTATCTTTATATAAAGAAAAAAATATGATATCATAAAAATGGTAAATATTTTACTTAAAAGGAAAAATAATCAAAAGGGTTTACTAAAGTTAAATAAGATTTTATAAGTTTAATGTTAAAAAATAGGAGCGGGGAACATTAAAAGAATAGAGGGGGATTTATTAGATGATGAAAAAGGTTAAAAAGATAGCTTTATTAACTGGTGGTGGTGATTGCCCAGGATTAAATGCTGTAATTAGATCTGTAACTAGAGCCGCTATTTTAAATTATGGGTATGAGGTTATAGGATATAAGTTTGGATATAGAGGCCTTTATAAAAATGATTTTATACCATTAACATTAGAATCTGTATCTGGAATACTTCATAGAGGGGGAACTATTCTTTATAGTTCTAATAAGGATAATCTTTTTGATTATGCTATAGAAGAGGATGGTAAATTTATTAAGAAAGATGTTTCAGATGTAGCAGTGGAAAATCTTAAAAAGGAAGGTGTAGATGCTCTTATAGTAATAGGTGGAGATGGAACTTTAACTTCAGCTAGAGATTTTTCAAGAAAAGGAATAAAAGTTATAGGAGTTCCAAAAACTATAGATAATGATTTAGCTTCAACTGATGTAACTTTTGGATTTAATACTGCAATAGATGTTGCAACAGAAGCTTTAGATAGACTTCATACAACTGCTGAATCACATCATAGAATAATGCTTTGTGAGGTAATGGGAAGAGGAGCAGGATGGATAGCATTAGAATCAGGAATTGCAGGATCTGCAGATGTTATATTATTACCTGAGATACCTTATGATATAAATAAAATCGTAGAAAAAATTAATGAAAGAAAAGATGAAGGGAAAATGTTTACTATAATAGTAGTAGCAGAAGGTGCAAAGTCAAAAGATGGAGATGTAGTAATATCAAAAATAGTAGAAGATAGTCCAGATCCAATAAGGTTAGGTGGAATTGGAAATAAATTAGCTGATGATTTAGAAAAAATAATAAAAGACCATGAAGTTAGATGTACTGTTCTTGGACATATTCAAAGAGGTGGAAACACATCAACCTTTGATAGAATATTATCAACAAGATATGGAGTAGCTGCAGTAGAAATGATTAATGAAGGATTATTTGGGAATATGGTTTGTTTAAAAGGTGATAAAATAACATATGATAGTCTAGAAAATGTTATTGGGCAACATACTAAACAAGTTGATCCTAGTTGTGAATTGGTTACAATAGCTAAAAAGATAGGAATATCATTTGGTGATTAATTAATATATATCAAGGGTTTAGCATAATGCTAAATCCTTTAATTATATTTTCAAAATATATGTAAATATGTTATAATTTTATTAACAAAATATTATTAAAATTAAGTTCATACTTAAAATAAAAAGCTGGAGGGTATTATGAAAGAGGTTAAAAGATATTTAGAATCAAGAATTGGTACTTATAGTTTTTTCTTTGAAGATTTAGAAAGTGGATTTGTTTATGGATATAATGAAAACGTTAAAATGACGGCGGCGGGATGTATGAAGCTTCCAATAGCAGTATCTTTAATAAAAGATGTTGAAAGAGGAAAAATAACTTTTATGGATAAGATTAGAATCGATGGTGTCGATAAAGTGTATGGAACAGGAATAATTCATGAATTTAATTCAAGAGATTATACGGTTTTTGAACTTTTAGTGGCTATGCTTATTCAAAGTGATAACACAGCTGCAAATAAAATTATTGATATTATTGGAATGGATAGAATAAATGAAGATATAAGAGAAATGGGATTAGAGAACACTAAATTAAATAGAAAGACTGCGGATGAAAGAACAGGTAAAATTGACATAGAAAATTTAACATCAGCAAAAGACTTATCAAAGATATGGAAGCATCTATACAAAGCAACTTATTTAACCGAAGAAAATAGTACCATGCTTATAGATATTCTCAGAAGACAGCAGATAAAAAATAAATTAGCATTATATATACCTGATGATTTAAAGTATGAAATATCAAGTAAAACTGGAGATAAAACAGGTGTTGAAAATGATACAGCATTAATACAACTTTCTAAAGGAACATTTACCTTTACTGTGTTATCTACAGAAGTTCCAAATAGTGTTTATGGAACTGTTACATTAGCTAAATGTGGAAAGATGATGTGGGATAATATAATTAATAATTGGAATTAATATGTAGATTTCAAAGGAGAATTCTAAATATTTAGAATTCTCTTTTTTGATGAATTAAACATGAAATATGTAACATTTTCTTTTTAACATACATAACATATTAATATATTTATAGAAGAAAGGATGATATGTATGTCTTATTGTGCTAATAAATGTTTTGATTTAGAGTATGCACGTGCATATATATTACCTCAAAAATACGAAAATTTATATTCAGTTTATGAAGGTCTTTGTAGAGGAACTATATTTAAAGATTTATATAAACCTTATAAATAGAAGATAATAGAGAGGTAAAATTATGAAAGAAATTGAATTATTGAATAGTATACAAAAGATACAGTTTTATGCAGTAGAACTAAATCTTTATCTTGATAATTTCCCTAATGATAAAGAAGCTATAAGTGACTATAAAGAAGTTTCTAGAAAGTTAGACGCTTTAATTAGTGAATATGAATTAAAATATGGACCTATAAGAAACTTTGGAGATGCTTATGTGGAAAATCCATTAGAGTGGGTCAATCAACCATGGCCTTGGGAAATTAAATATTAGGAGGATTTAGTTATGTGGTACTATGTTAAGACTTTAGAATATCCTATAAATTTAAAATGTAATGATCTTAGGATGGCAAAATTTTTAATGTCACAATATGGAGGTCCAGACGGTGAATTAAGTGCTGCTCTTAGGTATTTAAATCAAAGATATACAATGCCAACAAATAAAGCTAAAGGCTTATTAACTGATATAGGAACAGAGGAATTAGCTCATGTAGAAATGATTGCTACTATGATTTATCAATTAATGGAAAATGCCTCTATTGAGGATTTGAAAAATGCTGGACTTGCTGCTCATTATACAGATCACGGAAAAGCATTATATTATAGCGATGCTCAAGGAAATCCATGGACAGCAACTTATATTCAAGCAAAAGGTGATGTTATTGCAGATTTAAATGAAGATATGGCAGCTGAACAAAAAGCTAGAGCAACCTATGAATGGCTTATAGATTTGACAGATGATCAAGATATAAAAGAAATATTACGTTTTTTAAGACAAAGAGAAGTTGTTCATTACCAAAGATTTGGTGAAGCATTAATGGATGTTCAAGATAACTATAAATGTAAATATAATTAATTTAGAATAGAAAAATTAAGAGCCTTTGTTAAAGGCTCTTTTTTATATTGTAAAATTTTATTTTATTGTTCTAAACTCAAAACCTTTATCTTTAAAGTATTTAATTATTTCTGGTAGAGCTTTTGTAGTTTCAGCTTTACCATATGTATCATGCATTAGTACTACAATACTATCTGCATCTTTTCCTAGTTCATTAACACTATTTTTTAAATAAGAAACTAGTTCTTTAGAGTTTTTCTTTTTACCTTCTGCATCACCATTTAAAGCATTCCAATCAATATTTCTAATACCTAGTTCCTTCATTTTATTTTTAAAATTTTCTTTACCATTCCAAGAACGATATCCTCCTGGTAATCTTATGATTCTAGTATAAAAGTCTTTTCCTAAAATATCTTTCATTAATTTATCATTCTTTTTTAAATCGGATATTACATTATCAACATTTATTGTTCTAGAAGGATAAAGATAATTATAATTATGACTGTAAGTATGGTTACCTATGGCATGTCCTTCATTAGCAATTTGTTTCAATAAAGCTTTTGATTCATCACTTGCTATGATAGATTTTCCAGTTACAAAAAAAGTTGCTTTAATATCATGTTTTTTTAAAATATTAAGTACTTTTGGAGTATTTGTTGTTGATGGTCCATCATCAAAAGTTAAATAAACAACTTTTTTTCTATCTGTTCTAACGGGATAATGAATAGAACCTTTTATTAATTCATTTGTATTTTTAGAAATAACTAAGGCATCATCTGCGTTAGGATCATCTTTTAATTGTAAGTAGTTATTATTAACTGATCCTTTTTTCACTTCGTTTTTTACTTCATTTTTAATTTCTTGTTTTGTGCCTGTATTTTCTGCTTTGGCAACTTTAGGTTTAGTAGATTTAAAATTTGAAAAATATAATACAGGTATTATAAAAATAAGTAATATTACTAAAATAAAGAATACTATTTTTTTATTTTTATTATTTTCACTCATATTTAATCCTCCTTAGTTAATTTAATTAATTACTTTTAGTATTGTTCTTAATTAAATTTTTATTCGGATATAAAATAATAACAAATATATAATAAAAATTTAAAAAATGTAAATTAATAAATTATAGATATAAGATAATTTCTATGTTAAAATACCTTGTATGTTTTTATTAAAATTGAGATTAATTAATATTAAAATTTAATAAATAATAAATTTAATACTTTACATATTTAAATGGGAAAATATAGATGAATTTTATATAAAATTTTAAAATAAGTAAATACCTATGTTAAATATAAAATATAAATATTTCTCTTATTTGAAATTTGTATATATAATCAATCTTGTAAAGATCAATGGAGGTGTATATATGAAGGTTGAAAATAATTTATTAAATAAATTAGAGAATTATCCAATAGGAATATGCGGTACTTCACTAGGATTAATAACTATTGGATCTGCTTGGCAATTAAATAATATAAAATTTTTTAAGCCAGTAGCAATTATATTTTCAATTATAGCTTTAGCATTAATGTTTTTAAGAATAGTGAAATTTCCAAAGAAAATTTTAGAGGAATTAAAACATCCTGTTTTAGGTAGTTTTTATCCAACTATAGATATGGCTCTTATGTTAATAGCAGCATATTTTTTAGATGTAGCTCCTAAAATAGCAGAAACTGTATGGCTTTTATGTGTAGCAGTACATTTTATACTATTTATAGTATTTTCAATATTTAGATTTAAAAATTTTAAATTAGAAGATATGGTTCCAAGTTGGTTTGTAATATGGATTGGTGTAGTTGTAGCATGCGTTACAAGTCCTGGAATGGGGCATGATAGCTTAGCTAGATTATTATTTTATTTTGGATTTGTATTATATATAATTACATGGCCAATAATGTTATATAGAGTATATAATCATAAAGCTATTGAAGAACATAAACTACCAACAATAGGAGTAATGGCAGCACCTGCAAGTCTTTGTATAGTAGGATATACTTCAGCATTTACAGTTATAAATCCAGTAATACTTTGGGTTTTAGTAATTATATCATTTATAAATTTAATTATAGTTTATAGTTATATAATAGGATTTATAAAGAAAGGATTTGCGCCAACATATGCAGCGTTAACTTTCCCATTAGCTATAAGTGTAATGGCAGCATATAAAGTAAGTAAATATTTAGGAAGTGGCATATGGCAATCTGTATTTAAAACAATAGGTGATATTGAAATATTTATAGGTACAGGTGTTATTTTATATGTTGTATTTAATTTCTTATTATTATTTATTAAAGCAATAAATCCAAGATTAGAAAAAGATTTAGAAAAAGAAGAAAGTTTACTTGAAACAACTGTTAAAGAAGAAATTTTACCAGATTCTGAAGTTGAAGATTTAACAAAATAATAAATAATTACTTCTTTAAATTATTGACAGATTATCTTTTTAGTGGTATTCTTACAAACAAGATAACCTTTAATTTGATCCAGAGAGGTCATTAAGGAAGTAATAGTAATGTAGTTATATATGGGATAATTACGCCTTCCTTAGTATTTAAGGAAGGCTTTTTTTAAAAGTTTTTTTAGACAAGTATATAATTACAAGAACGTATTTCCCTTTAAATTTAACACTGAGAGGTTAAGAAGGAGTGATATTATGTTAAAAGACAGACATTTAATAGATCCTATGGATTTTACTGTAGGTGAATTAGAAGAAATTTTCAATTTAGCACATCAAATTATAGAAAATCCAAAAAAATATTCAAAGATATGTGATGGAAAAATTTTAGCAACTCTATTTTATGAGCCTAGTACAAGAACAAGATTTAGCTTTGAAGCAGCTATGATGAGATTAGGCGGAAATATCTTAGGCTTTTCAGAGCCAAATTCAAGTTCAGCATCAAAAGGTGAAACACTTGCAGATACAATAAAAATGGTATCAATTTATTCAGACATTATAACAATGAGACATCCAAAAGAAGGCTCTGCTAGAGTAGCAAGTATGTATTCAGATGTATCAGTTATAAATGCTGGTGATGGTGGACACCAACATCCAACTCAAACACTAACAGATTTATTAACAATAAAAACATTAAAAGGTAATCTTGAAAATAAAACTATAGGTATATGTGGAGACTTAAAATATGGAAGAACAGTACATTCTTTAATAAAAGCAATGTCAAGATATGAAAACAATAAATTCGTACTGATATCTCCAAAAGAACTTAGAATTCCAGATTATATAAGAGATGAAGTATTAAAGAAAAATAATATAGAATTTAAAGAAGTTGAAAGATTAGAAGATGTAATAGAAGAAGTTGATATTCTTTATATGACAAGAATTCAAAAAGAAAGATTTTTCAATGAAGAAGAATATTTAAGACTTAAAGATAGTTATATTTTAGATATGGAAAAAATGGACCTTGCAAAAGAGGATATGATAGTTATGCATCCACTTCCAAGAGTGAATGAAATTGCTGTAGAAGTTGACGGTGATAAAAGAGCAGCTTATTTTAAGCAAGCTGAGTATGGAATGTATGCAAGAATGGCATTAATATGTAAACTTTTGGGGGTATGTTAATATGTTAGAAATTACAAGTATAAAAAATGGATTAGTTATAGATCACATAAAAGCTGGAGTTGGAATTAAAATATTTAATCATTTAAACCTAGAAAAATCAGATTTAAGTGTAGCCTTAATAATGAATGTCCCAAGTAATAGATCAGGAAAAAAAGATATTATAAAGATTGAAGATATAGAAAAAATAAATTACGAAGTTTTAGCTATGCTTTCTCCTAATGTTACAGTAAATGAAATTAGAAATGAAAAAATAGTTAATAAGATAATACCAGAATTACCTCAAACAGTTGAAGGAATAATAACTTGTGATAATGTAAGATGTATAACAAGTGATGAAAAGTATGTTCCTCAAATATTCAATTTAGTAGATAGAAGCGAAGCTACTTATAAATGTGAATATTGTGATCATATAATGACACTTAAATAAGATGAGGTGTTTAATTTGAATATATTAATAAAAAATGCAAATATAATAGATTCATGTCAAAACTTTTATGGAGATATTTATATAGAAAAAGGGAAAATAAAGGAAATAGGAACAGAAATAAATATAGATGGAGTAGAAGTTATTGATGCTAAAGAATTAACATTAATGCCAGCGTTTATAGATACACATGCACATTTTAGAGATCCAGGACTTACTTATAAAGAAGATTTAGAAACTGGATCAAAGGCTGCATTGAGAGGAGGATATACAGGGGTTTGCCTTATGGGAAATACAAATCCTGTATGTTCTACTAGGGAAGTATTAGATTATGTAAAAGATAAAGAAAAAACTTTAAATCTTATAGACTTACATCAATGTGTAACTATAACAAAAAATTTTGATGGCAAAACAATATCACATCTAGAGTGTTTTAAAAATGATGATAGAGTGAAGGCTATCTCAGATGATGGTGTTGGAGTGTCAGATTCGAGAGTTATGATGGAAGCTATGAAAATTGCAAAAGAAAATAATTGGGTAGTTATGTCTCACGCAGAATCAGGTGAATTTTCAGATATAGATATGAGACTTGCTGAGAATATGATGACTTGGAGAGATATAACATTAGCAAAAGTTACAGGTGCAAAACTTCATATGGCTCATGTAAGTACAAAAGAAGCTATGAAGTATATAATTGATGGAAAATGTGAAGGTGTGAATGTAACTTGCGAGGTAACACCACATCATATAGCGCTTACTAATGATGTAAATAATTATAGAGTTAATCCACCTATAAGAGAACATGAAGATGTAGAATTTTTATTAAAGGCTATAAAGCATGGAGATGTTGATTGTATAGGTACAGATCATGCACCGCATACAAAGAAAGATAAGGAAAATGGATCTCCAGGAATGGTAGGGCTTGAAACTGCATTTCCTATATGTTATACAAAATTAGTTAAGGATGGAATTATTTCGATAAACAAGTTATCAGAAATGATGTCAAGAAATCCAGCTAATATTTTAGGGATGAATAAAGGAAATATTAGTATAGGATTAGATGGAGATGTTGTTTTATTAGATTTAAATAAAGAGATAGTAGTAAATTCAGATGACTTTCAATCAAAGGGGAAAAATACTCCATTTGAAGGAATGAATTTTTATGGAGAAGTTGTAATGACTATAAAAGGTGGAAAAGTTTTATATAAAAAGTAGTGAGGGTCAAATTATGAAAAGTAAGATTATAGATAAATTATATGATAGAGTTTTAGAAAGAGGAGTAGTTTGTGTTGGGCTTGATACAGCACTTGATTATATACCATCATTTATAAGAGAAGGGAAAAGTGATAAAGAGGCGATTGTTGAATTTAATAAAGCTATCATAGATTCAACAAGAGATGTTGTTGCATGCTTTAAAGTTCAAATAGCATATTATGAAGCTTTAGGTATAGAAGGTTTAAAAGCATACAAAGAAACATTAGAATATCTTAGAAGTTTAGATGAGATAATAATTGCAGATATAAAAAGAGGGGATATAGCAGCAACAGCAAAAATGTATGCAAAAGCTCATTTTGAAGGAGATTTTGAAGCAGACTTTATAACATTAAATCCTTATATGGGAATGGATAGTATAGCACCATATATTCCATATATAGAAAGTGGAAACAAAGGTATATTTAGTTTAGTAAGAACTTCTAATGAGGGAGCATTTGATATAGAGTATATAAAAGCTAAATCAGGAAGAAATGTTTATGATATAGTTGGAGAAAAAGTCTTACAATTAGGAGAGCCTTTTAAAGGAGAATGTGGATATACACCTATAGGAGGAGTTATAGGTTGTACTCATATAGAAGAAGGTGCAAAAATTAGAGAAAATCTAAAAGATATGTTCTTTTTAATACCGGGATATGGAGCACAAGGTGGAAAAGCTAAAGATGTTGCCATGTATTTAAATAATGGTAATGGAGGAGTTGTAAATTCATCAAGAGGAATTCTTTTAGCATACAAAAATAAAGGTGAAGATGAAAGAAATTTTGCTAAATGTGCAAGAGAAGAAGCGATGAAAATGAGAGATGAGATAAGATTAGCTTGCAACAGATAGGAGGAAATTTAATGGGCATAAACTACAAAAAGGCTAAAGTAATAAGCAATGATGAAATATCAAAAGGGATATTTAAATTAGTAATAGAAGAAAACCAAGATATAAAATGTGGTCAATTCTATATGCTTAAGGTTGACTGTGCATTACTTCCAAGACCTATAAGTATATGTGAAAAGAGTGAAAATAATTTAACTTTTCTTTATTCAGTAGTTGGAAAGGGAACAAAAGAAATAAGTAAATTAAAAAAGAATGAAGAAATAAATATTACAGGTCCCCTTGGAAATGGATTCAATGTAAATGAAAAGCTTGGAAAAGTTGCATTAGTTACGGGAGGAATAGGAATAGCACCTATGCTTCAAGTTGCTAAGGAATTAAAACAAAATGGAAATAGTGAAGTTATAGATTTATATGCAGGATTTAGAGATGAAGTATACTTAATAAATGATTTTGAAAAGTATGTTGATAATATAAATTTAGTAACTAATACAGGAAAGCATGGGATAAAAGGGTTTGTAACGGATATTTTAGATGCTAAAAAATATGATGTAGTATTATGCTGTGGTCCTGAAATAATGATGAAAAAGGTTATAGAATTATGTAAAGATGCAGGTATTAAAGTATATGTATCAATGGAAAAACATATGGCCTGTGGAGTTGGGGCATGTCTTGTTTGCACTTGTAAAACGAAAGATGGTCATAAAAGAACTTGTAAAGATGGTCCTGTCTTTGATGGATATTATGTGGAGCTTTAAGGAGGAAAATCATTATGTTGAATGTAAATATAAATGGAGTAGATTTTAAAAATCCTGTTATAGCAGCCTCAGGTACATTTGGATTTGGACAAGAGTACAATGACTTTTATGATGTTAGTATTTTGGGGGGAATATCTACTAAGGGTTTAACTTTAAATAAAAAGGACGGAAATACTGGGACAAGAGTATATGAAACAAAAGGTGGAATGATGAATTCTGTTGGTCTTCAAAATCCAGGGATAGATCATTTTATAGATTATGAATTAAAAGATATGAAAAAATTAAATACAAATATAATTGCTAATGTTGGTGGCGGTTGTATAGAAGATTATGAAATAGCAGTAAGTAAGTTAAATGAAACCGATATAGACATGATAGAGCTTAATATATCATGTCCTAATGTAAAATCTGGTGGAATGGCTTTTGGAATAAAAAGTGATGTAGCATTTGAAGTTGTGGATAAAATAAAAAAAATAACAAATAAGCCTTTAATGGTTAAACTATCTCCAAATGCTGAAAATATAGTGGATATGGCTTTAAAATGTGAAGAAGCAGGTGCAGATTCTATTTCATTAATAAATACTATAAAAGGTATGGCTATTGATATAAATAAGAGAAAGCCTGTATTTGATAATATATATGCAGGACTTTCAGGACCAGCAGTAAAGCCAATAGCTTTAAGAATGGTTCATGAAGTATCAAAAGCTGTAAATATACCTGTTATAGGACTTGGTGGAATAAGTACTGCAGAGGATGCGATAGAATTTATGATGGCTGGTGCAAGGGCCATACAAATAGGAACGGTTAATTTTAATAATCCATTAGCTGGAAAAGAAATAGTTCAAGGAATAGAAGATTTTCTTTTAAAAGAAGGTATAAAGGATATAAATGAAATTATCGGAATTGTCTAAAAATTAACGAAATTTTGGAGGTTTTCAATATGAAAGAATATAAAAAAGAGTTTATTGAATTTATGGTAGAGTGCGGTGTGCTTACTTTTGGAGATTTTGTAACTAAAAGCGGAAGAAAAACTCCATTTTTTGTTAACACTGGAAACTATAAAAAAGGAAGTCAATTAAAACGACTTGGAGAGTTTTATGCAAAGGCTATAAAGGAAAATTTTGATAATGATTATACTGTTTTATTTGGACCTGCTTATAAAGGAATTCCTTTAACAGTAACAACATCAATAGCTTTATCAGAGCTTTACAATATAGACGTAGATTATTGTTCAAACAGAAAAGAAGTGAAAGATCATGGAGATAAGGGAATACTTCTTGGAGCAAAATTAAAAGATGGAGATAAAGTTTTAATAGTAGAAGATGTAACAACAGCAGGTACGTCAATATATGAAACAATGCCTATTTTAAAGGAACAAGGTAATATAAAAGTAGAGGGACTTATAATTTCTGTAGACAGAATGGAAAGAGGGCAAGGAGAAGCATCTGCTTTAAAAGAGATTAGAGAAAAATTTAATTTTAAAACATGTGCAATAGTTACTATGGAGGAAGTTATAAAATATTTATATAATCGAGAGATAAATGGAAATATATTAATTGATGATGAGATGTTAGAACGAATAAATGATTATTATAAGAAGTATGGCGCTAATAATAAAAAATAAATAATAAATAACAAAATACTAAAATTTGTTAATCAAAAGGACTTTATGTTAAAAAAAAATTTACATTTAGTCCTTTTTAATTTAAAATAAAAAGTGGAGGAAGAAATATATTATGAGAATTTATATCAGTTGAAAATAATTATTGACTGTTAAATTTTTATCATATATAATCTAAATATATTATTAATTGAAAGGGAGGCGACGTATAGTGTTTAATCAATGGGAAGGCTTTAAAGATGGAAGCTGGAAAGAACAAATAGACGTTAGAAATTTCATACAAAATAACTACACTCCATATGAAGGAGATTCTTCATTCTTAGCAGGAGCTACAGAAGATACTAAAAAATTATGGAATGAAGTTAGTGAATTATTTAAAAAAGAAAGAGAAAATGGGGTTTTAGACGTTGACACTAAAACAGTATCAGGTATCGATGCTTACGAGCCAGGATATATAGATAAAGCAATCGAAAAGATTGTTGGAGTACAAACAGATTCTCCTCTTAAAAGAGCTGTTATGCCACAAGGTGGTATAAGAATGGCTGAAAATGCAGCTAAAGCTTATGGATATGAAGTAGATCCAAAAATATCTGAAATATTTACAAAGTATAGAAAGACACATAATCAAGGTGTGTTTGATGTATATACAGATGAAATGAAATTAGCTAGAAAATATGGTATAGTTACTGGACTTCCAGATGCTTATGGTAGAGGAAGAATTATAGGGGATTACAGAAGAGTTGCGCTATACGGTGTTGATAGATTAATAGAAGACAAGATAGAACAAAAAAAGAGTTTAGAAGTAGGAACAATTGATTCTGATATTATTCAATTAAGAGAAGAAATAACAGATCAAATAAATGCATTAAAAGAGCTTAAATCTATGGCTTTAAGTTATGGATTAGACATATCAGTACCAGCTAGTAATGCAAGAGAAGCTGTTCAATGGTTATACTTTGGATACTTAGCAGCAATTAAGCAACAAAATGGTGCAGCAATGTCACTTGGAAGAACATCAACATTTTTAGATATATATATAGAAAGAGATTTAAACTCAGGAGTTATAACAGAAGAAGAAGCTCAAGAGATTATGGATCATTTCGTTATGAAGCTAAGATTAGTTAAGTTCCTAAGAACTCCAGAATATAATGATTTATTTTCAGGAGATCCAACTTGGGTTACTGAATCAATTGCAGGTATGGGTATAGATGGAAGAACATTAGTTACTAAAAACTCATTTAGAGTACTTAATACACTTTATACTTTAGGACCATCACCAGAGCCAAATCTAACAGTTTTATGGTCAACTAAACTACCACAAAACTTTAAAGATTTCTGTTCAAAAGTTTCAATTGATACAAGTTCAGTGCAATATGAAAATGATGATTTAATGAGAGAGTATTGGGGAGATGATTATGCTATAGCTTGTTGTGTATCAGCAATGAGAGTTGGAAAGCAAATGCAATTCTTTGGTGCTAGAGTTAACTTAGCTAAGACTTTACTTTACACAATAAATGGAGGTAAAGATGAGAAATCAGGAGTACAAGTAGGACCTAAATTAGAGCCAATAACTAGTGAATATTTAGATTATAATGAAGTAATGGAAAAGTTTGATGTAATGACAGATTGGCTTGCAAATCTTTATGTAAATACATTAAATTGCATTCACTATATGCATGATAAGTATTCATATGAATCATTACAAATGGCTTTACATGACAGAGATGTATTTAGAACAATGGCTTGTGGTATAGCTGGTTTATCAGTATGTGCTGATTCATTGTCAGCTATTAAATATGCTAAGGTAAAACCAATAAGAAATGAAGAAGGAATAGCTGTAGATTTTGAAGTTGAAGGAGATTTCCCTAAATACGGTAATGATGATGATAGAGTTGATAAAATAGCTGTATATCTTGTTAAGAATATGATGGATAAAATCAGAAAGAACAAAACTTATAGAAATGCATATCACACTCAATCAATTTTAACTATAACATCAAACGTAGTATATGGTAAGAAAACAGGTACAACTCCATGTGGAAGAAAAGCTGGTGAGCCATTTGCACCAGGAGCTAATCCAATGCATGGAAGAGATTCAAGTGGATCACTTGCATCATTAAATTCAGTTGCTAAACTTCCATATGAGCATTCACAAGATGGAATTTCAAATACTTTCTCAATAATTCCAGATGCTTTAGGAAAATCACCTGAAGAAAGAATATCAAATTTAAGTAACTTAATGGATGGATATTTTGGACAAAGAGCTCATCACTTAAATGTTAATGTATTTAATAGAGAAACTTTATTAGATGCAATGGAAAGACCAGAAGAATATCCACAATTAACTATAAGAGTATCAGGATATGCTGTAAACTTCATTAAGCTTACTAGAGAGCAACAATTAGATGTTATAAACAGAACATTCCATTCAAAAATGTAATGTAATTTAACTTAAAAGTATCCTCTGCTAATATATTTAGCAGAGGATATGTATTATAATTTTAAATAAATAAGTTAGTATAATAAATTGTTTATTTAAAATTATAAATTAGGAGGTACACATAATGACAACAGGATTAATTCACTCAATGGAAACTATGGGGCTTGTTGATGGACCAGGAATAAGAGTTGTTGTATTTATGCAAGGATGTTCATTAAGATGTAAGTATTGTCATAATCCTGATACTTGGGAATATGGAGTAGGAGAAAAGGTTACACCAGAAGAATTAGTTAAAAAGATAAAAAGGTATAAAGCATATTTTGATACATCAAATGGTGGAGTAACTTTTTCAGGGGGAGAACCTTTAAGACAACCAGAATTTCTAATAGAAGCCTTAAAACTTTGTAAGAAAGAAGGTATTCATACATGTATTGATACTGCAGGATCTGGTATTGGAATGTATGATGAGATATTAAAATATACTGATTTAGTTCTTTTTGATGTAAAAGATATTACTGAGGAAGGATATAAAAATGTAACATTAGTTAATATAGACGAGTCACTTAAGTTTATAGAAGCCATGAAAAGAAATAGAACAAAAATATGGTTAAGACATGTAGTTGTACCTGGACTTACTGATGGAGAAGAACATATAAGACGATTTAAAGAATTTATTAAAGAATTTAATAATGTTGAAAAAGTAGAGCTTTTACCTTATCACTTACTTGGAGTAAATAAGTATGAGAAACTTAATATTAAATATCCATTAGAAGGTGTAGAAGCAATGGATAAAGAATTAATAAAAAAATATTATGATATAATAAATGAATAAATTAGTTAAAGGTATATAGAAATACAAATATTACTATATACCTTTAAATTTTATTAATTAGAATTTGCTATTTTAGTAAAATAACCATGAGGAATAAGTTTTTTCTTTAACCCTTCAATAACTACTAAATAAGTTGCTGCTGTATCAAATCTAGCATCATGATAGTCTCCACTTCCTCCAAATAGTTGTTTAGCTTTAGATTCTATTTGATCTTTTGTTATATTTAAGTAAGAAATAACCTCTTCAAGTTTTGGATTTTTATATGTTCCATTAGGTTTTAAAATTTTACATATATCTCTATAATAATCCATTGTGCAGAACGTTCTTTTAGGTTCATAATTAGCACCTAAAAATATAAGTTCGCTGTGTAAAAATTTTACATCGAAATTAACATTATGGCCTATTACAAAGTCAGCATCCATAAAATCATCTATAAACTCTCCAACAACATCTTCAAAATACATTCCATTTGATAGTTCATATAATTTTTCTAAAGAAAAACCATGAACTTCTTCTGCATTTGGATCCATTTCATCTACTGTAAAGAAAAAGTTTTTACCTTCTGTTTTTTGAGGTTTTGTACTTGTATCAACGATTATATAGCTTAGCTGACATATATGTCCTGGGCGTATGCTAGTTGTTTCTGTATCGAAAAATAACAGTTTCATTTTAAGATATCCTCCTAAGTCTCTTTGAGTATAATAATTATTATATAACATATCTATTAACAATAAAATAAAAAATAAATCATATTAAAATACTAAGAATTAATTGAAAGTGATTATTAATTATAGTATAATATGGAATATAAAGAGTAGAAAAAGAGAAAGATAATATGAGATTAAATATAAATTAATTAGGAGTGATAAAACATGCTAGTAGAAGGAAAAAGAAAAGTATCTATAATCGGAGCTGGATTTGTAGGAGCTACAACAGCATATGCACTAATGAATAGTGGTATAGCAACAGATATTTGTATTTATGATATAAATATGGATAAGGCAATGGGAGAAGTAATGGATTTAGTTCATGGTACATCATTTGTTAAGCCAGTTAATATATATGCAGGTTCATTAGAAGAAACAAAAAATTCAGATATAGTTATAATTACTGCAGGAGTTGGACCAAAAGAAGGAGAAACTAGATTAGATATTATAGATAAAAATTACAAAATATTTAAAGGGTTTGTTCCAGAACTAGCTAAGCTTAGTCCAAATGCCATACTTTTAGTAGTGTCAAATCCAGTTGATGTATTAACTTATATAACTTATAAGTTATCAGGATTCCCAAAAGAAAGAGTAATTGGTTCAGGTACAGTTTTAGATACATCAAGATTAAAGTATGTTTTAGGTAAATATTTTAGTGTAAATAACAGCAATATTCATTGTTATGTAGTTGGTGAGCATGGTGACAGTGAAGTTGTAACTTGGAGTAATGGAAGAATTGGTGGAGAAGACTTTGATATTTATGCTAAACAAACAGATCTTGCTTGGGATGAAGATACAAAGAAGGTAATAGAAGAAGATGTTAAAAATGCTGCTTATGAAATAATAAATAGAAAAAAGGCAACATATTTTGCAGTAGCACTTGCAGTAAACAGAATAGTTGAGGCTATATTTAGAGATGAAAATAGTATATTAACAGTTGGTTCATTGTTTGAAGGACAATATGGAATAGATGATATGTATTTAGCTATACCAACTATAGTTAATAGAAAAGGGGCTAAAGAAATAATAGAAATACCTTTAGCTAAATCCGAAGAAGAAAAGCTTAAAAAGTCTGCTGAAATATTAAAATCACACTTAAATAAGTGTCACATTTAAAAATTAACAACAAAGTACTCTTTAATTTAAAAGAGTACTTTATTTTTTTGTTTTTTTTGTATATAATAATATTTAAAATCAAAGGAGGGCTATTCATGAAAGTAGAAGGAGTAATAATTCCAGAAGATTATAGAAGTAAAACAACACTAATTGAAACAGAAGTACATATAAAAAGTATTAAGGATTTCTTTGAAAAAAATTTAGCTGATAAGTTAAATTTAATAAGGGTTTCTGCACCACTTTTTGTTGATGTAAAGTCAGGATTAAATGATAATTTAAATGGAGTAGAAAGACCAGTTAAATTTGATGTTTTAGCAACTAATCAAGATGTTGAAATAGTACATTCACTTGCTAAATGGAAAAGAATGAGCTTACATAGATATAAATTTCCAGTTGGAAAAGGTCTATATGCAGATATGAATGCTATAAGAAGAGATGAAGAGTTAGATAATATACATTCAATTTATGTAGACCAATGGGATTGGGAACTTATAATTAATAAAGAAGATAGAAATTTAGACTTTTTAAAAGGTATAGTTAAAAAAATATATAGTGTATTTAAAGATACAGAAAAGTATGTTAAGGAAAATCTTTTAGACATTGAAGAAGAATTACCAGAAGAAATATTTTTTGTAACATCACAAGAATTAGAAGATATGTATAAAGATTTATCACCTAAAGAAAGAGAAAATGCTATATGTAAGGATAAAGGGGCAGTCTTTATAATGCAAATAGGAGATAAGTTAAATTCTGGTGAAAAGCATGATGGTAGAGCACCAGATTATGATGATTGGAAATTAAATGGTGATATATTATTTTGGAATAATGTATTAGATAGTGCTATTGAATTATCATCAATGGGAATAAGAGTAAATGAAGAGTCTTTAGAACGTCAGTTAAATGAAGCAGGATGCGAAGAAAGAAAAGAACTAGATTTTCATAAATCATTATTAAATGGGGAATTACCTCAAACTATTGGTGGAGGAATTGGACAGTCAAGAATATGTATGTACTTTTTAAGAAAAGCGCATATTGGTGAAGTTCAATCATCAGTTTGGGATGATAAAAATTATAGAATTTGTAGTGAAAATGGAATAGACTTATTATAAATAAAAAAGATTGCTATAATAGCAATCTTTTTTATTTATTAAATGTTATTTCTCCACTTAAAACTTTTTTTATGTTTCCTTTAGAATCTTTTATTATAAGTTCACCTAAGTCATCTATTCCAAGACATGTTACGGTCTCTTCTTTTCTTAATGTTATTAAAGTTGCCTTTTTATTAATTAGCATAGAATAATTTTTACATATATAAATTACTTCAGATAAATCATCATCATCTACAAATTTATTATAATAGTATTCAAAAGTATTTAAGAAATATGCTAATATTTGAGATTTATTAAATTCATTACCTGTTTCTAATAATAAAGATGTAGCGGTATTTAAATCATTTATAAAATCTTTTTTATCAATATTTATATTAAGTCCTAGTCCAACTATAATATAATTTACTTTATCCATATCAGCATTCATTGTAGTCAATATTCCACAAAGCTTTTTATTATTTATATAAATATCATTTGGCCATTTTATTTTACAATTTATATTAAGGTTATTTAAAACTTTTATCATAGAAGCAACAGCTATTAATGTTATTTTATTTCCGTCATTTGGAGAGATGCTTGGTTTAAGTATCATTGAGAACCAAAGTCCTCCTAATGGAGATTGCCAACTTCTATTAAATCTGCCAATACCATTAGTTTGAGTTTCAGCTACAATAACTGTTCCATCTTTGCAATTTTCTTGTATTAGTTTTTTTGCAATTAAATTTGTAGAGGTCGTTTCTTTATAGTGTAATAAATTCTTACCTAAAAAATTTGTTTCTAGTAGCTTATTTATAGTTTTAATATCTAATATATCAGGAGATTTTATTAATTTATATCCTTTATTTCTTATAGCATCTATTAAGTAGCCTTCTTTTTTTAGAGCATTTATATGTTTCCATATAGAATTTCTAGATACACCTAAAAGGTTGCTTATATATTCACCAGACATATATTCATTATTAGACATTAATAAATCTAATATTTTTTTCTTCATAATTTCCTCCAAGAAAATTTTATTAATAATCTATATTATAGACAAAAAGTGGCCAAAATAATAAAAAATAACTTAAAATGTAATAAAAATATATAAAATGTAATGAATTTGTAATTTTATAAGTTCGAATATACTGGTTTTATGTCAAAAAGTCTATTATAATGTTATTAGTTAACTGAATTTAACAAAATGTTAATTTAATAAAAATTATGTTTAATAAAAATTCTTAAATTTATTAGGGAGGTAAAATATGCAACAAAAGGGAGATAAGAAAAAAACAAATTCTACTGAAAAAAAGAAAATGTCTAAAAAGAAAAAAATATTGCTTTCAGTTGGAATTGTCTTTCTTCTTATTATTCTAGGTATTGGTGGAACTTATATGTATATAAGAGGTCATATATATCAAGGAAATACTAGTGGAGAAGAAGTGACTTATGAGGAGCAACCAGGAATAACAAATATATTACTTATAGGAACTGATGCTCGTAAATTAAATGAGGCTGCAAGAGCAGATGCTATTATTATTGCAACAATTGATAATAATAATAAAAAATTAAAACTTACTTCAATTATGAGAGATACTTTAGTAAACATACCGGGACATGGAGAGCAAAAAATAAATGCTGCATTAGCATTTGGTGGACCAGATTTATTAATGAAGACAATAAAGGAAAATTTTAATTTATCATTAAATAAATATGTAATGGTTAACTTTAATGGTTTTACATCAATAATTAACGCTGTTGGAGGTATTGATGTAGATGTACACGATTATGAAATAAAAGAATTAAATAAGTTTATTGGAGAATACGAAAAGGTTAAATCTCCAAAAATAGAAAAACCAGGAATGCAACATTTAGATGGTCAACAGGCTTTAGCTTATGCTAGAATAAGAAAAGTTGGAGATGGGGACTATGAAAGAACAGAAAGGCAAAGAAGGGTAATAGATTTAGTAACACAGAAATTTAAGGATTTAAGTGTTATTAAATATCCATCAGTTATGGGTGAGTTATTACCATATGTAAAAACAAATATAGAACCAGCGATGATATTAAATTATGCATACACTGTTTCTAAGTTTCCAAGCCTTACATTTGAACAATTAAGAATCCCTGTAAGTGACGATATTTCATGGGGAGGACTTTATAAAGATAAAGGTTGGGTTTTAATTATAGATAAAGAACAATGTTCAAAGATTATGGATGATTTTATATTTAATAATAAAAAGCCAACAAAAGATAGTTATAATATAGAAAAGTGGAAATCTAAACTTGAACAATATATGGGAGCTAATGAAGAGCATATTAAAGATAATGGTCCACTTCAAGAAAAAGATGAAGATTACATTCCACCTATTAGTAATTCAAAAACAGAAATAAAACCAAATAATAATACTGGTAGTGGAAGTGGGAATTCAAATAGTTCAATAAATCACAACAAAAAGCCAAGTACAAATTCAAACACAAATAATAAACCATCAAGTGGTTCAACTTCAGGAAATACTAATTCCGGAACAACTCCAAATAAGAAACCATCAAGTGGTTCAACTTCAGGAAGTGGTAATACTAATAGTAATAATCAAACAAATACAGATAAGAATCCTGGAAATAATACAAATCATAATAATAATAACAATACAGGATCAGGTAGTAATGTAGAATCAGGAAATAAGCCTAATTCAGGAAACGAATCAGGCTTAGGAAATGGAACAAACGATCAGAATTCAGATAAAGTATCAAATACACAAAAACATATATAAAATTAATAAAATAACTTTATAATAAACAAAACACAGCTTATTTTTAAAAGCTGTGTTTTATGTTATAATACTATAAAATGGAAAAGGAGAATTTTAAATGGAATTTTTATTAGGTAAAATATTAATGTTACCTGCTATACTTATAGGATTTACTTTTCATGAATATGCTCATGCTAAAATGGCAGATAGACTTGGGGATAAAACACCAAGATTTCAGGGGAGACTTACTTTAAATCCAATTGCTCACTTAGATCCTATAGGTACTTTATGTATATTATTTTTCGGAATAGGTTGGGCTAAACCTGTACAAGTTAATCCATCAGCTTTTAAAAATTATTATAAAGATGATTTGAAGGTAAGCTTAGCTGGTCCTATTGCAAATTTAATAGTAGCATTCTTTGGAATGGTCCTTTATACGTTAATATTTATTTTAGGAACTTCAGGAGTATTAGAAGGAACATTATTTTCAGTTTTATTTAGTATGGCATCACAAATAGTAGGAATAAATGTAATATTATTTGTTTTTAATTTATTGCCATTACCAGGTTTAGATGGATTTAGTATACTTAGAGATATAAGTCCTAAACATTTTTATAAAATATCAGATAGTATATATAGATATCAATTTGTAATATTTTTAGCAGTAATATTTTTAGCTGGCCCTATAATTAAAATACCAGCAAATCTAATAATGAATTTATTATCAAGTATTGTAGGAAGTATATTTGGATTATTTTTTTAAAAAACAGTTAGCAATGTTTTAATTGCTAACTGTTTTTCATTAATCTATTTTTTCAATTGATAAATCTTTTCCATATATTTGTTTGAATGAATATGAGCTTCTCATTGCTTGTCGAATTTCTAATTCTAAATCTAATGGTGATTTTAATTTAATTACAACTGTTTCAGGTAAAATATCTACGATTAATTCTTTAACAGCCCCACCTAAGCTTCTATCTAAACTTTCAGAAATTTTTATTATAGAACCTAAATATTCTATTGCATTAATATCTATTCTATTTATAATAGAACTAAATTGTGGATAAGGAATATGATAAGAATTATTTCTATGAGATGCAGCAACAGTAGCACTTATCAATAAATCTTTATGGCTTAGACCATTTATAGATGAATTTAATATAACATAAAAGCTATGCTTATGATGATTATAATAATCTATGCTTATACCACAATCATGTAATAATGCTGCAGTTTTTAATATTTTTTTATAATTATCATTTAGTTTATGAATTGGTCTTAAATTTTCGAATAAATTCATTGCAAGGTTATAAACATTTTTTGCATGATTTTTATTTATATTAAGTTTATTCATTATTCCTTTTAAACTAAATGTAAGCATATCTTTTTCATAGTCATAATGTTCATCTATATATTTATACATAATACCTTCGCTAAGTCCTTTAGATGAAGTTACTAGATTTGTAATTCCACTATACTTTTGTATATTATTTAATATACAAAGTCCTGCAACCATTATATCAGCACGTTCGTTAGGTAATCCATAAACTTGATAACGTTGCTTTAGACATTTGCATTTTAATAAGTTATATATTTCTTGAACATCTATATCATTTAAATTATAATTATGTTCTATATCAAGGGGATAGCGTTTTCTAGACCTGTCTATTTTACTAAGGCATTTAATAGTACCACCTACACCAACTATAGAAGGGGAATCGCAATATTTAATCCAAGTACATTCTTTTAAGCATGATATAATTTTACTTTTTGCATTTTCAATATTATTATTTAATATTCTATCTTGTAATTCATATTCATATGTAAGGTTTAAAGTACCTACAGGAAGTGAATAACAATTTTTAATTTCGCCATCTTTAACCCAAGCTAAATGAGTTGATAATCCTTCTATATCAACTAAAAGATAATTATCGAAGTAAGTTGTATTTGAAACACCTAAGAAATTAAAATATATTTCTTTTTCTATATCTAATACAGTTATATCTATACCTAATTCATCCTTTATTAATTTAAATAACATAGAGCTATTTGAAGCATTTCTATAATCTTCAGTAGCAATAGCAATTATTTTTTCGGCACATGATATTTTGCACATAGACTTAAATGTTCTTAAAGTTGATAAAGCAGTATTTAATTTATCAGGTGATAACTTATCTCCATATACTAAATCTTGGCACAGTCTAATTGATGTATTTAGTTCATCAATCGGTCTAAAATAACCATCGTCTTCAACTTCGTTTAATGTTAAAGTAACTGAGTTAGCGCCTATTTCAATAACACCAATTCTTCTCATAATAAACTCCTTAAAAATAAGATTTAAATATTTATATAGTATACATTATACAACATTTTTTTATTATATGTTATATATAATAATATTTAACTATTTGTTGACATTATTACAATTATATATGTATAATATAATGAAAGAAAGTAAAATATAAATTCTATGAAGAGGAGAGTAGGGTAATTAATTCTTTTTAGCGAATAAGGAGTTTGGTGTAAGCCTTATAGATAGATTACTTGAAGAGAGCCTTGGAGAAGCGCCTGAAATGAGTAGGGAGTGCCGCAAATTTAAATCATTTGCGTTAACAAAAAAGAGTGGCATTACTTTGTGCAAAAAGAGTGGTACCGCGGAAATTTATGATATTATTCCGTCTCTTATTTTATATAAGAGGCGGTTTTTATATTTTACGGAAAATATTAAGGAGGATTAGAAAATGGATTACAAACAAATAATAGCAGAATTAATTAGCAAACATGTAGATTTAGATGTAGAAACAATAAAAAAACTTATAGAAACACCACCAAAGCCAGAAATGGGAGATTATGCTTTTCCTTGCTTTCAATTAGCAAAGGTTATGAGAAAAGCTCCAAATATGATAGCTGAAGAATTAGCTTCAAATTTAGATAAAGAAGGTTTTGAAAAAATAACAAATTTAGGACCATATGTTAACTTCTTTGTAGATAAGGCTGCATTCACTAAATCTACAATTGAAACTGTATTAAAAGAAGGCGATAAATATGGAAGTTCAAAGATTGGAGAAGGAAAAACTGTATGTGTTGAATATTCATCACCAAATATAGCAAAACCTTTCCACGTAGGACACCTTTTTTCAACTTCAATAGGTAATTCACTTTATAAGTTATTCCAAGAAGAAGGCTACAATGTAGTTGGAATAAATCACTTAGGAGACTGGGGTACTCAGTTTGGTAAACTTATAGCTGCTTATAATAGATGGGTTGATGAAGAAGCTTTAGAAAAAGATCCAATAGGAGAATTATTAAGAATATATGTTAAATTCCATGATGAAGCAGAAAAAAATCCAGCATTAGTTGACGAAGGAAGAATGCACTTTAAGAGACTAGAAGATGGTGAACCAGAAGAAACAGCACTTTGGGAAAGATTTAGAGAATTAAGCTTAAAAGAGTTTAATAGAGTATACGATCTTTTAGGAATAAAATTTGATTCATTAGCAGGTGAAGCATTCTATAATGATAAGATGCAAGTTATAATCGATGAATTAAGAGATAAAAATTTACTTACTGAGAGTAATGGAGCTCAAGTTGTTATGCTTGATGAATATAATATGCCACCATGTATAATATTAAAAGGTGATGGAGCTACTATATATGCAACAAGAGACTTAGCAGCTGCAAACTATAGAAAAAATACTTATGACTTCTATAAATCAATATATGTAGTTGGAACACCACAAGCATTACACTTTAAACAATTCTTTAAAGTATTAGAACTTGCTGGAAAGGATTGGGCTAATGACTGTGTGCATGTAGGCTTTGGATTAGTTAAGTTTAAAGATGGTGGAATGTCAACAAGAAAAGGTAAAGTAATTCTTTTAGATGAATTATTAAATGAAGCTGTAGCTAAAACGTTAGAAGTTATAAATGAAAAAAATCCAGATTTAGAAAATAAAGAAGAAGTTGCTAAGAAAATTGGTATTGGAGCAGTTGTATTTACTTATCTTAAAAATTCAAGAGAAAAAGATATTATATTTGATTGGAAAGAAATACTTTCATTTGAAGGGGAAACTGGTCCATATGTTCAATATTCATATGCAAGAGGAAATAGCATATTAGAAAGAGCTGGGGATATTGATTTAACTAATGTTGATTATAGCAAATTAAATTCAAAAGAAGAATTTGAATTAATAAAAGCATTAGAAAACTTTAAGAAAAATATACACTCAGCAGTAGAAAAACTTGAACCATCAGTTATTACAAGATATGTAATAGATGTAGCGAAATTATTTAACAAATTCTATAATGCTCATTCAGTATTAAATTTAGAAGATGAAGAGCTTAAGAAAGCAAGACTTAGCTTAGTTAAAGCAAGTTTACAAGTTATTAAAAATGGCTTAGCTCTATTAGGTATAGATGTTGTAGATAAAATGTAATAAATATTAAGAAACTAGGATTCATTATATGTTTCCTAGTTTTTTTATAAAAGTATTTAAAATAGTTTTAATATTGTTTTCTATATATGTAAAGTTTCTTTTTATTTAAGAATTTTAAATATAAAATGTGATATAATTTAAAATATTTAATGTTAGTAAAAATGGAGGTGAAGTAGATGAATAGAAGAAACTCTATATATAAAAATGTATTGATAATAGCTATTATAGCTATTATAGGTTATAAGATTGTTGATAATTATGATGTTTATTTATCAATTTTTAAGAAGTTATTATCTGTATTGGCACCGTTTTTCTATGCAATAATATTTGCCTATATTTTAAATCCTTTAATGAAGTTTTTTCAAAAGAAATTAAAATTAAAAAAAGGTGCAGCTGTAGGACTTACTTATTTATGTATATTAATTGTACTTTTTTTAATAGGGTTTTACGGAATACCAGCTTTAGTAGATAGTATAATATCAATAACAAAAGAAATACCTGACTATGTTAATACTGTACAAGGTTGGGTTAATAATGCACTTCAAAATGATAAGTTTTATGCACTTATGCAAGATGCAGGAGTATTGAAAACTTTAACTAGTATTTCATCCAAGGTAGGTGGAGTTGCAATTACAGCATTGGAAGGTGCAGTAGGTTCTCTTTTAAGTATAACAACAGGAGTAATTCAAATTGGATTTGGACTTTTAATATCAATTTACTTGTTATTAGATAAAGAAAACTTTATAAAACAAATAAAATTAATAGTTATCATGGTATTAAAAGAAAAATGGGGCATAGCTATAATTAACTTATTTAAGACATATAATCAAATGATTGGAACATATATAGGTGTAAAAGCAATAGATTCAACAATAATAGGATTTATTTCTCTTATTGGTCTTATGATAATAAAAGTTCCATATGCAATATTACTTGCAATATTTGTTGGATTTACTAACATGATTCCTTATTTTGGACCATTTGTTGGTATGGTTGTATGTGCATTAGTAGAAGTTTTTGTATCTCCAATGAAAGCTATAATAGTATTTATATTTTTATTAGCAGTTCAACAATTTGATGCTTGGTATTTAGAGCCTAAATTAGTTGGTAATAAGGTTGGTATAGGCCCTTTTTGGATAATACTTGGTGTAACTATTGGAGGCGGATTTTTTGGAGCTTTAGGAATGCTTTTAGCATCACCAACAGTAGCAACAATAACTATATACTATGATAGATTAGTTAATAAGTTTAAATCAAAGCATGAAGATGTAGATGATTTAATAGATTCTTTATAGAAAATAAAAAAGCTGCTTATATAAGCAGCTTTTTTTAATTTTTCCTAGAAGGGCATTTCTTATGGCAAGAACCACAATTACATTCACCCTTTGAGGATTTTTTTACATTTTTATATATTATATATGCAGCTACAGCTACAATTCCTATTGTTACAATAATTTCCATTTATATCACCTTACCTTTAAACAAATAGGGAAGCCACATTGTAGAATATAAATGCTACAACCCAAGCAAGAACTAATTGATATATAACAGAGAAGATAGTAAATTTAGTACCATATTCTTTTTTCATAGTACCTACAGTTGATACACAAGGTACATATAATAAAGTAAATATTAAGAATGAATATGCTGAAATTGCTGTAAAGAATTGAGGTAAAATAAGCTTTAAGTCACCATTGAATATTACTTCCATTGAAGAAACAACAGTTTCTTTTGCTAAAAGTCCACTAAGTAATGATACTGATGATTGCCAATTTCCAAATCCTAAAGGAGCAAAAATTGGTGCTATAAATGAACCTATAGCTTCAAGTATACTTTGATCAACACTTTCAACCATTCCATGTAAATTGAAGTTTGATAAGAACCAAATAACTACACTCATAGCAAAAATTATAGTACCAGCTTTCTTTATAAAGCCTTTACCTTTATCATAAGTTTGTTTTGCAATTGATGAAAGTTGAGGAACCTTATAATTAGGTAACTCGATTATAAATGGCTCTTCATCTTTTTTAAATATAGTATTTTTAAATAGCATACCAATTAAGAATGCTATAATAACTCCAAGCAAGTATAATGAAGCAACAACTAATCCTCTATGTTCAGTGAAAAATACTGAAGCAAATAATGCATATACAGGAAGTCTAGCATTACATGACATAAGTGGTACAAGAAGTGCTGTAAGCTTTCTATCTTTTTCGCTTTCAAGAGTTCTTGCAGACATTATAGCAGGAACTGAACATCCAAATCCAACTATCATTGGAATAAATGCCTTACCTGAAAGACCCATTTTTCTCATGAATTTATCCATTAAGAAAGCAACTCTTGCCATGTAACCACTGTCTTCTAAAAATGTTATACATATAAATAATGCAAGTATTACTGGAAGAAGAACTAGTATTCCACCAACACCACCAACAATTCCGTCTACTAATAAAGATTGGAACCATGGAGATGTAGAAGCTAAAACTGTATGCAACCATGGAATAAGTGAGTCATTTAAAAATCCATCTAGCAAATCTGAAATAGGTTGTCCAACCCATGAAAATGTGAATTGGAACATGAACGCCATTATTAATATAAAAAGTGGATAAGCTAAAAATGGATTTAAGAATATTTTATCTAATTTTTCAGTTAAATCTTTTTTATTTGTATCTTTCTTTTTAACACATTTATGTAAAATATTTTCTATAAAAGTATATGTTTCTTTTTCATTTTCAAATTTGAACTTAGAATTATCAGTAGTTTTTATAAAGTCGTTACTATTTAATGTTTCTTTTATTAAATCAATACCTTCACCTTTAGCAGCTATAATTGGTATTACAGTAACTCCTAATTCTTTTGATAAAATTTTATAATCAATTTCATATCCTTTATTATTAACTACATCAATCATATTTATAGCAAGTACAATTGGCTTGTTAAATTGCTTAAGTTGAGTCGTTAAATAAAGATTTCTGGATAAATTAGATCCATCTACAATGTTTAATATAACATCAACATTATCTTCTTCTAAAAATTTTTTTGCAACTTTTTCTTCGTGAGAAAAAGTATCCATTGCATAAATACCTGGTAAATCTACTATTTTTAAGTCATCAAAATAACCTTCTTTTTTTTCAACAGTAACACCTGGCCAGTTACCAACGTATTGTTTTGAGCCTGTTAGTGCATTAAAAAGAGTAGTTTTACCGACATTTGGGTTCCCTAGCAATGCTATAGTTTTCATGTTTGTCCCTCCTAAAGTCAATAAACCATATTAAGCTGATAAAATTATGTTTTTAGCGTCTTTTTTTCTAATAGCTAAATCAAATCCTCTAAAATTAATAACTAATGGATCGCCAAGAGGAGCAACAGTTTTTAAAGTTACTTCAGTTCCTTCTATACAACCTAAAGCTAATAATCTTTTTGTTAATTTATTATCACCTAAAATATTTTCTATAATACCATGTTCACCTGGTTTTAAATTTATTAATTCCATAAAATAACACCTCGCAATGAAAATCATTATCATATAATTATAATATCATTATATGGATTTAGAAGTCAATGTTTAATGTAAAAATAATATACATAAAAATTTTGGTAAGACAAAAAATAAATGATTAATAGGAGATGTTTTGCAAAAGATACAATTATATGTATAATATAAAGAAATATATAACTTAAGAAAAAGGAGGTCTTATTATGGCTAAAAATATAGCAGCTTTTTTTGATATTGATGGAACATTATATAGAGAAGGTTTAATAACAGAAGTATTTAAGAAGATGATAAGATATGAGATTATTGAACCTGAAAAATGGTATAATGATGTTAGAAAAGATTTTGAAAAATGGGATAGAAGACAGGGAGATTATGATACATATTTATTAAAAATGATAGATGTATATATGGATGCTATAAAAGGATTAAGTAAGCATCAGATAGAATTTATAGCTAAAAAAGTTATAAAACAAAAAGGTGATAGAGTATATACTTTTACAAGAGATAGAATTAAGTGGCATAAAGAACAAGGACATATTCTTATAACAGTTTCTGGTTCACCTATTGAATTAGTTAAAGAGATGTCATTAAAGCATGGTTTTAATGATTATAGAGGTGCAGAATATACATTGGATAAAAGAGGTAAATATACTGGTGATGTTATTCCAATGTGGGATAGTGAAAGTAAAGAAAAAGCAATAAGAGAATTACAAGAAAAATATGATATAGATTTAGAAAAAAGTTATGCATACGGAGATACTGCAGGAGACTATACTATGCTTAGTAAAGTAGGTAATCCATATTGTATGAATCCAACAAAAGAACTTTTAAGAAAGGTTACATCAGATAAAGAGTTATCAGAAAGGATAAATGTTATTGTAGAAAGAAAAGATGTAACGTATAATCTTAATGTAGGGAATATACAATTTGAATAAGAAAGAGTGATACTGTGATTATAAAGGAAAACATTATACCTGTAGATAAATTTGAAAAAGAATATTTTTTATATGAAGAAGGAGAGATTTTACCAGAAGAAATTATTTTCTTTGATTTAGAACATTATGTTTATAAGAAGCCTAAATGCATAGGTGTTTTTGGAGCTTGTGTATATAATAAACAAAATAATGCTCTTTATGTAACTCAATATATGATAGAAAATAAGAGAGAAAGTATTGATATATTGAATCTAGCATTAAGATATTTTGAAGAGATGAAGAAAAATGGTAAAAAAGCAATATCTACTTTTTCAGGTAATAATGATTTTACAGTTATAAATTACTTATTCAATAAAAATAAAATATCATATAACTTTAAAGAAGAATTTATATCAATAGATCTTCAAAAAGCATATGAAAAGGATATGAAAACCTCTATAGGGCTTAAAAAGCTAGAAAAGATATTTAATATAGATAGACAAGGAGAGGTTATAAGTGGATCTAACTTAGCTAAGACTTTCCATAAAGTTATGAAAGATAGCGACTATGTTAAAAGAATGCCACAAGAAAAAATAGAAAAAATACTTCTTTATAATGAACAAGACGTTGTAAATCTTTATTACATATATACTAATTGGAAAAAGTATATAAAAATAGAAGATGAGGAATTAGATTTAGAAGAAGATATTACTAAACAAGATATAAAAATAGAGGAAAATTTAGAAATTATAAATACAGAAAATAAAGAAAACACTTAAAATAACATTAAGTGTTTTCTTTATTATTTTTATTAATTTATTTTTGTTATTTTATTTCCATTACTTTCTAATACTATAGTACCATCTTTATCTGTTCTGTAAATTTTAACCTTTAACTTCTTTAAATTTGCTAAAGTTTCTTTATGAGGATGACCATATTTATTATCTATTCCACAGGATATTATTCCTATTGAAGGGTCAACCTTTTCTAAAAATTTATAAGATGTTGATGTTGAAGAACCGTGATGTCCTAATTTAAGAACGTCTGATTTTAAGTTATAATTTTTATTTAAAACATAATTTTCTTCAAGTTTCTCAGCATCTCCAGTAAATAAGAATGAATTCTTACCATAAGTTATTTTCATTATAGGTGAGTAATTATTCATGCTGGTATCTTTTCCATACCCCCCACTTTTAGGAGAAAATATTTCAACCTTAGTATTTTTACCTAAGTCTATAGAATCGATACCTTCTTTAATTACATTTATTTTTAGATTTTTTTTCTTTAAAGAATTTATCATATTTTCAAAACTTTTTGTTGTATGAGTAATTTTTGGTGAATAAAAGCTACCAATTTCATATTTATCTATAACTTTATCCATATTTCCTATGTGATCTTCATGGGGATGAGTTGCAATTACATAATCTAATTTTTTAATTTTTAACTTATCCAAATAAGAAATTAAATCTTTTTCATTCGTTCTAGAACCAGAGTCAATAAGCATATTTTTACCGTTTACTTGTATAAGCTCAGCATCTCCTTGCCCGATATTTATATAATGTACAGTCATATTAGATGTATTTGAAGTTTTATTGTTAGTATTAGAATCTTTACATCCAAACAGAGTTAGTGATAACATAGAAATAATTATTAGAAGAGATGATTTTAATAATTTTTTCATTTTGTTCCTCCAATCTTAATATTTACTGTATCAGTTTATCATCATATTGTATAATGATAAAGGATAAGTTTATTAAATAATATAAAAATTTTAATAAACATGTATATTTTTATAAATTTTATAAGAGGTGAAATTATGCAAATATTTAAATTTATTAAATATGGGATATATATGCTTTTTGTTAGATTAAAAGGAATTAAGTTTAAGCATATATATAAAACAAAAGGTGAGGAAGAAGCTTTTAAATATGGACAAGAGGTATTTAGAAAATGGAGTGAATTTACTATAAAAATGACAGGAATGAATATAGAAGTAAAGGGATATGAAAACATACCAAAAGAAACATGTACCTTTATAGGAAATCATAAAAGTATTTTAGATATACCTGTACTTAAACATGCAAGTAAAAGAGAGGTTGGTTTTATTGCCAAAAAAGAAGTTTTAAAGGTTCCTGTATTAGGATTTTGGGTTGCAAATATGAATTGCGTTGCTTTAGATAGGTCTAATCCAAGAGATGCAATAAAAGTTATAGCAAAAGGAGTAGAATATTTAAAAAAAGGACATAATATGGCTATATTTCCAGAAGGAACAAGATCAAAAGATGGTGAAGTTCATGAATTTAAAAAAGGAAGTATGAAACTTGCTGTTAAAGCAAAATCACCTATAGTTCCATTTTCAATTGATGGAACATCAAAATGTTTTGAAGATAATAGAAAGTTTATTCCAGGAAAAGTTACTATTGTTTTTGGTAAACCAATATATACAGATTCATTAACTAAAGAGGAAGAAAAAAGTTTAACAGAAAAAGTTAGAAATGAAGTTATAAAAAATATGATAAAAGTAGGTTAAGAGTTGTTTTAAACAACTCTTTTTTTAACAAAATTTTAAATAATGCATAATTTATGCAGTATTAGTTAATATAATAAGTGAATAAAAACACACGAAAAATATTGCTTGAAATTTAGAAAAAATCTGTATTTTGTCGAATTTAAATAAAAAATGAAAAATTTTTATTCCCAAAATTTCAAAAAGTATGTTATAATGAGTTTAAATTAATGGAATTTATAAAAAAATGCAATTTTTATGTAGATAAAATTGCATAAAGGGGGCAATTATATGCAAAAAGAATTTTCGATAAGCAATGATAAAGTTATTATTAATTTTACTGCTAAATATTGTAAGACGTTTGAAGACTTATTGGAAAGTGAAGGCTTCAGAAGAGTATTAGAATCTTATTTAAGAGTAGCTAAAAGAAAAAATTCATTAAGTTATAGATATTTAAAGACAGAGTTAAATAGTGGAGAAACTAGCGTATTAAGAGATAATTTATCTAAAATACTAAAATTTCTAACTGTTATGAGTGTAGAAGAAATATATGAATTTAAATGTGAATATAAAGGGCTATTAGAAAAGAAAGAAGAATTTATAAGATTTGTAGAAGAATTTTATTTATTTTGGAGAAGACTTGAAAGATATACATTAATTCATGGAGGAAAAGTGGAGAATGGATTAGCTCAAGTAAGTTTTACTGAAGCCAATGATGGATTATCAAAATTAATATTGCGTTTCTATAGAAAGGTAGAAAAAAATGTTTTAGGAGTTCAACCTAAAGTATTTAGACAAATACCAGCAGGTGGAAACTCTTGTATTATGATAAATGATATAATATGGCCAATTCCAAAAGGATATGAAGTTTTAGAAGATATACCATTTATAGATAGTATTTTATTAGAAACGCCATTTATAACTTATCCTAAGAGAAATACTAGAACAGGAATGTTTAGTGAGACAAAACAAAATCCATTGAAGTACTCTAGAATGAGTAAAGACCATTGGTTCTGTTATCCGGCAAAGGTTGGAGAACTTTTAGCTTATATATATTTTCATAGAGATTTTATGGAACATGGAGTTACTTTATGTAACCTTTTTGAAATGGCAAGAAAAGAAGAATGCAGAGGAAGAAAGCCTGATATGATTTATATATTTGGTGGAAAAGGTGAAGACAAGAAGCCTAAAACTGTATTTTATGATGATGAGAAAAATGATATAATGCTTGGATATGTAAGCTATTCAGATGAAATTGATTATTTTGGCTATATGAAAAAGATGACATTAACTCTTCATAATTTAATAATGATAAAAAGAGGAAATCTTCCAATACATGGAGCTATGGTAAATATAGTATTAAAAGATGGAAAAACAGCTAATGTAGCAATAATGGGAGATAGTGGTGCAGGAAAATCAGAAAGCTTAGAAGCATTTAGAACTTTAAGTGAGGAATATATATCAGATATGACTATAATATTTGATGATATGGGAACATTTAAGCTTAAAGACGGAGATATATATGGTTATGGAACAGAAATAGGTGCTTTCGTTAGACTTGATGACTTAGATCAAGGTTATGCATTTAAAGAAATGGATAGAAGTATATTTATGAATCCAGATAAAATAAATGCAAGATTAGTTGTTCCTGTAGCTCCATATAATGCTATTATTGAAGGATATAAAGTTGATTTATTCTATTATGCTAATAATTACGAAAAGGTAGAAGATGATAAAAAATCAATAAGCTATTTCAAAACACCTAAAGAAGCTATAAATGTATTTAGATTTGGTGCAAGAATGGCAAAAGGAACTACATCAGAAACAGGATTGGTTGAATCATATTTTGCAAATCCATTTGGACCAGCTCAAAAACAAGATGAAACTAATGAATTATTAGATAAATATTTTGATGCAATGTTTAAATCAAATGTTAAAGTAGGTCAAATAAGAACTTGTCTTGGTGTTAAAGGACAAGAAAAAGAGGGTCCTAGAAAAGCAGCTTTAGAACTATTTGAAGAAATTAAAAAATTATAAATTATAAGAAAAAACTTAGGCTATTTTATATAGTCTAAGTTTTTTTATTTGAATAAATGATAATAAATTTCAATTGATATAAATTATAAAGTATTTATAGTTTAACAGGAGTATTTAAAGGATAATTAAAATATACTGGTAATTTTAGAAATTGACAAATAAATGGAAGATAAATATATTATAAATAGTGATAATCATTATCAAAAAAAGGAGGTGTTTTTTTGATTAAAGAGATAATTAATTATATGTATAAAAATAATGATTTTTCAGTTGAAGGAATATCTAAAGCATTGGATATAAGTGAAGAAATTATAAGTGAATATAAAAAGAAATTAGAAAGTGGAGGATACATAAAAAGAGAAAGTTGTACAACTGAGAAATGTAAAGGTTGTAGTTGTGGATGCAATGAAAAGACACTTAATCCAATAATAAAATGGGAAGTTACAGATAAGGGTTTAAAACTAATAATATAAGGTTAAATGAGGTGGATTTATGGATAAGATAAGAAATTTAAATGTAGGAGATAAAATAATAGTTAAAGGTATCAACAAAGATAGTTCAATAAAAAGAAGGCTTATGGATATGGGAGTAACACCTGGAGTTTCTATAGAAGTAACAGGAAAGGCTCCACTTGGGGATCCTATTGAGGTATCACTTAGGGGATATAAGTTAACTTTAAGGAAAGAAGAAGCTGATGCTATTTTAATATAAGGGGGAATGTATATGATTCCAATAACATTTGTGGAAGAAGGAAAAAAAGTAAAAGTAAAAGATGTTAAACTTAATGATAAATTTAGTAAAAGAATTAATGAAATGGGAATAAATAAAGGAAGTTTAATAGAAATAATAAAAAATGATGGAGAATATATGATTTTAGGAGTAAATGAATCAAGATTTGCAGTAAGTAAGATAATGGCACAAAAGATAATTGTAGAATAATTTTTAGGGGGATATAAATAATGAAAATAGCTTTAGCGGGAAATCCTAATTGTGGTAAAAGCAGTATATTTAATATTTTAACAAAATCAAGACAACATATAGGAAATTGGCCAGGAGTCACTGTAGAAAAGAAAGAGGGTATATTAAAATATAAAAATAAGGAATATACTGTTGTTGATTTACCAGGAACATATAGTTTAGGTGCATATTCAGAAGATGAAATAGTTGCAAGAGATTATATTATAAAAGAGAAACCAGATGTGGTTATTAATGTTGTAGATGCATCAAATTTAGAAAGAAATCTATATTTAACAGTTCAATTATTAGAACTTGGAGCAAATGTAGTATTAGCTCTTAATATGATGGACAATGCAAAAGAAAAGGGAATAAATATAGATTCAAAAGAATTATCTAAAAGATTAGGTATACCAGTAGTAGAAACTGTTGCAACTAAAAAAATAGGGATAGAGGAATTAATAGAGAGTTCAGTTAATTTAAATAAAGATAAAAAAAATATTTTAAAGTTAAATGATAAATTATCAAATAAGGTAAATATTATAAAAGATAAAATTAGTTTTAATGATATTAAATTTGATTATGAATCAGATTGGATAGCTTTAAAATTATTAGAAAACGATAATTATATAAAAGATTATATAGAAGATAAGGGATATAAGGATATTATTACTTTATCAGATAAGTTGATTGATGAATATACAGAATTAGAGGGAATAGATCCAGAAATGGCTATCGTAGATGATAGATATAGTTATATAAGCAACATAACTAAAGGTATCTTAAATAAACCAAAAAATTCTAAAAAAACATTATCAGATAAAATTGATAAGATAGTTACAAATAAATTTTTAGGAATACCTATATTTGCTGTAATTATGTATATTTTATATGCTATTACTTTTAAAGTTGGAGGTTTTCTACAAGAGTGGGTTGGAGGTTTAATAGGAGATTTAGGAGAAATTGTTGTAGGAAAACTTGAAGCTTTGGGGGCACCAGAATTTTTAACAGGATTTGTTAATGATGGTGTATTTGCAGGAGTTGGAGCAGTTCTTAGTTTTTTACCACTAATTATGGTTATGTATTTATTAATGGGGTTTTTAGAAGACAGTGGTTATATGGCGAGAGCTGCATATATAATGGATAGAATTATGAAATCATTAGGACTTCACGGTAAAACATTTATATCAATGATAATTGGATTTGGCTGTAATGTTCCAGGAATTATGGCAACTAGGACTTTAGAAAGTAAGAAAGATAGAATGATTGCGATACTTATAAATCCATTTGTATCTTGTGGAGCTAGACTTCCAATATATTTAGTATTTATTGATGCTTTTTTTCAAACACATGCAGCACTTATACTTGTAAGTCTTTATATATTAGGAATTATTATAGCATTAATTTGTGGAAAAATATTAAGTAAAACTATTTTTAAAGGTGAGTCATCATATTTTGTTATGGAACTTCCAAGTTATAGAGTTCCCTCAATTAAGAATGTACTTACTTTAACATGGGAAAAAGGTGGTGCTTTTGCTAAAAAGGCAGGAGTAATAATTTTTCCAGCAGTTATAGTTATTTGGGTATTATCTGTACTTCCATTTGGAGTTGAACAATATGGAGAAGCTTCAATTTTAGGTAGAATAGGAACTTTTATAGCACCAATTTATACATTTGCAGGCTTTGCAACTTGGCAGGCTTCAGTAGCACTTTTTTCAGGAATAATTGCTAAGGAAACAGTTGTTGCGACACTAGGAATGTTATATGCTGGAGTTTCAGAAGGAGCAGAACTTACATCAGCAATAGCAGCACATTTTACACCACTTTCAGCAATGTCATATATGGTAATGACACTTTTATTTACACCGTGTCTTGCAGCACTTGGAGCAATAAAGAGAGAGACAAATTCATTGAAATGGACTATATTTGCAGCTGTAGGAACGTTTTTAGTTGCACTTATAGTATCAACTATAGTTTATCAGGTTGGTTTGATTTTAGGATTTAGATAAAAAATATATGAGAGGCTTTAAAGCCTCTCATATATTTTTTATTAATCATTTATATATCTGCTTTTTGCAAAGAAAGAAATAGCATAAAGTCCTGCAATACCTACTAAAGAATATATAATTCTACTTATAGCAGACATATCTCCAAATAATGCAGCTACTAAATCAAATTGAAAGAATCCAATTAGTCCCCAGTTAATTGCACCTATTATAACTAATAAAAGTGCTAACCTATCAAGAAATTTCATAATAAACACTTCCTTCAAAATAAATTTTGTCTATAATATTTTGACCTATTTAAGGAAGTATTATACTAAAATTTAAAGAGTTATATTTCTATCTATAGGTTGTGATAGAGAAATAAATGTATCAGTTCTTTGAATACCTGATATATTATTAATTTTATTTAATAATATATTTTGTAAATCTTCGATATTCTTACATGATAATTTTGCGAACATTGAATAATTACCAGTAGTTAAATGAAGTTCAACAACTTCTGTTATGCTTTGTATTTGATCTATAACTGTATCGAATGAAGATGTTTTATCAACATATATACCAACAAAACAACAAACATCATAACCAAGTTTTGGAAGGTTAAGTATTATACGAGTTCCTTTTATTATACCCATGTCTTCCATTTTCTTCATTCTGACGTGTATAGTACCACCACTTACATGACATATTCTAGCTATTTCTAGGTATGGTGTTCTGCAATCTTTTATTAATAAATCTAATATTTGTAAGTCTAAATCATCTAATTGTAAATGTGTATTTACAGCCATTAAACCACCTCATTGGATAATAATCTATAAATTTTTATTTGCTCTATAGTCACACTATATTTTATCAAAAAACATTTAATTCAGAAAGGCAAAAATGATAAATGTTTAAAATTTTAAAGGAATATTATTATTTTAATAAGAAAATACCTGTTTATAAATAGATTAAATATAAAATTGAAAAAAGGCAATCTTTTAACCTTTATACTTGAAAAGATTTGCAAATTAAATTAAGATATTTATATAGTTAAAAATAGGAGGGCAAGCAAAATGCTAAATATAGTTTTACAAATATTATATATTGTAGTAATGATAGCAATAATACTTGGTGTATACGCTCTTTGTAAGAAATTTTTATTTCCAAAAATTCGTATAAACAAGTTTATACCATTAGCTGTAGCAATTGTATTATTTATTGTACAAATGTTAGGTGTTGTGAAAAACCAATGGGTAGGTTTAGGTATAACAGTTATTATAATAGTAGCTTTCTTATGGTTTATGGACATACATCAAACTGGTGGTCCTAAAATAGAAAAGAAAATAGTTATTAAATCAAAGGCTAAGCCAAATAGAGCTAAACATTTAAAAAAATAAAAATCCAAAGTTAGGGCTTTGGATTTTTTTATTGTATAAATATAGGGGAACTTATAGCAACCCTATTATTTTCTTGATATATTTTTATTAAGAACCAGCTTTGAGAGTTTTCAATAATATGTTCATAAAGATATTTAACTTTATGAAGTTTTATATTATCTATTGAATGAAGAGTAGTACCTTTGTTTGTTATTATTTCTATCTTTTCTATTTTAAAATATTGGTCTTCTAAAATTATAGAAAACTTTAAAGAAGAAATTGGTTTATTTATTATTCCACCCATAAAAGTATTATTTGCAAAAAAATAAAGTTTTAGGCTTCGACTTTCTGAGGAAAATGTATGTCTTTTTCTAAAAGCATTTATTAAATTTTCTTTATTAAATTTTGTACACACAACTCCAGTTAAATTATCAAAGTCTCCAAAATTTAAAGTTTTATTATTTTGACTATTTACAGCCCCGAGCTTCCATCCTTTATCTAAAAGCATAAAATAATATTTTTCTCTTCTTATATATCTTTTACCAAATTCACCATTACAAACTTCGACTGAAGTTATTATGCTATTTAAAATAGAATTATAAGGCAATGAAACAGTTGTTTTTATAGGATTTTTCATTATTAAAAATGCATCATGATTTCTAAGCATCCATAATATTAGTAAATTTATATTTTTTACTTCACCTAAAAAATAGGAATTAGAATTAACAATGTACATATCGCCGTAAGGAAGGGTTTTAGCTTCAAAACCTATTAATGGTATAAAACTTTCATGTTTTTTATAAAATTTATTACTTATTTTTTGAAGGGATAGCCATTTGTTAGAATTTTTAAGTTCATCTTTAAAAAAGCTATTTTGATCTGTAGTAATTAAAAAATTTAGTTTATTATGATAACAATAATTAAATGCCTCATAAGGTGATACTTTACCAGTAGAGTAAGATGTATAAGCATTTGGTATGCCATAAAATATATTAATCTGTTTTGGATTTAAAATATTATATGATTTTTTTCCCATTATTTAATACCTTTAAAATTGATTATAGTTATATATAGTGATATAGATGATAAAATAATGACAATAATTTATTTAAATGATAAAATAAAATAAATGTTTAAAATGGAGATGAGAATATTATGATAAAAAGTTTTAAAGGAATTGAACCTAAAATAAATGAAAGTGCTTATTTATCAGAAAGCACTGATATAATAGGAGATGTTACTATCGGAGAAGATTGTAATATTTGGTTTGGAGCTAGATTAAGAGGGGATATGAGTAAAATAGAAATTGGAAATAGAACTAATATTCAAGAAAATTGCGTTTTACATGGGGATCCAGGCTATTCAATTACTATTGGTAATGGTGTAACTGTTGGTCATGGAGCTATAGTACATGGCTGTAATATAGAAGATAATGTTTTAATTGGAATGCATTCTATAATTTTAAATGGAGCTAAAATATCTAAGAATTCTATTGTTGGAGCAGGCTCACTTGTAACTCAAAATAAAACTTTTGAAGAAGGTGTTCTTATTATGGGAAGACCAGCAAAGGCAGTAAGAAAATTAACAGAAGAAGAAATAGAAAGTATAAGAAAATCAGCCAAACATTATATTGAAATTAGTAAAGAATATATTTAACTTAGGAGGAAAAATGATAAAAATAGGAGAATATAATAAGCTTGAAGTTGCAAAGGAAAGAGATTTTGGATTTTTCTTAAAAGATGAAAAAGGAAATGAAATATTATTACCTAAGGCACTATTAAATGGTGTAGAAGTTAATTTAGGAGATGAAGTAGAAGTATTTACATATATGGATTCTAATAATAGACCTGTTGCAACTATGAAAAAACCATTAATTGAAGTTGGGAAAGTTGCTTATTTAGAAGTAGTTCATCAAAATGATTTTGGAGCTTTTTGTAATATGGGATTAGAAAGAGATTTATTTATTCCAATGAAGGAGCAAAGATTTAAGCTATTAGTTGGAAAGAAGTATCTTTTTTATGCATATATAGATAAAACAGGAAGACTTGCAGCAACTACAGATGTTGATGATTATTTAGATCAAGGAGAAGGATTTAATGTTGATGATGAAGTAGAAGTTATATCATATGGTAAAGGATCATCAACAACTATAAAAGTTGCTGTAAATGGAAAGTATAGGGGAATAATATTAGGAAATGAGCATATAGAAACAATATATCCAGGTCAAGTTCTTAAGGCTAGAGTTAAAAGAATATACGAAGATGGAACAATTGGACTTACAACTAGAAAAAAAAGATTAGATGCTAGATCAGAAATTAAAGAATTAATATTAGACTACTTAAATGAAAATGGTGGAGTTATGCCATACAATGATAAGTCTAATCCAGAAGAAATTAGAGAAATATTTAAGACAAGTAAAAATTATTTCAAGATGGCGTTAGGTGGATTAATGAAAGAAGGTCTAATAGAACAAACTCCAGAAGGAACTAAGTTAAAGAATTAAAAAAAGTGAGCAAAATTTTGCTCACTTTTTTATTTAGTTGTAATACGTAAAATTAATTTTCCAATTTCATTAATTACTAAAGGTACAAGAGAAATTAAAAATACAAAAATAAAGTCATTAATAGACAAAGAATATACTTTAAATACAGAAGCTAGGAAAGGAATTGATATTATGGCTATTTGAAGAACTATTCCTAGAAGTATAGAAAGCAATAAATATTTATTTTTAAATAATCCAATTTCAAATATAGACTTTCTGCTATTTCTCATTGAAAGAGATAAGAAAAGTTGTGATACGCTAAGTACAACAAATGCCATTGTTTGAGCATGAACTATTGAATTTTTATAGTAATTAAGTCCCATTTTAAAAGCTATTAATGTAACTAAACCTATTGATAATCCATTTATAATTAAAGAAATTATTGTATCTTTTGTAAAAATACTTTCTTTTGGATTTCGTGGCGAATCTTTCATTACATCATCATCTAAAGGATCTACTCCAAGTGATAGGGCAGGGAAACTATCAGTTATTAAATTAACCCACAAAATATGAATAGGTTGAAGTGGAGCTATCCAATTTAACAGAATAGCAATAAATAATGCTATAATTTCTCCAAAGTTACAAGATAGTAAGAATGATATAGATTTTTTTATATTTGCATATATATTTCTACCTTCTTCTACTGCATTTACTATAGTAGTAAAATTATCATCTGTTAATATCATATCAGCAGCACCTTTAGCAACATCAGTTCCTGTAATTCCCATAGCAACGCCTATATCAGCAGCTTTTAACGATGGTGCATCATTTACTCCATCACCAGTCATTGAAACTATATTACCATGTGCTTTAAAAGCTTTAACTATTTTTACTTTATGTTCTGGTGATACTCTAGCAAATATTCTGTACTTATTTATATTAGTTTCAAGTTCCTTATCAGACATAGTATCTAATTCACTACCCATAATGCACTCATTAAAATCATTTGATATTCCAAGTTCTTTTCCTATGGCATAAGCTGTGTTTTTATGGTCTCCTGTAATCATTATTGTCCTTATACCAGCAGTTTTACATAGAGAAATTGAATCTTTAACTTCTTCTCTCGGAGGATCAATCATACCCATTAGTCCTAAAAATATTAAATCTTTTTCTATACTATCAATTTCTATACTTTTAGAAGGAATATCCTTATAAGCAGCACCCAAAACTCTCAAGGCCTCATCTGACATTTGATTTGATTTATTTAGTAATTCATTTTTAAGTTCATCAGTTAAGTTTCTAATTTCACCGTTTAATAGAATTTTATTACAAACTTTAAATAAAGAATCTATTGCTCCTTTTGTATGAACTCTATAATTATCTTCATATTTATTAATTGTACTCATAAGTTTTCTGTCAGAATCAAAAGGAACTTCATCAACTCTAGTATATTTTGAGTTTAAATCATCTTTAAAAATATTAAATTTTAATCCTACATCTAAAAGAGCTATTTCAGTAGGGTCACCTGTTGCTCCTTTATCTGATGATGTTGCATCATTACATAAAACCATTGCTTCAAATAATAGATTTAAGTTATCATTTAAATTATTTATTGATGAAACATCCATTAATGTGGAATTATCAAATATTTTTCTTACAGTCATTTTATTTAATGTTAAAGTACCAGTTTTATCTGAGCAAATAATATTTACAGAGCCTAATGTTTCAACGGCTGGTAACTTTTTTATTATTGCATTTTGCTTAATCATTCGTTGAACTCCAAGTGCAAGAACTATTGCTACAATTGCAGGAAGACCTTCAGGTATTGCTGCAACAGCTAAGCTTATTGCTGTTAAAGCCATTTCAAATAAATCTCTTCCTTGAATTATTCCAATTCCAAAAATCAGTAAACAAATAATAATAGCAGCAATTCCAAGTACTTTACCAAGACCAGATAATTTTTTTTGAAGAGGAGTTAATTCTTCATCTTCATCATCTATCATTTTAGCAATCTTACCAATTTCAGTATTCATTCCTGTAGATACACAAACACCAATACCTCTTCCGTATGTAGCAAGAGTAGACATATAAGCCATATTAGTTCTATCGCCAATAGGTATATCTTCAGAAAATAATTTATCGGCATTTTTATTAGATGGTAATGATTCACCGGTAAAAGCTGATTCTTCTATTTTTAAGTTAGCAGTTTGAATTAACCTTAAATCACAAGGGATATATCTCCCTGCATCTATTATTACAATATCACCAACTACAACTTCTTCTGATGGGATTTCGATTATATTGCCATCACGTTTAACTAGTGCTTTAGGAGTAGATAATTGCTTAAGTGCAGAAAGTGCTTTCTCAGCTTTAGATTCTTGTATTACACCAATAATTGCATTAATAAATATAACTATAAGTATTATTATAGAATCGCTATATTCTCCCATTAAGCTAGAAATTATTGCGGCTCCTATAAGGATATATATCATTGCATCTTTTATTTGTGAGAGAAAAATATTAAAAAGTGTCTTGGGTTTTTTAGAAGATAGTTTATTAGGTCCATTTTTCTCTAAACGTCTTTTAGCTTCTTCATCTGATAAACCATTATTTTTATCAGTAGAGAATTCCTTTAATATGGAATCAATACTTTTTTTATACATTTTATCACCTCAATACAGACTATGATTTTAAATAAAAATAGCTACTAAATATATGGTAATCAAAATAATGAAAATAAATACATGGTAATTTTATAGAGTAAACAATAAAACTTTGATATAATTTAACTTAAAGTGAAAAGTTTTCTAAAATATAAGTATATTATTTATATTAAAAACAAATAATATTAAGTGAGGAGGAGATAATATGAAAAATAAAATTACAGCATTGTTATTAGCAGTATTATCAATTTTTGTATTAGTTGGATGTGGAAAAAGTGAGAATAGTGCTAAGGATGAAAAGCCAATACAAACTAAAGAAATAAAGGTTGCTATTCCTGATGGATTACCAGCTATTAGCGCAGCTAAACTTATAAAAGATAATCCAAAAATAAAAGATGGATATAATGTTACTTATACTATAGAGAAGACACCAGAAACTTTATCAACATCAGTTATGAAAGGGGAACCAGATATAGCAATAGTTCCTTCAAATCTTGCAGCAATACAATATAATAAAGAAAAAGGTTATAAAATTGCAGCAACAACAGGATGGGGCTCTTTTTATTTAGTTTCAACAGAAAATATTAAAAATATAAAAGATCTAAAAGGAAAAAATATATACAATATAGGAAAAGGTCTTACTCCTGATATAGTAACTAGAGATATATTAAAAGGATTAGGCTTTAACTTAGATAAGGACTTAGAATTTACTTATTTAAATGGTGTTCAGGAACTTGCACCAACTATTTTATCAGGAAAAGCTAAGTTTGCAGTAATTACAGAACCAGCCTTAAGCAGTGTTTTAGCTAAGAAAAAATTAAACATAATTCTTAATTTAAATGAAGAATGGGAAAAACAAAACAATTCAAAATATGGATTTCCTCAAGCTACTGTAATAGTAAAAGAAGATTTAATAAAGAATAATAAAGAATTTGTAGAGGAATTTTTAGACAAATTAGATGATAGTGTTGAGTATGCAGTAGAAAATAAAAATTCAATAGGTCAAATTGCATCAGAAGTAGGAGTATCAACTAACAAAGATGTAATAGGAAAAGCTATGGAAAAATCTAATTTAAAATATGTATCAATTGATGATTCAAAAAATGAATATAATATATTCTTTAAAAAATTATATGAATTTGATAAAAAATCAGTAGGTGGAAAAGCTATAAATGAAGGAATTTACATGGAAGACTAAATTACAAGTTATATTAGGTGGAGTATTATTAGTAATAATATGGCAATTAGTTGCAACTTATATTAATAATGAAATTTATCTTCCAAAACTTCAGAAAGTTATTAAATCACTAAAAGAAATTATAATTCAAAAAGATTTTATTTTAATTGTTGCTTCAAGCTTTTATAGAACTATAATAAGTTTTATTGTAGCACTTTTAGCAGCTATTATAATAGGGGTACTGTCTAGTATGTACCCCTTTATAAATAATATGTTAAAGCCACTAAATTCTATAGGAAAAACAATACCAACTTTAGTGTTAGTAGTTTTAGTTCTTATATGGTTTGATAAAGATAATGCGCCATTTATTGTTGGAATAGCCATAGTTTTTCCTATACTTTATGATGGTATAGTTAATACATTAATTAAGAATGATAAAAAGTTAGAAGAAATGATGACAATATATGAAATTCCTAAAATATATAGAATAAGAAAGGTATATATACCTAATATAATATTCTATATATTAAAAATATTAGTACCAACTATATCTTTGGCTTTTAAAGTTGTAATAGCTGGAGAAGTTCATGGACAACCTAAATATGGAATAGGTTCTGCTGTTCAATTAGAAAAAGTTAATTTTAATACTCCAGGTATATTTGCTTGGATAATTATTATAGCTATAATATCAATTTTATTTGATCTTTTTAATAGGTTTTTGACAGGAAAATTTTATAGGTGGCAAAGAGATGGATAAAGTTATATTAAAAAATATAAGTAAAAAGTTTAGTGATAAAGTAGTTTTAGATAATTTTAATTTTTGCTTTGATAATAGTAAAATTAATTGTTTAATTGGAGAATCTGGAAAAGGAAAAAGTACAGTTTTAAATATAATTTCAGGTCTTTTAAAGGCTGATAAAGGAGAAGTTATTGGATCAAATATAGAAAATGTAAGCTATATATTTCAAGAAGATAGATTAATACCATGGCTTACAGTATATGAGAATTTAAAATTATCACTTATAAATTATTATAATGGAAAAGAGCTTGATGAAAAAATAAATGAAATACTAAAAAAAATTGATGGATTAGAGTGGAAAAATTTATATCCAGATAATTTAAGTGGTGGTATGAAACAAAGGATAAATATAGGACGAGCGCTTGGTAAGCCTTCAGATTTAATACTTATGGATGAACCCTTTAAATCTTTAGATTATAAAACTAAATACTTAATAATGCATGAGTTTAAGGAAATATTTAAAAATGATAAAAGAATTATAATATTTGTAACTCATGATGTTGATGAGTGTATTTATTTCCAAGGGAAAATTATAGTGGTAGGTGAATCCCCATTAAAAGTAAAAGGGGTATTTGAAGAAGATTTAGAAAACTATAAAGAAAAGATAATAAAATTATTATAGAACTAGTCATAATTCTGGCTAGTTTTTTTATAAATTTTCTTTGGAATAATAAATAATAAATAGCTAAAAATAGTATTGACTATTGTAGAAAAAAAGAGTATTATAAGAAAAAAAAGATGATACCCCTTAGGGGTATGATGAGGAGGAAAAAGTATGCCAAAACATATAGGAGATAATAATTTTAATGAAGAAGTTTTAAACTCAAAAGAATTAGTTTTAGTTGACTTTTTTGCAACTTGGTGTGGACCATGTAAAATGGTAGCTCCAATATTAGAAGATTTAGAATCAGAAATGATAGATATAAAATTTGTAAAAGTAGATGTAGATGAAAGTCCATCAGTAGCTAATCAATATGGAATTCAAAGTATTCCAACATTAAAAGTATTTAAAGATGGAAAAGTTGTAGATACTGTTGTTGGATTTTTACCAAAAGAGCAAATTAAATCTTTAATAGAAAGAAATAAATAAGAGGCTTAAGATGAGCGAAAGATATGATATCGCAATAATAGGTAGTGGACCAGCCGGGTTATCAGCAGCATTAAATGCTAAAATAAGAAATAAATCATTTATAATATTTGGTAATGATAACTTAAGTGATAAATTAGAAAAAGCACCAAAAGTAAATAATTATTTAGGATTTTCTAAGGGAACTGGAAAAGATCTTTTAAATGAATTTAAAAATCATTTAGAGAAAATGGAAATTTCTATAACTAATGAAAGAGTAAATAATATTTATGCTATGGGTGATTATTTCACTTTAATGGTTAATCAAAAGATGTATGAGGCTAAAAGTATAATATTAGCAACTGGTATTGAATATACTAGACCTTTAAAAGGAGAAACTGAATTTTTAGGAAGAGGAGTAGGTTATTGTGCAACGTGCGATGCACCTCTTTATAAAGGTAAAAAGGTAACTATTATAAGTTATACAAAAGAAGGCGAAGAGGAAGCTAATTTTGTAAGTGAATTAGCAAGTGAAGTATTCTTTATACCTATGTATAAAGGGGAATATAATCTTAATGATAATATAACAATAGTAGATGATAGACCAGTTGAAATTGTTGGAGATAATAAAGTTTCTAAAGTTATTTTAAATGGAGATAAAGAAATAGAAACAGATGGTGTGTTTGTATTAAAAAATGCAGTACCACCAGCTCAACTTGTACCAGGACTTGAGATTGAAGATGGACATATAAAGGTTGATAGACTTATGAAAACAAATATAAAAGGCTGTTTTGCAGCTGGAGATTGTGTAGGAAAGCCTTATCAATATATAAAGTCAGCTGGAGAAGGTAATATAGCAGCACTTAGTGCTGCAGCATATTTAGGCTAGAAAAAAGTGTCAGAATTTCTGGCGCTTTTTTTATTGACGATAATATATTAGTATGTATAATATATTTTATAATGGGTTTAGAAGGGAGGAAGATAAATGAATTATAGAGAAAAATTTATTTCAAAAATAAAACAAGCTACAAATAATAATATGTATAGTAGAAGAAACCTTTCAAAATTAAGTTTGTTTGAACTTAAAGAATTATCAGAAAAATTATCTACAAAAGGATAAATTGAAAAGAAAGGGTTTACTTATGATTGAATATAAGAGTTGAAAGAGAGTAGTTAGATTTTTAAGAACTACTCTTTTTTTATTTTAATAATGAATATGAAAAAATGATTCAATAAAATTCTAATATTTAATTATATTAAATAAATGGATTAAGTAAAAACAAAATATAAGACTAAGAAAAGTAACTAGATAAATATATTATAAAAATCAGTATATAGTTAGGTTATAAAAATAAGTTTAAAAAGTTAAATATATAATTATTTATAAATACTGTAATAAAATTAAAAAAGCGATGATTAAAAATCACCGCTTAAAATATTATTTTCTTTTTGTAGCAACTTCGATATTAACTCTTCTACCGTTAAGTTTTATACCAGAACATTTAGTAATAACTTTTTTTGATATATCAGGCTCAACAGATACAAATGAGAAGTTTTCAAGTATATCTATTTTATTTATTTTAGAACCGTTAACTTTAGCTCTATCAACAATAAATTTAACTAATGTTTTAGCATTTAATTTATCTCTTTTACCAATTGAGAAGAATAATCTAACATCTTCTGATTTTGGAGTAGATAAAGCATTTTCTTTATAATCAAATGACATTTCATTATCAAATTGCATTTTAAGTAATGCTGCTATTGCATCTACAGGATTAAAGTTTTCTGCTATTTGTTCAGCTAAAGGTAAATACTTCTTATAAGCTTTATTTTGTAATATTCCCTCTATATTTGAGAACTTATTAAATAATTTTTTCTCTACTATTTGATCAACAGTAGGGATAGTACCTTCAATAAGATTAGCTTTAGTTACTCTTTTTATATCTCTCATCATTCTAGATTCTCTTGGAGTAACAAATGAATAAGCAGTACCTTCTCTGTTTGCTCTACCAGTTCTTCCGATTCTATGAACATAGCTTTCAACATCTTGAGTAAGGTCATAGTTTATAACGTGTGTAACACCTTCAACATCTATTCCTCTTGCAGCTACATCAGTTGCAACTAAGTAGTTTAATGAACCTTCTTTAAATCTCTTTAAAGTTTTCATTCTATGTGCTTGAGACATATCACCGTGCATTCCTTCAACAACATAGTTCTTAGATTGCATTTCTTGAACTAATTCATCAACACCTTTTTTTGTTTTACAGAAAACTATAGCTATTTCAGGTGTATCGAAATCTAATACTCTACATAATGCTTCAAATTTATTTTTAGGACTAACTTCAAAATAATGTTGTTTAATTTTAGATACTGTCATAGCAACTTTTTTGATTTCTATGTGTTTAGCATCTTTTTTCATATATTTATTAGCTAGTTTTTTTATTTGAGGTGGCATTGTAGCTGAGAATAATAGTGTTTGACGATCTTCTGGAAGTTCATTTATAACACTTTCAATATCATCTATGAATCCCATATTAAGCATTTCATCAGCTTCATCTAAAACTAAGTAATTAGCTTTACTTAAGTTAAGTTTCTTTCTTCTAATTAAGTCAAGAACTCTACCTGGAGTACCAACAACTATATCAACATGTTGGCTTAAAGCTTTTATTTGCTTAGTTATTGAGTCACCACCATATACAGGTAATACTTTTATTTTATCATATTTAGTAAGCTTGTTAAGTTCCTCGTAAACTTGTATAGCAAGCTCTCTTGTAGGAGTAAGAATTAAAGCTCCAACATTTTTAGTTTTTTCGAAAGTATTAAGTATTGAACAAGCAAAAGCAGCAGTTTTTCCAGTTCCTGTTTGAGCTTGCCCGATTAAATCATATCCTTCCGTAGCTAGTGGTATACTCTGAGCCTGTATTGGTGATGGTGATTCGTATCCTAAATCATCTATAGCCTTTAGTATACTTTCTTTTAAGTTTAAATCTTTAAATTTTAAATCGTTCATTTAAATTTCCCTTCGTTTGTAAATTTGAATATTTATATTTGTACCGTACAATTTTTATCAACCTACTAAGTATATCTTATAAAACATACAATTGTAAAGGAAGTTTAGAATATTTAAATAAGTAATCTATTACATAATATCCATGGATAAAAATGTATGAAAATAATACATTAAAGATATATAATATGAAAAACATTGACTTAAAAAGATAAAATTTGTATTCTTAATAACATAGAGAATTTGTAAGGATAAATTTATAAGGACAGGTGAGATATGTTGATAGTTGTTGGAGGAATGATAGGACTTGGAAAAAGTTCAGTATCAAAAATATTAGGAGAACATTTTAATTCAGATGTATTTTATGAAAGTGTAGATGATAACCCTATATTACCTTTATTTTATAGTGAAAGTGAAGAAGAAATTCAAAAGAAAAGGTATCCATTTCTTTTACAATTATATTTTTTAAATACTAGGTTTAAAAGTATAAAGGATGCATTAGTTCATAATAATAATGTTTTAGATAGATCAATATATGAAGATTGGTATTTTGCTAAGAAAAACATGGAACTTGGTAGAATATCAGATCTTGAAATGTCAATATATGAAAATCTTTTACATAATATGATGCAAGAATTAGAGGAGTTACCAAAAAAGGCTCCTGATATAATGGTATATTTAAAGGGTTCATTTGAAACAGTGTTAAATAGAATTAAGCTTAGGGGAAGAGAATTTGAAATAGATGATGATTTAAAGGAATACTATGAGTTCTTGTGGAAAGATTATGATGGCTGGGTTAAAAATTACTATAAGGCTTCTGATGTATTGATTATAGACATGGATAAGATGGATGTAGTTAATGATGAAGAAGATAGAAAAGAACTTATAAGATTAGTAGATGCTAAGTTAAAAGAAGTTAGAGAAAAGGAATAAATTTATTATTTAAAGGGGATGAATTAATATGGGATTATTAGGTGGAATATTAGGAAATGCTTCAGAGATTTCAAGAGAAAGTGTTATAAAAGATTTTGGAAAGTTATTTTGGAATGGTGAAACTGTACAAAAAGCATATAAACTTATAAGAGATACACTTATATTTACTGATAAAAGGCTTATAATGATAGATGTTCAAGGAGCTACTGGGAAAAAGATAGAATATCATAGTATACCTTATAAAAGTATAACTCATTTTTCAGTAGAATCATCAGGTCATTTTGATTTAGATTCTGAATTGAAAATTTGGATTTCTGGTATTGCAGAACCTATAGAAAAACAATTTAGTAAGGGAGTTAATATATATGAAATACAAGCTCTTTTAGCAGAAGTAGTTTGTAGATAATAAATATATGTATAAAAATAAATAGTAATAAATTAATTTAAGAAAATATAATAAAATAAACTTATAACTTAAATAAACCTCTAAAAGTTATTTTTTTGAATAACTTTTAGAGGTTAAATAATTTAAAAATATATTTTTTTATTTAAAAGAATTAACTGACGCATCAGATGGCATTCTCCAGTCTCCACGAGGACTTAAAGAAATTGTCCCAACCTTTGGACCGTCAGGAAGTGCACTTCTTTTGAATTGTTGTGAGAAAAATCTCCATAAGAATTTATCAAGCCATTTTTCTATAGTTTCTTTTGAATAATCATCTTTAAATGCATGTTCAGCTAAAAATAATATTCTTTCTTTAGATGAGCCATGTTTTATAAAGTGATAAAGGAAGAAATCGTGTAATTCATATGGACCAACTATATCTTCTGTTTTTTGTGTTATTTCACCAGTAGTTTTATCCTTTGGAAGAAGTTCAGGACTAACTGGTGTATTTAATATGTCAATCAATGTTTCTTTAATTTTTTCAGTTGATTCATTATTAGCAACATAATTTACTAAATATCTAACTAATGTTTTTGGAATTGATGGATTAACAGAGTACATTGACATATGATCTCCATTATATGTACACCAACCAAGGGCAAGTTCTGAAAGGTCTCCAGTACCAACTAAAATAGCACCTTCTTTATTAGCTAAATCCATAAGTATTTGAGTTCTTTCTCTTGCTTGAACATTTTCGTAAGTAACATCATGTATAGCTTTATCATGACCTATATCTTCAAAATGTTGAAGGCTAGCTTTAACTATATTTATTTCACGTAAATCACATCCAAGTTCTTTACATAAAGTTAAAGCATTATTATATGTTCTATCTGTAGTACCAAATCCTGGCATTGTAATAGCTATAATATTTTTATTATCAATATTTAAAAGTTTAAAAGTTTTAACAATAACAAGTAATGCAAGTGTTGAATCTAATCCACCAGAAATACCTATAACTGTTTTAGTTGAATTAACATGTTCTAGTCGTTTAGCTAAAGCTGCTGACTGAATATTAAATATTTCTTTGCATCTAGCTTCCATCTCAGATTCTTTTGAAGGAACAAATGGATGTTTATCAATAAATCTATTGAAATTATTATTTTCTATTGAATCAAAATCAAAATATATTTTTCTTGCTTTAAATGGAGTAAATTTTGAAGAATCTCTAAAGCTTAAATTTTTCATTCTTTCTGATTTTAATCTGAAAGTATCTATATCTGCATAAATAATTTCATTATCTCTTTGGAATCTATTATTTTCTTTTAATAAAGTTCCGTTTTCAGATATTAGTAAGTGACCACTAAATAAAAGGTCAGTTGTTGATTCAAATACTCCAGCTGATGAGTATACATATGCGCAAATTGAACGAGCACTCTGATTTTTGATTAAATCTTTTCTGTAATCTGCCTTAGAAACTAATTCATTTGAAGCTGAAAGATTAAATATTACATTTGCTCCTAACAAAGAAAGGTATGAGCTTGGTGGTATAGTTACCCATAAGTCTTCACATATTTCACATCCAAAACTAAGATTATCACAAGTAAATATAAGATCTGTACCAAATGGTATATCTTGTTGAAATGGTAGACTTATAGTTCTATTTATAATAGAAACACCTTCAGTAAACCATCTTTTTTCGTAAAATTCGCTATAGTTTGGTATATATGATTTTGGCACTATTCCAAGAATTTTACCTTTAAATAAAACCACAGCACAATTATAAAGAGTACAATTATCTAAAATAGGAGCACCAACTATAGTAATCATATCTGTATTAGAAGTTTCAAGCATTATTTCAACGAGTCCTTTTAAAGATTCATTTATTAATCTATCTTGAAGAAAAAGATCTCCACATGTATATGAAGTTATGCTAAGTTCAGGGAAAACAATAGCTTTAGCAGAATTCTCTTTAGCAAGTTTCATACATTTTATAATTTGACTAACATTATAATTAACATCAGCAACTTTAGTCTTAGGACATGCTGATGCTATTTTTATAAAATCCACATTTATCATCTCCGTTATATATTTTATATTCAATATTTAATATTAGTTTTTACTTTACATATAACAATAATAAGATGAAAATATTAGAAAATCAATGAAAATAGAAGATATGATTTAGAATTATATTTTAAATAGTATTTAATAACATTTAAAGAGGTTTGTTATAAATTGAAAAAACGTAATAAGGAATATATAATTTAATTATAATTAAATTATATATTCCTAAGGATATTTAACTTTAAAAAACATATAATTAAAAAAAGGAGGGATATTAATGGCTTTGACTATATTTTGGATAATAATTGCTATTATTATGGTGGGAATAGACTTAGCAACTAGTGCTTTTTTATTTTCATGGATAGGACTTGGAGCAATAGTAGCTATGTTTGCTAATCTTTTTAGTATAAGTTTTTTAGCACAAATAATTATATTTGGTATAGTTAGTGTTATAGCAATTGGAATTGGATATCCTTGGGCTAAGAAAAAATTTAAAGTTTGTTTAACTAAAAATCAAACTATGGAGGAAACTTATATTGGAATGAAATTTGAAGCAGAAAAAAATATAGCAGAAACAGCAATGATAAAAGTTGGGGGAGTATATTGGTCTGCTATAAATGAAGGAAATGAAATAAAAAAGGGTGAAAAATTTATAATTACAGGTATTGAGGGAAATAAATTTAAAATAAAAGGATTTAAGGAGGAATAATTATGGGAATTATAATAGTTTCTATAATATTAGTATTATTAATACTAACAGTTATTTTATCATCAATAAAGATTGTAAATACAGGTTATTTATACGTAGTAGAAAGATTCGGGCAATTCCATAGAGTATTAGAACCAGGTTGGCATGTTACTATTCCTTTTGCTGATTTTGTAAGAAAGAAAGTTTCAACTAAACAACAAATAATTGATGTACCACCTCAAAATGTTATAACAAAAGACAATGTTAATATTTCAGTAGATAATGTTATTTTCTATAAACTTTTAAATGCTAAAGATGCAGTTTATAATATAGAAGATTTTAAAGCTGGTATAATTTATTCAGCAACAACAAATATAAGAAATTTAATAGGTAATATGTCATTAGATGAAGTTTTATCAGGAAGAGATAAAATAAATCAAGAATTACTTACTATAATAGATGAAATTACAGATGCATATGGTATTAAAATATTATCAGTAGAAATAAAAAATATAATTCCACCAGCAGAAATTCAAAATGCTATGGAAAAACAAATGAAGGCTGAAAGAGATAAGAGAGCTATGATACTTCAAGCTGAAGGGTTAAGACAATCACAGATTGCTAAGGCTGAAGGAGAAAAGCAAGCTAAAATATTACAAGCTGAAGCTGAAAAGGAAGCTCAAATAAGAAGAGCAGAAGGTTTAAAAGAATCTCAATTATTAGAAGCTGAAGGTAAAGCAAAAGCAATAGAAGAAATAGCAAAGGCAGAATCAGAAGCTGTTAGAAAAATAAACTCTGCTATTATAGAGTCAGGAACTGATGAAAGAGTAATTGCTTTAAAACAAGTTGAAGCTCTTAAAGAGATGGCCAATAATCCAGCTAATAAACTTATTTTACCAAATGAAACTTTATCATCACTTGGAAGTATAGCTGCAATAGGAGAAATGTTAAAAGATAGTAATAATTAGAATAAAATCCCTAGAAATATGAATTTCTAGGGATTTTATATTAACATTGTGTAAAACTTAATTAAATGTTATTGAAAACTTATTAAATATAATCATAAAATTAAAATATCTCAAATTAAGAACATCTTAAGCGAGGAGGACACAATGAAAAAATTTATAATAGTTATGGTCTTAACATTATCTGTTTTTATGTTAGCAGGGTGTGCTGGAGATAATAAAATAAAAACAGATGTAGCTCAAAATGAAGAAATTAACGTAGAAGAAATAGGCAAAGACATATCTTTAAAATTAGAATTACCAGAAACATTAGAAATTAAAAGTAAAATAGATGAATCTAAAAAGGTATCAACTCAATATAAAGATATAAAAGAAGAATTAGAGAAAGATACAAAAGATATAGAAAAAAAAGTTAATGATACAGTTGTTGGGCATACGGAACAAGTTAGTGGCACTTTAAAAGAATTACTTAATAAATAAACTTCTAGAAAAATAACTCTAGGAGTTTATTTTTATATATTGACTTTAATAATTTAGCGTGTTAAAGTATTAAATAATAAAAGTTTTAGGAGGAGTTTATGAGGAAAATTTTTATAGAAATATTTATTTGGATATTAGTAATTATAAGTATAATTTTTATAGTTAACTTATTAAATAAAGAGGATAAAACAGAATATAATAACAAAATTATAATTGGATATGATGATACTTTTGTACCAATGGGATTTAAAGATGATATTGGAAAAGTTGTTGGTTTTGATATAGATCTTGCAAAAGCTGTGGGAGAAAAAATAAATAAACAAATAATCTTTCAACCTATAGATTGGACTACTAAGGAAACAGAACTTAGAAATAAAGATATAGATTTAATATGGAGTGGGTATTCAATAACTAAAGAAAGAGAAAAACAAGTTGATTTTTCCATTCCTTATATATCAGATAAACAAGTAATAATAGTTAGAAAAAATAGTAATATAGAAGACAAAAAGGATTTAAAAGATAAAAATGTTGGGGTTCAATCAGCTTCAAGTGCAGCAGACGCAATATCAAAAGATAAGAAATTTTTAAATAGTTTAAATAGAAAAAATTATATAGCATATCAATCTAATAATGATGCTCTTATGGATTTAGATGCAAAGAGAATTGATGCTGTAGTTGCAGATGAGGTTCTGGCTAGGTATTATATTAATGCTAGAGGAGCAAATAAATATAGAGTATTAAATGAAAATTTTGGTGAAGAATATTTTGCTGTTGGTATTAGGAAAAATGATGAAAAATTAAAAGAAGAAATAAACAAAGGTTTAAAAGAAGTTATTAAAGATGGAACAGCAAGTGCAATATCAAAAAAATGGTTTGGAAAAGATATTATATTAAAGGGAGAATTTTAAGATGAATATAGAAGTATTATTACCACAGTTATTAAATGGATTGAAAATTACATTAAGTATATTTATTTTAACGGCTTTAATTTCGATTCCTTTTGGTATTTTAATATCAATTTTTAGAGAGAAAGCAACAAAAGTTAGTAGATGTATTATAGATACTTATATATTACTTATGAGAGGAACACCACTTCTTTTACAGATTATATTTGTATTTTTTGGACTACCTTTAATAGGAATAAAATTTAATAGATTTGATGCAGCAGTAGTTGCTTTTATTTTAAATTATGCAGCATATTTTACAGAAATATTTAGAGCTGGAATTGAATCAATAGATGAAGGACAAATTGAAGCTTCAAGTATGTTAGGACTTTCAGAATTTAATATATATAAAAGAATAATTTTACCACAGGCATTTAAAAGGGTTATTCCAGCCATAGGAAATGAAATTATAACCCTTATAAAAGATACATCATTAGTTTATATAGTAGGGCTTCAAGATATATTAATGGTAGGAAAAATTGCTACAAATAGATATGCATCATTATTACCATTGTTGCTTGTAGGAATAGTATATATTTTATTAGTTTTAATCTTAACTAACATATTTAAAGTTTTAGAAAAAAAGTACAATTATTATAAGTAAGGAGAAGATTTTATGTTAAAGGTTGAAAGAATAAAAAAGAGCTTTGGAAATAATAATATTTTTGAAAATTTAGACTTACATATAAAAAAAGGTGAAACAGTTGTTGTAGTTGGAAAATCAGGAGAAGGAAAAACAACATTATTAAGATGTGTAACAGGTCTTGAAAAGTGTGATAATGGAAAAATTATTATAAATGATAAAACTTTCTTTGCTGATGGAAAATATTCAGAAGGTAAATTATTGAAAGAAATAAGAAAGGACATAGGAGTTGTGTTTCAAAATTTTAATCTATTTCCACATATGACTGTTATTGAAAATATAATTGAAGCTCCTATTAAAGTTTTAAAAATGGACAAAGATAAAGCTAAAGCAATAGCTTTAAAACTTCTTGATAATTTATCAATGAATGGAAAAGAAAATAGTTATCCAAATGAACTTTCAGGAGGACAAAAACAAAGAGTTGCTATTGCAAGAGCATTAGCTATGAGCCCTAAAATATTATGCTTTGATGAGCCAACATCTGCATTAGATCCTGAAACAACAATAGAAGTATCTAAGATAATAAAAAAATTAAATGAAGATGGAATATCAATAATGATAATTACACATGATATTGATTTTGCAAACAACGTTGCAGATAGGATTTTAATTATGGAAAATGGTAAGTTAAAATAAATCAGAGTAAAATTATAAGAAATTTTCCAAAATCTATTGACTGAAATGGATAATTAATGTATATTATTAGTAGATAATTATTATTAATTAGAAAGAGGTAGATATTATGAAAATTAATGTTATATATTATTCATCAACAGGAAACACTAAGAAAATGGCTGAATTAATAGCTAGTGGAGCAAAAGAAAATGGGGCAGAAGTAAATTTATTTACTATGGATTCTGCATCAGAAAATGAAATTAAAGATTGCGATATAGTTCTTTTAGGCTCACCAGCTATGGGAGCTGAAAATTTAGAAGAAACAGAAGTTGAACCATTTATCGAATCAATAGAAGGAGAAGTATCAGGAAAGAAAATGATTCTTTTTGGTTCATATGGATGGGGAGGCGGAGCCTTCATGGATGAATGGGAACAAAGAATGGAAGATAATGGAGCAGAACTTTTAGAAAAAAGTGTAGTTGTAAAGGGAGAACCAGAAGGAGAAGATTTAGACAAGCTAGTTGAGTTAGGAAGAAGAATATCAAAATAATAAATATTATTACTTATATAAAAATCACTTTCATGTTTATGGAAGTGATTTTTTATTTTTAAAATTAAACTATTGACAATATATAAAGGATAGAATAAAATATCATTAAATAATGATAATCAATATCAATTAGGAGGTAGAATTATATGAAAGCAAATATAATTTATTGGTCAGGAACAGGAAATACAGAAGAAATGGCAAAATTAATTGCAGAAGGATTAAATGATTCAGGAGCAAGTGTAGAGTTAAAAACTGTTGATAATGCATCAATAGATGATGTTAAAAATTGTGATGTTTTAATTTTAGGTTCACCATCAATGGGAGTTGAAGTTATAGAAGAATGCGAAATGGAACCATTTGTAGAATTAATAGAAGGCGAAGTATCAGGAAAGAAGATGGTTCTTTTTGGTTCATACGGATGGGGAAATGGAGAGTTTATGACAAATTGGGAAGAAAGAATGGAAGGTTCAGGAGCTGAGTTATTAGAAAGAGAAGTAATAGTTAAAGAATTTCCAGAAGGTGACGACAGGGATAAATTGATAGAAATTGGAAAAAGAATAGGTGAAATGTAAGTAAAAGGAGAGTTGAAGATGGGGAATAAAGTTAAATTATTTATGGATAAATTAAATTATGTTAGTGATATTGAATACTTTGATAAATATATGTTATTTTTATTAGCACCAGTAGTAAGTGGCTTTAAGCCATCTTCAACTATAACTTTAAAAAAGAAAAGTAAAGAATATTTAATTTGGAGAAATTATAAAAAAACTTTTATGAATAAGATAGACTTAGATTATATTGTATTAAGAGAAGATGAAAACGCTATTATATTACTTATATATTCAGAGGAAAAATTAAAAAAAGTTATAAGTTCAAAAAAGATAAAAATGTTTTTAATTAAATTAGGATATACAATTAATTTAAATTTTAATATCAAAGATATATTAAATGTTTTAGTTTATAGATATGAAAAGATTCATTGTCCTCATGAACTTGGAATATTTTTAGGGATACCATTAGATGATGTTATTGATTTTATGGAATGTAATAAAAAGAAATGTTTAATATGTGGTTATTGGAAGGTTTTTAATGATTTTGATAATGCAGTAGAAATTTTTAATAATTATAATAAATCAAAGGAAATTGTTTTGAATTGTGGAATATTAGAAATGAAATCAAATAAGATAATAGAAATTCTTAAAAGTAAAGAAGAAATAGCCATATAAATTTTAAAAAATAGTTATAAAATATAAAGAGAGAGGTAAATACTCTCTCTTTATATTTTAGTTTACAAAAAATTAAATTATATATATTAGAAATTAGAGGATAATAATAGATATTAAGAGATATTTAAAGAAATATATGTTAATTTAGATTTAATTAAATTAAATCAAATAAAATGATACCAAGTAGCAATTTAAGAGATTAATATAATTTTCTATTATTATAAATAAAATATATAATTAAAAATAGACTGTATTTAAGGGGGAATTATTAATGAAAAAAAATAAAGATGGAGTAGAAGAAATTTTTCCCCATAGAAATAATTTGAAAATTAGATTAATATGGGAATCTGCACTTATTGGATTAATTGCAGGATTAGTAATTGTTGCAAATAGAGTGCTAGTTGAAAAGTTATCTCCTCTACTAATTAAATTTTACGTTTATGCAAAAGGAAATCCATTAGACATAATTTTAGTTTTTGTAGTTTTAGGAATTATGGGATTTATAGTTGGATGTTTAGTTAAAAAGGATCCTATGATATCAGGTAGTGGTATACCGCAGGTAGAAGGCATACTTATGAAAAGGCTTGAGGCTAATTGGTTAAGAGTTTTAGTTTTTAAATTTGTTGGTGGAACTATGGCATTAGTTGCTGGATTATCAGTAGGTCGTGAAGGTCCATCAGTTCAAATGGGGGCATCAATAGGGCAAGGTTTCTCAAAGGTATGTAAAAGAATAAATATTGAAGATAAGTTTTTAATAACAAGTGGTGCAAGTGCAGGTCTTGCTGGAGCTTTTAATGCTCCTTTATCAGGAGTTATATTTGCATTAGAAGAGGTACATAAAAATTTTTCTCCGTTGGTTTTACTTTCAGCTATGTCAGCCTCTATAGCAGCAGATTTTATGTGTAAAAATTTTTTAGGAATTGAACCTGCTCTAGGTTTTTCAGATGTAAAAGTATTTCCATTAAAATATTATTGGGCGTTAATATTATTAGGAATTATATTAGGAATTACTGGTGCGATTTTTAGCAAAGGAATACTTAAAACACAAGATATATATGGTAAGTTTAAAAATGTTCCAGTTCAAATAAAAGTAATGATTCCTTTCATATGTGCAGGAATAATTGGACTTACAGCACCACTTCTTTTAGGTGGGGGACATATTCTTATTATGAGTCTTGTAAATGGAGGATTCACTATTTGGATGTTACTTTTATTTTTAATTGTTAAATACTTATTTACATTTATAAGTTTCGGTTCTAATTCTCCTGGAGGAATATTCTTTCCATTGTTAGTATTAGGAGCAATAGTTGGAAATATATTTGGAATAGTTGTTTGTAAGGCAGCTAATATACCGGTAATATATATAATTAATTTTATAATACTTGCTATGGCAGGACACTTTGCATCAATAGTTAAAGCTCCTATAACAGGAATTGTTTTGATTACTGAAATGTCAGGATCATTTGAACATTTATTAGCACTTACTGTAGTTGTAATTGCTTCATATGTTACTTCTGATATATTAAAATCAGAACCTATATATGAAAGTCTTTTAGAAAGACGACTTAAAAAATGTGGTAACTTAGATTGTGATAGTGAAGAATGTAAGGCTTATGTTAATAAAACATTATTAGAGGTTTCAGTATTTATGGGAAGTAAAGTTGAAGGTAAATTTATAAAAGATATAGAATGGCCAAATAGATGTCTTTTAGTTGCTATAAAGAGAGGTGGAAAAGAAATTATACCAAAAGGAAATACAAAAATTCTTTCTGGAGATTTTTTAGTTGTTCTTGTAGATGATGATGAAAGAGCAGCATTAGCACTGGAAAAACTTCAAGATTTAGCATCTCATGTTGAATAATTAAAATAGTATAATTTTATATAATAATTTTAATATTGGTACATAATAATAAGGGCTAGAAATAATTTCTAGCCTTTAATTTATGTAATGAGGTGAAATAAATGGCTATACTAATAGATGTTACTAATATTAAAGAAGAAAAATTAGTTAGAAAAGTAGAACTTAATAAATTTTCAATTATAATTACTTTTATAATATTTATATTTATAGTTAAATTATTATTTGAAGTAATAGATAGCTTTTTTTATGTTTATAAAATTTTAGATGAATATTATGATTTTACTATAATACTAATATCTTTAGTATTAACATATAGTTATTCCAAAAATAAATATTTAAAAAAACAACAGTTTAAAAATGGGTTTATTGATTTAAATAAACGGAAAAATAAAGATATTAAAATAGAACCTGCTGTTTTAAGGCGATTAGATAATAAGAATTATATATTAAATAATGTAAAAATATCTTTAAAAAGTGGAATAAATTATATTGATACATTATGTATAAATGATAAAGGGATTTTTATAATATATAGTAGGAATGGTAATGGAATTATAAGAGGAAATGATTTTGATAATAAGTGGAAACTAGAAAATAAATTTGGTTTCAAAAAAATAAATAATCCTATATTTATATTAAAAAAGCAAATGAATAATATTAATGAGTACATAAAAGAAATAGGATATAATATTAAGGTAAGGGGTATAATTTATTATTTTGAGGATACAAAGTTAAATATAAAATTAAATAATGAGGATATAAAAATCTTTAATAAAAATACAGATGAAGAATTAATAAAATATATAGAAAAGATAAATTCAAAACATAAAATAAGTTTGAGTGATATTTTAAGAATAGTATCAAAAATAAAATGATTTTACGAATATTAAATTACAAGTATATTCTAATTTATAGTTTATACTTGTAATTTTTTATTTGAAATAAATTTATATTTTATTAAAAAGACAATTAAATTTATTAATACAAAATTATATATTCTTTTGTAAATATTCTAAAATAATTATTTTTATTATTTTAAGAAAATTTCAGGTATAACAGAAGAATTTAAATTAAATTTATGTTTGAATTTTTATTTATTATTAATAAAGTGTCAATTATCAACTCTAAAATGAATCTTATATTATTATAACTTGCAAGTGTATTACATAAAAAATCAAATGTACTGTATGGAAATACAATAAAAAAATTAAAGGATTAATAAAGAAAAATTAAAAAAATGATATTTTATTATTAAATTAATAAAAAATACCCTTATAAAATATATAAATTTCATAAAAAAGTTAATTGAATTAAATAAAAGGAAGAAATAACTTGAATTATTTTTCTGTAAATGCTATAATTTTATCATCGATTAAAGAAAGTTTTCAAAAACAAATTGCAAAATTGAAGCAAAAGATAAATGAAAAGGGGAATTTTTATGACAACATTAGATGTACCTGCTACAAAAAGTAGATTAAAACATCCAGCAGGTCTTTACTTATTATTCCTAACTGAAATGTGGGAAAGATTTAGTTATTACGGATTAAGATCACTTTTAATGCTTTACTTAACAGTAAGTCTTGTACAAGGTGGTTTAGGTTATAGTGTAAGTTCAGGGGCTTTTATATATGCTATTTATACTGGATGCACATATTTTACTCCAATTATAGGAGGATGGCTTGCAGATAATTTTTTAGGACAAAAGAAAGCTATATTAATTGGAGCAATTATTATGGCCATAGGTAACTTCTCATTATTTGTTAATGGAAGTAGAGTAGGGCTTTACATAGGATTAGCGTTATTAATTGCTGGTAATGGATTCTTTAAACCTAATATATCAACTGTTGTTGGTCAACTTTATGATAAAGGTGATAAGCGTAAGGATTCAGCATTTACAATATTTTATATGGGAATAAACTTAGGTTCATTAATAGCACCTTTAATATGTGGATTATTAGCAGAAAATATCTTCGCAACAACTTCAAATGGTGTTATGCATTATGGATTTAAATATGGATTTTTAGCAGCTGCTATTGGTATGGTTCTAGGTGCGATTATATTTATGGTATTTTCACCAAAATATTTATCTCATGTTGGAGGAATTAATAAGGAAGAAGCTAAAAATGAAAATAAAAAGGCAAGTAATGAACCTTTAACTAAGCAAGAAAAAAGAAGAGTATTATCTATAATAATATTAGCAGCATTTGTTATTTTCTTCTGGACAGGCTTTGAGCAAGCAGGAAGTTCATTAACAATGTTTACTCAAAAATTAACTAATAGAGAACTTTTTGGAATGACAATACCAGTTTCATGGTTCCAATCATGTAACCCAATCTTTGTTTTAATACTTTCACCAATATTAGCTAAGTTATGGATTAGATTAGCTAATAGAGATAAAGGTGATTTATCAATACCAGTTAAAATGGGAATGGGTATGATAATATTAGGAATTGGTTTCTTATTTATGGTAGGAGCAGTTATGTCAATTGGAGGCGCTGAAAATCCAGTAGCCAAAGCAAGTATGTGGTGGGTTGTATTAACATATTTCTGTAATACTGTTGGAGAGTTATGTTTATCACCAATTGGTTTATCAATGGTATCAAAACTTGCACCAATTAAGTATGCTTCATTATTAATGGGATTATGGCTTGCTGCAACAGGAGTAGCAAATTTATTAGCTGGTGTTATAGCATCAAGATTAGAAACATTAGGACCTTTAGAAATATTTGGTTCAATATCAGGAGTATGTATAGTACTTGGAATAGTATTATTATTACTTAGCAAGAAGATTACAAAATTAATGAAATAATATTAAAATATAAGGGCTGTTTTACAGCCCTATTTTTTTTTGAAATAAATAAGTTTATAGGTAATTATAATATTTATTTATTATAATGTATCGGTACATTTGACAGTTGATACTTTAAAAGCATAACATAAAAGAAGATTAAAAAATAAATGGGGGGAAGTTAAAATGAAAAAAATGAGCACTAAAAAGCTTGTTATGTTATCAATGTTTTCAGCTTTAGTATTTTTAGGAACTTATATTCATATTGAAATTCCAATAGGTGCTGGGATGTCAATGATACATCTAGGAACAACAGTTATATTTATAGTTGCAGTATTAATTGGAGAAAAAGCTTTTATTCCTGCAGCTATAGGTAGTGCACTTATGGATGCATTAAATCCTGCATTTGTACTTTGGACAATTCCTACGTTTATAATTAAAGGATTAACAGGATATGTTGCAGGTAAGATTTGTTTTATGAATGGTAAAGAGGGGAAAAATATAGTACAAAATATGATTGGTTTTATATCTGGAGGTATAGTATCATTAGTTGGATATTTTATTTTTAATTGGATAATATTTAAGGGATGGCAAGGAGCTGTAACATCACTTCTAACATCAATAACAACAACTACCATAGGAGTAGCTATTGCAATACCTTTATCAATAGCTATAAAATCAGCTAGTAAAATATTTATAAAGCAAATGAATTAATCGGAACGGAGAGATAAATTTTGAAGAAACCTATAAATAGAGCTTTAGTAATACACAGCCTATGTTCTATTGGCAAAGCATCTATTACAAACATATTACCTATAATGAGTATTAGGGGAATAGAGGTTTGTCCTATTCCGACTGTAGTATTATCAAGCCATACAGGTGGTTTTAAAAGTATAGCAAAAATCGATAGTAAAAATTTTATTAAGCAATCACTAGAGAACATGAATAAAAATAAAATAAATTTTGATTTAACTTTAATAGGTTATTTAGTTAATAAAGAAAAAATAGAACAAGTAGAATTATTTTTAAAAGAAAAAAAGGATGGACTAGTTATATTAGATACTATATTTGGAGATAATAATACTCTTTATAATGGGTTTAATAATGATTATGTAGAAAAGCTAAAGAGGATTTTAAAATATAGTGATTTAATTACACCAAATTTTACAGAAGCACTATATTTGACAGGAAGAAAAGAAAAAGATTTTTTAAATTTTCAAGAAGAAGATATAAAGGATATTTTAAAAGATTTAAGAAAAATTGGAGCTAAAAATATAGTTATAACTTCGGTTCCTTGCAATGATAAAATAGGAATTGCTATTTTAGAAGGAGAAAATTTAAGCATTATAAAGCATGAAAGATTAGAAAAATCTTATCCAGGAACAGGTGACATATTTACAGCAACTTTATGTACTGAATTACTAAATAAAAACACATTAGAAGATGGAGTTAAGAATTCAGCAGATTTTGTAAAAGGGTGTATAGAATATAGTATTAAATATGACTATGAAGCTAAAGAAGGTGTTTTGTTAGAAAAACAGCTTTATAAGTTATTATGATTTTTATAAAGATATACAATAATCAAAATTGTATATCTTTTTTTATATATTTGATTAAATTATTGCAATATATACAAAATAATTGGTATCATAATTATAAGCGAAAATATTTAAAGTTACAGGAGAATTTAATTATGGAAGAATTAAGAAAAATAGTTGCGGATTATATATTACCTACATTAGGTATAATTATGTTGCTTATATATATTTTTGCTTTTAGAAATGAATTAAGCGTTATTTTTTGGAGTATATTTATTATTGATAGAGTAATTGCATTTCTTTTTGAAGGTAAATTTCAAGGATGTATAGATAGTATAGATAATTTATCAAATCAGTTAAATAGGGATAGTACTATTTCTTTAAATAAAGTCACAATTTTATTAATTGGATATGCAGGAATCGGTTTAGTTATTTTAACATATATTTTATTTGTATATACAAGATTATTTGTAATAATAATTTTAGGAGAGGTAATTGATATTATACTTAAAAAAATATTAAATTCAATTAATTAAAAATGAAGTTTACATGATTAAATATAAATTTTTTGAATAACATTAAGCACTATTATAAAATAATAGTGCTTTGTTTTTTTACTTATTATGAAATTTAGAAATATAAAACGTTATTATTAATGTTAAGGCATAATCAAATATAAGAAATGCAATTTGAGCTAATATAATAAGAATCCATATAGGAATATTTAAATTTATAGGTGCTATAAATTTTGTGAATAAAATATAGCCTAAAATTAGCATTATATTTGAAAATGATAATTTTAATAATATTTCTAATGGCATATTTCTTAGTTTTTCAATATAAAACTTAACTAAACCATAAATTCCAAAGTAAAGTATAAAAGGAATCATTATATCTAATGGAACTAAAAAGAACCCTATTATAGATGAAGCTATATAAACAAAGATTCCAACCTGTACATTACTTCTAATAATTGCTATAGGAACAAAACAAGATGAAATTGTAAGAATAGCAAAAGTATTTATTGGTATAAGAATATTAATAAATAATACAATTATAGTTAATGAAGTTAGTATACCACCTAATGCTAAATCTTTAGCTTTTAAATTTTTCATAATAATAAGCCTCCAAAACTTATTAACAGCAACCTATAAGATCGCCACCAAAACATTCACAAAGACTATCTAAACACCAAAGGTTTAAACAACAATTGCAAGCATCTGCATTACCTGCACCAGATGTTCTGTATGGATTTCCATAATTACTAGCTCTCATGTTTATTTGATTTAATACTTGACTGTATTCAAAGTTATTAGGATCCATATTTACAGCTGTTTGTAGATAATTAACAGCTGAATCATACCATCCTTTTTGAAGATGACATACTCCCATTAAGAAGTTCCATTCAGCATTTCTGTTAGATATTGAATTTAATTTATTTTCAGCTAAAGGTATGTTTCTACTTTGTATAAGTCTTCTAATTTCTTGAAAAGTATATATATCATTGTTACTTTGATTATTATAAGATGAATTGTTATAATTACTATTTGTATTATAGCTTGAATTATTATTTCCTTTTGTTAACATATCATAAGCTGCATTTATTTCTGTAAGCTTTTCTTGTGCTAAATCTTTTAGGGGATTATCACCATATTGATCTGGATGATATTGTTTTACAAGCTTTCTATATGCACTTTTAATTTCCTCTTGTGATGCTCCTTCTTTTAAGCCAAGTACTTCATAAGGATTCATTTAAATTTCACTACCTTTCTTTTTACACTTACATTTATTTGTTATATTAATGTATTTATCCATCATACCTAGGTCAATTATATTTTCTAAAATCTCTCTATTTTTATTAAGAGGAAGTTTAGATAAAATTTCTCTACAAGTATATGCTGAATTAAAAATATTAAATTCAATTCTTTTTTTTATTTCTTTTAGTAATTCATCATAAGTTAAGTTATTTTTGTTGTATAAAAAATTTATTGGATTAAATTTTTTTTCTTTCATATCTTTTTCTAAATCATCTAAAGCATCTATTAAATATATCCACTTACCTAAAGAATAGCCAAAAGTATAAAGATTTTCCCTTAAAGTTAATGAATCTTCTTTAAACTTATAAGGAAATTCTTTAAGAATAATACCTACAATTTTACTGAAAGGGTCACATATTTCATCTATAGAAACAAAGTTTCTATCATTTTCAAGTTTTGTGAGGTATTTTAAATTTTCCTCAATAGATAAGTTTATTTTTTTTATAGAAGATGGAAATTTTTTATGATAAGGTTTCATAATATTAAGGAAAAATTTACTCTTTAATGAATTATCATCATAAACATCATCTAATAATTTATAATAAACTAAAGCTACATTCATAGTAGCTGCATAGTTTAACGCAGTATTATTTAATAAAATTGGCTTTTTTTTTGTAGGATGAGCCATACATCTTTTTAATTTTAAATCTAATTTTTCATTCATTAATCCATCTAAAAGTAGTGCCAAGAAAGTCATATCATAATTTAAAGATACTCTAGGAATGTTTCCATAAAGATTTTTAATGCTTAAACAAACTCCGCAATAATAACTTTTAAATTGATTATATTCTCTAATTTTTAATTCTGGTTTTAGAGGAGTTACATAACCAAACAATAAAAACGCTCCTTTAAAAATATTTATTATATTTACTATTATTAATTTATAAATTTTATAAAGCAATATAGCTAATATAGATACTTCAAGTTAAATATTAAACTTAAAATTTAATATTATAAAGTTATTATACAATAAGTTTAATATTTAAAACAGTATTTATAATTCACAGAAAATTTAAATGGAAATTTTAAGTTTATTTAAAACTTTATAAAATTTTAATCAAAATATTTGGATGTTAATACATATAATGGTATAATAAAAATAAATGACTAATAGTCATATAAGGGGGGATAATATTGAAGAATTTTGGGAAGTGGATTTCTAATCACACAAAAACAGTTTTAATAGTAACTGCAGTATTAATAATTCCAGCTATTTTTGGTTTTATAAATACGAAAATAAATTATGATATTTTAAGTTACTTACCACAGAATTTAGATTCTACTAAGGGTCAAAAAGTACTTGATGATGTTTATTCAGATGCTGCAACTTCAATGCTTATAATTGAAGGCATGCCAAATAAGGATGTAGTAAAACTTAAGGAAAAAATTAAAAATATTGAAGGTGTAGAAAATGCTATTTGGATAGATGATGCACTAGACATATCAGTTCCTAAAGATATGTTACCAGATGATGTTAAAAAACAAATGTTTAATGGTGATTCAACTATGGTCATTATAAAATATAATGATTCAGTTGCATCAGAAAATACATTAAATGCAATTGAAAAAATAAAATCAGTAACAAATAACCAGTGCTTTTTAAGTGGTATGTCAGCGATTCTTAAAGATACAAAAGATTTGGCTGATAAAGAAACACCGTTTTATGTAATATTGGCAGTAATAATTTCTTTAGTAGTTTTATTAATTTCTATGGAATCTACATTTGTACCTATAATATTTTTAGTATCAATAGGAATTGGAATACTATTTAATCTTGGTACTAATATAATATTTGGTGAAATTTCCTATATAACTAAAGCTTTGGCGGCTGTACTTCAACTTGGAGTTACTATGGATTACTCAATATTTTTAATGCATAGGTATGAAGAAGAACTTACAAGGTTTGAGAATAGAAAGCAAGCTATGGCAGAAGCAATTCAAACAACAATGCTTTCAATATCAGGATCATCATTAACTACAATAGCTGGTTTCTTAGCTTTATGTGCTATGGACTTAACTCTTGGAAGAGATATTGGTTTAGTTATGGCTAAGGGTGTTGTAATTGGAGTTATATGTTCAGTAACAGTATTACCTGCATTAATCCTTACTTTTGATAAATTAATTCACAAATATAAACATAAAACTATAATTCCTAATTTTGATAATTTATCAAAAGTTGTAACAACTCACTATAAAGTTTTTATAGCAATATTTTTTATACTTTTAGTTCCAGCTATATATGGTTCAAATAATGCAAAGGTTTATTATAATTTAGATGAAACTTTGCCAAAGGATATGCCATCTATAGTAGCAACAAATAAATTAAAAGATAAGTTTAATATGATGACAACACATTTTATTTTAGTTAATGAAAATGTAAAACCATATAAGGTTAAGGAAATAACAAAGAAAATAGAGGATGTTAAAGGAATAACATCAGTAATATCTTATGACAAATTAATAGGTCCAGCAGTTCCAGAAGAATTTATTCCTAAAAATATAAGGGAGATATTTAAAAGTGGTGGATATAATCTTATACTTGCAAATTCAGAATATAAGGCAGCAAAAGATGAAGAAAATAAACAAATTGATGAAATTATAGATATCGTTAAAAGTTATGATAAAGGCGCTTTAGTTGCTGGTGAGGGACCTCTTACAAAGGATTTAATAACAACTTCAGATAGAGATTTTAAAATGGTATCAGTATATTCAATAATAGCAATATTCTTGATAATACTAATAGTATTTAAATCAATATCAGTACCAATACTTTTAGTTTCTGCTATAGAATTTGCTATTTTTATAAATATGGGTATTCCTTATTATACTGGAAATGAAATTCCTTTTGTAGCTAGTATAGTAATTGGAACAATACAACTTGGAGCAACAGTTGATTACGCAATTTTAATGACATCTAGGTTTAGAGAAGAACTTAGAAAGGGATATGAAAAACATGAAGCTATACTTATAGCGGTAAAAGGATCAGCAAAATCTATTGTTACATCTGGACTTACTTTTTTTGGAGCAACAGGAGCTGTAGCAATGGTATCAGATATGTCATTAATTAGAAGTCTTTGTTTTTTAATTTCTAGAGGAGCTTTAATTAGTATGGCAGTAATTCTTTTAATATTACCATCTTTATTATTAGTTTCAGAAGGAATAATAAACAAAACATCATTAAAATGGCGTGGTTAAAATTTATAAGTCAGGGGGAGATATTTATGTATAAATCAATGTCTAAAAAAGTAATAGCATTAGCAATAATAGGTTCTATGGCTACAAGTACAATTGCGGGAGCTAGTGAAATAAACAAAGATGAAAGTGTATATGTAAATCTAAGTTCTGATGGTAAGGTAGAGAAAACAACAGTTACTAACTGGATACACACAGATTCAGGAAATTTAGATATAGAAGATGAGACAAGTCTTAAAAATATAGAAAATATAAAAGGCGATGACAAGCCAATTAAGGATGGAGATAAGCTTAAGTGGAAGGTAAATGGAAGTGATCTTTATTATAGCGGAAATACTGATAAAGAAATTCCACTTGATGTAAAAATAAATTATTTTATTAATGATGAAAAGGTTAAGGAAAATGAGATTGCAGGTAAGTCAGGAAAAATAAGGATAGAATTAGAATTTAAAAATAAATCATCAAAAAATGTAAATATTAATGGAAAAACAAGAAAGATATATACACCATTAACTACAGCAACTATAGTTAAACTTCCTATTGATAAATTTAAAGATTTAAAAGTAAATTCAGGAACAATTATATCAGAAGGAAATAATAATATTGTAGCCTTTGCTGCATTTCCAGGTCTTAAAGAAAGTTTAAATTTAAATGATAAAGATTTAGAAATAAATCTTGAAGATAAGTTAGTAATAGAAGGATATGTAGAGAATTTTGAACTTGGACCTATAATGATAACTGCAACAACACAGTTACCTGATTTAAGTAAATTAAAAGCTGCTGATTCAATAGATGAAATAAAAGATTCTTTAAATAAATTAAATGATGCATCAGATGAATTGCTTAAAGGAACTAATACCTTAAGTGAAGGGTTACTTAAAGCTAAAAAAGAATTAGATAAAGGAAAGGGACAATTAAATAACAATAATCTAAAAGAAGCTCTTGGAATTATAAATTCAGATAAACAGGTATCAAAAGCAAATAAATTAATAGATGATGCTTATTTTGCAAAAAATATAAACACAGCAAAAACAAAAGAAGTATTATCTTTATTTACAGAGGATAATGTTAATAAAGTTAATACTTTAATAAAAGATGGAGAAGGAATATTACAAAACCAAAAGCTTTTAGAAGCTTCAATTAATACTTTTAGAGGGCTTTCAAAAGATGACAACTTTAATAAGCTTTTAAATGATATAACGAAGTTAAAAGAGGGATATGAAAATATAAATCCTGAAACTTTAAAAAAATTAAATAATATGACAAATATTATAAGTGGACAAAACTTAAAAAGAGGTCAAAATTTAATAAATTCAGCAAGGAAAGCAAAGAATTCAATTGAACCAATGGAAAAAGTATTAGATGGGGCTATAAATTCAACACCAGGTGGAAGCTTAGATAAAAAGGCTAATAATTTTTTAGGTTATATAAATTCAAAAATAAAAAATATTCAAAAAATGTTGAGTAATGAAAATCTAAAAAATATGAATGCTATGGCATCAGATATGAAGGTTTATGGATCAAGTTATTTGATAATGAAATCAATGGTTATTGGTGAAATGAATCAAAATAAAATACCATTAGCAGAAGCAAAAGCAAAGGTGAATAAATATATTGATGGAGTCTATGGAAGTCAAGGGGCTCAATTAAAAAATGTAATAAATAGTCTAACAGAAAAAGATTTTACAAAAGATCAAATACAATTAGATGCTAAAAAAATAAATGGATATGGAGAAAATATGAAAGTCATTATGGCAAGTATAAAGGATTTAAAAGAATTAGATCCAATATTAAATTCAACTAGTAGTGTTCTTTCAAATGAAAGCTCAAGAGCTAATATAGCGAAATTTTATTCAAGCTATAAAGACAATAATAATCAAAAAATAATAAAAGGAATTGGAGATAGTATTTTAAGTTTAAATGAAAATGATATAAAAGCTATAGAAGGATTAAAGAATAACTTAAATTTATTATCAGAAGATATAAAATTAAATAAAAATAATATAGAATCAATAAATAAAATGATTAATGGAATAAAAGAAAATAAAAATTTAATAGAAAGTATAAATAAATTTTATAATGATTTAGATTCTTCACAAAAAACAATAGATAGTATTAAGGCTGTATTAAGTAGTGGAAATGGAGAATTAAATATTAAGGAAGTAAAATATTTGGGTAATAAGTTACTTTCAATGCAACAGGATTTAAAAGATAGTGAAGATATACTTCGAATAACTAGATCATCATTAGAAAAAGGAAATGTACAAAGAGCAAGAGAGTTAATAAAGAGTTTACCACAATTAGAGGATGGAGTAAATCAACTTGCTGATGGAAGTCAAAAATTAAATAATGGTATGAAGGAATTTAATGAAAAGGGAATAAAAACTTTAAGTAATAAAGGAGAAGAGGCAACAGAAAAGGTTGAAGATGTAATTGAAGTTAAAGATGAGCTTGTAAAATTATCTAATGAATATGATACTTTTACAGGAAAAAATAATAAAATGGATGGTAGTGTAAAATTCATTATGAAAACAAATGAAATAAAGGCCCCAGAAACAAAGGAAGTTAAAGAAAATAATCAAGAAGAAGAAACAGGATTTATTGCATGGATTAAAAAGATAATTAAAAATATATTTTAAATTATCTTATTAGCATAAATAATTTTAAATTTGTTTATAATAAAAATGACCTTCTACATAAAGAGGAGGTTACGTAGGTTGAAACTTGCTGGTGATATCACCAGCTTTTTTTTTATTTTAAAATAAAAAATGTATTAAATACGTATTTTAAAAAGAATATATTAAATTAATATACGTATTATAATACGAATATTAAAATAAATAAAATGAATAATGTTGACTTTTTTGCTACGGAGTGATATTCTGAATTTACAAAAAGAGGTATTTATAAAAGGATTAATAAAAATATGGTGGAGGGATAAGATGGTTAATAATAAAATAATATTTGTTGAAAAAAAAGATGGCTTTGATATAGAGGCAAATATACTTTTAAAAGATTTTAAGGAAAATTTAAAAGTAGATAATTTAATTAATGTAAGAGTATTAAATAAATATGTAATAGGAAGTTTAGAAGAAATTTATTATAAAGAGGCATTAAACACTATTTTTAGAGAACCACCAGTTGATAATGTTTATGAAGATATTATAAAGTTAAAAGAAGATGAGATTGCTTTTTGTGTTGAATATTTGCAAGGGCAATATGATCAACGTGCAGATTCTGCAAAAGAATGTATAATGCTATTAACATCTAATAACAATTCAGAGGTTAAATCTTCAAAAGTTATTGTTTTAAAAGGGAATCTTTCAAAGAATGAAATAGAAAAAATAAAAAAATATTATATAAATCCAGTAGATTCTAGAGAAGTTTCTTTATATTCAAATGAATTGGTAAATAATATAATTATTCCTAAAGATATTGAAATATTGAATGATTTTATAACTAAAAAGGATAATGAATTGAAAAATTTTCATAAAACTCAAGGACTTGCAATGAGTTTTGAAGATTTAATTATGATTAGAGATTATTTTAAAGAAGAAAATAGAAATCCTAGTATTACTGAAATTAAAGTAATAGATACTTATTGGTCTGATCACTGTAGACATACTACCTTTGAAACATCTATCAAAAAAATCCAAATAGAAGAAAGTAAATATACAAACCCAATAAAAAAATCATATGAAAATTACATAAAATCAAGAGAATTTGTATATGGTGAAAATACAAATAGAAAAATAAGCCTTATGGATATAGCAACTTTATCAATGAAGGAACTTAAGCTTAAGGGATTACTTGATGATTTAGATTTATCAGATGAAATAAATGCTTGCTCAATAAAAGTAAATGTTGAAACTGATAAAGGTATAGAAGAATATCTTTTAATGTTTAAAAATGAAACACATAATCATCCAACGGAAATAGAACCTTTTGGAGGAGCAGCAACTTGCCTTGGAGGAGCTATAAGGGATCCTTTATCTGGAAGAACGTATGTATATCAAGCAATGAGAATTACAGGAGCTTCTGATCCTACAGTTAGCATACAAGAAACTTTAAAAGGTAAACTTCCACAAAGAACTATAACACTAGGGGCAGCTAATGGATATAGTTCTTATGGAAATCAAATAGGACTTGCAACAGGTCAAGTTGATGAGGTATATCATCCAAATTATGTGGCAAAGAGAATGGAAATTGGAGCAGTAATTGCAGCGGCTCCAAAAGAAAATGTTGTTAGAGAAACGCCAAATGCTTCTGATGTAGTAATACTTGTTGGTGGAAGAACTGGAAGAGATGGAATTGGTGGGGCGACTGGTTCTTCAAAGGAACATACAGAAGATTCAATAGAAACTTCAGGTGCTGAAGTGCAAAAAGGAAATCCAGTAATTGAAAGAAAAATACAAAGATTATTTAGAAATAAAGAAGTTTCTAAAATGATTAAAAGGTGTAATGATTTTGGAGCTGGTGGAGTAGCGGTTGCAATAGGGGAACTTTGTAGAGGTATTAATATAGATTTAGATAAAGTAACAAAAAAATATGAAGGATTAGATGGAACTGAAATTGCTATATCAGAATCACAAGAAAGAATGGCTGTTGTAGTAAAAAGGGAAAATGCTAAAAGGTTTATAGAGCTTTCAGAAGAAGAAAATTTGGAAGCTAAAGTTGTTGCAGAAGTTACAGATGATGAAAGACTTAAAATGACTTGGAGAGGTAAAATAATAGTTGATATAAAAAGAAGTTTTTTAGATACAAATGGAAAAACTCAAGAAACTAATATAAAGATTAATAAAATAGAAGAATATCCATATGATGTAGAAAATGTAGATATAAAAGAAAAATGGATTAATGTATTAAAAAGTTTAAATGTATGTAGCAAAAAGGGGCTTATAGAAAGATTTGATTCAACTATTGGTGGAAATACAGTTCTTATGCCACTTGGAGGGAAGTATCAAATTACTCCAGCAGAAGGAATGGCAGCAAAAATTCCAGTGTTAAATGGAGAAAGTAAAGATGCATCAATTATGACATATGGATTTAATCCTTATCTTGGAACTTGGAGTCCGTTTCATATGGCATATTATTCTGTAATAGAATCAGTTACAAAGGTTGTAGCTATGGGTGGAGACTATAAAAAAATAAGGTTAACGCTTCAAGAATATTTTGAGAAGTTAGGAAATGATGAAGAAAGATGGGGAAAGCCATTTAGTGCATTACTTGGGGCATTTAAAGCACAAAAAGATTTAGAAATTCCAGCAATAGGTGGAAAAGATTCTATGTCAGGAACTTTTAAAAATATTGATGTTCCACCAAGTCTTATTTCATTTGCAGTAACTGTTGAGAAAGCTAAAAATATTATTTCACCAGAGCTTAAGGAGAAAAACTCAACAATTATAATGTTAAAATCTAAAAAAATAGAAGATGGAACATTAAATATAAATATATTAAAAAATAATTTTAATAAATTACATGAATTAATATGTGATAAAAAAGTAATTTCAGCATATTCAATTAAGTTTGGTGGAGTGGCTGAAGGAATAACAAAGATGGCATTAGGAAATAAAATTGGAGTAGAATTTAGTAATGTTTCTAAAGATGAGTTATTTGGTTTTAACTATGGAAGTTTAATTTTAGAAGTTAAAAAAGATATAAATATAGAGAAAGATTTTGAAGGAACAAATTATAAAGTAATAGGTAAAACATTAGAAAGTAATTATATTAGATGTAACGAATATGACTTAGAATTTAATTTGAATTATTTACAAGAAGCATATGAAGAAAAGTTAGAAAATGTATTTAAATCAAAAATAAATAGTAAAAATAGCGATATAAGCGGTATAAAAATAGAAGAAAAAAATAATTTTAAAATAAAATCATCAAAAGTTAAAATTAAAAATCCTAAAGTTGTAATTCCAGTATTTCCTGGTACAAACTGCGAGTATGATTGCAAAAAAGCTTTTGAAAAAGAAGGAGCAATTGTTACTGAAGTACTTATAAGAAATTTAAATAAAGAGATGTTATTAGAATCTATTGATAAATTGAAAGAAGAAATTGATAAAGCTCAAATAATAATGATACCAGGAGGTTTTTCAGCTGGAGATGAACCAGATGGATCAGCTAAATTTATAGCAACTATATTTAGAAATGAAAAAATAAAGAATAGTGTTATGAATTTTTTAAATAATAGAGATGGATTAATTTTAGGAATTTGTAACGGCTTTCAAGCACTTATAAAATTAGGATTACTTCCTTATGGGGAGATAAGAGATATAGATGAAGATTCAGCAACATTAACTTATAACGATATAAATAGGCATATGTCAACTATAGTAAATACAAAAATAGTTTCAAATAAGTCTCCTTGGCTTAGTGAAGTAGAAGTTTCAGATATTCATCAAATTCCAATATCTCATGGTGAAGGTAAATTTGTAGCAAATGAAAATCTTATAAAAGAACTTGTAGATAATGGACAAGTTGCAACTCAGTATGTTGATTTAAATGGAGAACCTACAATGGATATGCCATTTAATCCAAATGGTTCAGTTTTTGCAATTGAAGGTATAACAAGTAAAGATGGAAGAATCTTTGGTAAGATGGGGCACTCAGAAAGAGTTGGGGAAAATCTTTATAAAAATATATTAGGAAACTTTGATCAAAAAATATTTAAAGCAGGAGTAAATTATTTTAAATAAAAGAGGTGTTTTATAAATGAAAGTAGCTATATTTTTTGGGAGTAAATCAGATATAGAGATTATGAGAGGAGCTGCCAATGCTTTAAAAGAATTTAATGTTGAATATGAAGCGTTTATTTTATCAGCACATAGAGTACCAGAAAAGTTAATTGAAACATTAAAAGAAATAGAAGATAAAGGGTGTGAAATAATTATTGCGGGAGCAGGTCTAGCGGCACATCTTCCTGGAGTTATTGCAAGTCATACAACAATTCCAGTCATTGGAGTTCCGGTTAAGGCAGCACTTGAGGGGATGGATGCACTTCTATCAATCGTTCAAATGCCAAAGGGAATACCAGTTGCAACAGTTGGTATAAATAATAGTTATAATGCAGGAATGCTTGCTGTACAAATGCTTTCACTTAAATATCCTAATACAAAAGACGATTTAGTTGACTTTAGAAGAAGAATGAAAAAAAGGTTTATAGAAGAAAATTCAAAAGGAGTTGATTTATAATGGAAAAATTAGAAATGTTATATGAAGGAAAGGCAAAACAAATATTTAGAAGCAAAAATGAAAATGAAGTTATAGTTCATTACAAAGATGATGCAACAGCTTTTAATGGAGAAAAAAAATCTCAAATAAATAACAAAGGTATTTTAAATAATTCAATAACATCAAAAATTTTTCAAATGTTAAATGAATCTGGAATAAAGACTCATTTTATAAAAAAATTAAATGATAGAGATCAGCTTTGTAAAAGAGTTTCTATAATTCCACTTGAAGTAATAGTTAGAAATGTGGCAGCTGGAAGTATGGCAAAGAGATTAGGAATTGAAGAAGGATTTAATCTTAAAACTACAGTTTTTGAACTATCATATAAAGATGATTCTTTAGGAGATCCACTTATAAATGATTATCATGCAGTAGCAATTGGAGCTACAACTTTTGAAGAGCTTAATAAGATTTATGATATGACAAATAAGATAAATGACTTATTAAAAGAATTTTTTAAGAAACAAAATATAAATTTAATAGATTTTAAAATAGAATTTGGAAGAGATGAAAAAGGAGAAATTTTACTTGCTGATGAAATTTCACCAGATACATGTAGATTTTGGGATGCAACAACAGGAGAAAAATTAGATAAAGATAGATTTAGAAGAGATTTAGGAAATGTAGAGGAAGCATACAAAGAAATATTAAATAGAATTAAAGGGTAATTTTAAAAAAAGAGAGGTATTATTTTATGATTAATTCTAGAGAAGAATATATTATAGATCCTCAAAACGATAAATTTAAAGATGAGTGTGGAGTATTTGGGGTTTATTCAAAAGATGGGATAGATGTTTCAGAATTAACTTATTATGGTCTTTATGCACTTCAACATAGAGGGCAAGAGAGCACAGGAATTGCAGTAGCAAATGGAGAGGAAATTATTGCACATAAGGGGCTTGGAATAATCACGGATGCTTTTAAAAATGATGATATAGAATTTTTAAGAGAAAAAAAAGGAAATATAGCAATAGGTCATGTTAGATATTCAACTGCAGGAGCTAAAACAATTGAAAATTCACAGCCTCTTTTAAGTAGTACAAAATTAGGTCAAATAGCAACAGCTCATAATGGAAATATAGTAAATGCTAATGTTATAAGAGAACTTTTAGAAGATGGTGGACATGTTTTTCATACCTCAGTAGATTCAGAAGTTATTACAAGTCTTATAGCAAGAGGAGCAAAAAGAGGTATAGAAAAAGCTGTAATCAATGCTATATCAGCAGTTAGAGGTTCTTTCGCTATGGTTATTATGACAAAAGATAAGCTTATAGGAGTTAGAGATCCAAATGGAATAAGGCCTTTATGTATTGGTAAATATAAAGAGAATTATATATTATCTTCAGAAAGTTGTGCATTAGATTCAGTAGGGGCAGAATTTATAAGAGATGTAAATCCAGGTGAAATAATAATAATAGATAATAGTGGAATTAAAAGTTATAGATATTCAGAAAATACTGTTTGTCAAACTTGCTCATTTGAGTATATATATTTTGCAAGACCTGATTCTATAATGGATGGTCTTGATGTTTATAGTTGTAGAGTTAAGCAAGGAGAAAAACTTTATAAGGAGCATCAATTAGAAGCTGATGTTGTTATTGCAGTTCCTGATTCAGGAATACCAGCAGCTATGGGGTATGCAAAGGCTTCTAATATACCTTATAATATTGGATTTGTTAAAAACAGATATATAGGAAGAACTTTTATAACTCCTTCACAAGAAATGAGAGAAAGAGCTGTTGCTGTAAAACTTAATCCTTTAAAAGTAAATGTTAAAGGAAAAAGAGTTGTTCTTATAGATGATTCTATAGTTAGAGGAACAACATCAAAACATTTAATTGAATCATTAAGAAGGGCTGGAGCTAAGGAAGTATATTTTTTAGTTGCTTCACCAGTAGTTAAATATCCTTGTTATTTTGGAATAGACACTCCATATAGAAGTGAACTTATAGGCGCAAATAAATCTTTAGAAGAAATAAAAGATGATATTGGTTGTGATTATTTGGGATATTTAAGTTTAGAAGGAATGTATGATAGTTTTAATGGAAGAAGAAATTTTTGTGTTGGATGTTTTAATGGAATTTATCCAGTTTCAGCACCTATGGAAGATATAGAAGATAATCTTGAAAGGTAGGGTTTGAGCAATGATAACTTACAAAGAAAGTGGAGTAAATATTGAAGAAGGATACAAATCAGTTAAGCTTATAAAAGAATATGCAAATAAAACTATGGGGGAATTAGTTTTAAATGGTTTAGGTTCATTTGCTGGAATGTTTGAACTTCCTGAAGGATATAAAAAGCCTGTTTTAGTATCAGGAACAGATGGAGTTGGAACTAAACTTGATATAGCCTTTAAAACTAAAAAATATGATACTGTTGGAATTGACTGTGTAGCTATGTGTGTAAATGATATTTTATGTCATGGAGCAAAACCATTATTTTTCTTAGATTATATTGCTTGTGGAAAATTAGATTCTAGAGTTTCATCTGACTTAGTAAAAGGAGTTGCAGAAGGATGTATGTTATCTGATACTTCTTTAATAGGTGGTGAAACTGCTGAGATGCCAGGGTTTTATAGAGATGGAGAATATGATATAGCAGGATTTGCTGTTGGGATTGTAGAGAAAGACAAAATAATAAGTGGAAAAAATATAAAAGCTGGTGACAGTCTTATAGGAATTGTATCATCAGGAATACACTCTAATGGATATTCATTAGTTAGAAAATTATTTAAAGATTTAGATGAAAATTTTGATGGACAGTCTATATGGAAAACTTTACTTAAACCAACAAAAATATATGTAAGACCAATACTTTCTCTTCTTGAAAAATATGAAATAAAAGGTATGGCACATATAACTGGTGGTGGCTTTATAGAAAATATTCCTAGAATGTTTAATGGAAGAGAATTAACTGCTGTTATAAAAACTGACAGTTATCCATTACCTAAAATATTTGAGGAAATAATTAATCGTGGAGTAGAAAAAAGTCATATGTACAATACCTTTAATATGGGAATAGGTTTTGTAATTTGTATTGATAAAGAGGATACTGAAAATATTTTAAGAGATTTATTAGAGATGGGAGAAGTTGCTTATGAAATAGGAAGTATAACTTCTGGAGGTGAAGGGATTTGTTTAAAATAGCAATACTGGCATCAGGAAGTGGAAGTAATCTTCAATCAATAATAGATAGTGTGGAAAATGGTTTTTTGAATTGTAAAATAGAGATGGTTATAGGAAGTCGTGAAGGTATATATGCAATAGAAAGGGCTAAAAAACATAATATAGATACGTTTATTGTATCTAAAAAAGAATTTGGAGATAAAGTTTCTTATAAAATATTAGAATTAGTAAAAAAGAAAGAAATTGATTTAATAGTTCTTGCAGGATATCTTTCTATATTGGAAGGAAAATTATTAGAAGAATATAAAGACAAAATAATAAATATACATCCATCATTAATTCCTTCATTTTGTGGTGAGGGAATGTATGGATTAAATGTTCATAAAAAAGTTATACAAAGTGGAGTAAAGATATCTGGATGTACAGTCCATTTTGTAAATAATGAGATAGATGGTGGAGAAATAATATTACAAGAAGCTGTTAAAGTTTATTTTAATGATACTCCAGAAATACTTCAAAATAGAGTTTTGAAGAAAGAACATAAATTACTTCCTTTAGCTATTAAATATATAAGCGAAGGAAAAGTGAAAATTAAAGAGGGTAAAGTAAATATTTTAAAAGGAGAGGAATAATTTAATGAAAAAGAGAGCTTTAATTAGCGTGTTTGATAAAGAGGGAATATTAGAATTTGCAAAGTTTTTAATCAATAGAAATGTTGAAATAATATCAACTGGTGGAACATATAAGTATTTAAAGGAAAATGGAATTTCAGTAATTGAAGTTAATGAAATTACTGATTTTCCAGAAATGTTAGATGGAAGAGTTAAAACATTACATCCTAATATACATGCAGGTATATTAGCAATAAGAGAAAATAAAGAACATATGAATACGCTAAACAAAAAAGAAATAAGTACAATAGATTATGTTGTTGTAAATTTATATCCATTTTTTGAAAAAGTTCGTGAAAATTTAGAGTTTGATGAAAAAGTAGAATTTATTGATATTGGCGGACCAACAATGCTTAGAGCCGCTGCTAAAAATTTTAAAGATGTAGTAGTTATATCTGATAAAAATGATTATAAAATTGTAATGGATGAAATGGAAAAAAATAATGATGTTTCTTATAAACTTAGAAAAAAATTAGCAGGAAGAGTATTTAATTTAATGAGCGCTTATGATGCTGCAATTTCAAACTTTTTATTAGATGATATAGAATATCCGGAATATCTTTCAGTTTCGTTTAGAAAAAAACAACAATTAAGATACGGTGAAAATTCTCATCAAAGTGCTGCTTTTTATGAATCAACTATGCTAGATGGAGCTATGAATACATTTAATGTTTTAAACGGAAAAGAACTCTCATACAACAATTTTAAAGATGTAGATATAGCTTGGAAATGTGCTAATGAATTTGATGAACCATCATGTTGTGCATTAAAGCATAATACACCATGTGGAGTGGCAGTTGGAAAAGATACTTACGAAGCTTATATTAAAGCTTATGAAGTTGATCCTACATCAATATTTGGAGGAATAGTAGCTTTTAATAAAAAAGTTGATAAGAGAACAGCTGAAGAGATGATTAAAATTTTCTTAGAAGTTATTGCTGCACCAGAATATGATGATGATGCATTAGAAATATTAAAGCAAAAGAAAAATTTAAGAGTTCTTGAATTCGAAAATCTTCCAAAAGATGATAAGTATATGGTTACAGTTGATGGAGGAATATTAGTACAAGAAGAAGATAAAAATCTTTTTAATGAATTAAAAGTTGTTACAGAAGTAAAACCAACTTCAGAAGAAATGAATGATTTAATATTTGGAATGAAGGTTGTAAAATATGTTAAATCAAATGCTATTGTAGTAGCACATGATGGAATTGCATTAGGTATTGGGGGAGGACAAGTTAATAGAATTTGGCCAACAGAAGATGCTCTAAGAAGAGGAAAGGGAGCAACAATTTTGGCATCAGATGCATTTTTCCCTTTTAGAGATGTTGTAGATAAAGCAGCTAAGTATGGAATAAAAGCAATAATACAACCAGGAGGTTCTTTAAGAGATCAAGAATCTATAGATGCATGTAATGAACATGGTATATCAATGGTGTTTACAGGTATTAGGCATTTTAAACATTAATTAAAGCTTTTTAGAATATAGTAAAAGGGGTTTTAAAATATGAATATACTTTTAGTTGGTTCAGGTGGAAGAGAACATGCAATAGCATGGAAAATATCAAAAAATAAAAAGGTAAATAAAATATATGTAGCTCCAGGTAATGGGGGGACTGCAATTGAGGATAAATGTGAAAATGTAAATATAACTGATATAGAAAATCTAATAAAGTTTTCAAAAGAAAATAATATAGATTTAACTATAGTTGGACCAGAAGAGCCTCTTATAAATGGAATAGTAGATAGATTTGAAGAAGAAGGATTAAAAATTTTTGGACCTAATAAGGCTGCTGCAATGCTTGAGGGGAGCAAAGCTTTTTCAAAGGACTTTATGAAAAAATATGGAGTGAAAACAGCAGAATATAATGTATTTTATGATGTGTATAAGGCAAAAGAATATTTAAATAATTGTAAATATCCAGTAGTAATTAAGGCAGATGGAGTTGCAGCTGGAAAAGGTGTTGTTATATGTAACAATAAATGTGAAGCTTTAAAGTCAATTGAAGATTTTATGGTATTAGATGTATTCAATGGAGCAGGTAAAAAAGTAGTAATAGAAGAATTTTTAGAAGGTATTGAAGCATCAATTCTTTCTATAACTGATGGTAATACTATTGTGCCATTTATATCAGCTAAAGATCATAAACAAATATATGATGAAAATAGAGGTCCAAATACAGGTGGAATGGGAGTTATTTGTCCTAATCCATATGTTACAGATGAGGTATTAAGAGATTTTAAAGAAAATATTATGGATAAAACACTAGAAGGAATAAAAGAAGAAGGATTTAATTTTAAAGGAATAATATTCTTTGGGATAATGATAACTAATGATGGTGTAAAACTTTTAGAATATAATGTAAGAATGGGAGATCCTGAAACACAATCAGTTTTAGCTCTTATGAAAAGTGATTTTTTAGATATAATATATTCAGCTATGAATGAAAATTTAGAAAGTTTAAATATAGAATTTTCAGATGAAACTTGTATAAATGTAGTTATGGCGTCAGAAGGATATCCTTTAGAATACGAAACTGGATATAATATAAGTATTGGAAATGTTGATGATAAAGTGTTTATTGCAGGAGCTAAACTTGAAAGTGGTAACTTAGTTACAAGTGGTGGAAGAGTTTTATCTGTTTTAGGAATAGGAAATAATATTGAAGAAGCAAGATATAAAGCTTACAAAAATGTAGAAAATATAATTTTTAAAGGAGCTTATTTCAGAACTGATTTAGGAATAATAAAATAATGTTAGTTAAAATAAATACTTGAAAAGCTTATAAAAATATAGTACTATTTAATAGTAAAAATAAATAGGCAAACTTAGAGAAATTTAAGGACGCAAAGCTATAGGGACTAAGGTTTTTATTTTAAAAACTATGTTAGCCAGTTGCCAAAAAGTAAACATACTTTTTGTTTTTAATTCAGAATATATGTAAATACACAATATATTTATTTTAGTTTAGATTTTGGCTACTCTTATTTTGAGTGGTTTTTTTTTATAATTTTTTAGATATGCCCAACAATTTAAATATTTATATATAATTAATAAAAGCGATAAAAACTATTAATATTAGTTTTTATCGCTTTTATTATTAATGTATTATTTAAAAATATATACTTGATTAATATATGTATTAGTACGAAAATAAAATAGATTAGTAATTTTTGTATATTTTATTATTTAATTAAAAATATTATTTAATTAAATATAATAAGGAGATGTAAATTTAGTATATGAGTAAAAAAAGTCTAAAGAATATAATTAATTCTAAAGAGGCTAGAAAGTATTTAGAGAGAATTGAAAATATTGAAATATTACAAGAATTATATAAAGTAAAAAAGGATAAAAATAATTTGAATATTATAATAAAAAATATACCATTTGCTATTATCTTAAAAGATAATAATAGTTCAATACTTGAAGTAAATGATAATTTTTTGAATTATTATAATATTAAAAGAGAGGATATTATTGGGCAAAATTGGAGATATGAATTTAAAAAAGAACTCATAGAGAAAATAATATTAGAAGATAAAATGGTTATTAATAAAAGGGATAATATTCAATTTATTAGAGAAAAAATAATAAATGGAGAATTGAGAACAATAGAAGTTCATAAAATTCCAGTTTGGGACAATAAAAATAATGTCATAGGAATAGTTGTTATTTACATGGATATAGTTAATTTTGAAGGTTATAGTGATGAATTAAGAAAGTTAATATTTACTGATTCACTTACGGGATTAAATAATAGACGAAGTATATATACATATTTAAAAAAAATTAAGAAAGATACAGAGTATGCTTCATTAATTTCCATAGATATTGATGATTTCAAAAAGGTAAACGATACCTTTGGGCATTATTGGGGAGATAAAGTTTTAGTATTGATTTCTAATATATTTAAACGGGTTTGTAATGATGCTTTTGTAGCACGAATTAGTGGAGATGAATTTATAATTATTTATAAAGATGTAACTAACGAAAAGTTTTTAATAAAAAAGGTTAAAGAAATTATAAAGACTTTAAATTATCAGTTTAGAAAAAGAGAAAAAATAAATTCAATATCAGCAAGCTTTGGAATTTTAACGGATAAAATTAAAGATAATAAAATTGAAGATTTATTAAAAAAAGCAGATTTTGCTTTATATAAAGCTAAAATTAGAGGTAAAAATCAATATGCCTTTTACACTAAAGAATTTGAGAAAGAAAGATTATTTAAATTAGAAATAGAGAGAGAACTTAAAAGAGCTTTAAAAAATAATGAATTAGAATTATATTATCAGCCACAATATACTTATAATAAAAAAATAATAGGATTTGAAGCTTTACTAAGATGGAATAATGAAAAATTTAAGAATGTTCCTGTTGAAAAAATAATCAGTTATATAGAACAAGTTAATATGATAAATATATTTGGAAAATATATATTAAAAAAAGCATTAGTATTTTCAAAGGAAATAAATAAAAATAGAGAAGATCCTATAATTGTATCTGTAAATATTTCGGAAATACAAATAATGTATGAAAATTTTACAGATATAATTGAAAATTTATTAAAAGAAATAAATATAAATCCAAATCTTTTAGGTATAGAGATTACAGAAAACACTTTAATTAAAAATATAAAGTTTAATATAAAGAAACTTAAAAAGTTAAAAAAATTTGGAGTTAAGGTTTATTTAGATGACTTTGGAAAAGGATACTCATCATTAAATTATTTAATTAAATTACCTATATCGGGTATAAAAATAGATAAAGAATTTATACAAAATATGAGTAAAAGTGATGATTATAAAAAATTAGTAAAGTTAGCTGTAGATATAGGACAGTCATTAGAAATTAAAGTTGTTGCAGAAGGAGTTGAAACATACAAGCAACTTCACATATTAAAAGAAATGAATGTTGAATATATACAAGGATATTTATTTTCAAAACCTTTATGCGAAAAAGATGCTAAAAAATTAATTAATAAATTGAAATAAAAGCTTTGGATATAAATTTTAAAAAAGATGCTATAAATTTTTTGCAGCATCTTTTGTTTTATAATAAGACTTTATTTTTATATATTTTTTTCTTAGAGTGTTGTATTATTTTAATATAATAAATTTAATTATGTATAGACATAATTTATTTTAGAGAGAAAACAAAAAGTAAGGTGTGAACTTAATGGAAGAATTAAAAAGAGCTATAAAAGAAATTACAAATGAAAAAGCTTTTAAAATAGTTATAAGTAATAAGATGAACAAAGAAATAGAATATAAAAAGATAAATATTGAATTAAAAGAAAAAAACAATAAAGAATATTATCAAATAGAAAAATATACAGATAAACAAGTTTTTCATGAAAATATTGAGAAAGATAAGTTTGAAGGTAAGCTTTTAGAAATAATAGAAGAAAATTATAAGCAAGTTGATGCTTTTAGTGAAAATTGTAATATAAATATTAAGATTTCTAAAAAGGGAAAAGTATTTTTAGGAAAGAAAAAAGTTGATAATAAAAAGTTATGTGAATCATGTAATAAATCACATAATAAAGAAAAAAATTATATTCTTAAAGAAGGAATGATAATAGAACCTTTAATAGATTTAGGTATATTCACTAAAGAAGGAAAAGCAGTTAAATCAAAATATGATAAGTATAAGCAAATAAATAGATTTATAGAAATAATTGATGATGAGATAAAGAAAAATGAATATAATGATCTTACAATATTAGATTTTGGTTGTGGTAAATCATATTTAACATTTGTACTTTATTATTATTTCGTAAAAATTAAAAATATAAATGTAAAAATGATAGGATTAGACCTTAAAAAAGATGTTATTAAAAAGTGTAATGATATAGCTAAAAAATATAATTATACTAATTTGCACTTTGAACTTGGTGATATAAATGGATTTAAATATAATAATAAAGTTGATATGGTAATTACATTACATGCTTGTGATACAGCTACAGATTATGCACTTTATAATGCAATAAAGTGGAATACTAAAATGATATTTTCAGTTCCTTGCTGCCAACATGAGTTTAATAGTCAAATAGAAACAGATAATTTAAAAATATTAACAAAGTATGGAATAATACAAGAGAGGGTAGCTGCACTTATGACAGATGCAGTAAGAGGAAATCTTTTAGAAACTTTAGGTTATAAAACTCAGCTTTTAGAATTTATTGATATAGCACATTCACCAAAAAATATTTTAATTAGAGCATCAAAGTCTAATATATCAAAAGATAAAAAGCTTAAGTCATTAAATGAAGTGGAAAATTTAATGAAAGAGTTTAATTTAAATCCAACTTTATATAAGTTATTAAAAGAAGATAAGTTAATATAATAAATTTTAGTAAGGTATTAATTAAAATAAATTATGGACTAAAATAGTTTAATATTATATAATAATTATTATTAAGTAACATAAGAAGTGAGGGTAATATATGGATAATAAAATAAGTTTAGTATATGAAAATGGAAAATACACTTTATATATAGATGAAAAAGTAATAAGCGTAAATAAATATATAGATAATGCAATAGATAATTTTACACAAACAATAAATAATAATGCAATATTAAAATCAATTCCTTGGGAAACTATAGAAAAAGATTTAGAAGAAATAAAAGATGATAGATTAGAAATAAATAATGAATTTAAAACACTTACATTTGGAGATATGAAGTACTTTTATAGCACAGATAAAGTATTTAATATGCATGGTGGAAATATGAAACAATTACTTGGAGGATATAACTTATTTTCTTTTGTTGTTAAAATGATAAGTGCAGGATATATAAAAAATTATTTAGAAATACTTAATTTCTGTGAAGAAGTGTTAAGTTATAAGGTAACTTATAGAACAACAGAATCAAGTATTTCTGTTTTAAGTCCATCTTTTAATTATGGTTCTGCAGAATATAACTTTGTAAGTGGAAAAGTTAATAAAGGTGCAACTATAGAAAATATGACTTTTAATGAATATAAACAATATGTTTTAGATAAAATTAAATAATTTTTATATGATTAAATTAAACTCTACTAATGATAATTAGTAGAGTTTTTGTAATAAAAAATAATTAAGGTTATTTAATAATATATTTTTAATAAAATAAAATTCTATAAAGGTTATAAAAATATTTTTTTTATTAAGATTGTAAACAATATCTTAAAGTAGTATATTAATTAAAATAAAAAATGTTAAAGTAATATCATGAAAGGGAGGACTTTAATATGAAAAGATGTTTATATTGTAAAAAAGAGATTAAAGATAATGGATATGAAAATAAAATAGGAAGTTTTTGTTCAGAAGACCATTATGATAAGTATTATAAATCATTATCAAAGGAAGAAATAATTGAAATTATGAATTCTATGTGTGTTTGCAGTGATGATTAAAATAATTATAAATATAAAAAAAATTTGGTGTAAAACTTTATTTATATTATAAGTTTATAATAAAATATTAATGTAATTGATTACAAAAATTAAGATTATAATGATATAATAAAAATATAAAAGACCAATTTCTAATTTTAACTGGAGGGCATTTTATGAGAGACCTATATATAAAAACATTAAAGAGAGAAGTTATACCATCAGAAGGTTGTACAGAACCAATTGCTATAGCTTATGCAGCTTCTATAGCATCTGAAAATTTAGATGAAAAAATAAAATTTATAAACATAAAATTAAGTGCTAATGTAATAAAAAATGCATTAGGAGTTGGGATACCTGGAACTGGACAAGTTGGTATAGAAATAGCAGCAGCACTAGGTGTTGTAATAAAAAAATCTTATAAAAAGTTAACTATTTTATCAAATTTTAAAAAAGAAGAGCTTGAAGAAGCTAATAAAATAGTAAAAGAAAATATTATAAATATAACACAAAAAGATACAGATAAAAGTCTTTATATAGAAGTAGAAGTTATAGGTGAAAAATCAAAGTGTGTAGTAGTTATTGAGGACATACATACAAATGTAACTTTAATAAAAAAAGATGAAGAAATATTACTTGATAAGAAAATAGATAATTTAAATAATGAAGAAGATGAAGATTATAATTTATTTAAAATAGAGTCAATTTATAACTTTGCAAAAAATTGCAAGTTTGAAGATATAAAATTTATTTTAGAAAGTGCCAAGATGAATGGTAAAGTTTCAGCGGAAGGTTTAAAAGGCGGATATGGGTTAGAAGTTGGAAATAAAATTATTGAAAAAGGAAATTTTAATTTATTTTCAAATGATGCATCAAATAAAATAATTGCAGCATCAGCAGCAGCATCAGATGCCAGAATGGATGGTTGTACTATGCCTATTATGACAACAGCTGGTAGTGGAAATCAAGGAATAGCTTGTTCTATGCCTGTTGCAGAAACGGCATATATTTTGAAAAAGTCAGATGAAGAATTAGCAAGAGCTTTAGTATTAAGTAATTTGGTAACCATTCGTATAAAAAAGCATATGGGAAGATTATCACCACTTTGTGGTGCAGGAATTGCAGGTGCAACAGGGGCTTCATGTGGGATAACATATTTACTTGGAGGAAACTTGCAAAATATAAAATATTGTATAAATAATATGCTATCAGATGTTTCAGGAATGATATGTGATGGAGCTAAGCAAACATGCGCTCTTAAAATAGCTACTGGTACAAATGCAGCAATTCAATGTGCAAATCTTGCTATGAATGGAATTACTGCAACATCAAATGATGGAATTGTATCACAAGATGTAGAAAAAACTATTGAGAGTATAGAAAAGTTAATAAAAAATGGTCTTAAAAATGTTGATAATACAATATTAGATATAATGCTTAATAAGAAAAATGGTTAATAGATAAAATAAAAATTTTATAGTTTTTATATTTAAAAATATTTTTTAAAGTTAAATATTAAAATTTATAATATATAAAAAGGGGAGAATATATATGAAAAAGTTAATAAATGATCCAAGCAATGTTTTAGAGGATATGTTACAAGGAATTGTTTATGCGCATGAAGATTATTTAGAAAAATTAGATGGTTTTGATGTGTTAGTTAGAAAAAATTCTAAAGACAAGGGAAAGGTAGCTTTAGTAAGTGGAGGAGGAAGTGGTCATGAACCTGCACATGGGGGATATGTAGGTTATGGAATGCTTGATGCAGCAGTTTGTGGAGCTGTATTTACATCACCAACTCCAGATCAAGTATATGAAGCTATAAAAGCTGTAGATAATGGATCTGGAACATTACTTATAATAAAAAATTATACTGGTGATGTTATGAATTTTGATATGGCAAAAGAAATGGCTGAAATGGAAGGAATAAATGTTGATTATGTTGTTGTAAATGATGATGTTGCTGTTGAAGATAGTCTTTACACAGCAGGAAGAAGGGGAATTGCTGGAACTATTTTTGTTCATAAAATTGCTGGAGCAAAAGCTGAAAAGGGAGCAAGTCTTAAGGAAGTAAAAAATGTTGCAGAGAAAGTAATAAAAAATGTAAGAAGTATGGGAATGGCATTAACATCTTGTATAGTTCCTGCTGCTGGAAAAGCAAATTTTACTTTAGGAGAAGATGAAATTGAAATAGGAATGGGTATTCATGGTGAGCCAGGAACACATAGAGAAAAAATTTCATCAGCAGATAATATAGCTGAGCAGTTAGTAAATAAGATATTATCTGATATGCCTATAGAAAAAAATTCAGAAGTTGCAGTTATGGTAAATGGACTTTCTGGAACACCACTTATGGAATTATATATAATTAATAAAAAAGTTAGAGAAATGCTTAATGAAAAAGGAATTAAGGTTTATAAAACTCTTGTAGGTGAATATATGACTTCTTTAGAAATGGCTGGATGTTCAGTATCAATATTAAAGCTTGATGAAGAGTTAAAAGAACTTTTAGATTCAAAAGCAGATACACCTGCATTTAAAGTATTTTAGAAAATATTATAAAAACACTTAAGATAAATATATAATAGAAGGTTTTATGGAGGAATAAAAATGAATGGTAAAAGGGTTATAGAAGTAATAGGAAAAATAAACGAAAAAATAGATTTAAAAAAAGAATATCTTACAGAACTTGATGCAGCTATAGGAGATGGTGATCACGGATTAAATATGAGCAAAGGATTTAATGCTGTTGTGGATAAACTTAAAGATGATGATGGAAGTAATATAGGTAATATATTTAAAAAGACTGGAATGGCATTAGTATCTAATGTAGGAGGGGCATCAGGACCCCTTTATGGAACTGCATTTATGAAAGGTTCCATGATGGTTAATAATAAAGATAATATTGATATATATGATTTTATAAATGTTCTTAAGGCAGCTCTTGATGGAATTAAACAAAGAGGTAAAGCAGTAGAAGGCGAAAAAACAATGATAGATGCTTTAGAGCCTGCAATAAAAGCTATGGAAGAAGAATTAAAAAACTCTGACAATCCAAAGATTGTTTTAGAAAAAGGTAAGAATGCTGCAAAAAAAGGTGTTGAATTTACAAAGGAAATAAAAGCTACAAAAGGAAGAGCAAGCTATTTAGGAGATAGAAGTATTGGACACCAAGATGCAGGTGCAACATCAATGTATTATATATTAGAAACTATATATGAAGAAATATAAGAGAATTAGACAATTACAAAACAATTTTTTATAAATTTTAAATTAAGTTTTGAGAGGAAGATTAATAATATATGGTAGGATTAGTTATAATATCACATAGTGAAAATATTGCAAAAGGGGTAGTAGAAATGGCTGCTCAAATGGCACCTAATGTTCCTATTATAGATGCTGGTGGTACTTCTGATGGAAGAATAGGTACTGATATGGAAAAGATATCAGAAGGAATTAAAAAAGTATATTCAGAAGATGGTGTTTTAATCCTTTTTGATTTAGGCAGTGCTTATATGAATACTGAAATGGCAATAGATTTTTTAGATGAAGAATTTGATAAAGAAAAAATTCAAATTACAGATTGTGCTCTTGTTGAAGGTGCTATAACAGCAGCTGTACAAAGTAGTTTAGAAGAAAATATTGAAAATATAAAAAATGCTTTAAAGGATTTAAGTTTAAATAAAATTTTATAAAAAAAGATAAGGAGTTTTTAAACTCCTTATCTTTTAATTTTCAGGTAAATGAAGATCACAAACAGTAAGCATATTTAAAGTATCTTCAACAGAATTTTTAATTCCAGCTATTATGATAATATCATCTTTTTTTAGAATAGTATCTGCATTTGGCATAATTTCTTCGTTATTTCTAACAATAGAAAATATTCTACATCCTATAGGTAATTTACATTCTTTAAGTGATTTACCTATAAAATATTCACTACTTAAAACAAGTTCACGTATTATTATTTTATCTGATTTTTCAGATGTTTTAGCTGTATTTTTATCTAAAATTAAAAGTTTCTCAAATAATATAGGGAATATAATACATGAAATAACAGTAGTAACTATAAATGCAGAATAATCTGCTTCATTAATATAACCAAGTTGCATAGCCATTTGAGATCCAACTATAGTTAAACTAAGTTGTGCTGTAAGTATCATTGATGATGCTATAGCATTTCTTATACCATACTTTTTCTTAAGTAATAAGGAAGGTATTAATTTTACTAAAAATAATATTATTAAAAATACAGGTATTTTAGCTATAGAACTTGGGTTTTCAATTATAGAATGTAAATCTATATTTACACCAACCATTATAAAAAATATTGGAATTAAAAATCCGTAACCAATAACATCTAATTGGTGAGAAATTTCTTCTTTTGCTTTTCCAGCTAAAAGAGAAAATATTATTCCAGCTAAAAATGAACCAAGTATTATTTCACTACCAGCTTTTTGAGATATTGCAACAAGTACTAAAACAAGTACAAAGGCACCTCTAACACTTAAATGTAAATTTTTAAATGCTACTAAAGAAATATCTCTTTTTTTAAATATAAATTTAGTAAGTAAATATATAAATATAGCTGCTAAAAATATTATTAAAAATTCAAAGCTTTTTAAAGATAATCCATAAATAGAAACTGAAGAAATAAATGAAATTCCTATTAAACATACAAATTCAGCTATAATACCAAAAATCAATAAAGATTGACCAAATTCACTACTTATAATTTGTTTATTTTTTAAAATTGGAACAAGTAGCCCAGGAGCTGCTGCTGTAAATAAGAAGGTGAAAAATAATCTTCCGTTAGATATTCCAACAAATCTTAATATAAAACATAAAATAAATGATATAACAATTGAAATTACAAACATTTTTATACTTACAAAAATTTTGGAATCTTTTAAAGTTTCACCTTCAACCAATTTTAAGTCATCAAAGTTTATTTCAAGTCCACTTAAAAACATTAAATAAGCAAGACCTAAATCAGATAAAAATATAATCCATACATCTGGATGTATTATGTTTAAAAAACTTTTACCAAGTATTATACCTATAAATATTTCGCCAACTTGATAAGGAACTTTTAGTTTTTTTAATTTTGCCACTAAAAATGGCGTGAAGAAAGCTACGATAGCTAGAATCATTAAAGAATCATAATTAATTAAATGTTCTTCCATTTTAATGTCCTCTTTTCCTAAGTTTTATAATATTGTTTTGTTTAATTTTAATAATAAAAAATAAATTTATCAAGGAGAGTAGTACATTAAAATAATATTATATAAAAATATTCAATAAAATTAAAAGGTAACCTAGAAGAATATTCTAGGTTACCTTAAAACTAAAACAAAAATAAAAGAATGTAAAAATGAAAATAATCCTCAAATAATGAGAATCAAACAACAGGTTTATTTTACCACTAATAGAATAAAAAGTGAATATAAATTTTAAAATATATTATTTTTAAATGGTTTAACATAAAAATTTAAAGCAAATGCTAGAAATTTTAATTATCAAAATGATAAAAAAGTGATTTTTTCCATAAAAGTGGCTTATAAAATGATTTTTGAAGATTATCAAATTGAGAAAGAGATTATCAATTTGATAATCTTCATTTTTTTTATAAATAAAATATATAAATTTAATAAAAAATAGGTAAAAATTTGTGTTAAAACATATACTATAATCTTTTTTATAATAAAAAACTTGGCACAGATATTGCTGATATAAATAAGTGAGAAAAAAAGATAAAGATTTTTACGAATAAGGGGGAGAAATTATGGATTTCGAAAGAATTAAAAAATTATCAAAGGAATACGAACCTCAAATGACAAAGTTTTTGAGAGATTTAATAGCTATTCCAGGAGAAAGCGCTGGAGAAGAAGGTGTTATTAGAAGAATAGCAAAGGAAATGGAATCATTAGGATTTGATAAAGTAGAAATAGATGGAATGGGTAATGTTTTAGGTTATATGGGAACTGGAAAAAAACTAATTGCTTATGATGCTCATATAGATACAGTAGGTCTTGGAGAATTAAGTAACTGGGAATTCGATCCATATAAAGGATA
>NZ_JBZEFC010000008.1:0-139500 GCF_058310295.1 Clostridium sp. TJA020
GACCAGGAAAAGAAGAAGAAGCACATGCTCCAAATGAAAAAACATGGAAAGCTGATTTAGTAAGATGTGCAGCAGTTTATGCAGCAGTACCAACAATTTATTGTAGAGATAATAAATAATTTTTAAAAATATTAGTTTAAGTAGTTTATTAGAACAAACATATAATTTATTAGAGAAAAGGGGAAAAGAAAAATGGCTATAATGGAAAAATATATAGAAAAATTAAACAGCTTAAAATTTGATGAAATGTATAATAATGATTTTATGTTAACTTGGGAAAAATCAGATGATGAATTAGAAGCAGTATTTACTATTGCAGAAGCTTTAAAGGATTTAAGAAAACATAACATATCACCAAGAATATTTGATAGTGGACTTGGAATATCATTATTTAGAGATAATTCAACAAGAACAAGATTTAGTTTTGCATCAGCTTGTAACTTATTAGGATTAGAAGTTCAAGACTTAGATGAAGGTAAATCACAAATTGCTCATGGAGAAACAGTTAGAGAAACTGCCAATATGATTTCATTTATGGCTGATATTATAGGTATTCGTGATGATATGTTTATTGGAAAAGGTAATACTTACATGAGAGAAGTATCAAAAGCTGTAAAAGAAGGACATGAAGATGGTGTATTAGAACAAAGACCAACACTTGTTAACTTACAATGTGATATAGACCACCCAACTCAAGCTATGGCAGATACACTTCATTTAATTAATGAATTTGGTGGAATTGAAAATCTTAAAGGAAAGAAAGTTGCTATGACTTGGGCATATTCTCCTTCATATGGAAAACCATTATCAGTACCACAAGGTATTATAGGATTATTAACTAGATTTGGTATGGATGTTGTACTTGCTCATCCAGAAGGATATGAAGTAATGGCAGAAGTTGAAGAAGTAGCAAAAGAAAATGCTAAAAAATCAGGTGGATCATTTACAAAAACTAATTCAATGGAAGAAGCATTTAAAGATGCTGATATAGTATATCCAAAGAGTTGGGCTCCATTTGTAGCTATGGAAAAACGTACAGAATTATATGCTCAAGGAGATCAAGAAGGTATAGATAAATTAGAAAAAGAATTATTAGCACAAAATGCTAATCATAAAGACTGGGCATGTACAGAAGAATTAATGAAATTAACTAAGGATGGAAAAGCACTTTATATGCACTGCTTACCAGCTGATATAACTGGAGTAAGCTGTAAAGAAGGAGAAGTTGATGGATCAGTATTTGATAGATACAGAGATCCTCTATACAAAGAAGCAAGCTTTAAACCATATATTATTGCAGCTATGATTTTCTTAAGTAAAGTAAAAAATCCACAAGAAGTTTTAGCTAAATTAGAAGCACAAAATAAAATGAGAGAATTTAAGTAAGAAATAATTCATTTAGGCTCTTATTAAATCAATTAAAAAAGAATTAGTAAGGGCCTAAATTTACTTTTAGGCTATAAATTTTAAATGGTATCAATTAGGGGGATAATTTATGAAAAAAATAGTAATAGCATTAGGCGGAAATGCATTAGGAAACAATTTAGAAGAACAAATGGTATCAGTTAAATCTACTGCTAAAGCAATTGTGGATTTAATAGAAGAGGGAAATCAAGTTGTTGTATCTCATGGTAATGGTCCACAAGTTGGTATGATAAATATTGCTATGAATGAATTTATTAAAAATAATCCTAAATATACTGATTGTCCAATGTCTGTATGTGTAGCAATGAGTCAAGGATACATAGGATATGATTTACAAAATAGTATAAGAGAAGAACTTTTAAATAGAAATATAAAAAAGGCTGTTTCTACAGTAATTACTCAAGTAGAAGTAGATCCTAATGATAAAGCTTTTGAAAACCCAACAAAACCAATTGGAAGCTTTATGACAAAGGAAGAGGCTGATATTGCTATAAAAAATGGAGAAAAAGTAATAGAAGATTCAGGTAGAGGCTATAGAAAAGTTGTTGCTTCACCAAAACCAGTAAGTATTGTAGAATTAGATACAATTAAGGCATTAGTTGAAGATGACCAAGTTGTAATAGCTTGCGGTGGTGGTGGAATTCCAGTTGTAAGAGAAGGAAATAGTTTACATGGAGCAAGTGCTGTAATAGATAAGGATTTAGCAAGTTGTACTTTAGCTAAAGATTTAGATGCAGATTGTTTAATTATTTTAACAGCAGTAGAGAAAGTTGCTATAAACTTTGGAAAAGAAAATGAAGAATGGCTTGAAGATGTAAATATTAATGATATGAAAAAATATTTAGATGAAGGTCATTTTGCTCCAGGTTCTATGAAACCTAAGGTTGAAGCGGCTGTTGATTTTGCTGAATCTAAACAAGGAAGATATTCATTAATTACCCTTCTTGAGAAAGCTAAGGATGGAATAGAAGGAAATACAGGAACTAGAATAAGAAATTTATAAACATTGATATAATATACATGTTTATGTAAACGTATAATATGTATATTAATTTATGGGGGGACTCTTATGCAATTAAATGAAAAATCTTTACTTTTCCAATTTAATGGAAGACCAAGTTTAAAAGAAATAATACCATTAGGGCTACAACATGTTGTAGCTATGATAGTAGGATGTGTTACGCCAGCAATTATAGTAGCAGGTGTATGTAATTTAGCACCAAATGATAAAATATTACTTATTCAAACATCACTTATATTTTCAGGAATTGCAACTTTAATTCAATTGTTTCCTTTATTTAGAAAGATAGGTTCAGGACTTCCAATAATAATGGGTGTTAGTTTTGCTTATGTACCAACTTTAACAGCAATAGCAGGTGAATTCGATATAGCTACTATATTTGGTGCTCAAGTAGTAGGTGGAGCTGTTGCTATTATATTTGGTATTTTTGTTAAGAAATTAGCCAAATTTTTTCCGTTAGTAGTAACAGGAACTGTTATATTTTCAATAGGATTATCACTATATTCTGTTGCTATTAAATATATAGCAGGTGGTGCTGGAAGTCCAGATTTTGGATCACCAAAAAACTGGGCAGTAGCCATGATTACTTTAGCAGTAGTTGTTTTTTTAAATCATTTTACAAAAGGTACATTAAAACTTGCTTCTATATTAGTTGGAATAGTAATAGGTTATATTGTTGCATTATGTCTAGGAATGATTTCATTTGATTCAGTTACTTCTGCTGGATATTTTGCAATGCCAAAATTTATGCATTTTGGTATGACATTTAATGCTACAGCGATTATTTCCATGGTTATAATGCATATTGTAAACTCAGTACAAGCTATTGGAGATCTTTCAGCTACAACAGGTGGTGGTATGGATAGAATGCCAACAGATGAAGAATTATCAGGTGGTATAATTGGAAATGGAGTATCAAGTATATTAGGATCTTTCTTTGGATGTATGCCAACAGCTACATTTAGTCAAAATGTTGGTATTGTAACTGTTAATAAAGTTATAAATAGATCAGTATTTGTTTTTGCATCTATAATAATTATTATATCAGGTATAGTACCTAAGTTTTCAGCTATATTAACTAGTATACCTCAATGTGTACTTGGAGGAGCAACTTTATCTGTATTTGCAACTATAACAATGACTGGTGTTAAGATGATTTCACAAAGTAAACTTACTAACAGAAATGTTGCAATAGTTGGATTATCAGTTGCACTTGGTGTTGGTATAGTACAAGTTCCTGATTCATTAGCATTATTCCCAAGTTGGGCTATTTCTATATTTGGTAAATCATCTATAGTTGTAACAACATTAGTTGCTATATTTTTAAATTTAGTTTTACCAAAAGATAAGGAGGAAACAACTCCAGAAAAAGATATAGAAAGTGCTGAAGAATTTGAGAAAGAACTTGAAGAGGAAAAAGAGAAAGTTATTCAAAAATAAAAATTAGTTTACATTTTAAATATTAGGTGTTAGTAAAGTGAATTGAATAACTTTCTAACACCTATTTTTATAAGAATAATTAATTATCAAGGAACTTGAAATATGAAGAATATATTTTTAACAGGAATTAGTGGTTGTGGAAAAAGTACTTTAATAAATAAAATATTAGATACTTTAAAAATTAAATATAGTGGTTATAGAACAAGACCTTATTTTATAAAAGATATAAATAAAGGTTTTTACATGGAAGGTTATATAAAATCTAAGAATAACTTCAGTCCTATTTCTGTAAAATTTGAAAATGAAAAACCTATTCCTATATTAGAGACATTTGAAGTTTTAGGGTGTGAAATATTAAGAGAAAGTATTAAGTATTCAAATACAAAATTAATACTTATGGATGAAATAGGTATATTAGAAGATGGCGCATTAGAATTTAAGAAGGAAATTATAAATTGTATTGAATCTAAAAAAATAGTATTAGGAGTTATTAAAAAGAAAGATAATAGTTTTTTAAACTATTTAAAGAATAGGGAGGATATAATCGTTTTTGATATAGAAAATAAAAATAATCAACAATTAGATGAAATATATTTTTATATTTTAGAAGAAATAAAAAAATATATGGGAAGGTGATGAGTATTATGAGGAGATATAAAAAGTTTACAGCGTTAATATTATGTATGATATTTTTTATGGGAGTTTTAGGTGGATGTAGCAGTTCTTCTAAAGATAATAAAGAAAGCAAAAGCAATATTGTAGTTACTGATGCTTTAGATAGAAAGGTTGAAATAAAAGGAACACCACAAAAAATTGCATCATCTTATTATATATCAACTGCTTTATTAGTTTCACTTGGAGTTCAAGATAAGTTAGTTGCAGTAGAAGGAAAAGCTAAAACTAGAGAGCTTTATAAAATGGCAGCTAAAAATATACTTGATTTACCATCAATAGGAAATGCTAAAAATATAAATGTTGAAGAAATTGCAAAGCTTAAAGCTGACTTAGTTATAATACCAACAAGATTAAAGAATTTTATTCCTAAACTTGAAAAACTAAATATACCAGTAATAGCTATTGAGCCTGAAACATTAGATGGTTTTATTAACACTGTAAATGTTATTTCTAAGGCTGTAGGAAAAGAAGAAAGAGGAAAAGAGCTAGTTGATTATTATAATAAAACTATAGATAAGGTAAAAGATTTAACAAAGAATATTAAAGATAAAAAATCAGTTTATTTATCAGGAACTAGTAATGTACTAAGAACTTGTACAGGAAAAATGTATCAAAATTATTTAATAAATACTTGTGGTGGAATAAATGTAACATCAAATTTAAAGGATGGATATTGGGCTAACATATCAGTTGAAGAGCTTATAAAATATAATCCTGATAAAATTTATATAGTTGAATATGCAAAATATTCAAAAGATGATGTTTTAAAAGATAAGAGACTTCAAGGTATAAAAGCTATAAAAAATAAACAAGTATATGTATTCCCATCAAAAATAGAACCATGGGATTATCCAACACCTAGTTCAGCACTTGGTATGTTATGGACTGTTAATAATTTATATCCTGAAGTATATTCAAGTAAAGATTATGAAAAAGCAGCAAAAGATTTTTATAAGAAGTTTTATGGTATTGAAGTAAATAAGGAAGACATAGGTTTATAATGAAAAAGCATAAAAAGATAATATATATAACAGTATTATTTTTACTTATATTTATTACTTTATTTACAGGTAGATATAAGGTTGATTTAAAAGATATTATAGTTAATTTTAGAGATAGCCAAGATTTTATGATTTTATTCAACATAAGATTACCAAGGTTAATTTTAGTTGTTATAAGTGGAGCTGCTTTGGCTTTGGCTGGAATGGTATTTCAAAATATATTCCAAAATCCATTAATTTCACCAGATGTGTTAGGATTAACTTCAGGGTGTTCATTAGGAGCTGTTATTGCAATACTTTTTATGGCAGCAAATCCTATAGCTATACAATTAAATTCTTTTGTTTTTGGAATTTTATCGGTAATATTTTCATTAGTCTTAGCTAAAAATGTTAAAGAAAATAGAATGTTAGCTTTAGTTATATCAGGAATTGTAACAGGTGCATTGGCATCTGCGCTTATAATGATATTTAAGTATTTTGCAGATCCATATAAGGAATTACCATCAATAGAGTATTGGCTTATGGGAGGTTTTCATAATAGTACATGGAAAGATGTTTTTTATGTACTACCAATAGTTGTAATTTGTGTAATTGCAATAAATTTAATTAAGTGGCAATTAAAGGTTGTTACTATGGGGGATACTCAAGCCAAACTTTTAGGTGTAAATTTAAAAAGAATTAGAATATTAGCTATATTATTTTCTACATTACTTGTATCTTCAGTAGTTTCTGTTGCCGGTATAGTTAGTTGGATTGGACTTTTAGCTCCACATATAGTAAAGCTTCATTCAAGCAATGATATAACAAAAACAATATTTTTAACTCTTTTAATGGGAGCAATTTTACTTCTTGTAGCTGATACTTTGGCAAGATCAATAAGTAGTACAGAAATACCTATAAGTATATTAACATCTTTAGTTGGAGCGCCATTTTTAGTGTATCTTATTAACAAAAGGGGCGATAAAAATAGAATTTAATGATAAGTTAATATTAAAAAATTTAAATGTTAATTATGGAAGTTTAAAAGTTTTAAAAGATATAAATATGATTTTAAAGCCAGGTGAAGTAAATACGCTTATAGGATTAAATGGAGCAGGTAAAACAACTCTTTTAAAATCTATATGTGGAATATTAAATAATGTATCTGGAGATATATTTTTCAATAATATAGATTTAAGAAAATTAAAAGATAAGGAACGAGGAAAAATGATATCTTTTATTCCTCAAAATATTCATAGCAATCAGGATTATTCGGTAGAAGATATAGTTACTATGGGTGTTACTCCTTATTTAAGCATGTTTGAAATGCCGTGTAGTGAACATTATGAAAAAGCTAGGGATATTTTAAAAGAATTGAATTTATATCATTTAAAGGATAAATGTATAGGCGATTTAAGTGGTGGTGAAAGACGTATGGTTTATTTAGGGCGCGTACTTATGCAAAGAAGTAAAATTGTACTTTTAGATGAACCAAATACATTTTTAGACTGCGTAAGGCAACATGATTTATTTAAGTTTATGATAAAGTTAATTAAAGAGAAAAACTTAATATCTTTATTTACATTACATGATATAAATTTAGCTCTTAGATATAGTGACAAAATATATATATTAAATGAAAATACAATTACACAAGTTATAGATTGTAGAAAAGAAGGGTATCAACAAAAACTTATTAATGAGCTTAGAAGAGTTTATTCAAAGGATTTTTCTATAATGGAAACAAAAGTAGGCCCCATGCTTATATATTAAATAAAAATTACCTCGTAACCTTAAATTGTTACGAGGTAATTTTTATTAATAGTGAACTCTTATAATCCAAAATTTCATATTTTTATCACTCCAACCTAAATCCCAAGGAACATCATTTCTATCAGTGTTATGACAAGTTACTAAAGGATATCCTTTAGAATCCAATCCTGTAACGACAGAAACATGTGTAATATCACCTTTTTTTTCGTATGCAACAAAATCACCAGGTAATAATTTAAATGAGAGTTTATAAACATTTTCATAATTTCCTCTAGCAATTAAGCTAGCTCTTCCGCTATAAAGCATATAGTTAGTAAATGTTCCAGCATTTATCCAAGGGGCTGTTGCACTTCCTTTTTCATCATAATTCCAAGTACGATTTTTAGGAAATTTTCCGCCTTCATATAAGGTTTGAGAAGCAAAATTTGCACAATCTCCACCTTCTGCATTGAAGTCTCTATAATTTTTGTTATATATTAATCCAAGTTTAGTATCATGAGCTAATCCACAATATTCTTTAGCATAAGCAATTGCACCTTTTCTTTTTTCGTTAAGATTAGAAAGATTTCTTGGAACTTGATTATTAATATATTTAGTTATATCGTTGGTTTTTAAAGATTCTAATTTTAATGAGTCTGCAAATGGATCTTTATACCATTCTTTAACAATTGACCATTTATTATTTTTTCTAACTATTTTAAGATAGTGATATGTTCCTATTTTAGATTTATTTATTTCCTTGGGAATATCTTTATAAACATAGTTATATTCTGTATTACATATTATAGCAAAGGAAGCTTCATCTTTTTTTATTGTAGATTTTTTTATTAGTATTTTTGGCTTTATAAGAGTAAATTCAACACCTTGTTTCTTAGCCCAATTATCTATATATTTAACTTTTTTTTCTTCGTATTCATATGCCCATTTTCCATACTTAGTTGATGTATCATATAGAGATTCTATTCCTTTTAAATCTTTTGTAAGTGTCCCTTTACTTCTAGTTAAAAATATATTTTTAACTAATTCATTCATTTCTTCTTTAGATGGCATATTTTCTAAGGAATTATTATCAGTTTTATTAAGGTCATCTTCTAAAAGTTTTGAAAAAGTAGTTGTATTATTTAATTTGTCTTCAATTAAGGAAATATAATTTTTATTTTCATCAGTTAAAGGAACTCCTTCAAACCAATTATCAGAAGAATTATTGTTTGCAAAGTACTTAGCTTTTAATATTATTTCAGGTCTATATTCAAAGTGAAGTATATCAAAGTATCCCCACTTTCCACCCCAAATAAAATTATTATCTTCAAATATTTTAACTAATCCTCTTGGATATTCAGATAATCTTTTTTCACCATTTTCTTTTGAAGTCCATTTCCAATAATCTCTATCATCACGTTTTAAATCAATAGCTATTCCATAAGAATGAGGACTTAATCTTGAAGTGCCTGATATAACTCTATAATTATAAGTTCCACTTGCAGGATATAATATATTATTTATATCAGTTCTTGTTTTACCAAGATTTATTGCTTCTCTAAGAGCATTTTCTAAAGATTTATTTGCATTATTTTGTTTATTGAATTGATAATTTGGATATCCATATTTTAAGTTAATTAAGTTTTTTTCAATAGAAGTTTTAGAGGAGCCATAAACTTCATTTAAGAGGCCGTAATGTCTTATTCTACCAGGATTAAATTCTTTAGATATAGTATCAGTTTTATCAAGTGGATAAACTTGTTCTAACATATCTTGTATATCAGGATTATTAAGTTTTTCATTTGGAGATTTTTCTTTTTTATCATCATAAATTATTTTTTTACCTGATTTTAAAATTAAATAAACTTTACTATCTTTAAGCTCTAAATCTTTTATATATCCTGGATAAGCTAACATTATAGATAATATGTCTTGTTTCATTTCTGTTAAATAATCTTTATTTTCTGAAGCTTTTGGTATAAGTTCAATGCTAAGACTAATGGATAAAAATAAAATAAATACTCTAAAAATTTTCTTCATATTATTACCTACCTTTTTTTAAAAGTATCAAAAATAGTTTAACCTTAATCAAATATTTTTATATATGGTAAAATAATAATAAAGTTAAAAATTATAGATGGAAGAGAGAAAAGATTATGAATTTACAAAATGTATATGAAGAATATAACAATGCGAGTAAGGAATATATAAATTTAATTAATAATATAGTTAAGGATGATTTAAAAGAATTTAATTATGAAACATTAGTTAGTCTAAAAGAATACAAAGAAAAGTTTGAAGTTTTAATGGAACGAGCTAGTGAAATTATAACAGGGGATGAAAATGAAATTAATTTAAAGGATTTAAAATATTTAATTTTAGATACAATATTTTTATCTTCAGATCTTATGTATTTTTATGATCTAAAAGAAACTGAAAGATTTAAAATGAGATTTGCTAATTTTTTAAATAAAAGAAGAAGAGCAGAATTTGGCTTTTAATAAAATATATATAAAGAAATTATAATATGAATAAATAGATTTTAAATTTTTTATAATAATATATTTTATAAATAATATTTTAAATTTAAAATTAATAATATAAAGTAATTTAGGGGGATTTAAATGAATGCTATAAAACACTTTAAAACAATAACTAATCATAAATTATTAGTTATGAAATATTGTTTTAAAATTGGACTTTATAAGCAAGGAATACTACATGATTTATCAAAATACTCATGGATAGAATTTAAAGCAGGAATAAAGTATTATAAAGGAATTGAAAGTCCAAATGGTATACAAAAGAAGGTAGAAGGGGTGTCTACTGCATGGTTACATCATAAAGGAAGAAATAAACATCATTTTGAGTATTGGATAGATTACGGTGTTAATCCTAATGATGGATTACAGGGAATGAAAATGCCTAAAAATTATGTAGTTGAAATGTTTATTGATAGAATGAGTGCTTCAATGAATTATCAAAAGAAAAAATATACTGATAAAAGCGCCTTAGAATATTATGAAGCAAGAAAGCAATATTATTTATTACATGAAGATACTAGGATTTTATTAGAACTTCTTTTAAAGAAATTAGCTAATGAAGGAGAAGATAAAACTTTAAAATATATAAAAAATGTAGTTTTAAAAGATGATTTTGTAGTTTAATTTTACAAATAAATTTATTTTTTAGGAGATATATTTATGAGATATGGTATCCTTTCCTTTATTTAAGGAAGCTTTTAATTATTTTAATGAAAATCCTTATAAATTTAATTGCTATCTTGATAATATATGTATATATAAATGGGAATATAACACTTGGAATTTACATAAAGAGTTTATTATAAAAAATAAATTTAAATTTTAAAAATAATTTAAATATGTTTTTTTATTACCGCAAATTATGTATAATAGTATAATCATAATTTAGGGGGAACAGCATGAAATTATTTTTAAAATCGTTATTAGGAATATTATGTATTTTATTAATATTAGTTATAGGTTATGTTATATTTATGATTGTATCTGATTACAGACCAGAAGCTGAAGAAAAGGTACAAATAGATAATAATCAAAAGAAAATATTAGAGTTTAAGAAGGAATATACGTTAACAACATTTAATGTTGGCTATGCAGGAATGGACAAAAATGTTGATTTCTTTATGGATGGTGGTACTATGTCAAGGGCCATAAGTAAAGAAGCAGTTTTAGAAAATTTAAATGGCATAGAGAATATAATGAAAAATTTAAATTCAGATTTTTATTTTTTACAAGAATTAGATAAAAAAGCAACTAGAAGTTATAAAGTAAATGAATATGAAAGTATAAAAGATAAATTCACAGATTATAGTACTTCTTTTGCAAAAAATTTTGATGTAGCATGGGTTCCGCTTCCATTAACACATCCACATGGTCAAGTTTTAAGTGGAATAATGACTATGTCAAAATTTGATTTTAATTCAGCAACAAGATATGACTTACCAGGAAAAGAAAGTTTCTTTAGACAATTAGGTGATCTTGATAGATGCATGTTAGTAAATAGAGCAAAACTTTCAAATGGCAGAGAACTTGTTTTAATAAATGCACACCTTTCAGCTTACGATAAAGGTGGAAAAGTTAGAAAAGTACAATTAGGATTTATTCAAGATTTTGTTGTTAATGAATATAAAAAAGGAAATTATATAATTCTTGGTGGTGACTGGAATCATGAACTTCCAGGAACTAATGCATTTAATTTTAAAACAACAGAGTCACATCCAGATTGGCTTCAAAAGATACCAAATAATTTTGTACCTTCAGGTTTTAAGATTTATGCAGATAAAGATACACCAAGCAATAGAACTGTTATGAATCCATATGTTGAAGGTAAAAACTTAAGATCAGTAATTGATGGATTTATGGTGTCAGATAATATAGAAGTTAAAAGTGTTAATGGAAAAGATTATAATTTTAGATATAGTGATCATAATCCAACAACACTTACATTTAGTTTAAAGAAATAATATAAATAAAGAATATAAAGTTTTATAAAACTTTATATTCTTTATTTTTTTTAGTTAATTATATATTGAATAGATAAGTTCAAATTAATAAATATTATTTTAGAATATAAAAGAGGTTTATAGATTATGATATTTACAAATTTATTGATATTTTGTTAATATATACATATATATAATATAGAAAATAAAGATAAAGAGGATATTTATGTTATTTTTTAAGTATGAAAAAAATAAAAGATTAAAAAGATTATCTATATTTGGATTTATTATATTATTAGTTGGAATATTTGCTCCTAAACTAGATAGATTTATTTATGAAAGAGATAGATATTTAGATTTGGTTTTAGATGATAATATAAATAATATAGATTTAAACTTAGAATTTGATAAAATATTAGATTTATTAAAAATTAATAATATCCCAAAAGTAAGGGAATTTTTATTGAATTATGATAAGTATGGAAAAATAAATAGTTTAAAAATAGATTTAATTGAAGAAAATAATAATGAAAAAGTTAATTATATTATAGAGTACTTACCTAGTGAGTCAAGATGTTATGTTAAAAAAAGTATATTAGATTATTGTGATAATAATCAGTATATGTATTTAAATAATTTTTTAGATGGAATAATGATACTAAAAAATATAAAACTTAAAATTGATAGTGATTTATATGAAATCAAATGTAGTGATGCAAGTTATATGTGTAGAGAAATAAATGATTCTAATATAAAGGGGGTAAGTATTTATGGGAAAAAAGGAGTTTATGATTTATATAAAGAGTATGAATATTTAAATGGTATAATTATTAATCACTATGGATATGATGATGAAATTATAAATGAAGATGGAATGATTATTAGACCATTTAGTACAAAAGTTAGAGTAGAATATATTATGTATATGTAAAAGTGTTGATAAATTCAATGGGTTATTATATAATAATTATTATTAAATAGTAATTTGGAAGGTGATAAAATGGAAAACAAAGTTTTAGAAGTTGGAATGATGGCACCGGATTTTTCTTTAATGGGTTCAGATGGAAAAGAACATAAATTAAGTGATTATAAAGGAAAGAGAGTAATACTATATTTTTATCCAAAAGATAATACTCCAGGTTGTTCATTAGAAGCACAAGATTTTAAAGCTCATCATGAAGCATTTTTAAATAAAAATACAGTTATTTTAGGTGTTAGTAGAGATTCATTAAAATCTCATGATAAATTTATAACAAAATATGATTTACCATTTATACTTTTATCAGATGAAAATGAAGAAGTTTGTAAGTTATATGATGTTTTAAAAGAAAAGAATATGTTTGGAAAAAAAGTTTTTGGAATTGAAAGAAGTACATTTGTTATAGATGAAGATGGAAAAATTCAAGATATTTTTAGAAAAGTAAAAGTAAAAGGACATGTTGAAAGCTTATTATAAATTTATAAGGTTTAATTAAAGTTAAAAAGCTAAGTAATAAAATTAAATTTTATTACTTAGCTTTTTAAATAATATTATAATAAAATGGATTATAATAAGGGTATATTTTTCTATTAAATTTATTAAAAATATATAAAATCGTAAAAAAATATTAATTTTATTATTATTTATAGAAAAATATATTTATATATGTCCTTTTTTGATATATACTATTAGTGGTATATATTTTATTAGTGTACTATATTCAAATAATGGAAAAGGGGATAAATAGATGATCGAATTAAAACATGACCTTGGATTAATAGCATTAAAAAGTTGTACTGAGCTAGGTAATGCTGTAGATAAATATATCCAAACTAAAACAAATACTAGCGAATCTTTTCTAGTTCCACTTGATGAAATAAGATTTGCAAATGGTGAAGGAAAAGTTAAAATTTCTGAAACTGTTAGAGGTAAAGATATTTATATTTTATGCGATATTGGAAATTACAGCTGTACATATAAAATGAATGGATTTGTAAACCATATGGGACCAGATGAGCACTTCCAAGACATAAAGAGAACTATCTCAGCTATAAAAGGAAAGGCTGCAAGAATTACTGTAATAATGCCTCTTTTATATGAATCAAGACAACATAGACGTAAAGGAAGAGAATCTCTAGACTGTGCATTAGCACTTCAAGAACTTGAGAGATTAGGTGTAGATGAAATTATAACTTTTGATGTTCATGATCCTAATGTACAAAATGCAGTTCCTTTATTATCATTTGAAAATATATATCCAACTTATGATATAGTTAAATCACTTGTAAGCAATGAAAAAACTTTAGAGCTTCATAGTGAAAATTTACTTGTAATAAGTCCTGACACTGGAGCTATGGATAGAGCTATTTATTATTCAAGTGTATTAGGAGTAGATGTAGGTTTATTCTATAAGAGAAGAGACCATTCATTAATAGTTAATGGAAAAAATCCTATAGTTAAACATGAATATATGGGTAGAGATGTTGAAGGAAAAGATGTATTAATAGTTGATGATATGATAGCATCAGGAGAATCAGTTCTTGATATAGCATCAGAGCTTAAAAAGAGAAATGCAAGAAACGTATATGTAGCAACAACATTTGCATTCTTTACAGAAGGACTTGAAAAGTTTACTGATTTCTATGAAAGAGGAATAATAAGCAAGGTTTACTCAACTAATTTAACATATGTTCCACAAGAATTAAGAGATTCTAAGTGGTTCCAAGCTGTAGACCTTTCAGAATTCTTAGCAAGAATTATAAATAGATTAAATCATGGAAAATCAATAGCTAAATATATGGATGCAACTGAAATAATACGTGATTTATTGGATTAGTTTAAATATAAATTAAAATAAAACTACTATAATTTTTAAAATTATAGTAGTTTTATTTTGTTTAAGGTAATATTTTAGTATGGAAAAATACAAATATTAAATATAGCATTACTTAAATAATGTAAAAATATTAATATAATAATAGGAATGAGAGTAATAACTTATTATATATATTTATTAGAAGATTGAGGAATAAGTAAATGAAATATATATTTATAATCTAATGTTATAAATTATATTGGAAGAAAACTTAAATAAAATACAACTAAAATATTTAAAAATTATAATTTATTAAGATAGAATGAACATAAATTTAAATATAAAATAGGAGCTTAAATTTTAAGCTCCTAATAAATACTAAGCTTTTGTCTTAAATTCATTAGAACATTTTTTACATGTAACAATGACATTTTTATGAATTCTAGGTAAGCGAAGCTTTTGTCCACATCTAGGACAGGAAATTATTTTGAATTTTCTTTTTTGATTTAATTTATATTTAAGCATATTAAAAGCTTGAGGTATATAATCTAGTGTTATCCTAGGTAAATTATAAGGAATACTTTTATTAAATTTACTAAGTATTTTATTTATTATAGAAAGAAATTTATTTAATTCATTTGTTCTTTTAAATATATTTTTTGAAAAAGTTCTATAAATTACAAATATATTTAAAATTAAACCTAAAAAATTAGTATAGTAATTAAATCCAAGAAAAAAACTTATAATAAGTAGAAAGATTGATAGCAAATCAATACCATATGCACCATAAAATATATTCATATATATTCTCCTTTTATATAAAATTATAATATGTTCAATTTATAATAGGTATTTTAACATATTATAATAAAATTTGTAATAATTATTTAAATACAAAGAAAAAGCTATTAGTTAATTAAATCTAATGGCTTTTTTGTATTATTTTTTATTCTAAATTTTTATATTTAAAAGAATATTTTGTATTTAAAATATATGATTATTTTAAAATCTTCATAAAATCTACAAAATTCAAATTTAAAATTAAATCATAATTTTAGTGAAGGGATTGGTGTTTTGAATAAATTTAAATTAATATCAATATTTATATTTATATTTTTTACAGGAATTTTTGTTGGAATAAAAGCAAACTTTTATTTAGGAAAAAATGAAAAAAAGAAAGAAGTAAAAGAAAATTCAATTTATGAAAGAATTAAAGCAGAGGGAAATATAATAAATAAAAGTTTTAAAAATGATAAATTAGACCCTTTAATAACTATTGCTGAAAAACAAAGTAATTTTAATATTAAATTAGATGGAATAAAAAAAGATGAGAAGGTTGTTTTAATAAATACGTATACTGGAGAAAAAGTTGAGTTTAATACTGATGGAGAAGGAATTTTTTCAGTTGATACGAGTCTTGAAACGGGGAAAGATTATGTAATTCTTATGAATAATAAATTAATTGGTTCTATAAAGATTATAGATAGTTTTAAAAATATTAATATAGAAGAAGTTTATAATCAAAGCTTAAAATCAATTAGTTGTGGCCTTTAGGAGGGAGTATATGAATTATATAATATTATTTTTAGAAGGAATAATAACCTTTATTTCACCTTGTATATTACCTATGGTACCTATATATATTTCATATTTTATGGGAAGTAATACTGATAACGGAAATAATAAAAACAAAGGATTTATAAATTCTTTAGCTTTTGTAATTGGATTTGCATTTATATTTACTTTATTAGGTGGGATGGCTGGTAAGTTTGGAAATTTAATTAATGAATATATGAATATTTTTAATATAATATCTGGAATATTATTGATAATATTTGGACTTAATTATATAGGAATATTAAAAGTTAATATTCTTCAAAGAACTTTTAGAATAAATAATGTACTAAAAAGCAATTCAATAATTTCATCACTATTATTTGGTTTTGTATTTGGAGTTGGTTGGACTCCATGTGTTGGACCATTTTTGGGGTCAGCAATGATGTTTGCAGCAAATTCAAGTCATACATTACAAGGAGTTAGTATGCTTTTAGTATATAGTTTAGGTCTTGGAATTCCATTTATATTATCAGCATTATTAATTGATACTTTAAAAAGCACATTTAATTTTATAAAAAGAAATTATAAAGTTATAAATAGAATTTCTGGAACAATACTAATTATTATAGGAGTCTTAATGATGACTGGATACTTAAATAAGGTATTAGCATTATTAACATTTTAAGGAGGAAGTTTTTTTGAATAATAAAAGTAGGATTATATATATAGTTTTGACTCTTTTTATATTAATTATAGGTAGTTTTATAGGTTATAAATATTTATCTAAAAGTTATGAAAGTACTCAAGAAGGAAAACAATTTGTAGAAAGTGGATTTACAGAAAAAGTTAAAGAAGAAACAGTAGAAAAGGCTCCAAATTTTATTGCTTTTGATAAAGATGGAAAAGAAGTGAGGCTTTCAGATTTTAAAGGGAAAAAAGCTGTTGTTGTTAATTTTTGGGCGAGTTGGTGTCCACCATGTAAAGCAGAAATGCCATATTTTAATAATGCAGCAAAGAAATATAAAAATAATGATTTAGAAATATTAATGGTTAATCTTACAGATGGAATGAGAGAAACTAAGGATAAAGCTCTTGAGTATGTAAAAAAAGAGGGTTATAATATGAACATATTGTTTGATGAACAGTTAAATGGCGCATCAGCTTATAATGTTCAAGCATTACCAAGAACATTATTTATAGATAAAAGTGGAAATATACAAAATGATTATACAGGTCTTATAACACAAGAAATACTTAATGATAATATAGAAACTATTATAAGTTAATCATAAATAATAAAAGTCAGTGCTAACTTTTAGTAGTGCTGATTTTTTTATTTTAAAAATATAATTTAAAAGGTGATTTTATGAATAAAAATAAAATACTTGTTGTTGATGATGAAATTAAAATAGTTGAAGTAGTAAAAGCTTATCTTGAAAAAGATAATTATGAAGTTTTTATAGCTACTGATGGGAAAAGTGCATTAAAAAGTTATGATGATAATAAACAAGATTTAATAATTTTAGACTTAATGTTACCAGATATTACTGGGGAGGAAGTATGTAAAATATTAAGGGAGAAATCAGATGTTCCAATAATAATGCTTACTGCAAAAGTTGATGAAGAAAATATATTAAATGGATTTAATATTGGAACTGATGATTATGTTATTAAGCCTTTTAGTCCAAAACAGCTTATAGCTAGAGTAAATGCAATAATAAAAAGAGTTAAGAATAGTAAATCAAAGTTATCATTTAATAATGGAGATTTGATAATTGATAAAGATAGTTATGAAGTATTTAAAAATAATAATCTAATAACTCTTACTCCATCAGAATATAAAATACTTCTTCAATTAGCTGAAAATAAAAATAAAGTTTTTACGAGAGGGGATATTATAAGTAAAACTATGGAAGATGACAGTTTTGTTTATGATAGAATAGTTGATTCTCATATTAAAAATATAAGAGCAAAAATAGAAGATGATAATAAAAAACCAAAATATATTTTAACTGTACATGGAATTGGATATAAGTTTGGTGGTGATTAAATTTTGAATAAATTAAAATATAGATTTACATTAATATTTATAGCGTTTTCTTTGATTTTAGTTTTTATGATTAGTATAATTGCTAATATTTTTATAAAGAAAAATTTTAATAGTTACATAGAAGATAGTATAAATGAAAAAAAGTCAGATATTATTTCAAATGTAACAAGTTCATATAAAAATGGAAGTTTTAATAAAGAAAATATAAAAACTATTGGTTTAAATGCTGCAAAACAAGGTTTTATAATAAAACTCATAGATAATAATAAAAATGTAATATGGGATGCAAGAAAAGTAAATAAGCTTCTTTGTGAATCAGTTTTAGAAAAAAATAAAGAAAATACAAATAAAATAAATCCTAATATAAATGGTGAGAATACTATAGAAAAAATAATTATAAAACATAATAAACAATCTTTAGGAATTTTACAAATAGAATATATAGGGCCATTTTATTATAATGATTCAGATTTAATCTTTTTTAATACATTAAACAATGTTTTAATTGGTATTTTAATATTAGCAATAATTTTTTCTGTAATTATTGGAATACTTCTGTCACATACAATAAGTAAACCTATAATAAAAGTTATAGATGCTACCAAACTAATTTCGGAAGGAGAATATTCAAAAAAGATTATTTGTAAAAATAAAATTCAAGAAATAAATTCAATGGTTAATTCAATAAATAAATTAGCATATAAATTAAGTGAAGAAGATAAGCTTAGAAAAATATTAACTAAAGATATATCACATGAATTAAGAACACCATTAACTACAATACAAGTACAAGTTGAGGCTTTAATTGATGGTATTTTAGAGCCAACAGAAGAAAGACTTAAAAGTATTTATGAAGAAATCCAAAGGCTAAATAGATTAGTTAAATCTTTAGAGAATTTATGTAAATATGAAAGTGATTTAATAAAGTTAAATAAAGAAAAAATTAATATAAAAGAACTTATAGAAAATTTATGTATAAATTTTGAAAAGCAAATTTTAGACAAAAATATAAGTTTAAAATTAAACTTAGAGAATAATTTTATAAATGCTGATAAAGATAAATTTAGTCAAGCTATAATAAATATATTATCAAATAGTATAAAATATACAAATGATTACGGTCATATAAATATATCATCTTATGAAGAAAATAATTATGTTTATATATCAATAAAAGATGATGGTATTGGTATAAGAAATGATGACTTAAAATATATATTTGAAAGGTTTTATAGAGTTGATAAATCAAGAAATAGTAAAACTGGTGGGGTTGGAGTTGGATTAACTATAGCAAGAAGTATAATGGAAGCTCATGATGGAGATATAAAGGTTATTAGTAAGTTTAATAAAGGAAGTGAATTTATATTAACTCTTAAAAAGGATAAGTGTTTTTAAAAGTTGAAATGACTAGATAAAAATAGTATCATAATCATATAATGGAAAATAGTGAGTTAATATACATAAGTTTATTAACAATTTTAAATTGTATTAATTAAATTTAGAAATTAATATAAATTATTTTTTAAGAGGAGTATATTTGTTTAATCTCCTCTTATTCTTTATAAAAAGGGAGGAGAGATTATAATGAATGGATCAAAAATAAAATATTTTAATAATTATGGAAGTAGTGAAAAAGATATAAAAGAATCAACTACCCTTTTAAATAGTGTAAAAGAGATAGGATATTTTAAAGGAGAAAATAATAAAGATATTTATTATGAAAAATATATTTTACCAGATGAAAAAGGAAAAATAGTAATAAGTCACGGATTTACAGAATTCTTAGGTAAATATGAAGAGATAATTTATTATTTCTTAAAAAATGGATATTCTGTTTTTGGTCTTGAACATAGAGGTCATGGGAGATCAGGATGTTTTGGTAAAATTGATAAAACTCAAGTAACTGTAGAAAAATTTGATTATTATATTGAGGATTTAAAGAAATTTCTTGATGAAATAGTTAAAGGAAGTCCAGAAAATACATATTTATATGCTCATTCAATGGGTGGGGCTATAGGTTGTATATTTCTTGAAAGATATAATGGATACTTTAAAAAGGCTATATTAAGTACTCCTATGTTTAGAATAAAAACAGGAAAAATATCTAATAAGCTAGCAAAATTAATATCTGGAACTATGGTTAGAGTTGGAAAAGGTGAAGACTTTATATTTGGACAAAAATGTTTTGATGAAAAGTTTGATTTAGAATCAGCAGCAACTTCAAATGAACACAGATATAGAAATTATCATAATAAATTAATGGAAAATGCAGAGCTTAGAAGAGGTGGGGGTTCATTTACATGGTTAAGTGAATCTATTAAAGCAACTGAATATTTAATAGATAGAGAGAATATTTCAAATATAGATGTTCCAATATTACTTTTTCAAGCTGGGAGAGATGATTTTGTAGAGGCTGAAGGTCATAATAAGTTTAATGAATTATGTAAAAATTGTAATTTAGTTAGATTTGATAATGGTAAACATGAATTATATTTAGAAATGGACGAGATATTGCACGAGTATTTAGATATTATATTTAATTTTATAGGATAATGTATTAAAGAGAAATTTGGGGAATAGTCAATTGGATTTTTTGAAAATTAAATGATAAAGTTAATATATAGATAAAGCCGCACACTTATTTTAGTGTGCGGTTTTATCATATAATTTATATAGGAGGGATTAAATATGAAAACAAATTATCATACTCATAATTATAGATGTAATCATGCAGTTGGAACAATTAAAGAATATGTAGAAGAAGCTATTAAAGAAGGATATGATGTTATTGGATTATCAGATCATTTACCGCACCCTGGAAAAAATATAGATAACGAAAATAGAATGAAATATGAAGACCTTCCAGAATATTTTAAAGAAATTGATAAAGTAAAAGAAATGTACGGTGATAAAATAGAAATAAAAAAGGGAATTGAGTGTGAGTATTTTCCAGATTTTTTATGGCTTTATGATGAATTAAAAGAAAAATTTAAGGTAGATTACTTAATACTTGGAGCACATTTTTTTCCATACAACGGAAAATGGTTTTACATAGGTAGTTATTTAACACCGGATAGTTTAGAAAAGTATGTTGATTTTGTATTAGAGTCAATGGAAAGTGGACTATTTGCATACATAGCTCACCCAGATTTATTTGGAAGTGGATATAGAGACTGGGATGAGCATTCAATAAAGGCGTCAAGGAGAATATTAAAAAAAGCAGAAGAACTTGATATGCCTATAGAGATAAACATAAATGGATTTAAAAAAAGAAAAATAAAATATAATAATGGTGAAAGATATATGTATCCAATAAGAGAATTTTGGGAACTTTCCAAAGAATATAATGTAAAGAGAATAATAGGTGTAGATGCACATAAACCTGAAGACATGAGAGATTTTAAAATAGCTGTAGATTTTGCAAATGAATTAGGATTAAAAATAATTGATAAAATAGAATTAAATAAATAATAAAATATAGAGTAGATATTTTTATCTACTCTATATTTTATTAAATTTTATTTTTTATTTAAATATTCTTCTAAAGTTATATTTTGGCTATTTATTTCTTTAGCAACATCTTTACCAACGTATCTTAAATGCCATGGCTCGTAATTATATCCAGTTATATTTTCCTTTCCTTTAGGATATCTTAAAATAAAACCAAATTTAGTCATATTATCTTTTAACCATTTGAAGGTTTTGGTATTTTCAAAACCGTCATTTAAGTTACTATATTCATTTGATAATACATCAACAGCAAGTCCGGTTTGATGTTCGCTATGACCAGGCTTGGCTACATATTTTTCTGCATGTTCAATTCCATTTCTTTCTTTACTACTATTAAATACTGATACTTGGTAATCATAAGATCTATAACCTGATATACCTTTAAGTATTATTCCATCTTTAGCAGCAGCTAAAAACATATTTTCAAGAGCATTAGCCGCATCTTTTCTAAGTGGTTGTTTCATACTAAGAGAATAATTATTGTAAGTAGCTTTAGGCATTACAAGGTCAGAAGGCTTATATGAACTATCTATAGAATATTTTTTGTTTACTAATAAAATATTAGCTACAGATGAGGATGTCTTTATATCTTTTTTCTTTGACTCTGTTTTATTATTTTGTGATATTTCAGTTTTTGGGGGTTTTATTATCTCTGGAGTTTCATTATTTTTATTTATGTTATTTTTATAAATATATCCACTTATTAAAGTTGTTAATCCAAGAGTTATAAAAAATATTAATATTAGAATTATAAATTTATTTCTTTTTTTATATCTTTTTCTTCTCATAAATGTTCAATCCTTACTGTTTATATTTTTCACAAAGAGAAATTTAATAAAGTTTATATAATATTAAGTTAAAATCAATAAACAGTTAAATTTTTCTAAATCCATATCTTATTTTATATTATAGCACTTAATAATAAAAGTATTTTTATCATTTTAAAAATATTTTAAATATATATTGTAAAAATATTGTAAAAATAGAAATAAAATGATAATATTTAATTGTAGGGTGAAAATGTTTTCAAATTTTCAAAAAAATGAAAAAAATATTCATTTATCTATTTGTATAAACATAATAATATTTTTGAGAATAGTTTTACTATATAGATTATTAAATTTTAAAATAATTAGAAAAACAGTCTTTAAGATAAAGGCTACTTTAATAAGTTAAGAATAGAGTAGTTAAAAGTATTTAATTATAAACATTATTTATAATTTTTAAATTAATTATGATATTTAATAACATTAAAATATGTTAATTAAATAAAAGATGAAGGGGGATTTTTAATGAAAAAATTAAAGTTATTATCAACTGTACTTCTAGCTACTCTTACTTTAGGTATGTTTGCGGGTTGTGGCGGAAGTAAAGATAATGCAGAAGGAAATGCTAGTACAAATGGAAAGCAAACAGAAATAACATGGTGGGCGTTTCCAAATTTTGAAACAAAAGATGGAGTTGTAGGTAAATATGAAGAAGAAATAGCGAAAGCTTTTATGGAAAAAAATCCAGATATAAAAGTTAATGTTGAAATGTTATCTTTTAATGGTGGGGGAGAAAAGATAAATGCAGCTATAGCTTCAAAATCAGCACCTGATGTTTTATATGATGCACCTGGAAGAATAATTGATTATGCAAGAATAGGGGCTTTAGCACCGGTAGATGATATGATTAAAGAGTTAAATGGAGATGTATCAGAAGCAATATTACAAGGTTGTAAACTAGATAATACTTATTATATGTATCCTTTTAATACTACAAACTTTATGATGGCAGCAAATAAGCAAATGTTTGAGGAAGCTGGAGTATTAGACAAGCTTCCGCTTAATAAAAAAGATAGATTATGGAATGTTGAAGAATTTGAGGAAGCATTAAAAGCTATAAAAAAAGCTAAGCCAGATGTAACACCTTTAACTTTCTTTAGTAAAAGTACTGCAGGAGATCAAGGTACAAGAGCATTTGTTGCAAATCTTTTTGGAGGAAGTGTTATGAATGAAGATCAAACTGCATACACTTTTGATAGCAAAGAAGCTATAAAATCTATGGAATGGGTTAAAAAAGCTATAGATGAAGGATTAATAGCAAAAGGATCAGAAGCATTAGCTTCAAATGATTCAATTGATTTATATCTTCAACAAAAAGCAGCAATTACAATTCTTTCTTCAACTGGATTAGTTAAGAGCAATGAATCAAAGAAATCACAACCTTTTGATGATATATTATTACCAATACCAGCACCTGAAGGAAAGCTTGCTTTAGAATCACTTATAGGTGGATTATGTGTATTTGATAATGGTGATGAAGATAAAATAGCTGCTTCAAAGAAATTCATAGATTTCTTATGTAATGATAAAGAATGGCAAGAAAAGAATTTAAAAGCAACAGGAACTTTCTCTGTTAGAGATTCTGTGAAAAATTTATATGATGATGAAGAAATGAAATTTGCAGAAGCAATGGGAAATTATACAGCTAAATATTATAATACTGTAAATGGATTTGCTGAAATGAGAACTCATTGGTTCCCAGCACTTCAAGAAATAACTTTAGGTCAAAAATCACCTGAAGAAGCTTTAAAAGAGTTTAATAAAAAGGCAAATGAAACTCTTAATAAAAAATAATAAAAATAATTAATTTTAGGGAGTGAAAACACACTCCCTTATCACTAAATGTGAAAGCAAGGGGGTTTCTTAAGTGAGTGCTGAAGTAATCGAAAAGAAAAAGGTTAAGCATAGTAAATTAGCAAAAAAAGAATGGGTTGCAGCTTATATTTTTTTATTACCTGCAGCTATATTTTTTATAGGTTTTGTAATAATTCCTATGATAGGTGGAATAGTGATGAGTTTCTTTGATTATAATCCAAAGAGTGCTACCTTTATAGGAATAGAAAATTATATAAATATATTTAAAGACGAAATATTTAGAAAATCATTATGGAATACTTTAGTTTTAGTTATAGGGAATGTTCCTATAGTAGTAGTTTTTTCATTATTTGTTTCAATGACAATATTTAAAAAGTCAGCAAAGATAAGATCTTTTTTTAGAGGAGTTTTTTATTTACCAGCAATAGCATCAGTTGTTAGTATAACTGTTGTTTGGGGATGGATTTTTCATCCTAATTATGGAATATTAAATTATGTTTTAAGTTGGTTTGGGATAGATCCTCAAGTTTGGCTTGGAAATCCAAGTATAGCAAAGTGGGCAATACTTATGGTTTTAGTTACATTATCTGTTGGACAACCTATAGTTTTATATATGGCATCTCTTGGAAATATACCTAAGGATTATTTAGAAGCAGCCGAAATAGATGGGGCTAATTCAAGTCAAGTTTTTAAAAATATAACATGGCCATTATTAAAACCAACAACATTATATATCGTAATAATAACAACAATAAATTCATTCCAATGTTTCTCATTAATTCAACTATTAACAGCAGGAGGACCTAATTATGCAACTACAACAATTATGTATCAAGTATATGAAAGATCATTTACTTTAGGTCAATATGGACTTGCATCATCAATGGGAGTAGTTTTAGCAGTTATAGTAATGTCAATATCAATAATTCAATACAAATATTTAGGTTCAGATGTAGAGTATTAGTTGGAGGTGATTTAAGCTATGTTTGGCAAAAAGAAAGAAAAAGAAGTTTTATATGATTGGAGAAATCAATGGACTCCAAAAAATATAGTAGCTTTTATAATATTGTGTTTATTTACAGTAATTTTTATATTTCCATTTTATTGGATTATAACTGGAGCATTTAAAGATCAAGGTGCAGCAATTGCGATACCACCACAATGGTTTCCACTAGAGCCGACATTTGCAAACTGGGAAAGCCTTGCAAAACAGCCATTAGCTAGATGGACTTTTAATAGTTTTTTTATAGCCATTGCAACAACATTTTTAGTATGCTTAACTTCAGCTTTAGCTGGTTATGTTCTTGCTAAAAAAAGATTTCCAGGAAGACAAATTGTATTTTGGTTATTAATAATAGCTATGGCTCTTCCAAAACAAGTTATAATGGTTCCTTTATTTAACATATTAACTAGTTTAGATTGGATTGATACTTATAAGTCACTTATACTTCCAGCTGTGGGATGGCCATTTGGAATTTTTCTAATGAAGCAATTTAGTGAAACTATACCTAGTGAACTTATAGAAGCATCAAAAATTGATGGATGTTCAGAAGTTGGAATATTTAAAAATATTGTTATTCCAATTGTTAAACCAGGTATTGGAGCACTTGCAATTTTTACATTTATAAGTTCATGGAATGATTATTTTATGCAGTTAATTTTAATAAGAAGTAAAGATATGCAAACACTTCCTTTAGGAATAGCTACAATGCAATTAGAGTTTGCAACAGACTATGGTTTAATGATGGCTGGAGCAGCACTTGCATCAATACCTATGATTATAATATTTATAATGTTCCAAAAATCATTTACTCAAGGTATAACAATTGGAGCTGTAAAAGGTTAAGGTATAAGATGTGTAAAGAGTATAAATAAAAGATTTTTATAAAAAGAAAATTTATTATATGAGGATAAATTATACTATTTAAATTAAAGTTACGAAATTAATTTTGTTATTAGTTATATTTGGGGAGGGATGAGTATTTTATTTATATGACAAAATTAGTTTAAATAAAGATATTATTATATTCCAAGAATTTTTTATTAATCCTATATAAGATAGGTTGAATGATGGAATTTATAATTGAAAAATATACAATTTAAATTTATTTATTAAGGGGAGAGGTTTATGTCAGGATTAGTATTAAAAAATATTGATAAGGTTTATGAAAATGGGTTTAAAGCAGTTGATAATTTTAATTTAGAAATAGAAGATAGGGAGTTTATAGTTTTTGTTGGACCATCAGGTTGTGGTAAATCAACAACTTTAAGAATGATTGCAGGTCTTGAAGAAATAACAAGTGGAGAATTATATATTGATAATAAAGTAGTTAATGATGTTGCTCCAAAGGATAGGGATATTGCAATGGTATTCCAAAATTATGCATTATATCCACACATGACAGTTTATGAAAATATGTCATTTGCATTAAAGCTTAGAAAGACTCCTAAAGCAGAAATTGATAAAAAGGTACGTGATGCAGCAAGAATTTTAGATATAGAACATCTTTTAGATAGAAAACCGAAGGCTTTATCAGGTGGACAAAGACAAAGGGTTGCTATGGGAAGAGCAATAGTTAGACATCCAAAAGTATTCTTAATGGATGAACCTTTATCAAACCTTGATGCTAAGCTTAGAGTTCAAATGAGAACAGAAATAGCTAAGCTTTATAATGAATTAAATACAACATTTATATATGTAACTCATGACCAAACTGAAGCTATGACTCTTGGAACAAGAATAGTAGTTATGAAAGATGGTTTAGTACAACAAATAGCATCACCAAAAGAGATTTATGATAATCCAAGTAATTTATTTGTAGCATGTTTTATTGGTAGTCCTCAAATGAATATATTAAAAGGTAAAACATATGAAAAGAACGGAAAAGTTTATTTAAATATGTTAGGAACTGATGTGGAACTTTCAGAAGAAAAAGCAAAAATAATAAAAGAAACTAATAATTTAAATAAAGATGTTTTAGCTGGAATAAGACCAGAAAATATGAGTTGTAAAAAAGAAGATTTAGAAACTTCAGAATCAATATTTAATGGAGAAATAGAAGTTTCAGAAAATTTAGGGGCAGAAACATTTTTATATTTAAAGGGAGAAGAAGGAAAAGCTATTGTAATAAAAACAGCAACTGCTGATAATATAAATACTAAAGGAAATGTTAAGTTTGTAATAGATTTAGATAAGCTTCATATTTTTGATAAAGAAAGTGAAAAAACTATATTTTAATAAAAAAGGTGATAACTAAATGTTCTAGTTATCACCTTTTTATAAGTTTTAATTAGTTAGAGAAATAAATTTAAGGTGAACCTTTTAAAATAAAATGAATACAATAATATAAAGGGATACAAAAAAGAAGAAATGTCTTTTAAAGTATCCCTTTTATGCTATAAGAGAGTAGGTGTTTATTATGGAAAGATTAGAAAGAATCTTTAAGGAAGCATCTCTTAGAGCCGTAATTTTCTCAAAAAATAAACTAGGCATAAGACTAGATTTTTCAGAAGATAGTTTAAGTTTATTAGATGATATATTAGAAGCCTTTCATAAAGCAAATGAAAATAATGATTTTGATAATGATAAACTTATAGATTTATCAATGGTATTTGGTGGATATCTTGGAGAAGTTATAAGTAAAAATATTGGAGGTATATGGGAAGAAAATGATAATAAGACAATATTTTTAGAAGTTAATAATCAAAAGGTACTTCCATTAAATATAATATATAAAAGAATAAATATTGGGGAACGAGCATCGGTAAAGAGATGGTATTATAAGTTTAAGGAGAAAATATGTTAAAAGGGATAATATGTTTAATCTAGCTAGTGTAAATATTTATACTAGCTAGATTAATTTTTGTTGAATATATAATAACATTATTTTACACTTAACTTAAGTATAATTTTTAAGGGGGATATTTATGATAAAGAATGTTATTTTTGATATTGGAAATGTTATATTAGAATATAATCCTAAAAGGTATTTGAGAGAAAAAATAATGGATTTAGATTTAGAAAAAATATTGTTTAAGGAAATCTTTCAAAGCAAAGAATGGGAAAGGTTAGATAGAGGAACTATAACTGAAGAAGAGGCTATTAATGAAATAATAAAGAGAAATACTACTATTGAACAGGACATAAGAAAAGCATTTGAAAATTGGTATGAGCTTTTATTACCAATAAAAGAAACTATGGAGGTTATAAAAATATTAAAGAGAGAAGGTTATAACATATATTATTTATCTAATTTTCATAAAAATTCTTTTGAGGTAATTAAACAAAAATATAATTTTTTAGAAGAATTTAATGGAGGTATAGTTTCTTTTAATGAAAATTTACTTAAACCTGAATTTGAAATTTATAAAAAACTGCTAGAAAAATATAATTTAAAAGGAGAAGAGTGCGTATTTATTGATGATATAGAAATAAACATAAATGCAGCAAAGAAAATTAATATTAATACTATATTATATAAAGACTATGATAATTTAATTAAAGGATTTAAAAATTATGGGATAAAAATTAATGAAAAAGAAAATACATAAATGGATGATTTTTACAAAAGAATATTGTATAATGTAATAAAAAGTTTATATTAGAATATAATTATTTTGTGGGGGAAAAATACTTTCAGGTATTAAAAGGAGGGAATATTCATGGATGTAAATTTAATTCCGAATATTGATAATTATGTGGCAAAGTATATGGATGAAAGAGGTTGTAGCTTTGAACAGGCTTGTGAGGAACTAGAGCTAGATAAAGAAGCAATTTTTACTCAAAATTATAATAGAGAATTTGAATAAAAAAGGATGCAATTTAGCATCCTTTTTAGTTTTTGAAAAAAAATATACTAAAGGATATAATATAATAATAAAGACTTAAATTTAGAAAAGAGGTAAAAGAATGAAAATAAATAGAAATGATAATTGCTGGTGTGGTAGCGGTAAGAAATATAAAAAATGTCATGCTGAATTTGATGAAAAATATGAAGCATTAAAAAGACAAGGTTTTTTAATGCCACCTAGAGATATTATAAAAAATAAAGAGCAAATAGAGGGAATAAAAAAGAGTGCTAAAATAAACAATGAAATACTTGATTTAGTTGGAGAAAAAATAAAAGAAGGAATGAGCACAGCTGATATTGATAAAATAGTTTATGATTATACAATAAGCCAAGGAGCTATTCCAGCTCCACTTAATTACGGAGGTTTCCCAAAGAGTGTCTGTACATCAATTAATGAAGAAGTATGCCATGGAATTCCAGATGAAAATATAATATTAAAATCAGGAGATATAATAAATGTAGATGTTTCAACTATAAAAGATGGATATTTTTCAGATGCATCAAGAATGTATATGATAGGTGAAGTATCTAATGAAGCAAAAAGATTAGTTGAAGTTTCAAAAGAGTGTTTACAAAAAGGAATAGAAGCAGTTAAACCATGGGGATTTTTAGGGGATATTGGTGCTGCTGTACAAGAGCATGCTGAAAAAAATGGATATTCAGTAGTTAGAGAATTTGGTGGCCATGGAGTAGGATTACAGTTCCATGAAGATCCTTTTGTAGCTCATGTAGGTAGAAAAGGAGAAGGAATGGTATTAGTTCCAGGGATGACTTTCACAATAGAACCAATGATAAATGAAGGTAGATATGAAGTTTTTGTTGATGCTGATAATGATTGGACTGCAATAACAGAAGATGGTTCTTTATCAGCTCAATGGGAACACATGATTTTAGTAACAGAAGATGGTATAGAAATATTAGCTCACTAAAAATAAATATATTAAATAAAGGTGGAAAACTTAAGTTTTTCACCTTATTTTTTTGAATGTTAATAAAGTGTAAATATATAAAAAAGAAATAATAAATTTCTAAATTTAAACAGTGGATATATATATTGAATGTTGTATAATAGTCAAGTAATATAGAGAATTTAAGGTGATTGAATGAATAAGAAAAAAAGATTAGGAGATCTTTTGGTAGAACTTGGATATATAACAGAAAATCAAGTTCAAGAAGCTATAAAAATTCAAAAGACAACTAATAAAAGATTAGGACGTATATTTGTAGAACTTGGATATATAACAGAAGAAAGTTTATTAAACATATTAGAATTACAACTTGGAATACCTAGAATAAATTTAGAACTTATAGATATTGATATGAATGCTGTATCAACTATATCAGAAGGTTTAGCTAAAAAGTATAATCTTATACCAGTAAGATTTAGAGATAATCATCTTGTTGTTGCAATGTCTGATCCACTTAATATATTTGCTGAAGAAGATGTAGAATTATCATCTGGATATAAGATTGAAATTGGAATAGCTATGGAAGAAGAAATATCAGAAGCTATTGCAAAATATTATTCAAAAGATTACATGTCAAAAGCCGAAGCAAAATTAAACGAAAAAGAAGCTGAAGAAATAAAGGAAAGTGTTTCAATTGATGAGGATAATAAATCTCCTTCTGTTAGACTTATAGATAGAATAATAGAAAATGCAATTAGAAATGATGTAAGTGATATACATATAGAACCACAAAAAAATAAAATAATCATAAGATATAGAATAGATGGAAAACTTAGAAAACAATTTGAAGCTCCAAAAGAACCATTAAATTCAATGGTTACTAGAATAAAATTGCTAAGTGGAATGGATATTGCTGAAAGAAGAATTCCTCAAGATGGAAAAATAGTTATAAATATTGATAAAAGAGATATAGATTTAAGAGTATCTATTTTGCCATCAGTAAATGGAGAAAATCTAGTAATTAGAATATTAGATAAAAGATCTTTTGAATTTACTAAAGAAAATTTAGGATTAACTGTAGATGACATAAATTTAGTTAATAAAATTACTTCAAATCCATATGGAATGTTTTTAGTTACTGGGCCTACCGGATGTGGAAAAACATCAACATTATATTCAATATTAAAGGATTTAAAAACAGAAGAAAATAATGTTATAACTTTAGAAGATCCTGTTGAATATACAATGGACGGGATAGTTCAGGTTAATGTTAATAATAAAGCTGGACTTACATTTAATTCAGGATTAAGGTCAATTCTTAGACAAGACCCTGATGTTATAATGGTTGGAGAAATAAGAGATGAAGAAACAGCCACTATGGCTATAAGAGCTGCAATAACTGGTCATAGTGTTTTAAGCACTTTACATACTAATGATGCGCCAGCAGCTATTGTAAGGCTTATGGATATGAATGTTCCACCTTATTTAATTGCTGCATCTTTAAATGGAGTAATAGCACAAAGGTTAATGAGAAGATTATGTAATAATTGCAAAAAAGAATATATAGCAAATAATTATGAAAAAGAACTTTTAGGTGTAAGTAAGGATGAGAATTTAAAACTTTATAAACCAGTTGGATGTGTAAAATGTTCTGGGACAGGTTATAAAGGGCGAATTGGAATATTTGAAATAATGGAAATAAATCAAAACATAAGAGAACTTATAGCTAATAAAGGAAATTTTTATGAAATTAGAGACGAAGCTAAAAAAAGTGGAATGAAAACTTTATTTGAAAGTGGAGTAGATATTGTAAAAAATGGTACAAGTAGCATGAATGAATTAATGAGAATAACTTTAATAAAAGAATAGAGGAGTAAAATAATTATGCCTTTATACAAATATGAAGCAAAAGACCTTAATGGTAAGCTATTAAAAGGGAAAATAGAATTAAATAATGTTGATGAGTTAAGAAAAATTTTAAAGCAAAAAGGATTTTATTTAACTAAATATGATACAGGAAGACAGTCTTTAAATATAGATTTTGATATGTTAAAAAAAATACCTAAGAAAGATATTTCTATATTTTGTAGAGAAATGTATTTTGCATTATCATCAGGAATAACAATAATTCAGAGTCTAGAAATAGTGAAAGATCAAATTGAAAATAAGAAGCTAAAAAGTATACTTAGAAATGTTTATGATGAAGTGGGCAAGGGTAAGCTGTTATCTGAAGCTTTTAAAAAGCATAAAGATTTACCAAACTTATTTGTATATATGATAGAAGTTGGTGAAGAAACAGGGAAGATAGATGAAATAATGAAAAGTCTTGCAGATTACTATGATAATCAATATAAACAAGAAAAGAAAATAAAAAATGCACTTATATATCCTAAATTTTTATTTATATTTTCAATACTTATAGTTTTAGTACTTGTTACTTTTGTAGTTCCTATATTTGTGAAAAACTTGTTGTCAGCAAATATAAGCTTACCAATACCAACACAAATAATTGTGTGGATTAGTAATTTTATGAAAAGAAATTGGATTTACATAAGTTTGGCGGTGTTATTATTTTTAGTAATTAAAAATAATATTTTAAATAAGAATAAAGCGTATAAAATGTTTAGAGATAGATTTATAGTAAAATTTAAATTTATAAAAAATATGACTATGCAAATTTATACAGCAAGATTTGCGAGAACTTTTTCTATATTATTTGGTGGTGGAATAAGTGTAGTTAGATGTATAGAAATATGTTCAGACGTTATAGGAAATGAATATTTAAAGAAAAAATTAATCGATAGTAAAGAGTTAATAAATAATGGATCTAGTATTGCAGAAAGTCTAGAAATTAGTAATGCATTTCCTAAGATGCTTATTCAATCTATAAAGGTTGGTGAAGAATCAGGAAGTGTTGAAGAGATATTGGAGAAAGCTTCTCAATTTTATGATTCTGAATCAAATTTTGCATTAGAAAAATTAACAAATTTAGTTGAGCCAGTAATGATTGTAGTATTAGCAATATTAGTTGGATTTATTGTTATATCATTATTATTACCTATGTTCTCAATGTATGACACAGTACAAATAAATTAGTATTAGAGATATTAAGCTTTATTAGCTTTAAATAAAACAATATTTTAAGGAGGAATAAGTTATGAATAAACTTATGAAGAAAAAGAAAAAAGGATTTACACTTATTGAGCTTATAGCAGTAATTGCTATACTTGCAGTGCTTGCAGTAATCGCAGTTCCAAGAGTAATATCATATGTTGAAAAATCAAAGAAAGTTGCAATACAAACAGAAGCATCAACTATATATAATGCTGCAGAAGCTGCATATAATGATGGAAGATTAAAATTTAAAGATGGTAATCAATTAGTTGGAGGAACAGGTGCTAAGTCTTTTGATGAAGTTACTGTAAGCAACGCAGTTACAGCACTTAAATCACAAGATTTATTAAGTGGAGATACTAAGTTTGATAAATTAGGAAGTGATAGAACTTTAGAAAATTTAAAAGATATAATGAATACAGATGTGAATAATATACAAATTAATGGAGATGGAGTTTATACTGGAATATCAAACCCAAAAAGTACACCTGGAAAATAATATTAAATAAATTAATATAAAAATTAAAAGGCTGCTTTGACAGCCTTTTAATGAATTATGTTTAAAGTGAGTGATTTTATGAGGAAAAAAGGATTTACACTTATTGAGGTTATTGCAGTAATTGCAATACTTTCAGTACTTGCAGTAATAGCAGTTCCGAGGGTAATACAATATGTAGATAAATCAAAAAAAGTTGCAATACAAACAGAAGCAAAAAATTTATATGATGCAGCAGAGAGAGCACATAATGAAGGAATTATCATTCCTGAGGATGGAAGTGTTCAAGGAGATACGGAAAAGAAAAATATAATTTTTGATAACATGAACTTATTTCAAAATGATTGTAATAATGGGGCTAAATCAGTTATAACAATACTGGAAGAAAAAAATTATATAAGCAAAGAAGAAGGAAAAAAAGCAGAAAAGAAACTTTCAAATGCATATTACATAGGATTATTGAAACAAGTAATTAATGCTGACACTAATAAAATTGTATTAGATAAAAATGGGTGTTTGAATAACTGGAGCGGAATTCCTATAAAAGATGAAAATACTAAACAACAAAACAATAATTAAAAAGAATATAGATATAAAGTTATTAAAGTTAATAAAATAGTTATTTAATATTAATGTTTTAAAATTTAAAAAAGTGGACAATTATTAAAATATAAAAAATTTATATAAAGGAGTTTAAATGATAGGTTTAATATTTTTTATATTTGGATTAGTATTTGGTAGTTTCTTTAATGTTTGTATTTATAGAATACCAAGAGAAGAAAATATTGCATATCCACCATCACATTGTGCAAAGTGTGGCAGAGAACTTAAGGCATATGAGCTTATACCAGTTCTAAGTTGGGTTATTTTAAGGGGAAGGTGTAAAGGCTGTAATGAAAAAATAAGTATTATATATCCTTTAATTGAATTAATTACAGCATTTATGTTTTTAATAATGTATTTAAATTTTGGATTAACTATAAATACATTTAAATACATAGTTTTATTTTCAATACTTATAATAGCTTCAACTATTGATATAAAAACAAAAGAAGTTTATTTTAGTGTATCTTTAGTTGGATTTTTATTTGGTATATTATTTTCAATAATAGAAATAATAAATGGAAAACCTTTAAAGGAAGGAATAATTAGTATACTTATACCTCTTATTATAGTAGGAATAATATATTTAATTTCAAAAAGATTTGATGGCTTTGGAGCAGGTGATTTAGAAGTATATCTTTTTGTTGCTCTTTATTTAAGTCCTATATTAATGGGAGTCACATTGATAGTTTCTATAATTTTAGGTGGAATATTAGCTATATTTTTATTAATAATAGGTAAAAGAAAAATGGAGATGCCATTTGTACCTTTTATTGCATTAGGTACTTTTATTTCGGTATTATGGGGGATTGATATATTAAATGTATATTTAAATACATTTATATAGGAGGATAATAATGTTTAGACTAGGAAGCAAAGATAGTATTATTTTAACTATTAAAGATGAGTTTATAGATATTTTGATTGGAAATAAAAAGAAAATAAAATTATATGATTCTATACCAATAGAAGAAGGAATGTGTATAGAGGGAACAATAAAAGATGTAGTTGGATTATCAGAAATATTATTAAAATATTTTTTAGAAAATGACATAAATGAAGATAAAGTATCTTTTGTTATATTTGGAAGTGATGTTGTAACTAGACATATTCAATTACCAAAGATGAATAGTGAGAATTTAAGAGAAGCAGTTGAATACGAAGTTAAGGAATTAGTTCAAAATAACGAAAATTATTATATAGATTATGAAGTAATAAGAAAAGAAAATGGAATAAATAATCCTAAAGTAGATATATTAGTTGCTGCATGTATAAAAGATAAAATTAATAGTTATGTAGAATTAAGCAAAGCTTTAAATAAAAAGTTAGAAATAATAGATGTATTAACAAATTCAATAAATAAGGTTTTATTAAATAGTACATTAGAATATAGAGGAAAAACTGTAGCATTATTTTATTTAGGTTATAGTTTTAGTATTGTTTCTATAGCAAATGATGGAGTTATGAATTTAGAGAGAAATATACCATTTGGATTCCAAAATATTATAAGAGAATATAGAAGAAATAATGATTTAGAAAATACAGTTACATATAAGAGTTATTCAAATAAAAATAAATCAAAAAGAATAGATATAAAATCATTTGAATTAATAGATACATTTAATAAATATCCAAAAATAAAGGATTCGGTAGATAATTTATTATCTATAGTAGATAAAACAATTAAATTTTATAATTCAGGTAAGGGATATAACAAAGTTAATGAGATAGTTATATTATCTAGTTTGGAATTAAATAATACAGCTATAAAATATATAGAAGATTACTTTTTAATAAAAAGTAAATTAATAAGAAGTACAGAAGACCTAGGTCTTGAAGTTAAAAATACAGATAAAGAGTTTGGAAGATACTTACCTCTTTATGGATTATTTTTAAGGAGAAATTAAAATGAGAAAACAATTAAATCTTAATCCAAAAAGTATAGAAAAACATAAGAAAAAATGTATAGAAAAAGTACTAATAGCTGTTTATTTAATAATTATAATTTTATTATTTATAAATGCAGGAGTTATATATTATAATAATAAATCTTTAGAAAGAAATAGTGAACTTTTAAAGTCAGAAATTAAAAATTATAAAGAACAAGGTAGTAATTATAACAATATATCCAATGATATAAAAAATAAAGAAGCATTTATAAACAAAGTAAAAAACATAGATAGAAATGTTTCAGCATGGGAATATTTAAATAATCTAAAAAAATACTTTCCTCAAAATGTATCTTTAGAAAGTATAACTTTTAAAGAAGATGGAATAAATATGGTAGGAATTGCAAATAGTGATGAAGATATAACTATATTTTTAGCAAATCTTCAAATGAGCAAATTATATAAGGATTCAAGACTTATATCAACTGAAGATATAGAAATTAATGATTATAACGATAAAGATAAAGTTGAAAATATTAATAATGATAAAAATAATAATAAAAATAATGATAAAGATAAGAAGGTAGAAAAGAAAGAAGATAAGAAACCAAAGGTAATAAAAAAGGTTAGATTTACTATTTCAACAGAAGGAGTAAAAACATATGAAGAAAAGTAAAGGGGAATATAAGTTTATAAAACATTTAAAAGAATTAAGTAGAAAAGAAAAGTTACTTTTATTTATAAGCATATTAATATTTAGTTTTTTAATAATTGAAGAATTAGTAATAAAACCTTTAGATAACAAAAATAAAAATTTAGAAGCTGAAATATTAAATCTTAATAATCAAAAATCAGATGCTCTTTATGGAATAACTAAACAAGATAAACTTAGAATTAAGTTAAATGATGTTACATATAATTACAATAAAATTTTAAAAAAACTTCCTAAAACAGAGAAACAAGCAGATATTCTTAAAGATTTAACAATTATAGCTGGAGTAACAGATATAAAGATTATTAATATAAATTTTGAAAAAAAATATACAGTATTAAATGATAAAGAGAATTCAAATGATAAATCAAATAGTGAAAAGGAATTTAATTTAATAAATGATGATAATTCAAACAATGAAATAAAATTAAATAAAGATGATGTAATAGTACATAGTGCAACATTAACTGTAAATGGAAGTTTTGAAAATATAATAAGTTTTATTAATAAGATTGAAACAAATAAAAGAAAAATAAATATAGATAGCTTACAAATTAACAAGTTAGATTCAAATAAAAAAGAAAATAACATACTTCAAGGGACTATTCAAATAGAATATTATAATTTAAATTATAAGGAGAATGAGAAGTATGATTTTAATAAAGGAACATACGGTAAAAAAAATTATTTCAATTAAAAAAAGAGGAATAAGCCTTGTTGAAGTTGTAGCAGCACTTTCAATATTTATAATTCTTTTTATTGCAGTGAGTGGACTTATAATGAGTGCAATTAAAAGTGAAAATTCAACTAATAATTCAATAAAAGCAACAACTGTAATACAAGGTGTAAGAGATGTTTTATATAATGAAAATAACAATTTTTTTAAAGATTATTTATTAAATAAAGAGGTCAAATTTGAAATAAATGATATTTACTCTATTCAATGTATGTTAACAGGTGATATTCGGGATGGAATTATAAAGCCAGTTAATAATACGTATACTTCTATAAATAGTGAAGATGATCCTATTAAATATATAGTTTATATTGATACAACTTCATCAGAAGAAAATAAAGGGTTATACTTTATAACAATATCAGTAATTGTACTTAATAAGTATCAATATTATTATTACGATAGTGGTGAAAAGAAGCCAAATGCTGAAGTAATAAATTTAAAAACAAAAGGGGTACAATCTTTAAGTGAACAACTAATAGTAAGACCTATAAATGAAGGAGTAGTTATTAAAAAATAAACTTTAGAAAAGAGGTTCTCTATATGAAGAAAAAAGGATTTACTTTAGTTGAATTAATAGCAGTCATGTCTATAATGTGTGTGATTTTAATTGCTATTTTTGGAATTTATATAACTGGAATAAAGAGAGCTGAAACTACAAAAATAAATGCTGATATTGAAAATGAATATAGAAACTTTTATAAGGTTATAAAGAATTCTATAAAAGAAGATAGAGATTATATAAAATTATTTTATGATGATAATACATCAAGAGGATGGACTTTATCAGATTTAGATAAACAAAATAATAAGTTTAATAATGAATTTAAAAATAGTAGATATGAGTTAAAAGAGGCATATTTAGTTATTAAGAATAAAAAGAGTAATATTGATAATATATTAATTTCTTTTGAAAAAGAAGGAGTAAGAACTTTTTATATGATACAAGTAAATTCAAAAGATGTAGAATATAAATTAGATCCTGATAATATTTTAAATGGGTCAGTTAATATTATTGGAAACATAGTATCTTATAGAAAAATATGTGATAATGTAACTAAATTTAATGTAAATGAGAATAAAGGAACGTATTATTTTTATTTACAATATACAAAAAAAGGTATATCAAGAGAGTATAATTTTTCAGTAAATAAATCAAATGAAAGAATAATTGAGGTTAATATTAATTAATATAATAAAACTATTAAATAAGTTATTAATAGGGATGTGTGAATTAAATGAAAAAACGAGGTTCAGCATTGGTAGTTGTTTTGCTTACCTTAACAGCATTAGTTATAATAGGTTTGGCTACTTATTCTTATATAGTTAATACGAGCAAATTAAATAATGATGAAAATAATAATGAAGCATTAAAAGGTGCTACAATGTCTGCACTTAGTATAGGTGAATATTATTTAATAAATAAACAAAAATATAAAAATATAAAGGTAGGACAAGGTGCTTATTTTACTGGTAATGATATTAAAGATATATTAAGTGATGATAATTTTAAAAATATATCATATGTAAATAAAAATGTTAGATTAAGTAATGATAATTATAAATATTATGTGAAAGTATATAATGAGGGAAATAATGAGTTTAACATTAATGCAACAGTAACTTTAGGTAATTTAAAGAGCAGTAAAAATAGTATTGTAAAAATAGAAGATGAGGAATTAAAAGGAAAAGATTTCTTTAATGTTTTAGATAATAAAAAAATAGGTATGTTTAATATTTTAGGTGGACATAAATTTTCAGTAGAAGATTTAAGTGGTTCTATTGAAAATGTATCATATAATTTCTATGGACTTGACAATAATGTTAAATTACCAAGTTTATTAAAAAACGGAATTAACCTAAATAAGAAAAATGAAAAAACAAAGAGTTTAAATTTAATTCTTAAAAAAGGAGATATAAGTGTAAGTAATTTAAATGAATTAATAAACAAATTAGAAAATCATAATATATTCGGAAGAAAAATGAAGGTTGTATTAATAAATGAAGGTTATGAAAAGGATGAGAAATATAAAATAAAATATTTCAAATCTATAGAAGAAGCAAAGAGTGAATTTAAAGATTATTCTGCTATTTTAATAAAGTTAAATAGAGATTTTTTAAATGCAGATTGGCATGATTCATATTTGTTAGTTTGTAACGGTAATTTAGATATAGAAAATATAGGTGAGAGTAATTATGGTTTAGAAGGTGATGAATTATTTATTTACTCAAGTGGAAAAGTAGAGTTTAATGAAGTTAAAATTGGAACGCACAATCATTTATTTATGAATGATGATGTATATATGAGCATTGTATCTAAAAATGGAATAAACATAGAAGATTCTGATATATATTTAAAAGGAAGTTTTAAAGATATAAGTAATAATCTTAAAAATGTTTTAAAAAAATTAATAAAATAGGCTGAATTTATTTAATCAGCCTATTTTTTTATATAAAAATAAGACAAAAAATAACAAAAACCTCTTTAAAATGTTGCTAAAGTGTTAATAATATGATAAAATTTTAAATAACAAAAGAGGAGGAATGGGATTGAGAAAGATTGCTTTATTAACAGATAGTAGTTCAGATTTAAGTTTAAGGACTTTAGAAGAAAATAATATAAAAATGGTACCATTAAGAATAATATATAAAGAAAAAGAATACTTAGATAAAATTACATTAACTTCAAAAGAACTTTATAAAAGGTTAAAAGAAAATGATGAAATACCAACAACATCTCTTCCTGATTTAAAGAATATAGAAGAAGTTATAGATGAGTTAAAAGGATCAGGTGTTACAGATATAATTGTGGTAACTGTTTCTAGTAAATTATCAGGAACATACAACTGTATAAGATTAGTTACTGAAGAATATGATGATATAAACTTTCACTTTTTTGATACAAGAACTTTAGGATATCCTCAAGGTGTTATAGCTTTAGAAATTTCTAAAATGATAAAAGAAGACAAGCCTCTTGAAGAAATATTAAATTCACTTGAAGATATAAGAAAAAGAACACATGGTTTCATAACATTTCAAACATTAGAGTTTTTAACTAAAGGTGGAAGAATTGGAAAAGTTGCAGGAACTATAGGAGAAATGCTTCATTTAAAACCTATTGTATCATCAAATGATGAAGGCGAATTATATAATTACGCAAAAGCAAGAGGTAGAAAAAAAGCTTTATCAAAAATGAAAGATATTGTAAATAGCTATTTAGATAAAGGAAAATGCAAAATATGGGTACTATCAGCTGATGCTGATGAAGATGCAAAAAAATTTTTTGATGATATAAAAGGACACAAAAACATAACAAATATATCACTAGAAGAAATAGGTGCTGCTATGGGAATACATACAGGGCCAGGAGCTTTAGGAGTAGCTATATTAGAAGAATAATTTAAGGGGGAATATTTCCCCCTTTTTTTTATGTATTTAATTATACAAAATAAAAATTTATTTATATTTATTATGATATTTTTAATAATTAATTTAAATAGAATTAATTAGTTTGAATTATAATAATAAAAAGTGTATATTTATAATAGATTATTTATACAAATTTAACACAATTATTTGAAATATATAATATAGGAGGAGATTGACTAAAGGTTATGGTACATTTAATTTTATATTTTACTGTTTATAGTATACTAGGTTGGATATGTGAATGTGTATATTGTGCAGCTATAGACAGGGTTTGGGTAAATAGGGGCTTTCTAAATGGACCTGTCTGTCCTGTATATGGTTTTGGATCATTATTAGTTATTGGATTATTAGATAGATTTAGTTACAATATATTATTGTTATTTATAATGGCAGTTATAATAACTACAGCAATAGAATATATAACAGCTGTTATTTTAGAAAATGCATTTGATTTAAAATGGTGGGATTACTCAAATTATAAATTTAATTATAAAGGACGTATATGCGTCTTGAATTCACTTTTATTTGGTGTATTATCAGTATTTTTAGTAAAGGTATTACATCCTTTTATAATATCAAAAATAAGTTTAATTCCTACAAAATATGCATTAATTTCAGCAATCGTAATTATTATAATATTTATAATTGATATAATAGCAACAGTTACGTCATTAGTTGATATGAATGAAATGCTTAAAAAAATAACTCAAATTAATATTGAGCTTAAGGGACTTGGAATTTCAATGGATAAGTTAAATGATTTAGAATTTGATAAAATTGTAAATTTACTTAAAAAGACTAGTGATATAAAGGGAATTAAAAGTAAATTTGAAGATACATATAATTATTTTAAAAAGATGCAATTAAGGTCAAGTACTCAAAATAGATTAATAAAAGCTTTTCCTAATATGAAATCAAAACGTTATGGAGAGCAATTTAAAAAGTTAAAAGATAGTATTATAGATTATTGGAATAAAGATTAAATTTAACAATTTATTAAATCAAAGCCATCTCTAAAGGTATATAATAATATATAATTGGAGGTGGCTTTTTTTGAGAGAATTAATTCTTTATTTTACAATATATAGTTTTTTAGGGTGGCTAAGTGAGACTATATACTGTTTTATAATTGATAAAAAATTTACTTATAGAGGATTTCTTTATGGACCAGTATGTCCTATATATGGATTTGGAGCAATTATAGTTTTATCAGTACTTGATGGATTAAAGGATAATGTTTTATTTGTATTTTTTGGTGGTATGATATTAGCATCTATATTAGAATATATAACTTCATATATATTAGAAAAATTATTTAATATGAAATGGTGGGATTATTCAAAACACAAGTTTAATATAAATGGAAGAGTATGTCTTTTAAATTCCACGTTCTTTGGACTTCTTTCAGTATTTATTATAGAAGTATTACAGCCATCTATAAAAGATATTCTTACATCACTTTCTTCAAGTATTGTTTATTCGTTATCAGGTATTATATCTATAATATTTATTATTGATTTAATTTTTACAGTTACACACTTATTACACTTAAAGGAACATTTAGTAAAGGTTAAAGATATTAAAGTTGAATTAAATAAATTAGGTATTCAATTTGAAAAGTTTAGTGAGAGTGAAATAAATAAATTAAAAATTGAAATTCAAAATAGAAGAACTAATAAGGAATATGATAAATTATTAGATTTAAGTAATAGAATAAAAGAACTTAAAAGAGAAGCTAAAATTAATAGAAGATTATTAAATGCATTCCCAGACAGTAAGCATTTATATGATTATAAGGCATTAAATAATATTAAAAATCTTATTAAAAAATAAATTTTGTGAAATTTAATTAGGATGGAACAAAAAGTTCTATCCTAATTTTTGTTGTTAATAGTATTTAAACTATGTATAATAGGAATGAAACTTTATAAAGATGGAGTGAACATATAATGAGAATGAGAAGAAAACCTTGGGCTAGACCTGAGCTTGAAGCATGTGACTTTTTTATAGTAGATACAAAAGAACTTAAAGGAAAATGGAATAAATCATTTAAAGAAGAACAACCTTTATATTTAGAATTAGGATGTGGAAAAGGAACATTTATGGCTGTTCATGCATCAGAAAATCCTAATATAAATTATTTAGCTATAGATATAAAAGACGAAGTTTTAGTGCTTGCAAAAAGAAATATAGAAGAAGCGTTTAAAGAAAAAGGTATGGAAATAAATAATGTTAAGCTTATGGCACAAGAAATAGCATTAATAAATGATATGCTTGGAGAAGATGATGAAATTAATAGAATATACATTAATTTTTGCAACCCTTGGCCTAAAGAAAGACATAAAAAAAGAAGACTTACTCACACTAGACAATTAGAGAGTTACAAAAAATTTCTTTCAAAAGATGGAGAAATTTGGTTTAAGACAGATGATGATGAATTATTTGAAGAATCTTTAGAATACTTTAAAGAAAGTGGATTTGATATAAAATATATAACTTATGATTTACATAATAGTGGTTTCGAAGGAAACGTAGTAACAGAACATGAAGAAATGTTTACAAAAGAAGGAATAAAAATAAAATTTTTAATAGCTGTAAGAAATTAAAAATATTAATAAATAATAATAATTGTAAATAAAGTAATAATAAGTAATATGATTTGTTGAAATTATAAAAAATAAGGTGCATAATAACTAATGAAAAATGTATAAATTTAAATTTTGAGGTAGAGGCGCAAATTTTAATAGTAATATTAATGAGGTAAGCACTATGATTTAATATGAAAGGAAAATTTGCCGAAGTGTATAATTGATGCTTTAAGATTATATGCTGGTTTTGTGCAGAATATGTATAAGACTGTCACAAATTTATTTTGTGGAGGGCTATCATTCAAAGGCATAATTAGTTTAGTATATTATATTGAAATGAACTTATTTACCCTGAGTGAAGTTTTTCCTCAGGGTTTTATTTTTATACTAAGCTAAGGAGGAAATAGACATGAATGAGACAGAAAGTAATGAGCTAAAGAGAGGATTAAAGGCAAGGCATTTAAACATGATTGCATTAGGTGGTTCTATAGGAACTGGAATATTTCTTGCAATGGGCGATAGTATACATGTTGCAGGAATTGGAGGTTCTATAGTAGCTTATGGTCTAATAGGGATAATGGTATATTTTTTAATAACAAGTTTAGGGGAAATGGCTACTTATATGCCTGTTTCAGGATCCTTTGGAGTGTATGCTACAAAATTTATAGATCCTGCATTAGGCTTTGCATTAGGATGGAATTATTGGTACAATTGGGCTATAACTATAGCGACAGAAATGGTTGCAGGTTCACTTGTAATGAAATATTGGTTTCCAAATGTTCCAGCAATAGTTTGGAGTATTATTTTTTTAGTTTTAATAGTAGGATTAAATTTATTATCATCTAAAGCTTATGGTGAATCAGAGTTTTGGTTTGCAAGTATAAAGGTTATTACAGTAATTGTATTTATAGTAATTGGTACACTTATGATATTTGGAATAATGAAGGGTGATAGTTTAGGTTTTAAAAATATATTTTCAAATGGAGGACCTTTTGTTGGAGGATTTAAATCAATATTTTCGATATTTTTAATAGCTGGATTTTCATTTCAAGGAACTGAACTTATAGGTATTGCTGCGGGAGAATCAGAAAATCCTGAAAAAACAATACCGAAAGCAGTACATACAATATTTTGGAGAATTTTAATATTTTATATAGGAACTATAATTGTTATAGGGTTAATAATTCCATCAGTACAAGCTGGAGTAAATACAAGTCCTTTTACTATGGTTTTTGAAAAGGTTGGAATAGCAGGTGCGGCATCTTTAATGAATGCAGTAATATTAACTTCTGTTTTGTCAGCTGGTAATTCAGGAATGTATGCATCAAGTAGAATGCTTTATTCAATGGCTAAAGAAAATATGGCACCAAAGGTTTTTTCAAAAGTTAACAAAAAAGGGGTTCCTGTTAACTCTGTTATTTTAACTACAATAATAGCATCAGCATGTTTTTTAACAGGATTTTATGCAGAAAGTACAGTTTATGTTTGGCTTGTTGCTGCATCAGGACTTGCAGGCTTTATAGCTTGGCTTGGTATAGCATTATGTCATTATAGATTTAGAAAAGCATATGTAAAACAAGGAAAAAATATAAATAAGTTACCTTATAAAGCAAGTATATTTCCAATTGGACCGATAATAGCATTAGTACTTTGTGCAGTAGTTGTTATTGGACAAGGTTTTGTATACATTAAACCAGAAGGAATAGAATGGATGGGGTTAATATCATCTTATATAGGAATACCATTATTTTTAATTTTATGGATTTCATATAAAATTAAATATAAAACAAAATTAGTTAAATTAGAAGATGTGGATTTAGAAAGAAATATTATAAATAATAAAGAAGTAACTGAAAATAGCATTGATTTAGTTCTTGAAGAAAGTTAAAATTTATAGAAATATTTTATATTAAATAAAATTTTAAGAAAAAAATAAGGAAAAGGTTTTCAAAAAATGCTATTATATGATATAATATTTTTAAAAGCAAAAGGAGGAATGGTTTATGACACAAAATGTACCAACACCACATAATGGAGCAAAATTAGGAGATATAGCAGAAACAGTGCTTTTACCAGGGGATCCACTAAGAGCTAAATATATAGCAGAAACTTTCTTAGAAAACCCTGTTCAATATAATACAGTAAGAGGAATGTTTGGATATACTGGAACATATAAAGGAAAAAGAATTTCAGTTCAAGGAACTGGAATGGGAATTCCTTCAATAGGAATTTATAGTTATGAATTAATACATTTCTATGGAGTTAAAAATCTTATAAGAATAGGTTCAGCAGGAGCTATAAATGAAGATTTAAAAACTCGTGATATAGTAGTTGGAATAGGATCATGTACTGATTCAAATTATGCAAGTCAATACAACTTACCAGGAACATTTGCACCAACTGCAAGTTATGAATTAGTTGAAAAAGCAGTTAATACTGCAAGAAATTTAAATATTGATGTTAAAGTAGGAAATATATTATCAAGTGATGTTTTCTATGGTGATGAAGGATTAGAAGGATTAAGAAAGTGGCAAAAGATGGGCGTTCTAGCAGTAGAGATGGAATCAGCTGGTCTTTATATGAATGCAGCAAGAGCTGGAGTTAATGCTTTATGTATATTAACTATTTCAGATTGTCCTTTCACTGGTGAAGTAACAACAGCAGAAGAAAGACAAACTTCATTTACAGAAATGATGAAAATAGCATTAGAATTAGCATAATTATAATTTGTTTATTAAAAAGCTTATACCAATATGGTATAAGCTTTTTTGTGTCACTTTTATATATATAAAATATAATGTAATGAGAAGTAATATTAGAAAGGTGAATTTTATATGAATCCATTGTTAAATATGTTATTTGGAATGGGTAATCAGATGGGAGGCTTTGGAGGAAATCCATTATTAAATATGTTATTTGGAGGAATGGGTGGAAATCCAATGGGTAGACAAATGGGTGGACCTATGGGAATGAATCCTATGATGAATCAATTAATTAATGGAATGCAACAAATGGGAAATGGAATGAATATGCAAGGTCAAAATCCATTAATGAGTATGTTAATGAATGGAATGGGAAATATGAATGGTATGCCTAATATGAACAATATGGGTAATATGAGAAATCAAAATAACAGAAATAATAGAGGAAATTTAGGTAGAAATAACATGCCTAATATGAATGGTATGGGAAATTTTAATAATATAAATGAAGAACAAATTAGAAATATGATGGAAATGTTTATGAATAACATGAATAATTCTTCAAATAATTATAATATGAATAATAAAAATTCTAATAGAAGAAATAGAAGATAGTTCATATAAAATTAGCTCTTTTATCTTTAAAAGTAATGAGGGCTAATTTTAATATTTATAGATATTTATTTTAAAAATACATAGAGATTTAAAGAAGTAGATATTTGTTTAAAAATTTAATATTTAATGTTACATAATTTAATTAACATTAAAGAAAAATGTGATTCAAATCACATTTATATATTTTAATAAGAGTAAAATATATAGTAATTTGAGATAATTACTAAGTATTTAAAAGGATATTTTTTTAATTAAATCTTTTAGTATTTATCTTAGTATAGATAAGGGAGGCTATATCATGATAGAAATTACAGATATAGAAATTGAAGAAATATTATCAGGAGAAGATAATTTAAAAGATTTTGAAAAGTTCTTAAAAGAATTTGGTATAGAAGATACATTTGAAGATGTAACTATTAAGCATACTAAGGAAAAGTTAGAAATGTTATTAGCTATTGCAGAAGAAGGGAAAAATTTAGAATTATCAAGTAAAAAGAAAGAGTTAAAGAAACTTTTAGATAATTTAAAGGGAGAAAAAGATAAAAAAGCTGGAATGAAAGCTTTAAGGGAGATTTATTCAGCTTACAGAGATTATGATTTAAACGAAAAAGAATTAGATAAAAAATTAAAACATGCATTAAAAGAAGTTAAAAAATATGAGCATTTTAAAAAACATGAAGAAAAAATTGCTGAAAAGTGGATTAGAAATTTAAATAAAAAAGGTAATAAAATAGAAGAGTAAGTTTTAACGGAGCGTTTTATGCTCCGTTTTTTTATATTAAAAGTATTATTTAATTAAGGCAAAAGTTTTAATTATATATAAGTTATTTTAAAAACAAAAAGTCATAACCATTTAAAATTATGCTTTTATTTGTATATTCTATTAATCTAGTTATTTCTTCATTTTTAAACTCAATATTTCTAATAAATAGTTTGTTTAATGTTAATGAAGAAAGTAATATTATATCAACAGTTATATTTAAATTTTTATCCATATAAGATTTTGATAATATATAGTGATAATTTAGTAGTTTAGTTAATAATTGTTTTATTCCATCTTCAAGCTTGTAAGGAAATAAAAATTTATTAGCAATAAGAACTATTAATATTCCAAACAATATAAATATAATTCTGTTTATTGTTATAACATTAAGATTTGTATTTAATGATGAAACACATATTGAACAAATAGCAGTAAATGTTGATAATTTATAATATTCTTTAAATCCGTATGTTAAGTATAGACATACGATTAAAGTTATTATTGTAATAATATTGTTATTAAAAATAGTCAAAAGTATTATTATAATTGATATTCCAAAAAAGTTTCCTATAAGCCTTTCTTTACCTTTTGATATTGTTTCTTCATAATATGGTTGCATAACTGACATTATAGTAATTGATACCCAAATAAATTTATAAATTGAATACATATTGCCTATATATAAAGTAAGAGTTAAACAAATTGATATTCTAAGGGCAAAATTAAATCTTATTGAGCCCAATTTAAAATTAGATTTAAGATATGTTTTAAATTTATCTAAATCAGATCTTTCCCATTCTTTATATATATTATTTCTTTCTTTAAAGTTTATGTTAAAGAGTTTAATTAAAGTTAAATTTAATGTTTTTAGTGTAGATAGTATGTTATTATAAATGTTTTTGTATTCATATTTTACTATAAACTTATTTAATGTTTGTATGCACAAATAAAATGAATCTTTATTGTCTATAGATTTTAAAAAAGAATCTAATAAGACTTTTAATTCTTTAAAAAATAATCTATCTTCTAAAGTAACATTATTAGAATTTTTATAATAATCTTTCAAAAGTATATTAAGTTTTCCAAGTATTAAATACATATTAAAATAAAGTTTTCCAATATTAGTAGTTAAAAATTTTTTGTATCTTGTTTTATAAATAGTATAACTTAAACTTCTCATTTCTTTAGAAAAGTTTAAATAAATAGTATTATCAAATTTATTTTTACTTAAATTATTTAATTGTTCACTTAAAAGCATAAAAGGATGATAAATAATATCCTTTAAAATATTTTTCTTAAATAATAAAGAAGTAATTAGTGAGAAAGAAATTGCTATAAAAACTCCTAAAAATATAGTTAATATTTTTATAAAATACTCATTAAATGAGTGAATTGATGATGCTTGAGCAAAAATATATATCATCATAAAAGGTTTATATATTTTGGGATTATATCGCACTGTTAAAAAATATGCAATAGAAAATATTGCAATGAAATTTATTATAATTCCAATGTGAGAAAAAATAGAAGCTATAGTTGATATAGTTACTATTATTGTAATAGAAAACAATAATCTAATAATTTTAGTTAAAGGTTTTACAGTTAAGTTTTCAAAAGATAAGGCTATTGATATTAATGTTATTGGGAATATTAACATAATATTTTCTACACCAAAAAGAATTGCAATAGAAAATAATGTTAAATTAGCAATAGACCCATATTTAATCATTGATTTTGTATTTAAATTTAATTTTGCAAATAATGACTTAAACATAAACAAAACCTCCAGTTTAATATAAAAATAGTATATACAAGAGAAAAATTTATATTATAAAAGTTTATTAACATAAGTTAAATGAAACTCATATAATAATATAAATTTAATGGGGGAAGGTTAATATGATTAATAAAAAAAGAAAATTAGTAGTAATTATAACAGTTATACTAGTTCTAATATTTAATAGTTTAATTTACTTTTTTTATGATTCCTTAAATAATAAAATAAATGAAAATAATGAAATGAAAAATGACATAAAAATATTAAATGATTTAAAAGATGAAGTTATTAAAATGGCGCATTCAGAAAAACTTTGGATTGCTACTGGTAAAGATGAATATAAATATAAATTTGAGGATGAAATAATAACAGTTAATACAAAGCTAGATAATTTATATAACAATGGTAAGATAGATATTAATGCAAAGATTGAGTTAAAGAAATCTGTTGAAAAATATAAAAATTTATCTTATGAATTAAGTCTTAAGGAAAGTAATGGAGTTATAACGAAAGAGCAAGAAAAAGCTATTTTAGAACTTAATGATCTTCAAATTAATATATTAAAAAATTTAACTGTTGCAATTTCAGGAGTAGATAAAGCTTTAAATGAAAGTAATAATTTAATATTAAATAGTAGTGAAAATCAAAAAAACTTTTTACAAATAGTTAGTTGTTTCATAGGAGTTATAGTATCTGCAATATCTTATATTTTTAATAAGAAAACCCCAAAAGAACAAATTGATAGTACAGTAAAAGTTTTAGATTGTATCTTTGATGAAGAAAATAACAAAGATAAAAATAAAGAGCCTACTAATAATGAAAGTAATAAGGAGATTACATTAGTAAATAATAATAATAATAATAATAATAAAGTGATACCAGGAAATAAATATAAAGAAATTATTTATAAATTAGAGGAGATATACAAAGTTATAATTAAATATGAAAATGATTTAGAAGAAGCTAAAGTTAATTTAGGTAAAATTGAAATAATAATAAAATATTTAAAAGAAAAAATAGAAAATCAAGACTGTAAAAAAGAAGATGAAAAATATTATATTAAAGATTTAGAATATGAATTTGATAGATTAAATAAATTAATTTCTTCATTAGAAGCTTATTATACTTTAATAAGAGAAGAAGTTAATGGAATAAAAAGGGACTAAATAAATAGTCTCTTTTATTTTTATTATATAATTAATTAAATTTTAAAGAAGAAATTAATGAATCGACATTAAAATACAAATTTGAACAAAATATAAAATTTTTTTAAACAAATATTCATAAAAATATTGAGATTATAATACAAACTATTATATAATTGGGGTGTAAAATTTATTTCAAAAAAAATTTACGTATTTTTAGGAGGGGAATTAATGAAAAGAAAATTTTTAGCACTTGCACTTTCATTAGTTATGGCGATGGGATTAGTAGCATGTGGAAATAGTGGAGATTCAGAAAAATCAGGTGGAGCATCTGATAAAAAAGCAAATTTAAAAGTAGGTATGGTTACAGATTCAGGTACAATTGATGACAAATCATTTAACCAAGGAACTTGGGAAGGAATAGTACAAGCTGAAGAAGAGCTTGGAGTTTCAAAAAAATATTTACAACCAGGTGGTGAAAAGCCAGCTGATTATTTAAAGGAAATAAGTAATCATTATGAAGCAGGAAATAAATTTATAGTTACACCAGGATTTAAGTTTGAAACTGCTATTTTTGAGGCACAAGATAAATATGAAGATGCTAAGTTTGTAATTTTAGATGGTAATCCACATAGTGGTGAAAAGGATGCCAAACCAGTAGTTAAACCAAATACAGTATCAATCTTTTTTGCTGAACATGAGTCAGGTTTCTTAGCAGGAGTTGCATCAGCAGTTCAAATGAAAGAAGCAAATTTTGGATTCATTGGTGGAATGAAAATACCAGCAGTTCAAAAATTTAATTGGGGATTCCAACAAGGTGTTAAATACGCTAATGAAAATTTAGGAACAAAAATAAAAATTGATAAGAGTAATGTAGTATATGAAGGAACATTCAATACTTCATCAGCAGGACAACAAATTGCAGCAAAAATGTATGATAACGGTGTTGATGTAATATTTACAGCAGCAGGAGGTACTGGTGTTGGTGCTATAACAGAAGCTAAAGCTAGAGCTCAAAAGGGAGAAAAAGCTTGGGTTATAGGTGTTGATGTTGATCAATATTCAGAAGGTTTATATAAAGATAAAGATGGAAATGAAAAATCAGTTATTTTAACTTCAGCTACAAAAAATATTAAAAAATCAACTTTTGATATGATTAAAGCTGAATTAGATGGAAAATTCCCAGGTGGACAAACTTTAATCTATGATGCTAAAAATGATGGTGTTGGATTACCAGAAAAAAATCCAAATTTAAGTGAAGAATCTATTAAAGCATATAAAGAAGCTTATGACAAAATAAAATCTGGTGAAATAAAAGTTTCAGCAGAACAAGGTAGTTTAATAGAATAATTATTTATAGTTAAGGAATGGGGCGGAAAACTGCCCCTTTTAAACTATATAGATTTTGTGGGGAGGATATAAATGGAATATGCAGTAGAAATGCTTAATATTCGAAAAGAATTTCCAGGTATTGTTGCAAATGATAACGTAACATTAAAGTTAAAAAAAGGGGAAGTTCATGCTCTATTAGGGGAAAATGGAGCTGGTAAATCAACACTTATGGGAATGCTTTTTGGAATGTACCAGCCAGATAGAGGAACTATTAAGATAAATGGAAAAGAAGAAAAAATAACAAATCCAAATAAAGCAAATGATTTGGGAATAGGAATGGTTCATCAACACTTTAAATTAGTGGAAAATTTTACGGTAACAGAAAATATAATACTAGGATGTGAGCCTAAAAAAGGATTAGTAGTAGATATAAAGAAAGCAGCAAAAAAAATAGAAGAACTTTCAAAAAGCTATGGATTAAATGTGGACCCATATGCAAAAATTGAGGATATTTCTGTTGGTATGCAACAAAGAGTTGAAATATTAAAGATGCTTTATAAGAATGCAGATATATTAATATTTGATGAGCCAACAGCTGTATTAACACCACAAGAAATAGAAGATTTAATGAAAATAATTAAGAATCTTATAAAAGAAGGAAAATCTATAATATTAATAACGCATAAATTAAAAGAAATAAAAGCTGTATCAGATAAATGTACAGTAATAAGAAGGGGTAAATATATAGGAACAGTTGATACTAAAAAAACATCTGAGGCAGAAATGGCTAAAATGATGGTTGGTAGAGAGGTTTCTTTTAAAGTTGATAAGAAAAAAAGTGAGCCTAAAGAAGAGGTATTAAAAATAGATGATATATCAGTAAAAAATAATAAAAAAGTTCTTGGACTTAAAAACTTTTCGTTATCAATTAGAAGTGGAGAAATAGTTAGCATTGCTGGTGTTGAAGGAAATGGTCAAAATGAGCTAGTTGAAGCTATAACAGGTCTTAGAAAAGTAGAGAGTGGAAAAGTTATATACAAGAATGAAGATATAACGAATGAGAAAACAAAAAAGAGAATAGATAAAGGAATAGCACATATACCAGAAGATAGACATAAAAGAGGTTTAATACTTGATTATACGCTAGAAGAAAATATGATTATTGAAGTATATAATAAAGAACCATTTTCAAAGAGAGGAATACTTAATAAGTCTGCAATTAGAAAATATGCAGAAAAAATACTTAATGAATTTGATGTAAGATCAGGTGAAGGTCCTATATCAAAGGCTAGAACATTATCAGGTGGTAATCAGCAAAAAGCTATTATAGGACGTGAGGTTGAACTGAACCCAGATCTTTTAATAGCAGTGCAACCAACTAGAGGACTTGATGTTGGTTCAATTGAATATATTCATAAAAGATTAGTTGAACAGAGAGATAAAGGAAAAGCAGTACTTCTTATATCATTAGAACTTGATGAAGTACTAAATGTTTCTGATAGAATTGCAGTAATAAATGGTGGAGAGCTTATAGGAATTGTAAATTCAGATGAAACTAATGAAAATGAAATTGGATTAATGATGGCTGGAATTAAAGGAGGGTCACAAGATGAAAACTAATAAAGGTATAGTATCCATATTAGCTATAATATTAGGACTTATAACAGGTTCACTTTTAATGCTAGCTCTTAATCATAATCCAATAGAAGGATTTTCATATCTTTTTCAAGGCGGACTTAAGAGTGTAGAAAGAATTGGTAATACTATAGCAACAGCTACACCATTAATACTTACAGGACTATCTGTTGCTTTTGCTTTTAGAACAGGTCTTTTTAATATAGGTGCAGCTGGGCAAATGCTATTTGGAGGATTTTGTGCTACTTTTATTGGACTTACAGTAGATGCTCCAAGAATTGTGCTTTTACCTTTAATGATATTAGTAGGTATATTAGGAGGAATGGCAGCTGCTATAATTCCTGGTATATTAAAATCAAAGTTTAATGTTCATGAAGTTGTTTCAACTATAATGATGAACTGGACTATATACTGGTTTGTTTATTACATGGTACCAAATATGATGAAGGGACAATATGAAACAGAATCAAGACCACTTTCAGAAGGGGCAACTCTTAAATTAAAATGGCTTTCAGATATATTTGATGGGTCATATATAAATTTAGGAATAATTTTAGCTCTTTTTGCTATAGTAATTATTTGGTTTATATTAAATAAAACAACATTAGGTTATGAACTTAAAGCTGTTGGATTTAATAGATTTGGTGCAGAATATGCAGGTATACCAGTAAATAAAAATATTATACTTTCAATGATGATAGCAGGAGGACTTTCAGGACTTGCTGGAGTTATTGAATATGCAGGAAATTCAAATATTATTCAAGTAGGTGTTCTTCCAACACAAGGCTTTGATGGCATTGCTGTATCACTTCTTGGAGCAAATACACCAATAGGAGTACTTTTTGCTGCATTATTCTTTGGTATTTTATATACAGGTAGTGGATTTATGAGTGCTATGACAGAAATTCCACCAGAAATTGCTGATACTATAATGGCTACAATAATATATTTTGCTGCAACTAGTATAGTAATAGAAAGATTTATAAATAAATTGAAGATAAAAAGAAGAGACAAAGAATTAGAGAATAATGCAAAAGAAGGGAAGGTGAAATAATATGTTAGAAATGTTTGGACAAGTATTTCCTTATGCAATTGCATTTACAATACCGCTTTTAATAACAGCACTTGGAGCTCTTTATAGTGAAAGAAGTGGAGTTACTAACATAGGGCTTGATGGACTTATGATAATGGGTGCATTTGTTAGTGCATTTACTATAGTTACTCTTCAAGATAAGTTAGATGGTAATTTACCGCTTTGGTTAGGTATTTTAGCTGCTGTTATAGCTGGAATTTTATTTTCACTTCTACATGCATTTGCAAGTATTCATTTAAATGCAGAGCAAATAATAAGTGGTACAGCTATAAATATGATTGCAGGAGCACTTACAATATTTTTAGCTAGAAATATAACAGGTAGTGGAAATATAAGAATAAGACAAGGATTTATACCAAATGATATACCTGTTTTAAGTGATATACCAGTTATAGGAATGTTTTTTACAAAAACTTATGCATCAACATGGCTTGTATTAATTATTTTATTAGTAGCAACTTTCATATTATACAAAACACCATTTGGAATGAGGCTTAGAGCATGTGGAGAACACCCACAAGCTGCAGATGCTGCAGGAATAAATGTTTATAAAATGAGATATATTGGAGTTATGATATCAGGAGCATTTTCAGCATTAGGAGGAGCTATAATAATAGTTACTTATGCTGGAGAATTTACAGGAAACGTTGGAGGTCTTGGATTCTTAGCTCTTGCGGCTTTAATATTTGGACAATGGAAGCCTCTTGGAATTTTAGGAGCAACACTTTTCTTTGGTTTTGCAAGTACAGTTGCTAATGTATCACAAGTTATACCAGAGCTTGCTTCAATACCACCTGTTTTATTAAAAACTTTCCCTTATATAATGACATTAATTGCATTAGTTATTTTCTCAAAAAGCTCAAGGGCACCGAAGGCTGTTGGAGAACCTTTTGATAAAGGAAAAAGATAAAATTTTTAAAGGTTTATAAGAACTTTAATGTTCTTATAAACCTTTTATTATTAATATGAATGATTTATATTATTTTGATATAATTTAACTTAAAGAAATTTTTAAGAGGAGATAATAAAAATGAGAAAGACAATAGGAATATTTGCTCATGTTGATGGTGGTAAAACAACATTTTCAGAACAAATTTTATACCATACAAATAGTATTAGAAATAGAGGAAGAGTAGATCATAAAAATTCTTATTTAGATAGTCATGAAATTGAAAAGAGTAGAGGAATAACAGTATTTTCAGATGTAGGAACTTTTAATTATAAAGATTCAGAATATTATTTAATAGATACACCAGGTCATATTGATTTTTCTCAAGAGATGGAAAGAACTATATGTATATTAGACTATGCAATTTTAATAATAAGTGCAGTTGAGGGAATACAAGGCCATACGGATACAATATGGAATTTATTAAAACATAATAATATTCCAACCTTTATATTTATAAATAAAGTTGATCGAGTTGGTGCTAATGTAAATAAAATAATAGATGAAATAAAATTAAAGTTTGATGAAAATGTTATTTATATAGAAAATTCTTTATCTAAAGAATTAAATTTAGATTTTATAGAAAAGATAGCTGAAAGTGATGAAAGGCTTTTAGAAATGTATTTAGAAGAAAATTTAAATAAAGAATTATGTATAGATAAGGGAAAAGAGCTTATAAAAAGTAGAAAGTTATTTTTATGTTATAGTGGTTCTGCACTTTTAGATAAAGGGATAGTAGAGTTTTTAGACGATTTTAATAATTTAACATATACTTCTTATAATGAATTTGGAGAGTTTAAAGGTAGAGTTTTTAAAATAAAACATGATGAAAAAGGCAATAAATTATCATTTATAAAGTGTCTAAATGGTACATTAAAAGCAAAAGATGAGATAAATTTTAAAATTATTTTAGATAATTTTAAAGAAAAAATAAATGAAATAAGACTTTATAATGGAAATAAGTTTAAAGTAATAAATGAAGTAAAAGCAGGAGAGGTAGCTTGTATTTTAGGAGCAAATAATTTACAAAGTGGAATGTCTTTAGGATTTAATGATGATATAAATTATGAAATGATTCCTACTTTAAAAGTTAAAGTTATATATGATGAAAAAATTAATAGTAATGAGGTTTTAAAGATATTTAAAACATTAGAAAGTGAAGATAATAGTTTAAATGTCAACTTTGATGAACGTCTTAAAGAGTTACATTTGGATATAATGGGAACAGTTCAACTTGAAGTTTTAAAAGATATTTTAAAAAATAGGTTTAATCTTAATGTAGATTTTGATAAACCAGAAATACTTTATAAAGAAACAATAATTGGAGAAACGTTAGGGTATGGTCATTTTGAACCACTAGGACATTATAGTGAAGTTAATTTAAAAATAGAAGAAGGTGAAAGAGGTAGTGGTATAACATTTATAAATAAATGTCATACTGATGATTTAACTATTGGAAATCAAAATTTAATAAAAACACATATATTTGAAAAAGAACACAAAGGAATATTAACAGGAAGTCCAATTACTGATTTGAAAATAACTTTATTAACTGGTAGGGCGCATAATAAGCATACTACTGGAGGAGATTTTAGAGAAGCTACAAAAAGAGCTTTAAGGCAAGGGCTTGATGAAGCAAATAATAAGCTTTTAGAACCATATTATAAGTTCAAGATTGATGTGAATATAGAGTTAATAGGAAGAGTATTATCAGATATTCAAAAGAGAAAAGGTGAATTTGATGAGCCTATAAATAGTGGGGATAGAGTAATAATAACTGGTAGAGGACCAGTAAAAACTTTTATTGATTATAGTTTGGAGTTTATAAGTTTTACAAAAGGAAATGGATTTTTAAGTTTAGTATTTGATGGGTATGATTATTGTCATAATGAAGATGAGGTAATAAAAAGTAAAGGGTATGATAAAAATAGTGATATAGAATATACTAGTTCATCAATATTCTGTTCAAAGGGTCAAGCTTATGTAGTTGATGGAAAAGATGTAACAAAATATATGCATTGTTTAAAATAATATTAAAAATAAATCAAAAACAAAAACTTAAACTATTTTTAATGTATAATTATATTAAAGTATTATATGAGGGGAGATTATAATATGAAAAAAGTTCAAGAAAGATTTTTAGAATATGTAAAAATAAACACTAAGTCAGATGAAGAATCTGAGTCAATTCCAAGTACAAAATGTCAATTAGATTTAGCTAAAGTTTTGGAAAAGGAGTTAAAAGAGATAGGATTATCTGATGTTAAACTTGATGAGTTTGGATATGTTTATGCAACACTTAAGGCTAACACTGATAAAAAAATTCCTACTATAGGTTTTATATCACATATGGATACAGCTCCTGATATGAGTGGAGAAAATGTAAAACCTCAATTTGTTAAAGATTATAATGGAGATGTTATAGTTTTAAATGAAAAGTTAAATATAAATCTAGATCCGAAAGAATTTCCAGAGCTTAAAAATTATGTTGGAAAAACTTTAATAACAACAGATGGTACAACTCTTTTAGGAGCAGATGATAAGGCTGGAATATCAGAAATAATAACAGCTGTAGAGTATTTAATAAATCATCCAGAAATTAAGCATGGAGATATTAAGATTGGATTTACTCCAGATGAAGAAGTTGGTAGAGGTGCTGATAAATTTGATGTAGAAGGCTTTGGAGCAGATTTTGCATATACTGTAGATGGAGGAGCGCTTGGAGAATTAGAATATGAAAACTTCAATGCAGCAGGTGCAAAGGTTGTTATTAAGGGAAAAAATGTACATCCAGGAAGTGCTAAAAATAAAATGATTAATTCATCACTAGTGGCATATGAATTTTTAAGCATGTTACCTCTTGATGAAGTTCCAGAAAAAACAGAAGGATATGAAGGATTTTCATTCCTTATAAGTATAAATGGAACGGTAGAAAATACTGAAATGTCATTTATAATAAGAGATTTCTTTGAAGATACTTTTAATAGAAGAATAGAGGAATTTAAAAATGCTGAAAAGAAATTAAATGAAGTTTATGGTGAAGGAACAGTTAAAGTTGAAATAAAAGAGCAATATAGAAATATGAAAGAAAAAATAGAACCTGTAATGCATATAGTTGAAACTGCTAAAAAGGCAATGGAAATGGCAAATATAACTCCAGATGTTGTACCAATAAGAGGAGGTACAGATGGAGCTAGATTATCATTTATGGGACTTCCAACTCCAAATATGTTTACTGGTGGAGAAAATTTCCATGGAAGATATGAATATATAGCAGTAGAATCTATGGAAAAAGCAGTAGAAACTATTGTAAACATAATTAAACTTTATGGTGAAAAATAAAATGAGTTTAAAAGGTTAGGATTAATTCCTAACCTTTTTTATTTTTTTAGTAATTTATAAATATGAAATTTTAATTTTTAAAAAGTTACTTAGTATAAGTTATGTTATAAGTTATTAATAAAATTTAGTGATATAATATAAATGTAATGTTTAAATTTAGGAGAAATATTTATGAAAAATAAATTTGAAATACAAGAATTTTTAAAAAAATACAGTCATTGTGAAACAATTATAGAAGAAAACAATATAAATATTAAAAACTTAGAAGAAATATATAAAGACTATATAGAATATTTAGAGTCTTATGAAAATCAAGCTAATTTTATAGCAAACATATTAAGGGCAAACGAATGTATTCATTCTGTAAAGTCTAGAATAAAAGCAAGTGATAGGCTTATAGAAAAGATTGTAAGAAAAACAAAAGATAGGAAAGAAAAATATGGGGGTGATTTTGAATTTACAGTAAATAACTATAAAGATGAAATAAATGATTTAATTGGAATTAGGGTAATACATATTTTTAAAGAACAGTGGAAAGAAATACATGATTTTATAATAAATACATGGAAGGTTATAGAAATAACAGCTAATGTTAGAGAAGGAGATAATACTGAGATATTTAATAAACTTGGGATAGAGGTTAGATCAAGACAATCAGGATATAGGTCAGTACATTACTTAGTTGAGTTTTATCCAACTAATAAAAAAGTTATAGCAGAAATACAGGTTAGAACTATATTTGAAGAAGGATATGGTGAAATTGATCATAGACTTAGATATTCCCATAATGAAATTCCAGAAATATTAAAATCTAATCTTTTATTATTTAATAGAATAGTAGGAAGTGCTGATGAAATGGCATCTCTTATAAATACTCTTAGTAAAGAGTGGAATAAAAATGAATGGAATATAAAAGAAAATATGTATAAGAATTTAATTAAGGAAAAGGATTATGAGATTCAAAGGTTAAAAGAGAAGAATAATATTATCTAATTATCATAAAATAATTAGATTGGATGGAGGGGTATTATGAAATTTAACAAAAAAATTTATTTTATAGCTTTTATAACATTTTTACTAACGGTATCCTTTATGGGATGTTCTAGTAAAAGTAAAGCTATTGATGCTTTTAATCAGTATAAAGACAAGTGGCAAAGTTTAGATTATAAGGGTATGTATGATATGCTTAGCAAAGATTCAAAAGGTACTATTGATGAAACAACATTTGTTCAAAGGCTTGGAAATATATATGGAGCTATGAATGCTAGTAATATTAATATTAAACTAGGTGAGGCTACAAAAGAAAATAATGATGTAATTATTCCATTTTCTTTAACTATGGATACAGTAGCTGGAAATCTAAAATTAGATGATTTTAAAGTTACTTTAGTAAAAGAAGATAAAGATTATAAAATAAAGTGGAATGATAATTTGATTTTTCCTAACATGCAAGAGGGAGATAAAATAAAAGTTAATACCGTAAATGCAGTAAGAGGTAAAATATTAGATAAAGACGGGAAAGCTTTAGCAGAGGATGGAAAAATTAATATTGTTGGTATACATCCAGCTATATTTAATAGAAAAAATAAAGATGAAAAAATAAAAGAAATAGCAAGAGCTTTAGACATAAGTGAGGACACAATAATTAAAAAATTAGATTCAAATAGCAATCCAAGTCATTTTGTAGAAATAGTTAAAATATTACCTAATGATTCAAAACTTAATAGTTTAAAAAATCGTGATGAGGATGGAATATTAATTCAAAATTCTATATCAAGAGTTTATAGTGGTGGAGAAGCGTTTGGTAGATTAGTAGGATATGTAGGACCTATTACAAAAGAGGAATTAGAAAAAAATAAAGACAAAGGGTATAATACACATAGTTTAATTGGTAAAAGTGGATTAGAACAAGTTTATGAAGATAAGTTAAGATGTGAAAATGGAGGGAAAATATATATTGAAAGAGGAGAAGAAAAAATAGAAGTTGCTAATAAAGATCCTAAGAATGGAAGTGATATAACAATTTCTATAGATTCAAATCTTCAAAAGAAAATATATAGAGAAATAAATGGAGAAAAGGGAGCATCTACTGCATTAAATCCTAAAACAGGCGAAGTATTAGCTATGGTAAGTTCACCTTCTTATGATTCAAATATGTTTACAACTTATATGACAAAAACTCAAAAGAAAGAATTAGAGGATACAAAAAATGCGGCTTATGAAAATAGATTTACAAAACTTTATTCACCAGGCTCTACATTTAAGCTTATAACTGCAACTACAGGAATCCAAGATGGAGTTATAAAAGCAAATGATAAAAAAGATATAAAGGGATTAAGTTGGCAAAAAGATAGTTCATGGGGTGATTATAAGGTTACAAGAGTTGAAGATCCAGGTAAATCAGTAAATTTAAATGATGCTGTTAAGTATTCTGATAATATATATTTTGCTCAAGTTGCAGTAGACCTTGGAAGTGATAAGTTTATTGAAGGAGCTAAAAAATTTGGAATAGGAGAAAAAATAGATTTTGGATATCCAATGGAAACTTCACAAATTTCAAATAACGGGAAAATAGAAAGTGAAATAGCATTAGCAGATAGTGGATATGGTCAAGGTCAAGTTTTGGTTACTCCTTTAAATATGACACTTGCTTATAGTGCTTTATCAAATGAAGGGAATATAATGAAACCAAGATTGGTTACAAGTATAAATAATAAAGAAGAAATATTTAAAAAACAAACAATAGAGAAAAAATATTTAAATGATTTAATAAATGCATTTAAAGAACCTATAAATAGTGAAGGTGGTACTGCCACAGATGCTAAAATACCAGGTCAAGAATTAGCAGGAAAAACAGGAACAGCAGAAATTAAAAAGAGTCAAAATGATAAAAAGGGAACAGAAAATGGATGGTTTATAGCAACAGATGTTAAAGGATCAAAAATTACAATTTCTATGATTCTTGAAGATGTTAAAGAAAAAGGTGGTTCTCATGCTGTTGTTCCTAAAGTAAGAAATGTATTAGAATATTATTTAAAATAACATATTAAAAATTGGCACTTTAATTAAAGTGCCAATTTTTTTATCTAAATTACACCTTTAGTTAAAATTATATTAGCATAAAGAGCTTTTTCTGATGTTGCTATAACAGCGTATGCTTTCTTTGCTTCTTCATAAAAATCAAATCTTTCTATAAATCCAAAAGAATCAAAAGGTGAAAATTCTTTTTTTATAATAGTTTTATAAGTATCCCAAATATTAGGAACGAAATTATCACCTGGAAGTACATTCATTAGTTTTACTGGTTTTTCTGAATAAGTATCTAATGGAAATAAAGTTAATATGGCTTCTAAAATTTCAGGAACATTATGTCCATCTAATCTAACTAACCTTTTTGCGCAAGAAGATGAAGGAAAATTGCCATCTGCAATAACTATTGTATCTCCATGTCCCATTTCCATAAGTATTTTTATAAGTTCAGGTGAAATAATTGAAGGAATTTTTTTTAACATAAAAACACTCTCCTTTGAATATAAAATAAAAGAATACAAAAACATTATAAACAAAATATGGTAAAAATTCAAATAAATTAAAATTTATGTTGTGATAATTGGAAAAAAAAGGTATAATTATATAAAGTAAATTGAATAAAAATAAAACAACATAAACAAAAAAAGGGGTGCGGGGAGTGATTAAATGTCAAAGCAAGTATTGCTAAAGATGGAAGGAATAGATAAAGCCTTTCCAGGGGTACAAGCTTTAAAAAATGCAAAGCTTGAAGTCTTAAAAGGAGAAGTACATGTTCTTATTGGAGAAAATGGTGCTGGAAAATCAACACTTATGAAAGTACTAACAGGAGTCTATAAAAAGGATTCGGGAAATATACTATTTAAAGGAAAAGAATTTAATGTAAAAAATCCTAAAGAAGCAGCAGAGCGTGGTGTATCTATAATACATCAAGAATTTAATTTATTACCTCATCTTACAGTAGCTCAAAATATATATATAGGTAGAGAGCCAAAGAAAAATAAATTTATTATTGATGAAAAAAAAATGATTAAAGATACAGAAAATGTATTAAAATCATTGAATTTAAGCATTGACCCTAATGAGAGAGTTGATAATTTAAGTGTAGCAGAACAACAAATGGTTGAAATTGCGAAAGCATTAGCATTTAAATCAGAAGTTTTATTATTAGATGAACCAACATCAGCACTTACAGAGTCAGAAATTGAAGATTTATTTAAAATAATAAAAAAATTAAAAAAAGAAGGGGTTGGAATAGTTTATATTTCTCATAGAATGGAGGAGTTTAAGCATATTGCAGATAGAATAACTGTACTTAGAGATGGAAGTTATATAGGAACTAGAATATGGAAAGATGTGGATATAAATGAAATTATTAAAATGATGGTTGGAAGAGATATAAAAGATCAATATCCAAAAAGAGAGCCAAATATAGGAGAAGTAGTATTTGAAGCCAAAAATATAAATAGAAAAGGTAAGTTACATGATGTAAGCTTTAGCGTTAAAAAAGGAGAAATATTAGGATTTGCAGGGCTTATGGGAGCTGGAAGAACTGAAGTTGCAAGAGCAATCTTTGGAGCTGATCCTATTGATTCAGGAGAATTCTATTTAGAAGGAAATAAAATAAAAATAAAATCACCAGTAGATGCAATAAAAAATCAAATAGCATATTTATCAGAAGATAGAAAGAGAGATGGACTTTTATTAGATTTAGATGTAGAGTTTAATACTGTTATTGCAAATATAAAAGAATACAGTAAATTATCTGTTGTAAACGATAAACTGTGCAAAAAGATATCAAATGAAAAAATTAATGATTTAAAAACTAAAACACCATCTTTAAGTCAAAAAACTAAGTTTTTAAGTGGTGGAAATCAGCAGAAAGTATTAATAGGAAGATGGCTTTGCAGAGATACTAAAGTTCTTATATTCGATGAGCCAACAAGAGGAATAGATGTTGGTGCTAAATATGAAGTATATACTTTAATGAAAGAATTAGCTGAAAAAGGGGTTGCTATTATTATGATTTCTTCTGAATTACCTGAAATTTTAGGGATGAGTGATAGAATTATTGTAATGCATGAAGGTAAGAAAACAGGAGAACTTGATATAAAAGATGCTACACAAGAAAAAATAATGAGCTTAGCATCTAATAGTTAATAATTTTAGGGGGAGATTTTTGGTATGGAAGCTATTAAAAATAAGAAAGTATTAAATAGTGATAAAAAAGATAATAAAGCACTATTACAGAAAATGGCAGCAGGTATAAGTTTGCTTTTAATGTGTTTATTTTTCTCAGTTGCAACACCGCATTTTTTAAATGTAGATAATATAATAACAATAGCATTACAAACTGCTGTAATAGGAATAATGGCTATAGGGGTTACTTTTGTTATTATAACTTCAGGTATAGATTTATCATTAGGTGCAATAATTGCATTAAGTGGTGTTTCCGCAGGACTTTTTATAAGTAAAGGAATGAGCATTACAGTTGCTGTAATACTTGCTATATTAGTTGGTATGCTATTTGGTACTGTAAACGGTTTGCTTATTGGGAAGTTTAATTTACCACCTTTTATAGCAACTCTTGGTTCAATGATGATGGCTAGAGGACTAACTTTAGTACTTACTAATGCAAAACCAGTATATTTTGATTCAGCGCCAACTTTTTCAACTATATCTCAAGGAAAGTTATTTGGAATTATTCCTTATCCTGTAATATATTTAATTGTATTAGCTATTATATCAGGATTTATATTAAAGAAAACTTTAATTGGAAGATATACTTATGCAATAGGAAGTAATGAGGAAGCAGCAAGATTATCTGGTATAAATGTATTAAAAACTAAATTATTTGTATATATGTATTGTGGACTTATGTGTGCTATTGCTGGTATTGTAATGGCTGCAAGAATAAATTCAGGTCAGCCAACTGCTGGAGAAGGATATGAATTAGATGCAATAGCAGCTGTTGTTATTGGAGGAACATCTTTAAGTGGAGGAGAGGGTTCAATAACAGGAACTATTCTTGGTGCTTTTATAATGGGTGTATTAAAAAATGGTCTTAATCTAATGAATGTATCACAAAACTGGCAAATGCTTGCTATGGGAGCAGTTGTTATAGGTGCTGTATATGTAGATATGCTTAGAAAGAAAAAGAGATAGTTATTAATTGTTAGTTAGTTATTAAAATAAATAATTAATTAAATTAAAACATAAAGTTTGTGGGAGGGTATGATTTATGAAATTAAAAAAACTTGTGGCTATGGTTGCTACAGCAGCAGTGCTTGCAGTTGGAGTTGTTGGATGTAGTTCAGGAGGTCAAGGAACAGGAGATTCATCAGGTGGAACAGAAGGAAAAAAGGATGACACTTATATTGCAGTTATATCAAAAGGATATCAACATGAATTTTGGAAGACTGTAGAACAGGGAACACAAAAAGCGGCTGAAGAACTTGGGATAAAAGTAACTTTTGAAGGTCCAGATAGTGAAACAGAAGTTGACAGACAAATAGAGATGGTTGAAAATGCAATAACAAAACAAGCTAAAGCTATAATGCTTGCTCCTCTTGATAATAAGGCTTTATTACCAGTAGTTCAAAAGGCAGAAGAAAAAGGTATTCCAGTAATAACTTTTGACTCAGATTTAGATTCAGATATTCAAAAGAGTTTTGTTGCTACTGATAACAAAGCAGCAGGAGCAATTGCAGCAAAAGAAATGTCTAAACGAATCGGTGGCAAAGGAAAGGTTGCAATAGTTGCTCATAATGAAGGAACATCAACTGCTCAAGAAAGAAGAGATGGATTTAAAGAAGAGATAGAAAAAAATCATAAAGATATAGAAATAGTTTCAATACAATATTCAGATGGAGACCATGCATTAGCACTTGCTAAAGCTACAGATATAATGACAGCTAATCCAGACTTAAAAGGATTATATGCAACAAATGAAGGGGCTGTTGTAGGTGTTGCTACAGCTGTTAAGGAAAAAGGAAAATTAGACGATATAACATTAATAGGATTTGATTCATCAGATCAAGAAATTGCTTTCTTAAAAGAAAAAGTAATTGATGGTTTCGTTGTTCAAAATCCATATAATATGGGATATTTAGGAGTTAAAGCTGCTAATGATGTATTAGAAGGTAAAAATGTTGAAAAAAGAATAGATACTGGAGCTACTTATGTAAGTCTAGATAATTTTGAAAATGATGATATTCAAAAATTATTATATCCATTAGGTAAAAAATAATAAGTAATTATATTTTAATAATATTTTAAGAGAGAGATTTAAGCTCTCTCTTTTTTCTATAAATAGTTTATTCTATATAATAAGTTAAAGAAAAATTTTTATACTAAAAGTTTTGTAAAAAAATAATAAAAAGCATAGATACAGATTGTATCAATGCTTTTTATCAATTTATTTATAACTATTTATATAGAGGGCCAAAGTTTTTACATGCTCTAAAATCAGCACCTTCAAGATCTCTTAATCCATGTAATCCCCAAGCACTTGGTCTAAATATTTTATCTTCTGGAACATTATGCATAGAAACTGGAATTCTAAGAATTGAAGCTAGTGTTATTAAATCAGCTCCTATATGTCCATAAGAAATAGCTCCATGATTTGCTCCCCAATTATTCATTACTGAATATACATCTTTAAATGCACCTTCACCAGTAAGGTTTGGAACAAACCAAGTTGTAGGCCAAGTGTTATCAGTTCTATTATCAATAGTTTTAGTTATTTCTTCATCTAAATCAACAGAGTATCCTTCAGCTATTTGAAGAACAGGACCTAATCCATCAACTAGACAAACTCTTGACATTGTTAGTGGCATTTTTCCTTTTGATAAGAATTTAGAGGAATATCCACCACCTCTAAAATATTCATTTACTGCAGGATGCCAAGTTGTTGCAGCTAGGCAATCATTAATTTCATTTTCTGTAATTTCCCAAAATGGCTTCATTGTAGGATTTCCATTTTTATCAGTTTGTCTACCTGATGCATCTAACGTAGCAGAACCTGAATTAATTAAATGAATAAATCCATTCTTAGCTTCTTCAGGTAAATCTTTTTCTGTAACTCTTTTAACTGCTTCTGGTGACCAATATGTTCTAACATCAGCAAATATTTGAGCTGTATTAGTAAGAAGGTGTCCAAATAGCATAGGAACAGCATTTAATGAATCATTTTCTGTTGCGAATACAAAAGCCTCTCTTAATCCATTCCAATCAAATGAAGAATTTAATATAGCTTCCATAAAGTCACCATTTGGTGAATGATCTGTCCAGTGACGTTGTCCTTGGAATCCTCCAGCAATTGCATTATGACCTTCTGATTCTTCTTTAAATCCAAGTGATTCTAATTTAGGATTACCAATCATTAAATCCTTTACTATTAAAGTCATTTTAACAACAGTTTCCCATATATTATCTTTTTCTTCTCGAGTTTTTTGATTAGCTTCTGAATTTTTATCAAATCCTTCTTTACAATTTTCTTTAACCCAATGTAAAGCCTTATTAAATTCATCTTTATCGTAAATTTCTCTATCTATCCTTCTAGTGATTTCACTCATATCTACATATTCATTTCTCATTCCAAGATACTTTTGGAAAAACTTTTGATCAACCATAGAACCAGCAATTCCCATTGACACAGAACCTACTGAAAGATAAGATTTTCCTCTCATCATAGCAACAGATAAACCTGCTTTTGCAAATCTTAAAAGTTTTTCTTTTACATCGCTTGGTATATCAGTACAATCTGCATCTTGAACGTCCTTTCCGTATATACCAAATGCAGGTAGACCAACTTGATTATGTCCAGCAAGAGCAGCAGCTAAATAAACAGCGCCTGGTCTTTCAGTTCCGTTAAATCCCCAAATTGCTTTTGGCATATGTGGATCCATATCAATTGTTTCTGTACCATAGCACCAACATGGAGTTACTGTTATAGTTAAACCAACACCTTCTCTTTTAAATTTTTCATAGCATTTACTTGCCTCATTAACGCCACCAATAGTAGTATCTGCTATTACACATTCAACTTGTTCACCATTAGGATAACGTAAATTTTCTTTTAAAAGTGAAGCTACGGAATTAGCCATATTCATAGTTTGGTCTTCTAAAGATTCTCTAACACCGTTTCTTCTACCATCAATTGTTGGTCTTATACCTATCTTTGGATATTGATTATTTGATTTATACATAAAGCACCCCCAATATTATATTACCAATATTTTACAATATAATTTTATAATGAAAAAATATACAAGTCAATAAGTGTGTGTAAAAGTTTTCCAAAAATATTTTAAAGATGTTGTTTGTATTTGATTTATGTTGTATTATATAATTACCAAATAATGTAAAATAAGTTAAGGGGGAATTATTTTGAGTAATTATTTAGCTTTTGATTTTGGGGCATCATCAGGAAGAGCTATAATTTGTGAATATAAAAATGGAACATTAAATTTAGAAGAAATATATAGATTTCCTAACGATCCAGTTTTTTTAGGTGATAAATATGTTTGGGATTTTCCAAGACTTTTTAATGAATTAAAAAATGCTTTGAAAAAAGTAGCTACAATGAATAAAAAAATAGATGGAATAGGAATAGATACTTGGGGAGTAGACTTTGGACTTATAGATAAAAATGGAAACTTAATTGGAATGCCTATGCATTACAGAGATAAAAGAAATTATTATGGAATAAAGGAAACGGAAAAATATATAAGTTTAAGTGAACTTTATTTAAGAAATGGTATATCAAATAATGTATTTAATACTTGTTTTCAACTTGTTGCTGATAAGAAATATAGAAAAGAAATACTAGAAAATAGTGATTCATTATTATTTATGCCTGATTTATTTGCATATTATTTAACTGGAGAAAAGAAAAATGAATTTACAATTGCATCTACATCAGCATTGCTAGATATTAATAATAAAGAATGGGATTATGAGCTTATAGATAAGGTTAAAATTCCAAAGAATATATTTAATGAAATAATAAATCCAGGAGAGATATATGGATATTTAAAAGAAGAAGTATTAGATGAGACAGGGCTTTCTTACAATATACCTGTTATAGCTGTTGGTGGACATGATACAGCATCTGCAGTAATGGGAGCTCCTTTAAAAGATGAAAAAGATGCATATTTAAGTTCAGGAACGTGGTCACTTTTAGGGGTTGAAAGCAATGTTCAATTTAAAACAAAAGAAGCTTTAAATTGGAATTTTACTAATGAAGGAGGAGCACTCGGTAATGTTAGAGTTTTGAAAAATATTAATGGATTATGGCTACTTCAGCAACTTAAGAAAAATTGGTGTGAGTTTTATAATGATATAGATTTTCCAGATATAATAAGGGAAGCTAGAAAGTATGAAAATAAAAAGTTTATAGTAAATACTAATGATACTGAATTTATGAATACTAAAAATATGATTAAATCAATACAAAAATATTGTGAGGAAAATGGTCAAGGAACTCCTAAAGAACTAGGAGAATTAGCTATTGCTGTTTATAATGGCTTAACTAAAGAATACAAAGACACAATATGTGATTTAGAGAATTTATTAGGATATAAGATAGAAAGGATTAATATTGTGGGTGGAGGAATTAAGGATAAGTATTTAAGTGAGCTTACAGCTAAAAAAACTGGAAAAAAAGTTATAGCTGGACCTATTGAAGCAGCTGTAATTGGTAATATTATAATGCAATGTATAGCTTGTGGAGAAATTTCATCTGTACAAGAGGGAAGAAAGATTATAGAAAAATCATTTAATGAAGAAATGTATTCTGTTTAAAAAGAATATATGGAGGTGTAAAGTTTGTTGGCAGTTGAAAGAAGGCATAAAATTGTAATACAGATTCAGGAAGAAAAAAAAGTTTTAGTTCAGGAATTAGCTGTTAAATTTTCTGTAACAGAAGAAACTATAAGAAGGGATCTTGAAAAATTAGAAGACCAAGGAATATTAAAAAGAACTTATGGTGGAGCTATAGTTAATGAGGGAACAAATGTTGATATGCCTTTAGATATGAGAGAAGTTATAAATAAAGAGGGGAAAGTTAATATAGCCGAAAGAGTTGAAGAAGAAATAAAAGATGGGGATACAATAATGCTTGATTCATCATCTACAGCTTATTATGTTGCTAAGTGTTTAAGAAAAAGCAATAAAAGAGTTACATTAATAACTAATTCACTAAAGGTTATAACGGATCTTCAAGATTATAAAAATATAAATCTTATATTAGCTGGGGGAGTATTTAGAGAATCTTCTAAATCATTTACTGGAAAATGGGCACAATCTATAATAAAAAATTATTATGTGAATAAAGCTATTATATGTTGTAAAGGGATAGATATTGAAAGAGGGGTTATGGATTCTAATGAAGAAGAAGCTGAAGTTAAAAAGGTAATGGTTAATTCAGCTAGTAAGGTAATATTAGTAGTTGATTCTATAAAATTTGATAAAAGTTCATTTGTTAATATAGTTCAGTTTAAAGATATAGATTATATATATACTGATAAAGATGTTAATGATAAGTGGAAGAAAGTACTGAAAAATAACAAAATAGAATTAATAGTATGTTAGAATTAAGAGTTTGTTTTATAGCAAACTCTTTTTAATTAAAAGAAAAATCAATAAATAATATTTACTATATATTGACATTAAAGAAAAATTATGGTAAAATTAGGAAAGAAAAAAGAAAAATAAAGATAAGTAAAAATAAATAGGGGGATTGTTTATGGTATCAGAATATGAAATAAAAAAACAAATTTGTGAAATAGGAAAAAGAATTTATAATAATGGTTTTGTTGCAGCAAATGATGGTAATGTATCAGTTAGAATAAATGAAAAAGAAGTTCTTTGCACACCAACTGGAGTTTCAAAAGGTTATATGACTACAGATATGATATGTAAGGTTGATATGGATGGAAATATCATTAGTGCAAATGGCAATTTTAAGCCTTCATCAGAAGTTAAAATGCATTTAAGAGTATATAAAGAAAGACCAGATGTTAAATCAGTAGTTCATGCTCATCCTCCATATGGTACAAGCTATGCTATTGCAGGAATTCCTTTAGATAAAGCTATAATGCCAGAAGCTGTAATTGCTCTTGGTAATGTTCCAATAGCTGAATATGGAACTCCATCTACTGAAGAAATTCCAGATGCAGTAGCAAAATATCTTCAATGTTATGATGCGGTTTTATTAGAAAACCATGGGGCTTTAACATATGGACCAGATCTTATGTCAGCTTATTTTAAGATGGAATCACTAGAATTTTATGCAAAGCTTATGTTTATATCAAGTCAAATAGGTGAGCCACAAGTTTTAAATAATAACCAAATTGACAAATTATTAGATATAAGAAGAGGTATGAATTTAATTGGAAAACATCCAGGCTTATGTTGTAATGAAGATGGAAGTTGTATATATAATTCAAATAATTTAGCTCAAAAAGAATCTAATTTAAATGATGAGCTTGTAGAAAAAATAGTAAAAGAAGTTACAAGTAAAGTATTAGGGGCAATTAAATAATAATTAAGTGAGATAGTTTTGAAATACTAAAATAAATTTATTAATAAGAATGTTTTATTAAAGAAGATTCTAAAAAAGGGCTTTTATTTCTAAGCCCTTTTCTATAAAAATTAAATTTAATAAAATTATAAGTTTTTAAATAGAGATAATATCATATTACAAATAAAAAAAGAATAGACTAAATTTATTCCAACTTTATACAGGAAAATAGATATATATTTTTCTATCAAATGGTGATTTTATGAATAAAATAAATTTTTTAAGTTTAGAAGTTTCAAAAAAGGTTATCGAGCAAGTTGAAAAGTTAGCTAATAAAGAAGGCATTCCAGTAGTTATAGCTATGTGTAATGAGTGGGGCATTATCATAGCAGTACATTTTATGGATGGAGCGCTTCCAGCAAGTTTTGATATTGCTGTAAATAAGGCTTTTACTTCAGCAAGCCTTAGAATAGCAACTAAAGATTTAAAAGCTTTATCAGTAGATGAAGGGGAGCTTTTTGGTATAAATAATACTAATAATAATAAAATAATAGCATTTCCAGGTGGATTTCCTATAAGAAAAAATGGCAATGTAATTGGAGCGATAGGGGTAAGTGGAGGTAGTTGTGAGTATGATAATAAACTAGCTCTATTTGGTAAGAACGTTTGTGAGGGGGTAATTGAGTGGTAGATAGTCAAATGAACCTAGAAGAAATTATAAAGAGAGTAATAAAAGAAATAACTGCCAAAGATGTTATAGAAAATAAAGAAAATCATAATTGTAAAGGAAAATGCAAAATTTCTGGTGGTTGTAAATGTAATAAAAAAGAATTAAATGAAAAATATTTGTTTGATAATGCCGATGAGGCTGTAAATGCAGCTAAGGAAGCGTATGAGAAATTAAAGAATTTATCAGTTAGAGATAGAGAAAAAATAATAGAAGGTATTAGAAAGAAATGTTTAGATTATTCAGAAAAAATAGCTAAAATGGCAGTTGAAGAAACTGGTATGGGAAAATATGACCATAAAGTTTTAAAACATGTATTAGTAGCAGAAAAAACTCCAGGAACAGAAGATATAGTTACTACAGCTTGGACTGGAGATGAGGGACTTACATTAGTAGAAAAAGGTGCTTTTGGAGTTATAGCGGCAATTACTCCATCAACTAATCCTACAGTAACAGTATTTTGTAATTCAATTGGTATGATTGCAGGTGGAAATACTGTAGTATTTGCACCACATCCAGGAGCAAAAAATTGTTCAAATTATGCAGTTAAGCTTATTAATGAAGCTTCAATTGAAGCTGGTGGTCCTGAAAATATAGTTGTATCTTTTAAAGAACCAAGTATAGAAAATACAAATAATTTAATGAAACATAAAGATGTTACGTTAATATCAGCAACAGGTGGACCAGGAGTTGTTTTACAAGCACTATCAAGTGGAAAGAGAGCTATAGGAGCTGGCGCTGGAAACCCACCGGTTTTAGTTGATGAAACAGCAGATATTAAAAAGGCTGCAAAAGATATATTAGATGGTGCAACGTTTGATAATAATTTGCCATGTATAGCTGAAAAAGAGGTAGTTGCCGTTAGTGAAATATGTGATGAATTAATAGAAAATATGACTTTATTTGGTGCTTATTTAATAAAGGATAAGAACATTTTAAAAAGATTAGAAGATTTAGTTCTTATAAATAAAAATGGAAAAAGAATATTAAATAGAGAGTTCGTTGGAAAAGATGCAAAAGTAATTTTAGATAAATTATCAATAGATGTTAATGATTCGATAAGATGTATTGTATTTGAAGGCGATTATGAAGATGCACTTATACAAGAAGAACTTATGATGCCAATACTTGGTGTTGTAAGAGTTAAAGATTTAGATGAAGGAATAGATATAGCAGTTAAGCTTGAACATGGAAATAGACATTCAGCTCATATGCATTCAAAAAATGTAAACAATTTAACTAGATTCGCAAAAGCTGTTGATACTGCTATTTTTGTAAAAAATGCACCTTCATATTCAGCAATAGGATTTGGAGCAGAAGGTTTTGCTACATTTACTATAGCTAGTAAAACTGGAGAAGGATTAAGTTCTGCGAGTACATTTACTAAAAATAGAAGATGTGTTTTAAAAGATGGGTTATGTATAAGATAGTGAATGGGGGTAAGTTATGGAAGTCAATAATTTAAATATAGAAGAAATAATAAAAAGTGTTGTTAAGGAAATGATGAAAGACGATGTTAAAGATATTGTAACTTCTAAAGAAATAAAAAATACTGGAAAAGTTGGAATGCTTGTAGGAAAAGAAAAAATTGAAATTAAAGAATTTAAAATACCAGAAATAAATGATGATGAAATGCTTATCAAGGTAGAAGGTTGCGGAATATGTGGAACAGACGCTCATGAATTCAAAAATGACCCATTTGGATTAATACCATTAGTACTTGGACACGAAGGTACAGGTGAAATAGTTAAAATAGGAAAAAATATAAAGAAAGATTCAAGAGGAAAAGATCTTAAAATTGGAGATAAGATTGTTACTTGTATAATTCCTTGTGGGGAATGTGATGTTTGTCTAAATCATCCAGAAAGAACAAATTTATGTGAGAATCAAGGAATATATGGACTTATAAGTGATGATGAAATCCATCATAATGGATGGTTTTCTGAATATTTAGTTATAAGAAAAGGATCTACAGTGTTCAATGTTTCAGATATGGATTTACATTCAAGAATATTAATAGAACCAGCAGCTGTTGTTGTACATGCTGTTGAAAGAGCAAAAAGTACTGGCTTATTAAAATTTAATTCTAAAGTTTTAGTTCAAGGTTGTGGTCCTATAGGATTATTACTACTTTCAGTGTTAAGAACTATGGGAATAGAGAATATTATTGCAGTAGATGGTAACTCAGATAGATTGGAAATTGCAAAAAGTCTTGGGGCGAATAGCATTATAAATATTACAGAGAGTAAAGAATTTAATGAAACTGTTAAAAAGGTTTATAGCTTAACTGATGAATTAGGTGTTGATTTTGCATTTCAATGTACTGGAGTACCAAAGGCAGCAGCCGGTATATGGAAATTTATAAAAAGAGGTGGAGGTCTTTGTGAAGTTGGATTTTTTGTAGATAATGGAGATGCAACTATAAATCCACATTATGATATATGTAAAAAAGAAGTTACAGTAGTTGGTTCATGGGTTTATACACCACAGGATTATTTAACTACATTTGATTTTTTAAAGAGAGCAAATGGAATCGGACTTCCAATTAAAAAATTAATAACACATGAATTTGATTTAGAGAATTTACAAGAAGCAATGTTAACTAATATAAGACAGGATGGAATTAAAATAGCTATAGTTAATAAATAATGAGGTAATAGTATGAGAGCCGTTGGATTAATTGAAGTGTTTGGTCTTACAGCTGCACTTGTAGCAGCAGATGCAGCTTGTAAAGCTGCAAATGTAAAGATTGAAGCATTAGATAATAATAAACCTAAAAATGCAGATGAACTTGAAGTTCCAGTACTTATAGTTGTTAAATTTAGTGGAACAGTAAGTGATGTAAATATGGCTATGGAAGCAGCTATAAATGCTTCAAATAAAATATCTGGAGTTCATTCAAAGTATATAATGGCTCATCCAGATGAAGGAATTAAAAAGTTTATAAAGATAAGTTGTATAAAGTAAATTTAAGGAGGATTTTTATTATGAAACAAGAAGCATTAGGAATGATAGAAACAAGAGGATTAGTTGCTGCTATAGAAGCAGCAGATGCAATGGTAAAGGCAGCAGATGTAACTTTAATTGGTACAGAAAAGATAGGATCAGGACTTGTAACAGTAATGGTAAGGGGAGATGTTGGAGCTGTAAAAGCAGCAACAGAAGCAGCTTCAGATGTTGCAGGAAGACTTGGAGAAGTTGTAGCAGTACATGTAATACCAAGACCTAATGGAGATGTGGAAAATATATTACCAAAACTTGATTAAATAAAGGTTTATTATGGGATCACTAGGAATAGTGGAAGTAGTTGGAGTGGTATCTGCAATGCTTGCTGTGGATGCCATGACAAAAGCTTCTAATGTAAATTTAGAAACTTTAGAAAAAAAACTCGGTGGAAGGCTTGTTACTATAATAGTTTCAGGAAATGTATCTGATGTAAAAAATGCAGTTGAAGTTGGAAAAGAAACTGCTAATAAAATAACTAAATGCGTAGCACATGCTGTTATTAGTAGACCTCATGAAGAGGTAATAGGGATTATTAAAAAAAGTAAACAAAAATACAAGGGGCTATAATTTATGAAAAATAGTAATGATATAAATATAACAGATAATATATCTAATGAAGAGAAGCCTAAGAAAAAGAGAGGAAGAAAAAAGAAAGAGATAATAAATAATTTTGAAAATAGTAAAAAAGAAATTATGGAGGGGTTAAGAATGGGACAACAAGCATTAGGTATGTTAGAAACAAGAGGATTAGTTGCTGCTATAGAAGGAGCAGATGCAATGGTAAAAGCAGCAAATGTTGAAATGATAGGAACAGAAAAGATAGGATCAGGACTTGTAACAGTAATGGTAAGAGGAGATGTTGGTGCTGTAAAAGCTGCGACAGAAGCAGGTGCAGAAGTTGCAGGAAGACTTGGAGAAGTTGTAGCAGTACATGTAATACCAAGACCACACTCTTCAGTTGAGTTAATATTACCAAAAAATATTTAACATAGAGGCTTTTTATTATGTATGAAAAATTAGTTGACCAAATTACTAAAGAAGTAATAAATGTAATTGGAAAAAGTGATGTTAAGGTTAAATCTATAGAGAATAAAAATGTTAAGATTGGCATATCAGCAAGGCATGTTCATTTATCTAAAAAGCATTTAGAAATTCTTTTTGGAGCAGGATATGAATTAACTAAAAGAAAAATGCTTATGGGAAATCAATTTGCAGCAAATGAAACAGTAACTTTAGTAGGAAAAAAGTTACGATCTATAGAAAACGTTAGAATACTTGGACCTACAAGAGGTGAAACACAAGTAGAATTATCAAAAACAGATGCTATATTTCTTGGATCAGATGCTCCAGTTAGATTATCAGGGGATATAAAAGGCTCTGGAGAAATAGTTATAGTTGGACCTAAAGGAACTATAAAGATTAATGAAGGATGTATAATTTCTAAAAGACATATTCATATGAATAAAAATGATGCTAAAAAGTTTAATATGACAGAAGGTACAGTATCAGTAAAAGTTAAAGGAGAAAGAGCAGGAATTTTAGAAAATGTTGACGTAAGAATTAGAGAAGATTTTCATTTAGAAATGCATATAGATACTGATGAAGGAAATGCACTTGGAATTAAAAATGGAGATTATGTTGAAATAATATAATTGTTTTATTCCAAATTTAGACTTGAGTAGGTCTTGTTTGGAATAAAACTTATAAATAAGGATGTGAATAATATGATACTTGGGAAGGTTATAGATAATGTTGTAAGTACTAGAAAAGAAGACGGTTTAATGGGATATAAACTTTTAGTAGTTGAACCTTTAGAAGGATATAATAATGGAAAAAATATAGTTGCAATAGATAGAGTAGGGGCTGGAAGACAAAGTATAGTATTAGTGACTTTTGGAGAAAATGCCAATCTAGGACTTTATAAGGATAATGTTCCTATAGATGCTGCTATAGTTGGAATAGTTGATGAATAAAATGAAGGGAGGGAAGCTTTATGGTATTAGATGAACTTAAGTCTTTATTAAAAGAAAATGGAATTGTTGGAGCTGGTGGAGCAGGTTTTCCTACATATGCAAAATTATCATATGATGTAAATACAGTTATATTAAATGGGGCTGAGTGTGAGCCTTTATTTAGAGTTGATAGAAATCTTTTGAAAGAAGAAGCTTATAAAATATTAAAAGGATTAGACATAATAGTAGAAATTTTAGGAGCTAAAGAAGGAATAGTTGCATTTAAAGAACATTATAAAGGTGCAAATGTTGCAGTTGATAAAGAAATATATAAATTTAATAAGCTTAGAAAGTTTTTACTAAAGGATGGTTATCCAGCTGGAGACGAAGTGGTTTTAGTTTATGAAGCTATTAAGAAAATAGTACCACAAGGTGGAATCCCTTTAAATGTTGGTGTAATGGTTGTAAATGTTGAAACTGTGCTTAATGTATATAAAGCTGTAATTGAAAATACTCCTGTAACACATAAATATTTAACTGTAGGAGGTGCAGTTAATGAACCAAAAACAATATGTGCACCTATAGGAATTAAATTTAAAGAATTATTAAAAGAAGTTTCGGGAACAACAATTGAAGATTTTAAAGTTTTAATTGGTGGTCCAATGACAGGAAGATTCGGGAATTTAAATGATACTGTAACTAAAACTACAAAAGGAATATTTATAATTCCTAAGGATAATCCAATAGTAGCAAACAGGGAAATTAAATTATCTGTAGAGTTAAAAAGGGCAATAGGAGTTTGTTCGCAATGCAGAATGTGTACTGATTTATGTCCAAGATATAATTTAGGACATAAAATAGAGCCACATAAAATAATGAATTCTTTAGCTTTTGGGTTAAATTATAATACTGATGTATTTATTAATGCATTTGGATGCTCAGGATGTAATCTTTGTTCTTCATATTCTTGTCATCAAGGTTTAAATCCTAAAGCTATAATTGATGAATTAAAAGTTAGATTTAAAAAAAATGGAATAAAGCCAATTAAAATAAATGATGTAAAAGTAAAAAGAGATAGAGAATATAGAAGAGTTCCAGTAAAAAGGGTATTATCTAGATTAAGTTTATCAAAGTTTGATAAAGAAGCAGAAATTTTTGAATTTTCAGGAGAAATAAAAAATTTAAAAATAAATTTACTACAATCAATTGGAAAAGCTCCTTATCCTGTTGTTAAAGTAAATGAAACAGTTAAAAAGAATCAAGTTATAGCAAAAATAGATGATTCTTTAGGTGTGTATTTACATTCACCTATTAATGGAAGGGTAAAAAGTATTTCAAATGAATTTATTGAAATAAATATGGAGGTGTAGTTGTTTTGAATAATGCATTAGGGTTAGTTGAGTTTTTAAAGGTTCCAACTGGTATGCTAATTTCAGATAAGATGGCAAAGTCTGCAAATATAGAAATAATTCATGCAGCAACAGTTTGTCCGGGAAAGTATATAGTATTATTTAAAGGAACTATATCTGAAGTTAATACAGCATTAGATGTTGCTAAATTCGAAAGTGAAGAAAATATTATAGATAGTTTTCTTTTAGGAAATCCTGTGGAAGATATATATAAGGCTATTACTGGCTGTAATGAAATAATTGAAAATTCTTCTATTGGAATAGTTGAGAGTTATTCAGTTGCATCTATAATAGAAGCTGCTGATATAGCTGCAAAAAGTGCTAAATTAAATTTAGTAGAAGTTAGACTTGCAAGGGGGATGTGTGGGAAAAGTTTTTTTATTGTAAGTGGAGATATTTCAGCTGTTGAAATGGGAGTAAAGACAAGCAAGAGAATTTTAAAAGAAAAAGGAATGTTATTAGATGATGCAATTATAAATAGCCCTGATAAAGGGTTTATAGAAAATTTATATTAGAGGTAGTTACAATGAATATATTTAACAAAGAAGATGAATATAGAGTAGTTCAAGAATATGTACCAGGTAAACAAGTTACACTTGCACATTTAATAGCAAATCCTGTAAATGAATTATATAAAAAGTTAGATATACTAATTGATAATAAAGGAGCACTTGGTATAATGACTATAACTCCAGGTGAAGCAGCAATAATAGCAGCTGATGTAGCTACAAAATCATCAGATGTTTCAATTGGATTTATAGATAGATTTAATGGATCTTTAGTTATAGTTGGAAGTGTATCATCAGTTGAGGAATCACTTAAAGAGGTTATTAAAGTATTAGGAGAAAATTTAAAGTTTACAAGCACTAAAATAACTAAGTCATAAAATATATAGTTATAATTTAAATTTATATAAATAATCCAGTAGATTTAATTTCTACTGGATTATTCTTTGTAAAATATTAATTTTAAAATAGAAGGGGTAACTCGTATCTAATAATAAATATTTATTGAATATTGTAACGATACATTTGACTGAAGAGTTATACAAGAATAGTATTAGATTTATAAGGATAATATATTAATAGGGTAAATTAAAAGAAAATATGGGGGAATAAAATTGAAGAATTTAAAAGTTAAAGAAGATGAAAAAATAAAAATTCTTATAATGACAAGTTTAATGATAGCAATTGTATTTATTTCTGGAAGCATAATAAAGATACCTACACTTAATGGTTTTATGCAACCTGGTGATTGTATGGTTTTATTATCTGGAGTTTTGCTTGGTAAAAAATATGGTACAGTATCTGCTTCTATTGGCATGGCTTTAGTTGATATATTTGCAGGATACTTAATATGGGCCCCTTTTACTTTTGTAATAAAAGGATTAATGGCATTTTTTGTTGCAGTTATTATTGAGAGATTTAAAGATAAAACTATAAAAGTTTATATTTTAGCATTTATTATTGGAGGAATTATTGATTTATTTGGATATTTTATTGCTAATGCTATAATGGGAGGTTTAATTTTAGGTGCATCAAATGGCTTTATAGGTAGTATAATATATGCAACTATGCATTTACCAGGAGATACTGTTCAAGTTATATTAGGAATCATAATAGCTATTCCATTAGCTAAATTTATATATGCTATGAGGAAAAAAATATTTAAATAAAAAGACATAATTTAAATTATATAAAAATAAAAGAGTTTAAAAAACTCTTTTATTTTTTGTACTTTTGCAAAACTTTATTAATTTTATAGTTAATAGAGTTTATATCTACAAAATCTATTTTATTATTATTTAATTTGAATTTCTCTTTAACATATAATATTCTATAAACACTTTCATTAATTCTATTTTCAGTTATTATATTTTTAGAAACAGCAAATTTTATTGAATTTATTACTGTGTTTATATTATTTGTTTCATGACAAACTAGGATTATATCACTACCAGCATTAATTGATTTTATAGCTGCATCACCTATATTATAATTTTCGGTTATTGCACCCATAGTCATATCATCAGTTAATATTAAGCCATTAAAATTCAATTTATTTCTTAATATGTCTGTTATTATAGTTTTTGAAAGTGTAGCAGGATTATTTTTATCTAATTTTGGAATTAATATATGTGCAACCATTATAGCATCAACACCATTTTTTATAGCTTCTTTGAATGGAATTAATTCAAAATTATTAAGCCTATTAAAATCATAGTTTATGATTGGAAGATTTAAATGGGAATCTACTGATGTATCTCCATGACCTGGAAAATGCTTAGCAACTGGAATAATATTTTCTTCTTTCATACCTTCTATAACTTTAACTCCTAATTTAGAAACTAAATTTTTATCATTTCCAAAAGATCTTGTACCTATAACTGGATTATTAGGATTGCTATTTATATCTAGTACAGGAGCAAAGTTTAAATTAAAGCCAAAGGCAGATAGTTGCTTTCCTAAAAGTTTTCCTATTTCGTAACTAAAATTTTCATTATTTATTTGACCTATATATTTATTAGATGGAAGGTTATAAATTTCATTAGGCATTCTAGAAACAGTTCCCCCTTCTTCATCTACTGATATAAAAAGTGGAATTTTATTAGAACTATTAGTTTCTTTTAAACTGTTTATAATATTAAGAAGTCCATCTGAATTTTTTATATTTTTACTAAATAAAATTATACCACCTAAATGGTTTTCTTTAATTAATTTTTTAAAATTATTATCGAGAGTGTATCCATCAAAGCCACAAATTATAAGTTGTCCAATTTTTTCATCTAATGTCATATTGCTTATTTTATTTTTTATTAGTTCATTATTATCTATATTATTTGAAACATTAATAGAATTAAATTTGGATGGATAAGTATTTATATATAGTGATAAAATTAATATTACAAATAAAAAGTTTAAAATAAAAAATAATTTTTTCATAAATCTCCTATAATCAAAAATAATTGTTAATATTATAGTTTACTATGATAATATAATAATATGTTAGTAAACATAAAACTTTTAGGGAGAATAATTTATGGAAAAAATAGTGATTAAATCTAAATATAATATTGATAAATTTTTATCTCAATATGAGAATGATTTAAAATACATTTATAAATCTTTAATGAATGAAAGATTAATAGATTTAATAGATATAGTTAATATTAAAGATTTAAAAATAATAAATAACAAAAAGGAAAAAAATAATATTAAAGAATATATTAATTCTAAAGATTTTGGAATAGCTTTAATGATTGGTGGAATATGTGATGATAATGTTACCTTTTTTAGGGCAATAGATGGAGTTCAGTATAGGATAGCAAAAGGGGAATGTTATGAAGAAACTTCTGAAAATTTTCATGATTATAAAACTGTAGAAAGTTTAATAGAAACAGGAGATATGAAGTTTACTATAGAATCTTCATATTGTATATTATTATATTTAGAAAATGAAAGTTTAAATATTGAACTTGTAGAAGTTGACTTATATGATAATATATATAAATGTAACATCATAAAAGAGAGTAAGGAACTTGGAAAAATTATAAATAAATATATAATTAAAAATATATATTAAAAGAGGTACTACAAGAATTGTAGTACCTTTTTGTTAAAGTTTTTGTACATTTATAGCCATTGGTCCTTTTTGTCCATCAGTTATATCAAATGAAACACTTTCACCTTCATGAAGTTCTTTATTTTTTTCACTATTTTTAATTTGTGAAAAATGAACGAAAACATCATTTCCATTATCGCAAGATATAAATCCATATCCTTTTTCTTGATTAAACCATTTAACAACTCCAGTTGTACTTGACATAAAAATCTCTCCTTAAATTTAATTTCATATATATTATTAGCTAAAAATAAAAAAATATTTAAAAAATATATTATTTAAGTGTATAATATGTTATATAATATACAAAAATTGAATAAAATGGAGAAATAAAAAGGGGAAAAGGTTATATATATATGGGGAGTGTATGGAAGAAAATATTAAATAGCGTTTCGGATAATTATTTTTATTGCAAAATACTGAGGGATAATGATGGAATAGAGAAAGATCTATTAATTGAAGAAACTAACTTTAGTGATATAAGTATAATAAATAAAAAGTTTAGTGAGACTATATTATATGAAAAAATATCTGAACAGATGGGGATTAATAATTTTTATGAGAGTATAATGTATCAAAATAATAAATATTTTGAAGTTAATACTGATAATATTTCGTTAAAAAGAATTGATGATAATTATGTTGTTTTATGGTTAAAGAATAAAATTGAAGATTATATAAATGAAAAAAATTTTTTAGAATTATTTATAGATTCTATGCCTGATTATATATTCCATAAGAATGTAAATGGAGTATATTTAAATTGCAATAAAAAATTTGCAGATCATTTAGGGTTAAGTAAAAGCGAAATAATAGGAAAAACAGATTTGGATTTATTCGGATATAATATTGCAAATCAATTTAAAAAACGTGATAAAGAAGTTATAAAAAATAAAAATGAGAAAATATATATAGAAGAAAAAATTTTAAATAATGGACGAAAATTTATAGAGGAAACTATGAAAGTTCCTTATTTTGATAACAAAAATAATGTTTTAGGTATTATTGGTATAGCTAAAGATGTATCATACAGAATTGCTGTTGAAGAAAGCTTACTAAATAATGAACTTATTTTATTTAATATGTTAAATAATTTAGAGGATTCAGTAATAATAAAAGATAATGAAAAAATTGTATTTGTAAATCAAGCATTTGAAAAAATATTTGGTATAAGTAGAGGAGAGTTATATAAAAAGGATAGTATAGAAATAATTAGAGAAATGCTCCATGAAGAGGATAAAGAAATATTTAATAAAATTGATTTTAATAGACCTATAGATTTAATGGTAAGAATTATAAGAAAAGATAATGAAATGAGATGGATTTGGATAAAAAGCAATCCTTTTAAAGATGAAAATAAAAATATAGTAAGAAGAATAATAGTTATGAATGATATAACAAATAAAATGCAAGAAGAAAAAGGACTGGAGAAAATAAAAAGAGAATTTTTTGCAAATATATCTCATGAATTTAAAACACCTATAAATTTAATATATACATCTATACAGTTACTTGATTGTAAAATTAAAAAATTATCTTTAGAAGATAGTCAAAAATATGATATGTATATAAAGACATGTAATAAAAATATATTTAGAATGATTAAACTTATAAATAACATGATAGATAGTGTAAAAATATCAGAGGGTTTCTTTAGTTATAATCCTAGAAAAATAGAAATAGTAAGATTAGTTGAAAATATAATAGATAGGGCAAATAATTATTTAAATAATAGTTCTATAAATATAGTATTTGACACTGAATTTGAAGAAAAATTAGCTTTATTTGATAAAGATCATATGGAAAGAATAATACTTAATGTATTATCAAATGCTATAAAGTTTAATGATAAAAATGAACCTATAAATGTTAATCTACTTTTAAATGATGGAATGATTGAAATAAGAATAAGAGATAGAGGCATAGGTATTCCTATGGATAAATTAAATAGCTTATTTGATAGATTGGAAAATGTAAATAATAGAATGACTAAATTAAATGAAGGTTGTGGAATCGGATTATATATAGTAAATGAATTAGTTAAGCTTCATGGAGGAGAAATAAAAATAAAGAGTGTTTTAGGTGTTGGTACTGAATTTTTAATAAGAATACCTGATGTTTTAAGTGATGAAGAAGAAATAAAATCTTACATTGAAGAACTTAATTATGTTGATCAGGTACAGCTTAATAAAATAGAAATAGAATTTTCAGATATATATCTAAATTAATAATAAATTATTTAATAACACTTTAGTTATAGGTTAAAATATTGTTACAATACTATAAAAAGAGGTTGAAATAGATGAAGATGAAAAAGTATAAAAAATTAGACGAAAGAGAACTTAAAAAAAGACTTTCTGATTTACAATATAAAATAACACAAGAGGATGTAACAGAGCCACCCTTTGCAAATGAATATTGGGATAATTTTGAAGAAGGTATATATGTTGATATAACAAGTGGTGAACCTTTATTTGTGTCAACTGATAAATTTGATTCAGGGTGTGGATGGCCAGCATTTAGTAAACCAATAGATAGAAGTTTAATAAGAGAAAAGAGAGACAGTAGCTTTAATATGGAAAGAATAGAAGTAAGAGCAAAAAATTCAGACTCTCATTTAGGACACGTTTTTTGTGATGGACCAAAGGAATTAGGCGGACTTAGATATTGTATAAATTCAGGTGCTTTGAGATTTATTAGAAAAGAAGATATGGAAAGTGAAGGATATGATGAATATCTAGAATTACTAAATAAAAAATAGGCTACTTTGGTAGCCTATTTTTATTTTAAAAGTTCTTTTATATCCTCTATACGTTCAATTGCCATATTATAACCATCTTGATAACCTTTTTTTAATTTTTCTACATCTTTTTCAAAACTTTCAATAGCTTGGTCTTCCCTAGGTCTTAAAATTATTGCTTTTCCTTGTTTTTCTAGTTCTTCACAGAACCTAACAGTTTCATTATATAACTTATGACGAGTTAAAAATGAATCTTTTAATTTAGGATATTTTCTAGAAACTATTTTAGCTGCAATTATATTACCTTTACTTAGTTTTTTTCTATAACTTTTTGGTCTTGTAAGTATTATTAGATGCTTTTCATTTCCATCTTTTATAGCTTTTTTTATTGGAATAGGATCTAATAATCCGCCATCGTAATAATAATTTTCATTAATTTTTATTGCAGGAAAAAATAAAGGAATTGCACATGTTGCTCTAAGCATAGTATTTTTAGCGTCAATTTTTTTACCATCTAAATATTCGGTTTTTCCTGTAATAGCATTAGTAACCCCAACTAATACTCTTCCCTTATAATTTGTAAGAGCTTCAATATTATAAGGGGAAAGTTTATTTGGAATTTCATCAAAAACAAAATCTAGTCCAAAAATACTTTTACATTTAAAAAAGTTTTTAATACCTAAATATCTTTTGTCATTTCTGTATTTTTCAAGGATTTCTAAATTTCTACCTTTTTGAGCAGAAAAATAGGAAAATCCATTGGTAATTCCAGCTGAAACTCCTATGCAATATGGAAAAGAAATATTATGTTCTAAAAGAGCATCCATTACACCAGCACTAAAAATAGGTCTAAAAGTACCTCCTTCTAATATTAAACTAGTCATAAAACCTCCTGAAAATAAAATATTATAATAATAAAGTATATAACTAACATTGAAAATTAGCAAATACAAATAAATATATTAAGTAATAAATTAAAATTAATATAAATATATTTTAGTAATACTAATATATAATTAGGAGAATTATGGAATTTGTAAAAAGTGTTTTAGATTTGTATTTAGAAAGAAAAGATTTTTTCTTAAAATTAATAGGAGAGCATTTATTTTTATCTTTAATTGCTATAGTAATATCAGCAATAATTGGTATAAGTTTAGGTATATTAATATCTGAAAAGAAAAAATTAGCAATGCCAGTTAAAGGGATAACAAGTTTTTTATATACAATACCATCAATAGCAATATTAGGATTTTTAGTTTCTATATCAGGTGTTGGAAATATTACGGCTATAATCACATTATCAATATATGGTCTACTGCCTATGATAACAAATACTTATACAGGTATTTTAAATATTGATAAAGATATAATTGAAGCAGGTAAGGGTATGGGTGCAACCAATATTCAACTTTTATATAAAATAAAAATACCACTTGCAGCACCAGTTATATTTGCAGGATTTAGAAATATGGTAGTTATGACTATAGCACTTTGTGGAATAGCATCTTTTATCGGAGCAGGAGGCCTTGGAGTTGCTATATGGAGAGGTATAACAACAAATAGTAAAGAAATGACTTTAGCAGGAAGCTTACTTATAGCTCTTATAGCTCTTTTAATAGATTTAATATTATCTCGCTTAGAGAAAAAGATAAATAATATGGCTAAAGGATATAAAAAATCAGTAAATAAAAAAGAAAATAAAGAGTTTAATTTTAAAACAAAGGTAGTAATATCAACAACTATTATAGTTGTTATATTTAGCATGTTATTTGGATATTTTAGTGAAAATAAAAAGATTATAGTTGCATCTAAACCTATGACAGAACAATATATACTTACAGAAATTATAGCTCAATTAATAGAGAATAAAACGGATATAGAAGTTGATATAAAAAAGGGGATAGGTGGTGGAACTGCTAATATACATCCAGCATTAGTTTCAGGTGAAATTGATTTATATCCAGAGTATACGGGAACATCTTGGGAATATGTATTAAAAAAAGATAGTATAAAGGAAAAAAATGAATTAATAAAAGAACTAAAAGAAGAATATAAAAATAGATTTAAATTAAATTGGCTAAATCTTTATGGATATAATAGTACATATGCTATTGTAATGAATAAAGATTTAGCAGAAAAGTATGAAATAGAAACTTATTCAGATCTGGCAAAGGTATCTGAAAATTTAATTTTTGGAGCTGAATATGATTTTTATGAAAGAGATGATGGATATGACGCTATTTCACAACTTTATGGGTTTAAATTTAAAAATTCGCTTGATTTAGATATGGGGTTAAAATATAAAGCCATAGAGGATGGAAAAGTTGACGTAATAACAGCATCAACAACAGATGGAAGATTGGTAGATGAAAGATTTAAAGTTTTAAAAGATGATAAAAAGTTTTTTCCGGATTATTTTGCAGGAACTATTATTAGACAAGAAACTTTAGATGAATATCCTGAGTTAGAAGATGTACTTAATTTATTAGAAAAAAATATAAGTGAAAAAGAAATTATTAGTATGAATTACGATGTTGAAATAAATAAAAAGGATGATTTTCAGGTAGCCAAGGAATTTTTAGTAAAGAAAGGATTAATTGAATAGGAGTTTTTTATGAAGGATAGTAAAACTATAATTAGTTTTAAAGAAGTAAGTAAAAGTTATGGAGATAAAAAGGTATTAAAAAATTTTAATTTAAATCTATCAAAAGGTGAATTTGTTACAGTAATAGGAAGTTCAGGCAGTGGAAAAACTACTACATTAAAGCTTATAAATGGATTATTAAAACCAGACTCAGGAAATGTTATAATAAATGGGGAAGATATAAAAAATAAAAACATTACAGAAATTCGAAAAAATATAGGATATGTAATACAAGGTATAGGATTATTTCCACATATGACAGTTGAAAAAAATATATCTTTTGTATTAGATTTAGATAAAAATGATAAAGATGCAACAAAAAGAAAAGTTAAAGAATTAATGAAAGTTGTTCATTTAGAAGAAGAATTAATAAATAGATATCCAAGAGAATTAAGTGGTGGGCAAAAGCAAAGAGTTGGAATAGCAAGAGCTTTAGCTAAAGAACCAGATATATTGCTTATGGATGAGCCTTTTGGAGCAGTAGATGAAATAACTAGAAAATCATTACAAGATGAAATAATAAAGATTCAAAAAAAACTTAATATGACTATATTTTTTATTACTCATGATATAGATGAAGCATTAAAACTTGGAAGTATAGTTATAGTTATGAATAAAGGAAAAATAGAGCAGATGGGGACACCTAAGGAATTAAAGGAAAGTCCTAAAACTGATTATGTAAAAGAACTTATAGGAGATTAATTAAAAATCTTTATAAATAATATAAATTTAAGTTTTAGAGATAAATACTAAATATTTAGTATTTATCTCGTTTGTTTTATAATACATTAAAAGATAATAGTTCTATATCTTTAGATAAAAATGTTTCTTTAATAGGTTCATTTTTCATAAGATCTGTGCTTAAATATTTTTTATTATCATCTGGAAAAACAGTTACAATAGTATTATTTAAACCTTCCTTTAAAAGAACTTTAACAGCTCCTAAAAAATTAGCACCTGATGAAATACCAACCCCAAGCCCTAAGGAATTAGAAAGTTTTTGCGCCATAATTATAGAATCTCCATCGTCTACATCAATAATTCTGTTAAGTTCATAAAGTTTTAAAATTTGGGGAACAAAGTCATCAGATATACCTTCTATTCTGTGTGAAGAGTTACTAAATTTACATGATAATATTTTGGAATTTGAAGGTTCAATTGGATAAGATTTTAACTTAGGATTAATAGTTTTTAAATATCTAGATATACCCATAATAGTTCCACCAGTTCCAACTCCAGCAACAAAACAATTAGGAATTAAATTTTTTTTATATAATGCATTTAAAATTTCAGGACCAGTAGTTAAATAATGAGCCATTATATTATTTGAGTTTTCAAATTGACTTGGAAGAAAAATATTTTTATTAAGCTTTGCTTCTTCTTTAGCAAGTCTTATACATTCTAAAAATCCTCCAGAGGATTTAGAAATTAACTGTATTTCTGCTCCAAAACTAATTAATAATTTTTTTCTTTCCTCACTCATCCATTCAGGTAAATAAATTTTAACCTTATTATTTAAGAAACTTCCTATTGAAGCTAATGAAATTCCCATATTACCACTTGTACATTCTACTATTGTAGTATCAGGATTTATTTTGTTTTCAGAGTAAGCTTTTTTTAATATATAAAGAGCAACTCTGTCTTTTATACTTCCGGTATAATTATAATACTCAAGTTTAGTATATATTTTCATTTCTTTACCCTTATAAGAAAATAGAATTTCAATAAGAGGGGTATTGCCTATTAAATTTTCAAGTGAATTAAATTTATTATTTAAACTATCCATAAAAAATCTCCTAAAAAATACTTTTATATTAGTATATTTAATTTTTATATTAGATGATTTAAAATTTAAAATAAATTAATTAAAATTTTAAAATTAAATATTTGAAAAAATTACTATTTATGTTATTACTTAATGATAATTTAAGTTTTAATATTATAATATATTACTAATTTTAGGATAGAAAAATTAATTTAATTTAAATTTTATTAATTTTTAGATAGAAATAAGTTTGTAATTTAGTTAAAAAATATAGAAAGTAAATTTGAAATATAGTATAATTTACAAAGAAGAATAATTTGGAATAAAAATAGGAATTTTATCGAAAAATAGGAGATAGCTTAAATGTTGGAAACTATTATAATTGCTTTGATTTTTTGCAAAATTAAAGGATATAAAATAAAACCTTTGTTTAATAATTATTTTATATATCCTATTATATTTATAGAATTTATAAATTTAATTATACAATTTAACATATTTAATGGTAATTATAGTTTTATAAAGTATGCTGGAATACTTAAAATAATTTACTTAAGTTCATATTTACCTTTAATTTTTAAATACAAACAATATGTTAGTGCAATAATTGGATCAGCTTTTGTAATAGTTGGTGGAGTGTTAAATGATATGGCTATAAAATTTAATGGTGGTTTTATGCCTGTATTTCCTAAATTATCCTATTTAACAGGTTATGCAAAGGCAGATTCTTTTAATAAAGTAAACGATATACATATTTTAGGTAGTTCAAATACTAAAGTGAAATTTTTAACTGATATATTTGATTTAGGGTATAGTGTATTAAGTGTAGGAGATATTTTTATAAGAGCTTTTGTATTTATAATAATATTTAGTTCTGTAAGAGAGATAAATAAATCTTTAACCAATAATTGCGTATAAGGAGAGACATAATATGTTGCATATATCATTTTTTGAATTAATAGTAAGGGCTATACCAGAAAGTTTTTTATTTGTATTTGCAATTTATGTATTTGCAAATAAAAAAGTAGATTTAAATAAATATATTATATCAAGTATAGGATTAGCTATTAGTATGTTTGTAGTAAGAAGTTTTCCTATAGGATATGGAACACATACTATATTAAATATAATTTTATTAGTTTGTATTACTAATTTTTTAAATAAAATAAACACTTTAGAATGCATAAAAGGTGGGATATTTACAGCTATAATTTTATTTTTTTCAGAAGCTATAAATTTGTTTTTAATACAGCTTAAAGTTGGAGAAAATGTTACATCAATATTTAGTGATCCAATTTTAAAAACTATTTATGGAATACCATCGTTAGTTATATTTTTAGCAATTATAATATTAATAAATTTTTTGAAGAATAGGAAAAAAATTAAAGATGTTTAATTATATATCAAAAAATATTGCAAGAAAAATAGCTTGTGAAAATAGTAGTATAGACAAGGATGAAGAAGAAGTAATAGCATATGGTATATATGGTATATTACAAATTGGGGTATCAATATTACTTGTAATTATATTTGGAGTTATATTTAATGTACTTATTGAAGCATTAATAATGTCATTTGGAATTAGTATACTTAGAAAATATTCAGGTGGTGTTCATTCAAATAGTTCATCAGGTTGTTTAATTATTGGAACTTTAATATGTGTTTTAATTCCATTATTAATTAGTAAAATAAATATTAATATTTATTTCACTATAGCAATATCACTTATTATTTTCATATTTTCTTATATTATTATTTATAGATTAGCTCCTGTAGATAGTGCAAATAAACCTATAAGAAAAACAGAAAGAAGAAAAAAGCTAAAAAAAAGATCTATGCAAGTATTAACAATTTATTTGCTAATATTAATAGCATTTATAATATTTTATTATTTAGAAGATAACTATAAATTATTATTATATGCTAATGTTTTAGGATGTGCTACTTTATGGCAAGTTTTTTCTCTTACTAAGTTAGGACATAAATTGTTAGGTGCTTTAGATACTTTTTTTATAAAATAATTTCATTTATAAATTAAGGGGGAATAAATTATGAAAAAACTAAACAACAAAGTATTAATGGCTATTGCAACAGTAGCAACAGTTGTTGCAGGAACAGTTGCTACATCAGCATGTTTTTGGTGCTTTCATCAACCAGAAGAACCAAAATCTTTAAGAGAAGAGTAGAAATTTAAGGGGCCAGATAAATTCTGGTCCTTTGTAGTATGAGGAAGAAGTTATGAATGAAATAGACAAAAATAAATATAAACAGTTAAATGATATAGTTGCTGTAGTAAAAATATCTACTCTTTTATTTACTGGAATGATAATTATACAATATTTTTTTAGTGATGGAATTTTAAAAAATGATATATTATATAGCCAGTATGGGATACTATTAGTAGGATTTATAACATGTTTATTATTATTTATTTATGTTATATGGAATTTTTATACACCAAGTAAATTGAAAAATAAACATTCGTTATTATTTCAAATAATAGAAAATATAACATTTGTTATAATATTTTCAGTAGTTATAGTAATTTCAGGAGCAAATACTAGTGGATATAAAATATTATTTTTATTTATAATAATAACAACAACTATACAATCCGGATTAAAGCAAGGAATGATATTTGCTTTGATTTCATCTATTATAATTTTAGGTGTAGATATTTTATATATGCCTAATGTTGAAATAAATAGATATTTTGAAAATGATTTAATATTAGTAGGAGTATTTTTCTTAACAGCATGGCCTTTAGGGTTTTATGTAAAGATAGAAGGAGAACATATAGAAAGATTAAAAGATTTGGCTAATGAAGATGGTCTTACAGGTGTTTATAACCATAGATATTTTTTTGATGCGTTAGAAAAGGAATTAGAAAATTCAAAAGAAAACAAACAAAAATTATCTGTTATATTTATAGATATAGATTATTTTAAAAATTATAATGATTTGTATGGGCATCAAGAGGGAGATAAAGTTCTAAAAAAGGTAGGCTCTATTCTTAAAGATAGTATAAGGATTGGAGATACTGTTGCAAGATATGGTGGAGAAGAATTTGCAGTAATTTTACCAAATACCGATGAAGTTATCGCAAGTGATGTTGCAGAGAACATAAGACAGTGCATTGAGAAGGAATATTTTTATGGACAACAAAATCAACCTAATGGGAATTTAACAGTATCAATTGGAATATCAATTTATCCAGATAAGGCAAAAGATGAATTTGAACTTATAAAAAGTGCTGATGATGCACTTTATAAAGCTAAGTTTTTTAATAAAAATAGAGTAGAAACTTATGTTTCAATATTAGAAGAAATAAAAAGAGATATTAGTGAAGATGAAGTTAAGCTAGTTACTTCTATAAAAACATTAATAAGTGTTATAAACGCAAAAGATAGATATACATATGGACATTGTGAGAGAGTAGTTCTTTACAGTAGATTACTTGCAAATAAATTAAATCTTAGTGAAGAAGATAAAAATAGTTTAATATACGGGGCTTATATGCATGATGTTGGTAAAATTAATATTGCAAAAGAAATATTAATAAAAAAAATGCCACTTAATGATGAAGAATGGAATTTGTTGAAGGAGCATCCTCAAAATGGAGTAGATATTATAAAACCTGTAACTTCATTAAAAAGAATAGAATCAATAATACTTCATCATCATGAAAAATATGATGGTAGTGGATATCCTAAGGGATTAAAAGGAGAAGAAATACCATATTTAGCGAGAGTTTTAACAGTTGTAGATAGCTTTGATGCTATGACATCAAATAGACCTTACAATAAAAGAAAAACTTATGAAGAAGGTATGGAAGAATTAAAAAAATGGAGTGGAAGGCAGTTTGACCCTGAAATTGCTAATAAATTTATTGAAGTAATAAAAGAAAATAAAGATAAATTAGGAGAAATACCAGATCATTAAGATGATTGTAAATGTACAATCATCTTATTTTTTTATATCTTAGAAGGAAATGGAATAAATAGGTAGAAATATTTAATATATTATATTTAAAAATTTTGGGGGACTGGTTATGGCTATATTTCATGGTAATCTAAAGAAGACATTACCAGAGTTAACTGTTGGAGAGTTAAATTTAATAAAAAAATTTAAAGAGGAGCTAGATAATAGTTTTAATATATTTATAAAACCAAATATAAATGGAGATAATTTAAATATTTTAATAATTAAAGAGAATTCTGGAATATTAATTTTAGATATATTAGATTGGAATTTAGAAAATTATATATATGTAACTGGTGGAAATGCTGGAGATTATGGAATTATAATAGATAAAAGTAATAGAAATAATAAAGTACCATTTATAACTCCTTTTGAAAAATTAATTACATATAAAGAAAATATTTATAAATATCATATAGAAGAAATTATAAAAAGAACAATATTAAATTCAAATTATAATAATTTAATTCATACTGCTATATATTTTGCAGGGAGTAAAAGTTATGATGTAATAAATAAATTTAGTAATAATACAAAAGAGATGAAAAGTATAAAATTTTGGGGAGATAATTCAAAAATAATAAATGATATAAAAAATATATTAAAGCCAAATGAGTTATTTGATAAAGAAATTTATAATATTGCCATAAAAGTTATTAAAGGGGAAAAATATAATAGTGGCAATGTAAAATATATAAATTTAGATAAAAAAAAGATAGAACTTATGAAAAGTAAAGCTGGGGCAAAAGTAAAGATAAAAGGAATTGCTGGAAGTGGTAAGACAACTTTATTATGTAATAGAGCTATATCCGCTTATAAAAGAATAAATGGACATGGAAAGATTTTAATATTAACATATAATAATACTTTAAAAAATTATATAAAGGATAAAATGAATAATTCAAGAATTAAGTTTGATTGGAGTATATTTTATATAAATAATTATTATATGTTTATAAATCAAAGGGCTTTGGATTTAGGAATAGATATAAAAGGTTTAAGTAGTGAAGATATATATAAGTTATTTAGTATTTTAGTAAAAAAAGAAAATAAATACGATGCAATATTTATAGATGAAGTTCAAGATTTTAAAAGAGAGTGGCTAGACTTAATTAAGGATATATTTTTAAAGGAAAATGGAGAATATGTACTATTTGGGGATGAAAAACAAAATATTTATAATAGAGCATTAGATACTAAAAAGATGGTTAAAACTAATATTAGAGGAAGATGGAATGAACTTACAAAATCTTATAGAATTTCAACTAATATAGCAATATTACTTAAAGAATTTCAAAAGAAATTTTTTATAAAGAAATATGAATTAGATAATATATTTATTGAAGAACAAATTGGATTAGCAATAAATGATGATGAAATAATTTATGTATATTTTAATGATTTATCATATATAGATGTATTTGAAAAAAGTAAATTTTATTTGCATAATAAAAATTTAGAATATAAAAATACATGTATTATATGCGGGAATTTAGATGAATTAAGAGATATGGAATATTATGCTCGAAAAAAGTATGGAATAAATATTGAAAGAATGTTTGAGACAAAAGAAGAATTTTTATTAATAAATAAAAGAGAAAATAATATGGGAATATTAGAAAATTTACGTGAGGCAAGACAATATAATTTTTCAGCAACATCAGAAGGATTAAAAATGTGTACTATAGAAAAGTTCACTGGATGGGAAATTGAAAATTTAATCTTCATAATAGATAAAAGTGATAAAAATATGGAACTTATATATACTGCTATAAGTAGATGTAGAAAAAATTTATTTATAATAAACAGAGGAAATAATGTGTTTAATAATTTTATAAATTCTTTAAATATGTAATTAAGAAGGAGGATATAAGTATTATTTTTAGAAGGTTTATCTATAAGGTTTTGTTAATGTTTTAAGTTATATTCTTATAACAAAATATTTAAAAGGAGATTAAAATATATGTTAAAGTATATCCTCCATTTCTTAGCTATGTATTTGAAGTATTGACAGAATTTATAATAATATACAAAAGTATTATAAAAATATATTTATTAAAGTTATTTATATAGTTAGAAAAAGTATAAATAACATTACATTTTAATAAAAACAAAAAAAGAAGTACTATATAGTACTTCTTTTAATATATAAATTAATTTGTTTCAATTACTTCTTCAACAACTTGATTTCTTCTAGCTTCTAATTCATCATTAGTATATATGAATTTGTGAACAACTTTTTCTAATTTTGGCATAAAGAATTGAATTGATGGACCTGTAAGTAAAGCTGCTATTATAGTTCCAACTCCAACAACTCCCCCAAGTAAGAAACCAATTATTAAGAAAGCTGCATCTAAACACATACGAACAACACGATATTCTTTTTTGCTTTTATCTGATAATATAAAAGGAATAACATCATTTGGAGAAACTCCAAGTTCTGTAGCCTTAAGTAATGAGAAACCGATAGCGATTATTATACAACTAACTGCTAATAAGATCATTTTTACTATAAGGTTGTATTGTGAAAAATTAAATGGTTCAAAAAATCTTATCATTAAATCGATAAATGGACCAGCTGCAAACATAGCAAGAACAGTACCGATATTTATGTAATGTCTTTCAACAATTAATATAATAACTAAAAATGTGAATGTAATTATCATATTACCAATACCAGGAGTTATTCCTATAACATTAGCTAAACCTTGAGTAAATACAGTAAAAGGGTCAGAACCTATATTAGTTCCTATAAATATTGCAACACCAGTTTGAATTATCCATAAACCAAGAAAGAAAAATATTAGTTTCTTAGTTAATTGTTTACAGTTAAGTTTCTTCATCACTAGACCTCCGTAATTTCAAAAATATAAAGTGCTAAAACTTGTCCCAGCAGCACCGTGAATACAGAATATCATAAATGTAATTCTAAATAAAATAATAAAAATTTAAAATGTTCATGTTTACATAAATGTTTACATAAAAAATAGTTATAAAATAGCGAAAATAATTGATAAATTATTAAAAAAATGATGATTTAATTAAAAAAACTAAAAAAATATTACTAATAAAAAGTGTCAAAATAAAAAATAATTAACCAAAAAGTGTAATTGTAAACGTGACAATTTAGGTATCTGTCATATTAATATTGCAATATATGTATTTATATGGAAATTTATATGTTTATGTGGTATATTTTATATATTATGTATAAAGAGGTGTTAAATGAAAAATTTCATTAAAGAATTATTTATAGCTATATATTTTTTTATAATTTCAATATTAAGTTCTGTACTAATAATTTTTAATTCTACATTTATATATAAAATGTGTATAAATTTTTTTAATATAGAAATTATTAGTGGAATACAAAAAGATTTATTGATAGAAGATTATAAAAAAATAATTTCATATGTTACTAATCCTTTTGTAAAAGAACTTAAATTGGACAATTTTGTTATGAGTTCCACAGGAGAATTTCATTTTTGGGAAGTTAAGAATATAGTTTTTATAATAGAAGTTATATTTTTAATTTTATTAATAGTAGGAATTATATTATTTTTATTAAATAGGAATAATAAGTTTAAATTACCAATTAATAGTTTGAATTATTTATTTTTCTTTACTGTTATTGTTGTATTTTTTATATTAATTTTTATTTACTTTGATTTTACATTTGTATTTGATAAATTTCATAAAATACTTTTTAACAATGATTATTGGATATTTAACCCTATTACAGATCCTATAATAAAGGCATTACCAGAAGAATTTTTTATGGTATGTGGAGTTATATGTTTATTTATTACATTGTTAGTAGGTATAATTTCAAAATTTATTTATATAAACTTAAAGAAAAAGTATTATAAAAATGTTAGTTAAAGATAAAAACATGCCCTATTAAATTTAAAATAAGGCATATTTTTTTATTTTAAATATATAATTTAAAAAATAATATAAAGTATTGTTAATTTTTTGTACACAGAATAGTAAAAGTAAATAAAAAAAAGTAAGTTATAATAAATATTTGATTAATAAAAAATAATTAAACCTAAGGAGAAAATATGGACTTTATAAAAATTTATAGCAATATTTTAAAAAATAATATTGAAAATCCAGATAAGGTAAGAAAATTACTTAAAGCAGGATATGATTTAGAGTATTTAAATTTAAATTTATTAGGAGATAGGAATTTACCTAAATCTCTTAGATATTTATCTAAGCTTTGTATGAAGTTTACATTAGAGCCATTAAAAGATCCAGAAAATACAGCCTTTGTAAATGTATTTACACCTACTGAATTTTTACATGCCTTTGATATGCATCCACAGCTTATAGAAGCTTTTTCGTCTTACATATCAGGAACAAAATTTGAAGATGTTTTAATTGATAAAGCAGAAAGCTTTGGTATATCAGATAGTCTTTGTTCATATCATAAAACTTTTTTAGGAGCAGCTATGACTAAAATTTTACCTAAACCAAAGTTTGCTATTACAACATCTACTGCATGTGATGGGAATATTAATACATTTAGACATATTTCGAATATTTATAATATAGAAAAGTTTGTTATAGATGTTCCTTATGAATATAATATTGAGGCAGAAGAGTATGTTAAAGATCAATTAAAAGAAATGGTGGTTTTCATTGAAGATAATACACATAAGAAATTAAATGAAGAGAAGTTAAAGGAAGTTATTTTAAATGAAAATCAATCAATAGAATATTACAATACATATTTAGAAAATTTAAAGCATAAATACTTTCCAAATACAATAACTTCAGAAATGTTTAAAGTATTTGTAACACATCCTGGAATGGGAAGAAAAGATACTTTAAAGTTTTATAAGCTACTAGCAGAAGATATAGAAAAATATCCTGATATAAAAGCTGAAAAAAGATTATTATGGGTTCATCTATTGCCATTTTATAGTTATGCAATAAAAGATTTATTAGATTTAAATAAAGAGCATCAATTATTAATTTCAGATATGAATGTTGATTATATGAAAAAATTAGATATAAATGATCCATATTCATCTATTGCAAAGAAAATAATTTTAAATTCATATAATGGACCTTATGAAAGAAGAGCAAATAATATATTAAAATATGCTAAAGATTTAAATGCAGATGGTGTTATTAACTTTTGTCATTTTGGATGCAAACAATCAAGTGGTGGTTCATTAATACTTAAGGATACTTTAGAAAAAAATAATATTCCTGTATTAAGTATTGATGGTGATGCAGTAGATAGAAGAAATAGTCAAGAAGGACAAAATAAAACAAGACTTGAAGCCTTCTTTGAAATGTTAAATAGTAAGGAGGAAAATATAGATGATAGCTTGCATGTGTAAATATAGTCCTTTTGCTGTATTTGATGCTTTTGATGAAAAGGGAATTGTTATAGATGGTGAGGTTTCTCAATTTAATGAGTCAGATAAATTTTTACATCCTAACATGTGTTCATATAGTAAAGCTCTTTTAGATACAATAATCGAAAAGAAAATAGATAAAGTATTTTTGGTAAACTGTTGTGATTCAATAAGAAGACTTAAAGATACTTTAGAGAATATTCCTTCAATTAAATTTGTATATATGATGGATTTGCCAAGAAAGAATAATTGTTGTGCAAAAAATATGTTAAAAAGAGAAATATTAAAGTTTATTGATGAGTATGAAAAGTTTAGTGGAAAAAAGTTTAATATAGAAAAATTCAATAAAGGACTTTATAAATATTTAGATAATAATAAGGCTCCAAATACTCCATATATAGCTGTAATGGGAGCAAAAATATCAAGAGAATTTATAAATAATGTAGAGGATTTGTTAGATTACCCTTTAATAAATCATACTTGTTCTAGAGAACATTATTTAACTGAAATTAAAAATTTTAATGATAAAGATGAAGCTATTACATGGTATTCAGATGAAATATTAGGTTATACACCTTGTATGAGAATGGAGGATACTACAAATAGAAGAGCATTGACAGAAGATCCAAATTTAAAAGGAATAATCTATCATACAGTTAAGTTTTGTGATCATTATTCTTTTGAATATGTAAATTTACAAAGGGGAAAAACTCCTATACTTAAAATAGAAACGGATCTTACAAGTCAAAGTGCAGGACAAATAAAAACACGTATTGAAGCATTTAATGAACAGTTAAGTGGAGGAAAAGTAAAAATGAAAGAAATTAAAAATAAAGATAAAATTTATGTTATGGGAATAGATAGTGGATCAACTTCTACAAATGCAGTTATTATGGATAAAGATAAAAATATGTTAAGCAGTATAATAGTTAAAACAGGTGCTAAAAGTATGGATTCAGCAAACGCTGCTTATGAATTAGCAATTAAGGAAGCTGGAATTTCAAAAGAAGATATTACACTTATAGTAGGAACTGGATATGGAAGATATAATATTCCTTTTGTGGATGAAAATATAACAGAAATAACATGTCATGGTATGGGAGCACACTTTTTTAATCCAGAAGTAAGAACTATTATAGATATAGGAGGTCAAGATAGCAAGGCTATAGGTTTAGATGAAAATGGAAATGTAAAAAGTTTTGTAATGAATGATAAATGTGCAGCTGGAACTGGAAGATTTTTAGAGATGATAGCTAAAACTTTAGAAATTGATTTAGAAACTATGTCACAAGAAGGATTATCATATAATGAAGATCTTACAATAACAAGTGTTTGTTCTGTATTTGCAGAATCAGAAGTTATAACTTTAATAGCTGAAAATAAAGAGAGAAGAGATATAATACACGGTGTAAATAAATCTATTGCAACAAAAACTGTAGGTCTTGTAGAAAGAGTTGGTAGATGTGAAAAATATATGATGACAGGTGGGGTAGCTAAAAATAAAGGGGTAATAAAAGCTATAGAAGAGAAGTTAAATAGTAAATTAGTTATAGCTGATGAACCACAAATATGTGGAGCTGTTGGAGCAGCTATACTAGGATTAAATAAGATTTTAGAAAATATATAGGTATATTGTTCATTTACTTTTTTTATTAAATATAATATCATACTAATGTATTAAGGATTATATTATGGAGATGAAATTATGTTTAATATAGATGATTGTATTGGATTTATTACTAATAAATGTTCTAAAAAGATATCAGATGAATTTAATAGAAGATTACAGGAGTATGGAGTAACTAGAGTTCAATGGATAGCTATTTTTTATATAGGAAAATATGATAATGGAATATTTCAAAGAGAACTTTCAGATCTTATGAATGTAAAAGAGTCATCAATGGTGAGATTAATTGATAGAATGGAAAAAGAAGAATTAGTTATAAGAAAAAAGAATGATAATGATAGAAGAATAACTAGTATATTTTTAACTGATAAAGGTATAACTCTTAGAAATAAATTATTACCTTTAGGTGAACAATTTCAAAAAGATGCTACAATAGGTATTAGTAGTGAAGAATTAGATATATTTAAAAAAGTATTAGAAAAAATGGTAAATAATATAAGTTAAGATTGACAATACCACCTTTAGGTGGTATTTTTATATTATAATACTTAGCATGGCAAGTATTTGTGTAATTAATATATTGAGAGTTTATATTGTAGGAGGATTAGTATGAAAAAAGATGTAAGACAAATGTTAAATGATTTTATGAATGGATTAAGTAGTTTAGGAGAAACAAATGGTGAAAATGTTAATGCATTTATGAACCTATTAGGTACAAACTATGCAGAAGGAGCTATAAGCACAAAAACAAAAGAATTAATAAGTATTGGTATAGCAACTTATAACAGATGTGAATATTGCATAGTGTTCCATTCATACAAAGCATTAGAAGCTGGTGCTACTAGAGAAGAAATATTAGAAGCAGCTATGGTTTCAGTTGCATTTGGTGGAGGCCCAACTATGGCATATACAGTAACTTTATTAAAAGATTGTATTGATGAATTTGAAAATGATTTCAAATAAAATTTCATTAAAAATTTAGAGATTATATTTTAAAAGATTGCTGTAAGAGCTATAGTAAAGTATAGTTTTTAAAGCAATCTTTTTAATTGAAGAAGTTATTCTAAAATTTTTGAAGGTGGTTAGATTTATATGGAAATAACTATAAAAAATATAAATGGAAATTCTGCTAAAGTAGGTAAAATAAATGTATCTATAGGAGATATAGTGAAGAAAAATCAAATATTATTGCAAATAGAAACTAACAAAGGAAATACCCCTTTTAAATCTACTAGTAGCTTTAAAATAAAAGAAATAAAAGTATCAGAAGGACAAGAAGTAAAAAAAGGAGATATTTTATTTATAGTAGATGAATTAGAAGAGGTTAAAGAGAATAAAAAGGATAATAGTGTTAAAGTAGATTATTTTGCAAATTTAATTAAAGGAAAGAAAGAAAATATAAATACAGATGTTTTAATAATAGGTGGAGGCCCTGGTGGATACGTTTCTGCAATATATGCTGCTAAAAATGGGATGAATGTTATATTAGTAGAAAAAGATAATCTTGGCGGAACTTGTTTAAATGTAGGATGTATACCAACAAAAGCATTTGTTAAATCTTCGGAAATATATAATGAAGCTATTTTAGGTGAGGAATTTGGTTTTGAAATTAAAGAAATTAAACTACAAATGGAAAAGGTTGTTGAAAGAAAGAATAATATAAAAAATAATTTAAAATCAGGTATTGAATATTTATTAAATAAAAACAATGTAAAAGTAATTAAAGGAAATGCAGAATTCATAAATAATAAAACTGTATTAGTTAAAAAAGGAAAAGATGAGTATAAAATAAATGCAGAAAATATTATAATTGCTACAGGTTCTAATATTTCAAAAATAAATATAAAAGGAATAGAATTACCATTTGTATTAAATAGTACATCTGCATTAGATAATAAAAAATTACCTAAATCAATTACTATAATTGGTGGTGGAGTTATAGGAATGGAGTTTGCTTTTATATATTCAAATTTTGGTGTTAAAGTAAATGTTGTTGAATATATGGACAGACTTTTAACTATGGTTGATGATGATGTATCATGTGAAATTAAAGAAATAGCAAAAGAAAATGGAATTAATATATACACAAGTTCAAAGGTTAATAAAATTGAAAAATCAGAAAATGGAGAAGCAATAGTATTTTTTGAAAATGAAGGAAAGGATAAGTATTTAGTATCAGAAAACGTTTTAGTTGCAATAGGAAGAGAACCTAATATTAAAAATTTAGGCATAGAAAATACTGATATAAAATTAAATGAAAATGGAAAAGGAATAAGTGTAGATAATAAATTAAAAACTAATGTAGATAATATATATGCTATAGGAGATGTTACCAATAAAATTCAACTTGCACATGTTGCATCTCATCAAGGTATAGTTGCTATAGATAATATACTCGGTAAAAATAAAGAAATAAGCTATGATTATGTTCCAAATGTAATTTTTACTTCTCCAGAAATTGCGAATGTTGGATTAACAGAAAGACAATGTAATGAGAAGAATATAAATATAAAGATAAGTAAATTTCCATTCTCAGCAAATGGAAAAGCATTGACTATGGGAGAAACAAGAGGATTTATAAAATTAATTAAAGATATAGATGAAAATAAAATAGTTGGGGCATCAGTAATAGGAGTAGATGCATCTACTTTAATAAGTTCATTAACATTAATTATTAAAAATAATATTAGTGAAGATGAAATAATTGAAACAATATTTGCTCATCCAACAACCTCTGAAGTGATTCATGAAGCGGCACTTGGTCTTAGTATAGGAGCTATACATTACCATGAATAGAATAGTTATATCTGAGGAGTTAAATCCATATTATAATTTAGCGTTGGAAGAAGAACTTTTAAATAATGTTTTAGAAAATGAAAATATATTATATCTTTGGCAAAATGAAAATACTGTTGTTGTTGGTAGAAATCAAAATCCTTATTTAGAGTGTGATATAGATTATATTAATAAAAATAATATAAATTTAGTTAGACGCATATCAGGAGGAGGTACAGTATTTCATGATATAAACAATTTAAATTTTACTTTCATAACAAAAAGTTGTAATGCAAATTTAGAAAAACAATTAAGTGTTATAAAGTTAGCCGTAGAAAAGTTTGGATTAAATGTAGAATTTTCAGGAAGAAATGATTTATTAATACAAGGTAAAAAATTTTCAGGAAATGCATTTTATGATGATGGAGAAAATTATTTTCATCATGGAACTATTATGATTAATGTAAATACAGATATTTTACAAAAAGCTCTAAAGCCTTCAAAGTTAAAATTGCAATCTAAAGGAATAACATCTGTAAAAAGTAGAATAATTAATCTTAGTAGTTTAAGTAATGAAATAAATGTTAGTATTTTAAAGAGTTCTTTAGAAAATGCTTTTAAAAAAGTATATGGGAATATAGTTAAAAAAGATATATATAATGAAAGTTATAAGAAATGTTCTTTATATGAAAAGTATAAAAGTAGAGAGTGGAATTTTGGAGAAAGCCCAAATTATAACGTTATGCTAGAGGAAAAGTTTGATTTTGGTAATATTCAAATTTTGTTAAGTATAAAAAATAATAAGATATACAATGCAGAAATATATTCAGATACATTAGAAAATATAGATTTTAACCAAATTAAAAATGTACTGTTAGGTAAAGATTTTTCGGAAAAATATATACTAGAGTATATTAAACAAAATATAAATTAAATCATTATATAAGAGAGAAGAGTATGTTAATAATCTTCTCTTTTTACTTTTTTATACATCATAACTAAAAATAATTTTTAAAATTTACTTTTTTTATTGAATAAAAGTATTATAATAAGAGAATATGCTTTATAATAGTAATCTAGATTAGAAAATAATATAATAGGTTAATAATTATAGATAGAAGGTGATAATATGACAGAAAATAGATTTTTACCGATAAGTAAAAAGGATATGGAAGAAAGAGGATGGAATCAGTGTGATTTTATTATAGTTACAGGAGATGCTTATGTAGACCATCATAGTTTTGGAACTGCTATAATTTCAAGAGTTTTAGAAAATGCAGGGTATAAAGTTGGTATAATTGCACAGCCAGATTGGCATAGTATAGATGACTTTAAAAAACTTGGTAGACCAAGACTTGGTTTTTTAGTTAATGGTGGTAATATGGATTCCATGGTTAATCATTATACTGTAAGTAAAAGAAGAAGAGATAAGGATATGTATACTCCAGGCGGAAGAATGGGGGCAAGACCAGATAGAGCAACAATAGTTTATTGTAATAAAATTAGAGAGGCCTACAAGCATGTTAATGTTATAATAGGTGGAATAGAAGCTAGCCTTAGAAGATTTGCTCATTATGATTATTGGGGAGATAATGTAAGAAATTCAATACTTATAGATAGTGGTGCAGATTTATTAGTATATGGTATGAGTGAAAAACAAATAGTTGAAGTAGCAAATGCGTTAAATGATGGATTTGAAGCCAAGTACATAAGACATGTAAATGGAACATGTTATACTATAGAATCGTTAGATGAAGTATACGGAGATTATAAAATATTGCCTTCTTTAGAAGAAGTTGCAAATGATAAGGTGAAATATGCAAAAGCATTTAAAATTCAATATGAAGAGCAAGATCCAATTAGGGGAAAACAACTTATACAGAAGCATGGAAATAGATATGTTGTTATAAATAAACCAGAAATGCCATTAACAAGAGAAGAGCTTGATGAAGTTTATGCTCTTCCATATACTAAAAACTATCATCCTATATATGAAAAGGATGGTGGTATACCAGCAATAGAAGAAGTTAAATTTTCTATAGTAAGTTCAAGAGGTTGTTTTGGCAACTGTAACTTCTGTGCCATAACATTCCATCAAGGAAGAGCTGTTCAAAGTAGAAGTGAAGAATCAATACTTGAAGAAGCAAGAGAGATTACAACATTTAAAGATTTTAAAGGGTATATACATGATGTTGGTGGACCTACAGCAAACTTTAGAAAACCTGCTTGTAAACATCAACTTACAATAGGAGCATGTAAAAATAAACAATGTTTAACTCCTGGTGTTTGCAAAAATATGGATGTTGATCATAGTGAGTACCTACATCTCTTACGAGAAATAAGGAAAATTCCAAAAGTTAAAAAAGCTTTTGTAAGATCAGGATTAAGATATGATTATATAATGGCTGACAAAGATGATACTTTCTTCAGAGAACTTGTAGAGCATCATGTAAGTGGTCAACTTAAAGTAGCTCCAGAGCATGTAGCTCCACAAACTTTAAAGTATATGAACAAGCCATCAGGAAAAACATATGATAAATTTAGAGAAAAATTCTTTAAAATAAATAGACAACTGAAAAAAGAACAATATATAATTCCGTATTTAATGTCAAGTCATCCAGGAAGTGGATTAAAAGAAGCAATTCAACTTGCTGAATATTTAAGAGATATAAAGTATCAACCAGAGCAAGTTCAAGATTTTTATCCAACTCCTGGAACAATGTCAACAACAATGTTTTATACAGGACTTGATCCTTTAACTATGGAAGAAGTATATATTCCTAAAACTAAAGAAGAAAAGGCTATGCAAAGAGCACTGCTTCAATTTAAAAATCCTAAAAACTATAATCTTGTTTATGATGCTTTAATTAAAGCTGGAAGGGAAGATTTAATAGGTAATGGTCCTAAATGTTTAATTCAATCAAAAGAAACAAGATACATAGCAAGTCAACATGGAAAGTCTAAAACTAAAGGAAAAGGACATCAAAGGGATAATAAAGGCTCAAAAAGTAATAGGAATTCAAGAGATAATAGAAAAGGTAGAAATTCTAATAACCAATCAAAAAATGAAGAAACTAAAATGTATAAAGGGAAAAAAAGTAGAGGTCCTGCAAAGCTAAGACTTAAAAAGAAAAGATAAATAAAATGAAGTAGAGCTATTTAAATAGCTCTCTTTTTTATTTAATTAAAAATATATAGTAAAAATAAATGAAATAATCTTAGTAAAAATAAGTAAAAATATAAGGAAAATTTAAGTAAAAATATTGAAAATGTTTTCTAAGGGTGTTAATATTATATTAACAAATAAAATTATATAGAAGGGGTGTAAATATTTTGAAGCAAAAAATGTTAAATATTTTTAATGAGGTTTATGGATATAAAGAGGGAGCTAGAGTATTTTTTTCACCTGGAAGAGTTAATTTAATTGGAGAACATACTGATTATAATGGTGGAAATGTATTTCCTTGTGCAATAAGTTTTGGTACTTTTGGAGTAATAAAATTAAGAGATGATAATAAAGTAAGAATGTATTCAAAAAACTTTGAAAACTTAGGTGTTATAGAGTTTAGCTTAGATGGGTTAAAATATGAAAAAGAGCATGATTGGGCAAATTATTGTAAAGGAGTTATAGATGTATTACAAAAAGAAGGTTATGTTATAGATAAAGGATTTGATGTTGTAATATATGGAAATATACCAAACGGAGCAGGACTTTCATCATCAGCTTCACTTGAGCTATTAATTGGAGTTATGATGGACAAGTTATTTAACTTAAATATTGATAGAATAGATTTAGTTAAATATTCACAAAGGGCAGAAAATAAATTTATAGGCGTAAATTGCGGTATTATGGATCAATTTGCTATAGGAATGGGAAAAGAAAATAAGGCTATATTGTTAGATTGTAACACTTTAAAATATAGTTACTCAGATATAAATTTAAAAAATGAAGTTATAATTATATCAAATACGAATAAAAGAAGAGGGCTTGCAGATTCAAAATATAATGAGAGAAGAAGCGAATGTGAAGAAGCCTTATCTGAATTAAAAGAAAAATTAAATATTAATTCATTAGGAGAGCTTACAATTGAAGAGTTTGAAAATAATAAAAATTTAATAAAAGATGAAATTAGAATAAAGAGAGCTAAGCATGCTGTATATGAAAATGTTAGAACTCTTAAAGCAAAGGAAGCTTTAGAAAATAATGATTTAAAAACATTTGGTGAGCTTATGAACCAATCACATATTTCATTAAGAGATGATTATGAAGTAACTGGAAAAGAATTAGATACATTAGTTAATCTTGCATGGGAATGTGAAGGGACTATAGGTTCTAGAATGACCGGAGCTGGTTTTGGAGGTTGTACGGTATCTATAGTTAAAAAGGATTTTGTAGAAAGTTTTATAAAGTATGTAGGAGAAAAGTATAAAGAAATTATAGGATATGATGCAGATTTTTATATAGCAAATATAGGTGATTCAACTAGAGAAATATAGGGTGTGATATTATGGAAATTTATAGAGAGATTGATAGGTTAATAAAATATTCTTTGAAAAAGAGTTTAATAGAAACTGAAGATGAAGTATATATAAGAAATAGTTTACTTGATCTCTTTAAATTAGATGATTATGAACAGCAGAATATAGATGATGAAGATTTAAATACTCCAACACCTATTTTAGAGAATCTTTTAGATTATGCATATGAGAAAGGTTTAATTGAATATAATACTCCAATATATAGAGATCTTTTTGATACTAAAATAATGGGGATTTTAATTAAAAGGCCATCTGAAGTAATTAAAGATTTTAATTATAAATATAAAAATAGTCCTAAAGATGCAACAACATACTTTCATAATATAAGTAGAGCTTGTGATTATATAAGAACAGATAGAATAGCTAAAAATGTTGTATGGAAAACAAGTTCAGAATATGGAAATATTGATATAACTATAAATTTATCAAAGCCTGAAAAGGATCCAAAGGCAATAGAAGCTGCTAAAAATCTTCCACAGTCAGGATATCCAAAATGTTTACTTTGTAAAGAAAATGAAGGATATTCAGGAAGGGTAAATCATCCTGCTAGGCAGAATTTAAGAGTTATTCCTATAAATCTTTTGAATAAAGAGTGGTTTTTACAGTATTCTCCATATGCATATTATAATGAGCATTGCATAGTGTTTTCAGGAGAGCATATCCCTATGAAAATAACAAAGGAAAGCTTCGATAGAATATTGGAGTTTGTAGAAAAATTTCCACATTATTTTGTAGGATCAAATGCAGATTTACCAATAGTTGGAGGATCAATACTTACTCATGATCATTATCAAGGTGGAAATTATAAATTTGCAATGAATTATGCAGAAGATGTATTTAAGTTTAATATAAAAAATTATAATGATATAGAGTTATCTATAATTAAATGGCCATTAACAGTAGTAAGATTAAAAGGTAAAAATAGAGAAGAATTAAGTGAACTTGCTGGTAAAATATTAAGTCATTGGAGAGAATACTCTGATGAAGATGCAGGTATATTTGCTTATTCAGAAAATGTTCCTCATAATACAATAACTCCAATTGGAAGATTTTCTGATGAAAAGTATGAATTAGACCTTGTACTAAGAAATAATAGAAGAAATAATGAACATCCATATGGAATATTTCATCCACATGCACAATTACATCATATAAAGAAGGAAAATATAGGTCTTATTGAAGTTTTAGGACTTGCAGTTTTACCATCTAGGTTGAAAGAAGAACTTAAATTAATAGAAAAAAATTTGCTTTTAGGTAATGAAGATCTTATAGATAAAGATGAAATAGGAATACACTTAGATTGGTTTTATGAAATATTAAAAAATAATAAAAATATAAACGAAAATAATGTGGAATCAATTGTAAGAAATGAAGTAGGAAAAGTATTTATAAAAGTTCTTGAAGATTGTGGTGTATTTAAATGGAATGAATCAGGAATAAAATCTATGAAAAAATATATAGATTCATTAAAAAACAATATTTAAATAAAAATAAATATGGATTTGAATTTAATATTCAAATCCATATTTTTATTATTTTGATATTTAAAATACCTTAATATATAATATGTTATGAGAAAGAGGTGAAAGATATTGGCGACTATAAAAGATATAGCAAATATTGCAGGTGTATCAATATCAACTGTATCTAGGGTTTTGAATTTGGATAAAAGTTTAAATGTTTCAGAGGAAACAAGAGAAAAGGTTTTAGAAATTGCTGATAAAATGAATTATATGACTGCAAAGCAAAAAAAACTTAGGGATAAGGTGTATAATATAGGTATTGTAAGTAGCTTTATAGATGGAGAATCAAATGATCCATATTTTTTATATATTAGAATGGCAATTGAAAAAATGTGTAATGAAAAAAATATAGAGTTTAAATCAGTATATATAGATAAATTAATTAGTGAGCCTACATCAAAATATAAAGGAATAAATGGAATAATAGCTATAGGTATATTTACTAATGAGGAAATAAAAAAATTAGAATGTATAACTAAAGAGATTATATTTGTAGATTCATCTCCTGATGAATGGAAATATGACTCTATTGTTGTAAATTTTAAACAAGGAGTTTTAAGTGCTTTAAGTTATCTTGAAAGTTTAGGTCATAAAAATATAGCATATATAGGTGGTAGAGTAATAGCTCATAATGATAAAGAAAAAAAAGAATTATTTAATGATAGAGAAAAGATATATACAGAATATATGAAAGAGAAAGGTAATTATAAAAAAGAGTGGGTATATAAAGGAGATTTTACATTAGAAGATGGTTATGAACTTATGAAAAAAATGCTTGAGAATAAAAACTTACCTACGGCTATATTTATATCTAGTGATCCTATGGCTATAGGTGCTTATAAAGCAATTAATGAAAAGGGATATTCTATTCCAGAAGATATAAGCATAATAGGATTTGATGATATTGCAACAGCAAAGTTTTTAACACCATCTCTTACAACTGTAAAAGTATTTGTAGAGCTTATGGGAGAAACTGCATTAAACACTATTTTAGAAAGATTAGAAAATAGCAGAGAAATAAGCAAAAAAATAGTTTTGCCAGTTAAACTTATAAAAAGAGAAAGTTGCAAATCAATTAAATAAAAAAACGTGTCATAAATTAGACACGTTTTTTTTATTTAAAAATTAGAAAATGCATTGGATGGTATTCCTTTGTAAGGACAAATTTTCATCACTTTTCTTATTAAATGTTGCTTTTCTAAATAAGAACAAATTGAATCTATATGTTTTGAAGGATCTATTTCTTTTTCAGCATTTGCAAAAGATAAAGCTGATTTTAAATTGCTATAAGGTATTGAATTTATATTTTCACTAATTTCTGCTGGAGTAAAAAACTTATTAGGATTAGATATTAAAAATTGCCTAATATCATCTGCTAATGAATGAAATTCTAATTTATTTTCATCGCTAGTATAAATTTTCATTTAAATCACTCCTTAAACTTTAATTAATAAATAATAATATTTACATAATTTAAACCCTATGTAAATGTTTACTTTAATAACATTATAACAAAAAAGTTATTTAATATAAATGTATATTTAATGTACTTATAAAACAAAAAGTGTATTAAGTAAATTTATTAAATATAATTATATTAAAAAGTTTAATATTATTAAAAAGAATGCTATAATACATAAAAAGAAAAAAATAGAAAAAATAAACAAAAATTATAAATTTAAAAATAGTAAGAGTTATTGAGTTTTTATGTAAATTTAAGTTTATATTAATCTGTTTACTAAATTTTAAAATATATATCAAATTTATGTTTTTAATAAGGAGAAGTTTATGAGAGGAAAAAATTTTTTGAAATTAATTTGTATCATTATTGTTATTTTTTTTATAGTTCCTAATTTAAAAGTCAATGCAGACATTATAAATAAAAATCAAAGTAAATCATATGGATGGATTAAATATAATAATAATTGGTACTACTTAAGTGGAAATGGAAAAATGAAGACAGGCTGGTTAAAAGAAGGAAGTTCATGGTATTACTTAAGTGGAAATGGAAAAATGAAGACCGGTTGGCTAAAAGACGGTAGTTCATGGTACTACTTAAATAGTAGTGGTAGATGGGAAGAAAGTGGGTTAGCTAAAGATATATCGAAAACTAAAATTTCTAAAAAAACAAAACAAATAATATTAGTATCTGGAGATAGACTATACTTTTTTGAGAAAAATAATGGTATATGGGAACAAATTTTAAATGAAAAGGCAAGACATGGATATGCAGGATTTAAAAAAAATAAACATGAAGGAGATGGAGCTACACCAATTGGAGTATATTCTATATTATATGGATTTGGATTTAGTAGCAATCCAGGAACTAAGTTAAATTATAAAAAAATCACTAATAACTCATATTTTGTAGATAATAGTAATTCTAAGTACTATAACAAGTGGTATGAAGGAAAAGGTGAAAGGGGAGAACATATGATAGACCATTATCAATATAAATATGGCATGGTAATTGATTATAATAGAAATCAAAGGAAAGGAAAAGGTTCTGCTATATTTATTCATTGTAATGGAAGAGGAAATACTGCAGGTTGTATAAGCATACCAGAAAATAGTATGCTTAGATTATTAAAAAAAGTTAATAATGGAGCTTATATAATAATAACTACAAATAATAAAAATTTAAAATATTATTAAATGATGAATTAATTATATAGATTTGTTTGAATATAGATAGGGTTTTATAATTAGAATAAAAACATAGATAAAAATATCTATGTTTTTATTTGTCACCCAAAATTATTTTAAATAGGTTGACAATGATTTTAAAAAAATATATTATATTAAATAATTAGTTTGATTGTCAAAATAATGGAGGGTTATTATGAATTTAAAAGCTAGGGATTTAATATTAATTTCAATGTTTGCAGCACTTACAGCAATAGGTGCATTTATAAAAATACCATTACCTATAGTTCCGTTTACATTACAATATTTCTTTTGTGCAATAGGTGCAATTTTACTTGGAAGTAAACTTGGAGCATTATCACAAATTTTATACGTATTTGTAGGTCTTATAGGAATACCTATATTTACACAAGGTGGAGGTCCACAGTATATATTGCAACCTACATTTGGATATTTACTAGGATTTATATTAGCTTCATTTATTATAGGAAAAATAACAGAAAATATTAAAAAACTAACTTTATTAAAAATATTTTTTTCATGTTTATGTGGATTAGCTATTATATATATATTTGGAGTTTTGTATATGTATATTATTTATAATTTTTATTTAGGTAATACAATGAGTGTTTTTTTAGCAATTAAGATAGGAGTTATAGCATTTTTACCAAGTGATATATTATTAAGTTTTATAATATCAATAGTTGGAATTAATGTTGTAGCAAAACTAAGAAAAGCAGGGTATGAAATTTAGGCTTAAAATAATTAAAATTAGTTTTGTTAAACATAAGTATTTTATTAAAATTAACTTTTAAAATCATATGTGATACATTAAAATTAAATATAATTAACAATTCAATATTATTAAAGTATAATAAGTTTAAAAGGATTTTCAAATTTCTGTGTCAATATTTGAAAGATAATGTATGAAATTTAAAAAATATATTCTAAAGTGTGTATTTGTATTAATAAATTTGTACTTAATAAGTAGTATTTTCGCACACATATGAAATTTTATTAGAAAAATATATTTAAACATATGATAAATAGGAGTATTTTATATTTGGCATAATATTTGCTATAAATAATAGTGTAAATTTTATAGTAAAGGGGTATGGTTATGGATAATTTAGAATTAGTATCATTTCAAATAATAAGCAGTGTTGGAGAGGCAAAATCAGCTTTATTTGAAGTTTTAGAATTATCAAGAGAAGAAAAATTTGAAGAAGCAGAAAAGAAAATACAAGAAGCTGAAGAAGCAATATTAAAAGCTCATCAATCACATTTTTCATTAATACAAGAAGAGGCGAGTGGAAATAAAGTTGAACCATCTTTATTATTAATACATGCAGAAGATCAATTAATGAATGTTGAAACATTAAAATCTTTTGCAAAAGAAATGATTTTATTACATAAAAAGTATAGCAAATAAATTAAAATTAAATATATGAGCCAAAAGTTAGTGCAATAAAAAAGAGAGTTTGTTTTAAACTCTCTTTAGCTATTTAAAATAGTATTTAAATCATCAATTAAAACTTTTAAATCATAAGCATCTTTAGGAATTAGTACTCTATATTTTCCAGAGCTTTCATCTTCAAATTTAGTTTTTAAAGTTTTAAAATAATTTTTTATTTCACTAAATTTATGTTCTCCTAAATCTTGTCTATTCTTTGAATCAATAGTGATTTTATGGCAATTAATAGAACATTTTTTATCATCATTTTGTTCTACATGTATATAATCATTTATATTTTTCATATTTATCACCTCAATTATATTTTAACATTAAATAATATTAAATATTGAAAAATACATATTATTTTACCATAATTTAATAATTAAAAAGATAGATGAAAATATATATTTTCATCTATCTTTTTTATGAAGGTACAAACTAATTAATGAGCTTATTTATTATGAGATAATTTTGAGCGTTTAGTATATTTTTTACCATTTGAATGGCTACCAAGTTTTTTACCATTTTCTATACCTATTTCGGCTCCTTGTTCAGAATACATTTTTCTAAGTTCCGCATTAGATTTTGGTCTATCTTTTAATCTATTCTTATTATTATCCATAAAAAACCTCCTAAATAAAAATTTGTACAAAAATAGTTTGTGTAAATAAACTAATATTATTTACACAAACTATTATTAATTAAATGTAAAACTATTTTAAAATAGGAGTAATTGTATTAATCTTCATATAAATATTTTCTAGTTAAAGGTAACTCATTATTTATACCTTTTGAATATAAAGTTTGATGAATATCTATAGTCCAATAATGGAAAGCAGCAGCACATGATGCAAGATAAATATGCCACATTCTTAAAAATCTTTCATCAAACATTTCTCTTTCTTCTTCTAAATGTTCTTCGAAATTCTTAAGCCATTCTTGTAAAGTTTTCATATAATGAAGTCTTAAGCTTTCAACATCAAGAACATGGAAGTTTAGTTCACTTGCAACTGAAATTTCTTCTCTTAATGTTGGTAAATATCCACCAGGGAATATGTAAGTTGTTACCCACTTATTACCTTCTGTTTCAACAAGATTAGTTATGTTATGAAGTAAGAATAATCCACCTTCTTTTAGTACAGAATCTATATTCTTAAAGAAAAGAGGTATATTAGCATGACCTACGTGTTCTGCCATACCAACACTTACAATTCTATCAAACATAAGACCAGATTTTTCTAAGTTTCTATAATCCATAAGTTTTACAGTTACTAAATCTTCTAGTCCTTCTTCTTTTATTCTTTCAGTAGCTTTAGCAAATTGTTCTTCACTTAAAGTTATACCAGTAGCTTTAACTTTATAAAGTTTAGCTGCTTCAATTATTAAAAAGCCCCAACCACATCCTATATCAAGAAGAGTTTGACCTTCTTTTAAATTAAGCTTTTTTAATATATGTTTAATTTTATTTATCTGAGCATCATAAAGTGTGTCATTTTCACTTTCAAAATATCCACATGAATAACTCATTGTTTTATCTAACCATAAGCTATAGAAATCATTTCCTATATCATAGTGATGGGCTATATCTTTTTTTGATTTTAAAAGTGAAGGAGCTTTGACTTTTCCAGCAAGTTTTAAAAGTGTAGAATGATTTAAGAAACTATCTTTATTTCTCATCATACTTTCAAATATTTCTTGTGGATCTCCTTCAAAATCTATATCTCCATCCATGTAAGCTTCACCTAAAGCTAAACTTGCATCACATAATAAATCTTTTTTGCTTGGGAATTTATTTATTATTATTGTAAATTTAGGTTCACCTTCACCGACTTTAACTATTTCACCATCCCAAAGTTTTAAGTTAAATGTTTCATCAGATAAATGTTTAGTAAATGATTTTACTATAGTTTTGTTCATTTCCATAATTAACACCTCATTTATTTAAGTCTTATTCATTATAGTATTTATAAAAAATAAAATTAACATGCATAATTATTGTAATATTAGCATTTTTAAACATTGATTAGTAAAGTTTTTTAAAATACTCTAGTATTCTTTTAAATACTTTCACTTTCTTTAGATTTTAAAATGTTTGAATAATATTTGAATAAGCTAACATAAGTATTTAAGTGTATTTTATATAATATTATTTAAATATGTTAAAAAACTTTATATATTGTAATTTTTTTAAGTAAAATATAAAATGTATTAATTTAATTAGAATTACATAGCATAATACTGAAATATGTAATTAATTATTTAAAATAAATAGGAAATAAAGAATAAAATATTAATTATTATAGATAAAATGTAAATAATATTATCTAAATGTATATAATTGAAAAGCTATATATTAATATATTAATTGAATAAATTATTTTTTATAGGGGGAAATATGAAAAAGTTAGTAAGTTTATTATTAGTATCCATATTATCATGCACTTTAATTGCTTGTGGTGGAGATAGTCCAAGTTCAGTTGTAGAAAAATTTTATTCTACTTTAAAGAATGGAAATATAAGTGAAATAAGTAATTTGATTAATAAGGATACTATTTCTAAAGACAAAACTGATAAAAAATTAACTTCTGAAGAAGAAGAGGCTTTAAAGAAAGTTTTATCAAAGACGGAAATAAAAATTAATAATACGGAAGAAAAAAATGATGAGGCTACTGTAAGTGCTACAGTAACAGCAATAGATGCAGGAGATATAATGGGAAATTATATGGTTACTGCTATACAAAAATCATTAGCAGCATCAATGAGTGGAAAAAGTGATAAGGAATTACAGAAAGATTTACAAAAAGATTTAATTAATATAGTAAATAAAGATGATTTAAAGAAAATAACTCAAGATATAAATATTCAATTAATAAAACAAGATAATAAATGGGTGATTAAGGACCCAGAAACAGTTTTATTAAAAACTTTTAACTTAGAAAAGTTCTCAAAATTTATAAAAGAATTTTCAAATAAATAAAAAAGTAGCTAATTTTAGCTACTTTTTTATTTATAATATTAAATATATAAAATTTTTTTAATATTATATTTTAAATTTAATTATAAGAAATAAAAAGTAACCACTCTATATAAAAAATATAAATTTAGTGGTTCTTCCTATATTATAAAAAATATTTATAATATTAGTGTAGAAGGAATATTAATTTAGAGGTGAACTTATGGAAAAATTATTAAGACCTGTGTGGGCTGAAATAGATTTAGATAAAATAGCATTAAATATGAAAAATATAAAAAAATTAGTTAATAATAAAGACGTAATCGCAGTTATAAAAGCTGATGCGTATGGGCATGGAGCATTAGATATTGCACCGGTTTTAATAGAAAATGGTGCTTCAAGATTTGCAGTAGCAGTTATAACAGAAGCATTAGAACTAATTAATGGTGATATAAAGTGTCCTATAATGATATTAGGATATACTCCATTAGAATTTGGTGAAGATCTAATAAATAATAATATAGAACAAACAGTGTATGATTTAAATTATGCAAAAAAACTATCTGAAATTGCAATTAAGCTTGGAAAAACTGCAAAAATTCATATAGCTTTAGATACTGGAATGGGTAGAATTGGATTTATACCAAATGAAGAAAGTTTAAAAGATGTTTTAGAAATATCAAAATTAAAAGGAATAGAAATTGTTGGTATATTTACACATTTTTCAACATCTGATGAAAAGGATAAAGAATATACAAATATGCAATTTAAAAAAATAAAAGATTTTAATGAAGAACTTATAAAAAATGGATTAAATATAAAAATAAAACATGTATCAAATAGCGGTGCTATAATAGACCTTCCAGAAACATATCTTGATGCAGTAAGAGCAGGAATAATATTATATGGATATTATCCATCAAATGAAGTAAAAAAAGAACAACTTAAAATAGAGCCTGCATTAACATTAAAAACTAAAGTTGCTCATATTAAAACTTTAGATAAAGATATGTACGTAAGTTATGGAAGAAAATTCAAAACAAATAGAGAAAGTATAATTGCAACAATTCCAATTGGTTATGCAGATGGTTATTCTAGATCTTTAAGTGGAAAAGCTAAAGTTATAATAAATGGAAAATTTGCAAATGTAGTAGGTAGAATATGCATGGATCAATGTATGGTAGATGTTACTGATATTGGAGAAGTAAAAGTTGGTGATGAAGTTATTTTACTTGGTGAAGATAATGGATTAAAATTTAATGCTGATGATATGGCAGAAATAATGGAAACAATAAACTATGAAGTTTTATGTATGCTTAAACATAGAGTTCCTAGGGTATATAAGAGTAATGGAGAAATTGTGCATATAAGAAATTATATTTAATTAATTTTCTGATATAATAAAGGAAGATTAAATTAGAATAGAAGGTGAGAATATTTGATTTTTTCGTCCTTTAAAATAAATGAAGAAGAAAAGATACACACTCAAATAGAAAAACATATAAAAGAAAATATAGAAAGTGGAATGTTACAAAAGGGAAGTAAGTTACCATCTACAAGAGAAGTTAGCAAAATAATTTCTGTAAGTAGAAATTCTGTCATATTAGCTTATGAGACTTTAGAAGAAGAAGGAATTATAGAAAGTATAAAAGGTAAAGGAACTTTCGTAAAAATAGAGAAAAAATTAAATGGTGGAGATTTAAATATAGATTGGAACAATATGATGAGTTGTTATTGTAATTGTTGCGAGGAGCTTGATATAGTAAAAAATGAGTTGCCTTGGAAAAAAGGAATGATTTCTTTTAAAAGTATTGCACCAGACGAAAGTCTTTTTGATTTAGAAGAATTTAAAAGAGCATTTTTAACTACATTTTCTATTGAAGGAGATAAACTTTTAAATTATGGATATGCTAAGGGTTATAAGCCTTTAATAGAGTATTTAATGAGATATATGAAGCAAAAGGGTGTAAATATAGAAAATAAAGATATATTAATAACTAATGGATTTACTGAAGGATTTGATATAGTATTAAGCGGAATTATGAATGAAGGTGAGACTATAGCATGTGAAGAGCCAACTCATAATACTGCTATAAAAATTATGAAAAGTCATAATCTTAATATTAAATCAATAGATATGGACAAGGATGGTTTAAATTTAGATAAATTAGAAGAAACATTAATAAAGCATAATCCTAAGTTATTATATTTAATACCTTCTTATCATAATCCCACTGGTATTGTTATGAAAGGAGAGAAGAGAAAATCTGTATATAATATATGTGAAAAGTATAAAGTTCCTATAATAGAAGATGGATTTAATGAGGAACTTTTATATACAAGCTCTCATGTAGCACCAATTGCATCATTATGTGATAAAGGAAATGGAATAGTTTATATAGGAAGTTTTTCTAAAATACTGTTTCCTGGAATTAGAATTGGATGGGTCTTTGGAGATAAAAATTTAATATCAAAATTAGAAAGTATAAAAAGAACTAGAAATATACATTCTTCATTTTTAGATCAAGCCATATTCCATAAATATATGGAAAGTGGTTCATTTCATAAGTACATGAAAAAAATAAGAAAGCATTATAAGGATAAATATAATTTTACATTGAAACAAGTTAAAAAATATATTCCACATGATTATATTTTAGGGGAAGGTGGACTTCATATATTTATCAAGTTAAAAAATGTAAATGGAAGAGATGTTTTAAGGGAATGTTATAAAAGAGGTGTAGTTTTTATGCCGGGTGATATATTTTATAATAATAAAGATGGTTCGGAAAAAATAAGACTAGGTTTTTCAAGAGTAAGTGAAAATGATATAGAAAAAGGTATAAAAATAATTGGAGATGTTGTTAAAAGTTTAATAAACAAAAAGGGCTAATATTAGCCCTCTTTATATTGGTTCAGATAAAACATATACATTTCTAAATCCGTTATCAATTAAAATTCTTGAAGCTACTATAGCTCTGTTTCCACTAGAGCAAACACATATTATAATGTTATTTCTGTATTTTTCCAATTCATTTATTTTTTTAGGAAGTTCTTTTAGTGGAATGTTTATAGATTCTTCTAATTTATTTCCATATATAATTTCTTCAGGTTCTCTTACATCTAATATAAAAATATTATCTTTGTTAGATTCTATAAATTTAGTAAATTCTTCTTTATTTAAGTATATAGGCATAGAACGTGGTGATTTAATATAACTACTTTGACAAATACCTTCCTCAAAAGGAATTTTAATTGAATTTATATTCATATTGCACAAAGTATTTAAAGAAATAACTTTAAGCATCCAATCAGGTGGGGGATAACATTGCTCTGTAATGCTTAAAAACTCTTTTTTGTTTTTTATTTTTAAATATTTATTTATTTTTTTTAGATGGTGTAATGTATATGGTGGAGAGTCAGTATAATTATGTGCTGGATAAACTATTAGATGGGATGGTAACTTAGAAAGTTTAATTAAACTATGATAGTGATCTAAAGGGTTTCCAGTTGGAAGATCATCTCTTCCAGCACCATCAGATAAAAATAGAGTGTCTCCAGTTAGAAGTTTATCTTCAAATATAATACACATACTATCTATTGAATGACCAGGAGTGTGTATGCATTTTAGTATTATACCATCTATATTAAGAATTTCATGATTCTTTATTTTTTTAGTAATAGAGTTACAACTTGTATTTTCATTCATAAAAAAATTACAGTTAGTTTTTTCTTTTAAACTATAACAGCAACTTAAGTGTTCTGAATGGGTATGAGTATCTATAACTGCTTTAAGAATCCCATTTTTATTTTTTATAAAATTTAAATAAAAATCTTCATAATCAAGCTTTGGATCAATTAGTACACAAGAATTATTTTTAGTGTTTAATATTAAATAAGTGCAACAGTGGTCTTTGTTTAATTTATAAAACTTCATAAAATACTCCTAAAAATCAATATATTTTATTATATGTCTTTAGTAAGAATGGTGTTTTATAATGCATAAATAAAAAAGGAATTACCATTTGGTAATTCCTTTAAATTATTTATTTCTATATTTTTCAAGTTCAGCATCTAAATTGTCATTTTCAAGTGCTGCAAATTCATCATCTAAAGAAGGAGTTCTAAGATCTTTCAATCCTTCAGCATAACTTTCTTCTTTAGCTATTTTTCTTTCAATGTCATCTAAGTTTATAGAGTTTTTCTTAGTTTGTACATTGGCCATAATCTCATTGACTTGTTTAGTAGCATTTGCAGTATTAAGTCTTGCTGAGGCTTCATCTCTATAGCTTCTAGTTTTTTCAATTTCTTCTTGAAGTTTGACTAGATTTTCTTTAAGACTTTTTGCTTTAGCTTCTAATTCTGTATGAGAAGTAGTTAGTGTCTGAAGCTTTTTATCAGCATCAAGCTTTAATTTAAGAGCTTTTTTAGCAAGTTCTTCATTATTTTTACTCATAGCAAGTTTTACTTTTTCATCATATTCAACAGCAATTGCTTTAGTCTTGTCCATTTCTTTTTCAATTTCTTTTAAATTACCAAATATTTGAGCTGAAGAAAGTTTTGCTTTATTTAGACTTTCTTCCATATCTCTTATTTTTTGATCTAATAATTCGATTGGATTTTCCATATTATCTAATGCTGAATTAGTTTTTGCTTTTAACATGTTTGATATTCTATTAAATATACCCATAATTATGAGCCTCCTTTAAGTTCATACAATTAATATTGCTTAACTTTTCTTATAATTATATAATTTTTCAAAAAATTATCAATATTGAATTTTAATATTAATAAAATTTTAATTAAGAATATTATTTCTTAAATTTAAAGAAAATAAAATAAATAATAAATAGTATAATAGTAATTACGCAAAGAATAACAATTGCCTTAAAAATAAATGACATTCCAAAAAAAGAATGACCATATGATGAAAAGAAGGGGAATACACTAAAATTTCTATTGTATCTTTTAGTTCCTTCGGATGTATCATATGAATTTTTTTCTTTTTTAGATTTATCAGTAGTATCATTATTAGATTTATCAGAGTTTTCTTTATTTTTATTACTATTATTGTATTTATCTGATGTATTAAATTTAGAGTTAAATTTATCACTTGTAGAATTTTTATTTGAATCCTTTGGTTTACTATATTTATTTGATGTATTAAATCTAGTATTCCAATTAGAACTCTTTGAAGTTGATGTATTACTTTTAAATGATGATGAAGAAGATGATGGCTTACTATAACTAGATGAACTTTTAAAGCTAGCAGCATAAGTTGGAACTATAAATGATAAAAGGTTAGATAAAAATATAGTTAATATAACTATAAATTTAACTATTGATTTATTCCGAAGCTTCATTAAAATTAATCCCTCCTAAAGGCATATTTTTATTAATATGCTATTTAATTTATATTATAATTTAAAGTGAAAAAATTAACAAATTGTATTATTTTAATAAATTAATATTTAAATTATTTAAAAAATATTTTTGTCATTTATAATAAATATTAAAGAGGTGATAAAGGTGAATATTAACAAGGCAAAAGAGATTATAAAAAGTGAAAAAGATAATATAACAGAGTATTATACTAATATAACTTTTTCTATTAATGATATTATTCAATTTTCAGAAGGAACTGATATTAAATCAAGATATTTTGTGAAAAATATAAAGGTTTTAGATAAATACTCAGAGCTTTTAGAAAGTGCTGAAAGTAAATTAAATAAAAAGAAAAAAGTTTTATTTTTTGAGGTAGATGCTTCTTCAGCAAGTGAAATTAATGATTCAGTAAATAGTATATTAGATTATAAAAATAAATATAATAATGTATTTTTAAAGTTAAAGTGTTGTTCTAAATGTCAGTGTTTAACTTGTATGAGAGATTGTAAGTTTAAAGGATGTCTTTCATGTGGAAAAAGTGGACGAGTTACTGAATGTGATAAGGAAAAATATAATATAACAATGTTTAATGGGGAATATTCAAAATTGTATAATGGTGAAACAAATCAATATGATAGTGTAGAAATATTAGCTCAAATTGATATATTAACAGAAAAAACTTCCTTTAGAGTAATTAAGTCAAATGGTGAATTTTTAATACTTACATATGAACATAACCCTAAAGATGGAGATAGCTATGGTAGTGTAAGTGATAAAGATACATTTAATTTTATAGCAGATTTATATGAAAGAAATGTTGAAAATATTATATAGAATGCAAACCTCTTATTTTTAATAAGAGGTTTTTAATTTTATTTAAAATTAAATTTATAGTTTTATATAAAATAATGCTTTTTTTTAGTACAAATTTTCTGTTAATAGTTAGTTAATAAAGTTTACTAATTGACAATAAAAGTTTACTATGTAAAAATAGTTTTATAATTGGATAAATTTTGTCGAATGATAGGGGATGAATGAAATAAAAAGGGGTAAATTTATAATAAATATATTATGTATACTTATAATAATAAATAATTTTTTTTGTATTAAAGCAAATGCTGTTGAAGAAAATAAATATTTAAAATTTACTAACATAACAGTAAAGGACGGATTATCTCAAGGTTCTGTTTTCTCTATTTTAAGAGATAGTGATGGTTATATGTGGTTTGGAACAAATGATGGACTAAATCGATTTAATGGATATGAATATGAAGTTATAAAGTCAGAAGATAAGGATAAAGATACTATTTTTCCAGGAATAATAGGATCAATAGTAGAAGATAAAGATGGATATTTGTGGATTGGAACAAGTTCTGGTTTAAGTAAATTAGATAGACAGACATTAAAAGCTGAAAGAATTGAAGCCGATGAAAATGATCCACATAAAATTTTAGGAAGTCATATTTGGGATATTTATATTGATAGTAGTAATCATATGTGGGTTGCAACAGAAGATGGTTTAAATGAATATGATCCTAAAACAAAAATATTTAAAAAATATTTTAGTGAAGAAAATAAAGAAGATACATTATATGATGGATTCATCACTTCTATTATGGAAGGGTTAAATGGAGAAATATGGATATCTACAGAAAAAGGATTAAATATAATAAATAAAGCTACTGGTAAAATTACTAAAGTACTAGAAGATAAATTACCTAGTAAAAATATTTTGAAGCTTTATAAAGATATGAATAATAACATGTGGATTGCAACTCAAGATAAGGGAGTATATAAATTTAATCTTAAAACTAAAGAATTTGATAATTTAGAAAATATAAATAGAAAGTACGCTTTTGAAAAATATGCTATAAATAGTATGTATGAAGACTTTAATAATAATATGTGGCTTGGAAGTAAAGGTGGTTTAATTAAATATAATAATAAAACCAAAAATGTTGATTTCTATATAAATAAACCATATGATCAAGAAAGTTTAATTAATAATAGTATACAAAGTGTTTATAGAGATAGTGATGGATTAATGTGGATTGGAACATACAATGGTATTAGTATGTTAAATCCTAATCCTGAGTTTACTCATTATAAGAGTCAGCCAGGTGAAACAAATACTTTGAGTGGAAATAGTATAGGTGGAATTTATGAAGATGAAGATGGAATTCTTTGGGTTGGAACTAATAATGATGGATTAAATAAGTTTGATAGAGAAAATGATAAAATAACTCATTATAAATTTGATAAAAATAATCCAAATAGTATACCAAGTAATACATTATTTCAAGTTACAGGTGATGGTAATGGAAATATATGGATAGCAACAAAGGAAGGATTATGTAAACTTAATAAAAAAACAGGTGATATAAAAACATACAGACATGAATCAAATAAGAATTCTTTAGTGCATAATGATGTAAAGGAAGTTTATTTTGATAAAAATGGATTACTTTGGGTTGGAACACGTCAGGGTTTAGATGTTTTTAATCCTAAAACAGAAAAGTTTACTAATTTAAATTATCTATTTGATAAAGCTGGAGTATGCGAAAATTATATTAGAAGGGTATTTCAAGATTCTAAAGGAAATTATTGGATAGCAACTGGTTGGAATGGTGGAATATTAAAGTTAGATGTAGAGAAAAAGAAAGCAATAAATTATACATCCATAGAAAATAATCCTAATTCCTTAAGTAATAATGCAATAAAAGGTATAAATGAAGATAAAGAAGGAAACATGTGGTTCTCCACATCTGTTGGATTAAATAAATTTGACCCTAGGACAGAAAAGTTTACAATATTTACAGAAAAAGACGGACTTGCAAATAATTATGTATATGGTGTTTTATTAGATGATGAAGACAATGTATGGGTAAGTACTAATGGTGGAATTTCAAAATACGATAAGCATAAAAAAAAGTTTGAAAATTATAATTTACTTGATGGACTTCAGGGAAATGAATTTAATGGAACAGCCGAATTTAAAGCTAAAGATGGCGAGATGTTTTTTGGAGGAGTAAATGGTGTAACAGCATTTTATCCTAAAGATATATATACAAAGCCACTTTCAAATCCAAATATAAAGATAAGTAAGTTTAAAGTATATAATAATAAGAACATACAGATAAAAAATGATTCTATAGAATTAAAGCATAATGAAAATACATTTTCATTTGAATTTTTTCTACCAGATTATAAAAGTATGGGGACAGAAAATTTTGAGTATCAGCTTGAGGGATTTGATAAAGATTGGATATACCTAGGAAAAAGAAATTATGTAAGTTATACTAATATTCCACCGGGAAAATATATTTTTAAAGTAAGAGCCAGAGATAAAAATGGTGAAGTAACAGATGTTAAAGAAGTTAAAATAAAAATAAATAAGCCTTGGTATAATTCAAATTTAGCTTATTTAATTTATTTGTTTTTAATATTACTTATAATATATTTTAGCATTAACTATGTAAAAATATTAAATAGATTAGTTAAACAAAGAACGGAACAATTAAATAAAGAACTTTTAGAAAATGAAAAAATGTACAATAAACTTTTAAAGTATGAAAAGTTTAGAAATACTTATTTAGTTAATCTTTCTCATGAACTTAGAACACCACTTAATGTAATACTATCAAGTGAGCAACTTATTAGCTCATTAAATGATAGTAAAAATGGAATAGGAAGAAAAGATTTATCTAAATATATGAAAATAATAAAGAAAAATTCTACTACTCTTTTAAAAGTTATAAATGACTTAATTGATAGTTCAAAAATAAGTTCAGGAGCATATAAACTTAATATATCAGAAGAAGATATTGTTTATTTAGTAGAAGAAGTTGCATTATCTATGAAAAGTTATATTGAGAGCAATAATCTAGAGCTTATAATAGATCCAGAAATAGAAGAAAAAATTATAGAGTGTGATAAAACTAATATAGAAAGATGTGTTATAAATTTAATATCAAATGCTGTTAAATTTACTAAGTCAGGTGGAACTATATTTGTTGAAATAAAAGATAATCATGATAGTGTAGATATAATTGTTAGAGATACTGGAATTGGAATACCAAAAGATTATCAAAATATTATATTTGATAGATTCGCACAAGTTGAAACACAAGTTTCAAGTAAACATTGTAGTAGTGGAATAGGGCTTACTTTAGTTAAAAATCTTGTTGAACTTCATAAAGGAAAAATTACATTAAAAAGTGAAGTAGGTAAAGGAAGTGAATTCATAATAACGCTTCCAGTAAAACAAGAAAAAAGTGAAGAATAAGTTTAATAAATAAGGAATCTATTTTTTATTAGGTTCCTTATTTTGTTATAGAACAATAAAATTTAAAATAAATTTAATGTGAAATTAAATTATAGGTGATAAAATTAAATAAATTGAAATTACTATTTACTATATAACTATATTCCTATATAGTTATATAGTGAGGTGATATTACATGAAAAAAGTAGATTTAACTAAAGATGATATTACTAAATCTCTTATAAAATTATCACTGCCAATTATAGCAACTAATTTTATACAAACAGCTTATGGAATGATAGATATGCTTTGGATTGGACGGTTAGGAAGTGATGCTGTTGCGGCTATAGGAACAGCTAGTTTTTTTATAAATCTTGCTATGGCAATTTTTACAATTGTATCTATAGGGACTGGGGTTAAAATATCTCATTCTATAGGGAGGGGGAGAGAAAAAGAGAGTAAAACATACATACAAAATGGTATAATACTTACAAGCTTTATAGGATTAATATATACAATATTTCTTTTTATATTTAATAAACAACTAATAAGTTTTTATAAATTAGGAAATTATGTAGATTTTATGGCACAAAAATATCTTTTAATATCTGCAATAGGTATTATATTTATGTTTTTTAATACACTATTAACATCTATTCTTAATAGTTATGGGGATAGTAAGGTACCATTTAAAGCAAATGTTATAGGATTTATTTTTAATATTATATTAGATCCTATATTAATATTTGGTATTGGAATAATTAAGCCATTAGGAGTAGTTGGAGCAGCTCTTGCAACACTTATTGCAAGAATAATTGTATTTTTAATGTTTATAAAGATGTCAAAAGGGAAATTAAAAGTTTTTGAAGATAAGTTTAATTTTGATAAAGATAAATGTTTGTCAGTAATTAAGCTTGGATTACCAATAACTATGCAAAGAGTTATATTTACTTTAATATCTATGTCTATTGCAAAATTAGTTTCTGACTATGGTGCAATAGCTATAGCGGTTCAGAGGGTTGGAATTCAAATTGAATCTATATCTTATGTTACAATTGGAGGGCTTCAAGGTGCTATTGCTGCTTTTGTTGGTCAAAATTATGGAGCAATGAAAAAATATAGGATAAAGGAAGGGTATTATAAAGCTTTAAAACTTACTATAGTGTTTGGAATCAGTGTAACTTTACTATTTATAGTATTTTCAAAACAAATATTTGGTATATTTTTATCAGATAATGAAAGTTTAATTATGGGTAGCACTTATATGAAAATATTAGGTTTATCTCAAGTGTTCATGTGTATAGAATTATTAACTGTTGGAGCATTTAATGGAATAGGAAAAACATATGCTCCACCAATAATTAGTGTTACTTTTACAGCACTTAGAATACCTATAGCAATATTTTTATCAAATATAAGCTTTTTAAAACTTAATGGAATATGGATTAGCATAAGTATTAGTAGCTTTTTTAAGGGTGTACTTTTACTTAGTTGGTTTTTAATTGATATGAATAAATTAACTTTTAATTATAATATAAAAAAGGAGATAGAGAGAAATGTATGATAACTTATTACAATTAATAAAAAGTAATAATTTAAATAAAAAATTACTACAAAGTGGATTTGGTCTTGAAAAAGAAAATTTAAGGGTTGATAAAGAAGGAAAGCTTGCTTTAACTAAACATACTAATATATTTAATGAAGAAAATCCGTATATAAAAAGGGATTTTTCAGAAAGTCAAGTTGAAATGATAACCCCTATATGTAAATCAATAAATGAAGTTTATGATTTTATGGAAAATCTTCATAATATAGTTTCTACTAGTTTGAAAGAAGAGTATTTATGGCCACAAAGTAATCCGCCTATAATACCAAAGGATAATGAAATACCAGTTGCAGAACTTAAAAATCAAGATGAAGTAAAATATAGGGAAGGTCTTCTAAAAAAATATGGTGCAAAGAGACAATTAGTAAGCGGAGTGCATTTTAATTTTTCATTTAATGAAGAGCTTTTAAAAGAACTTTATAAGCTTTCAAATACTAAAGAAAATTATAAGGATTTTAAAAATAATATATATTTTAAAATAGGTAGAAACTTAATAAAATATAAATGGTTTTTAATATATTTAACAGGAGCTAGTCCTGTTTTTCATAAAAGTTATAAGGGAACTTGTAAAAGAATAAGTCAAACATTAGGAAAAGATGAGCATTATTTTAAGGGGGTAAATTCTCTTAGAAATAGTGAGTGTGGATATAAAAATGTAGAAGATTATTATGTATCTTACAACAATGTTTATGAATATGTTGAAGATATAAAAAGACTTATAGAAGATAAGTGTATACAAGGTGCAAGAGAATATTATAGTCCTATTAGATTTAAAACAAAAGAAACTGGAGATATGCTAGAAAATTTATTAAATCATGGTGTTAAATATATAGAAATAAGACTTCTTGACCTAGATCCATTAAGTCCAATTGGAGTAAGTAAAGATACATTAAATATGATTTTCTTATTTATACTATTTACATTATTTACAGAAGATGAAAAGTACACTGTTAGACTTCATGATGAATATGTAAAAAATGATAATAGGGGTATAGAAACAAAAGAATTTAATATGATAAATATGAATGGTAAAGAAGTTTCTTTAAGACAAGAAGGACTTAAGGTTTTAGATGAAATAGAAAAAATTTGTGATATTTTATTTAGTGATAATGATGAATTAAAAGAAGTAATTAAAATTTCAAGAAGTAGATTTATAAATTATAAAGAAACTATATCAGCAAAACTTATAAAAGATATAAAGAAATATGGATATATAAATTATTTTATGAATTTAAGTAAAGAATATTTAAAATATAGTGAAAAAAATGTATTTAAATTAAAAGGCTATGAGGAATTAGAACTTTCAACTCAAATATTAATTATTGATGCAATAAAAAGTGGAATAGAATTTGAAGTTTTAGATAAGTTAGATAATTTTATATCACTTAAAAAGGGTAATCATATAGAATATGTAAAACAAGCAACAAAAACATCAAAAGATAGTTATATAACTGCTTTAATTATGGAAAATAAATTAGTTACAAAGAAAGTATTAGAAGAACATAATATAAAAGTTCCAAAGGGTGGATATTACGATAATATAGAAAGTGCTATAGATGACTTTTATAAATATAAAAATAAACAAATAGTTATAAAGCCAAAATCAACAAATTTTGGAATAGGAATAACTATTTTTAAGACTGATTTTACAGAAAAGGAATATAAAAGAGCTTGTGAAATTGGATTTGAAAATGATAATGAAATATTAATAGAAGAATTTATAAATGGAAAAGAGTATAGATTTTTAGTAATTGATGATGAAGTTGTAGGAATACTTCACAGAGTACCTGCAAATGTAATAGGTAATGGAGTAAACACAATTAAAGAGCTTGTAATAGAAAAAAATAAAAATCCACTTAGAGGAAAAGGATATAAAACTCCACTTGAAAAGATATCTTTAGGTGAGGCAGAAGAAATGTTTTTGAAAGATCAAAATAAAGATTTTAACTATATACCTAAAAAAGATGAAATTATATATTTAAGAGAAAATTCTAATATAAGTACTGGTGGAGATAGTATAGATTTTACAGATGATATAGATAATAGTTACAAAGAAATAGCAATTAAAGCTGCTAAAAGTGTAAATGCTAAAATAACTGGTGTAGATATGATGATAAGTAATATAAAAGAAAGAGCAAAGGAAAATAATTATGGAATTATAGAAATAAACTTTAATCCAGCAATACATATTCATAGCTATCCTTATAAGGGAACAAATAGAAATGTAGCTAGAAAGGTATTAAATTTACTTTTTAAGGAGAGTAATTAGCATGGAAGAAAAGACGAGTGAAGTTTTAAAAGCACTTGCTCATCCAGTTAGATTAAAGATAGTAAAGCAGCTATATGATGGACCTATTTGTGTCTGTCATATAAATAGTAATATAGAATATTCGCAAGCAAATGTATCAAAACATTTAAAAATACTTAAGTCAGCTAAAATAGTTGAGGGAACAAAAGAGGGAATGTTTAGATATTATAAGCTTAAAAATGAAAAAATAAAAGATTTAATAAAATTAGCAGAGGATATAGTACTAGAAGGAGAAACTTAAGATGAAAATAATAAATCCTTATGGATATAAAGGTGAGTATTTAAAGGGAAATTTACATACTCATACTAAAAATAGCCCTTGTGGACACTATGATATTAAAAAAGTAATTGAGCTTTATAAGTCATATAAAATGGAGTATGATTTTTTAGCTATTACAGATCATTATTTTTTAACAGATTTAAAAGAATTTAGTGATGAAGATATAGTTATGATACAGGGTGTTGAGTATAAACGAAAAGAACATCAAACACTAGGCATAAATATTAAAGAGTATGATGATGATTTAGATGATGACAATAATCATCAAGAATTATTTGATAAAGTAAATAATCAAGGTGGAATAAATATTATTTGTCATCCACATGGAGTATCAGAAGATTATTGGACTTTAGATAGATTATTAAATTTAGATAATTATTTAGGTATAGAAGTTTTTAATAATAATGTTAGGATGGATTGCAAGGGTAGGGCTATTGCATCAGATTTATGGGATGAGTTATTAAGTAGAGGCAAGGTTGTTTATGGATTTGCAAATGATGATATGCACATATTTTCAAGAATTGGAGGAGCTTATAATATGGTTCTTTCAGAAAAAAAGGATGTTGATAGCATAATAAATGCATTGAAAAGAGGTAGTTTTTACGCTAGTTTTGGAATGAAGTTAAAAGATATAAAGTTAGAAAATAATAAAATATCATTAAAAAATGGGGATAGTAGAGTTCCATATATATATTTTAGGTTTATAGGGAAATATGGAAAAATCTTAAAAGAAACCAAAGGCAATGAAGCTTTTTATAATATTAAAGGGAATGAAGGATATGTAAGAGTTGAAACTTATAGAGAAGATGGTGCAAAAGCTTGGCTTCAGCCATTTATAATAAATGATTAAATTTTAGAATATTTTGAAAATTCCCTTGAAATAATTAATAAGCAGTGATATACTAATTTTGTAAATTAAATCAAATAAAGATCAAAGTAGTTAAGTATTTTCTGGTTTCATTGGTGTCTCCAAAATTCAGAAAGTTTAATTATTTAGATGCTTTATATATTTGGAGGAATGAAAATGGAAGATAAGACTATCGTATGTAAAGATTGTGGAAAAGAATTCGTTTTTACAGTTGGAGAACAAGAATTCTACAAAGAAAAAGGATTTGACAATGAACCAGTTAGATGTCCTGAATGTAGAAAAGCTAGAAAGCAAAGATTCAATAAGAAATAATATTGAACATTTATAGCCATAGAACTTTTTGTTCTATGGCTTTTTAAAATTCTTTTGCTATAATTATTTTAGACAATTCTTGAAGAAAGGACAAAAAATATGAATTATTTATTTGATAATCATATAAATGTAGCTAGAAATTTTAAAGAAGAAGGAAATAAATTAAAAGCTCTTCAGTTTTATAAAAAGGCATATAATTTACAAGAAGGGAAAAAAGATATTGAACTTCTTTTAGATATGGCACTTTTATATCATGAATTAGAACAATTAGATTTAGCAGAAGAAAAGTATAGAGAAGTAATAGATATAGATAATGAGGAAGCACGTGCGTATTACGGTCTTGGAACATTATATGATGAAGATGGCTTTTTTGATGAGGCAAAAGAGTATTATTCTAAAGCTATAATGTTAAACAATTCATATGATAAAGCCTATTTTTTTCTAGCTAATATATATGATGAAGAAGAAAATAAAGATGAAGCAATAAAACTTTATAAGAAAGTTTTAGAAATAAATCAAAATGATTTATGGGCAAATGCAAATTTAGCTTGTATTATGGAAGAATTAAATAGATTAGAAGAAAGTGAAATCTATAATAAAAAAGCATTATCAATAAATCCTAATCATTATAGGATATTATTTAATATGGGAGTAGTACAAAAAAGATTAGGAAATATTGAAAGAGCAGAACAGTATTATAGAAAATCTATAGAAAATAATAAAAATTATCCTTATAGTTATTTGAATTTAGGAGTAATATATAGAGAAAAAGGCAACTATAAAAAAGCAATACAAATAATAACTGAAGGAATAATTAATAATGAAAATGAAGGATTTCTTTATTATAATAGAGCTTGTTTTTATGCATTAATTGGAGAAAAAGAGAAGGCTCTAGAAGGTGTTATTAAATCTATCGAATTAAATGATTTCTTTATTTCTTATATGAAAAAAGATAAAGAATTAGACTGCATAAGAGATTTAGAAAAATATAAACAAATATTTAAATAATAGTCATCAAAACATGTAAAAATTTATAAATTTACATGTTTTAATTTTTAGTAAAATGTAGTATATTATAGAAAATAAAAACAATAAATAAAATCTAATAGATTTATTGGGAAAAATAAATTTAATTAGATTAATAAATTTTAATATTTTAAGGTAAGGTGACTTAAAGTGGGAGAAGCAAAGAGAGCTTTGTATATTTTTTTAGGAATCGTATGTATGATTCTAGCTTTAATTGGTGGTATATTACCTATAATGCCTGGAACTATATTTTTAGTTATGGCTGGCATCTGTTTTGCAAAAGGTTCAGAAAGATTTAATAAATGGCTTATAAGCAGAAAATTTTATAAGAAGTATTTACAAAAATATATGGGAAAATATATAGAAAAAGATTTGAAGAAACATATAAAAAAGTATAACAATTGTTTGAAAAATAAAAAAATAATAAGTTGTAAAAAGGTTGCATTTAAAAATTAAATAAAGTAAGTATTAAGAAGAAACTTTATAAAGTTTCTTTTTTTTACAATAAATATTGATAATCAATATCAATTATGATAGAATGTTGTGGGAATAACTAGAAAGGGGAAATTGGTTATGATGATTAATAAAAGATTAATTAATCTTTGTAATGAATCTAAAAAGTACATAGCACTTACGGTATTTTCAAGCTTAATGACTACTGTGTGTAATTTAGGTATGGTACTTTTAATAGGTAAAATAATAAATAAAGTATTTTATATGGAAAATTCATTACATAATTTTAAGGATTTTATAAAAGGGGATATATTAAACTATTTAATAATTTTCTTATTTTTATTATGTATAAGATTTTTTGCAAATATTATGTATGGATATTTTTCAAATAAATCTTCAGAAGTTGTAAAAATAAAGCTTAGAGATGAAATATATAGTAAGCTTTTAAAATTAGGATTAAATTATAATAAAAAATTATCTACATCCTCAATAGTTCAAAGTGCAATAGAAGGTGTTGAAGCATTAGAGATATATTTTGGCAAATATCTTCCACAATTATTTTATTCACTTTTAGCTCCTATAACATTATTTTTTGTAATTTCATTTATTTCATTTAAATCTGCAATAATATTTATATTATGTGTTCCATTAATTCCAATGTCTATTATTGCAATAATGAAATTTGCAAAAAAACTTCTTAAAAACTATTGGAATAATTATTCTAATCTTGGTGAAACATTCTTAGAAAATCTTCAAGGGTTAACAACATTAAAAGTATTTAATATTGATGAAAAAAGACATAAAAAAATGAATGAAGAAGCAGAAAAATTTAGAAAGATAACAATGAAAGTATTAAGCATGCAGCTTAATTCAATAACTGTTATGGATCTTATAGCTTTTGGTGGGGCAGCTCTTGGTTCAATTGTAGCACTTTATTCATTTAAAAATGGAAATATAAATTTAGGAGATACATTAGTAATAATTTTACTTTCATCAGAATTTTTTATTCCATTAAGGCTTTTAGGTTCATTTTTCCATGTAGCTATGAATGGTGTAGCTGCATCAGATAAAATATTTGAATTACTAGATAGTGAAGAAATAGATAGAGATGTAATTTGCAAGTTAGATAATGGAGAAAAAGTAGATATTAATATTAATGATATAACATTTTCTTATGATGGAAAGAGAGATGTTATTAAAAATGTATCAATGAAAATAAAAAATAATAGTTTTACAGCTATAGTTGGAAAAAGTGGTAGTGGGAAGAGTACAATTGCTAATCTTTTAATGAATACTTATTCTGTAAACGAGGGAGAAATACTTTTTAATAATAAGAATATAAATAATTTATCTTTAAATGATTTATACAGTAAGTTAATGTTAGTAAGCACTAACAGTTATATATTTAATGGAACTATTTTAGATAATTTAAAGATTGGAAAAGAAAAAATAAGTGATAATGATATTCAATATGCTTTAGAAATATCTAATCTTAAATCATTTGTAGATTCGTTAAAAGAAGGATTGAATACAAAGGTTGGAGAAGGAGGAGCTCTTTTATCAGGTGGTCAAAAACAAAGATTAGCATTAGCAAGAGCAGTAATTGCAAATAGAGATATTTATATATTTGATGAAGCTACATCAAATGTAGACGTAGAATCAGAAGAAATAATATGGGAAGCTATAAATAAATTAGCTAAAGAAAAAACTGTAATAGTAATTTCTCATAGGTTAGCTAATGTTAAAAATGCTGATAATATATATCTTTTAGAAAATGGTGAATTATTAGAAATGGGAGTTCACGATGAGTTAATAAATAATAATGGTAAATATTATGAAATGATAAAGGAACAAGAGATATTAGAAAGGAAAGTGGTGGTTTAAATGGAGAGAAAATCAGGATTTTTAATTATGAAAAGATTAATTTTAGAACTTAAGCCATTAATTCCTTATATGTGTATAACAATAACTATGGGAGTGCTAGGGTTTTTAGCTGCTATATCAATTACTTCTTTTAGTGCTGTAGCTATTTTATCAGTAATTGATAATGGATTTAAAATATCATTTATTTCAGCAATTATAGTTGTAGTCATTTGTGCTATTTTAAGGGGACCTTTAAGATATATAGAACAACTTTCAGGACATTATATTGCATTTAAGATATTAGTTATATTGAGAGATAAAGTATTTACTGCACTTAGAAAACTTGCGCCAGCTAAATTAGAAGGCAAAGAAAAAGGAAATTTAATATCATTAATTACATCAGATATTGAACTTTTAGAAGTATTTTATGCACATACAATAGCTCCAATTTCTATTGCTGTAATTACTAATTTAATAATATCAATAATTCTTTATAGTATTAATCCATATTATGGATTAACAGGTTTGTTGCTTTATATTATAATAGGCTTTTGTATTCCTTATTTTACATCAAAAATAGGAAAAAAAGCAGGTATGGAATATAGAAATAAATTTGGAGAAACAAACTCTTATCTTTTAGATTCTTTAAGAGGTTTAAAAGAAGTATTAATATTTAAAAATGGTGAAAAAAGAAAAGAAAATATCCATAAACTTTCAGAAGAATTAAATAGCAAACAGAAGAAAATAAAACTTCATGAAGGGGTTATAAGAGCAACAACTGATTTTACAATAATGGTTGGTATGATAGGTTTTACAATTTTAGGATTATATCTTTATATAGAAGGAAAAATTAATTTTGGACAAGGTATTTTAGCAATAGTAATATTATCATCTTCCTTTGGACCTGTAGTTGCATTAAGTAATTTATCAAACAATTTACTTCAAACATTTGCATCAGCAGAAAGATTATTTAATCTTTTAGATGAAAATCCAGAAGTTATAGAAAATCCAGGTGAGAGAATTTTAACTAATACGGATATAGAATATAAAGATGTTACTTTTTCTTATAAGGGAAGAGAAGATATACTAAAAAATATAAATATAGATATAAAAATGGGAGATAGTATAGCCATTGTTGGAGAAAGTGGTAGTGGTAAGAGTACATTTGTAAAATTACTTATGAGATTTTTTGATACAAATTCTGGTGATATAATATTTGGAAATGAAAATTTAAAAACTTTAGAGACAAAAACTCTTAGAGACAATCAAGTTTTAATGAGTCAAGAAACATACCTTTTCAATGAAACTATTGAAGACAATATAAAAATAGGTTATCAAAACGCAACTAAAAATGAAGTAGAAGAAGCTGCAAAGAAGGCATCTATACATGAATTTATAGTTACTCTTCCTAAAGGATATAAAACAAAGGTGGGAGAGCTTGGAGGATATCTTTCTTCTGGAGAAAAGCAAAGAATTGGACTTGCTAGAGCCTTTTTAAGTAAAGGAAACACATTAATATTAGATGAACCTACAAGTAACTTAGATACATTAAATGAAGGAGAAATATTAAAATCAATTAAGGAAAATAAAAAAGATAAAACTATAATACTTATAACTCATAGAAAATCAACTGCATCTATATGTGATAAAACATTTAGATTAAAAAATAAGAAGTTAGTAAGAGAGTAGAGTGGGAGGCGTTTGTAATGAATAAATTTAAAAAAGGATTTTATATAACTGTTGGATTAATATCTTTTGCATTAGGAGCAATTGGTGTAATTTTACCGATATTACCTACAACGCCTTTTTTATTACTTTCATCTTTCTGTTTTGTTAGAGGGTCTGAAAAATTTGATAGATGGTTTAAAGAAACTAAAGTTTATAAAAAGCATTTAGAAAGTTTTGCAAATGAAAGAGCTATGACATTGAAACAAAAAATAACTATATTATTATTTGCTGATACAATGATGATGTTTCCATTAATAATATTAGACTCAATTATGGTAAAAATTTTTATAATATTAATTATTTTAGTGAAATTTTGGTACTTTATATTTAAAATTAAAACTATAAAGGAAAAAGATTTACAAAGGAGCTAAAATAATGACAAAAAAAGGGAGAGTTTTAAAGGAAAAGAAAATAGTACAATTTATGATTGAAATTTATTGTTATAAAAAACATGAACAAAAGAAAAATGAGTTATGTGATGATTGTAAAGAATTATTAGATTATGCACATAAAAGACTTACTTACTGCAAATTTGGAGATAAAAAAACATCTTGCAGTAAGTGTCCTATTCATTGTTATAAAAAGGACATGAAAGAAAAAATAAAAGAGGTAATGAGATTTTCAGGACCAAGACTTATTATTTATAAGCCATATGAATTTATAAGACATATATTTAAATAGGTGGGGAGATTTAAAAATGAACAACAAAATTATAGCATTACTACTTGCAGGTTCTTTAAGTTTTTCTATATGTGTACCTGCAAGTGCAAATAATTTAAATGAAATAATAAATGATAGTGAGATTAATAAAGAAGATAAATTAGAAGATGGAGTTTATAAAATAGAAAATAATGCCTTTCATATAAATGAAGACAAAGATTCTATGGCTAGAAAGTTTTTAGAAAAACAATCTTCTTTAAGAGTTTTAAATGGAGAGATATTTGTATCAGTAACATTTACAAATAAATCTATGATGAAAAATGTTAATATAAATGTAAATGACAAAGATATAGAATTTAAAATATTAGATGAAACTAAAGAAAAAATTGCATATGAGTTTAAAATTAATTCTATAAAAGATAAAATTATTATAAGTTCTACTCCTTTTACTGGAATGAATGTTAGCTTTAGATTTTTATTAAAAGAGGATACTTTAAAATTAGAAGAACAGAATGAAAATAATCCTAATGAAGAAAAACCAAGTGATGCTGAAAAGCCAGGTGAAAGTGAAAAACCAGATAACAATGAACAAGAAAACAATAAACCTAATACAGAAAACAATAAGCCAGAAAGTGGAGAAAATAATGTAAGTAAACCTAATAATGAAAGTAATTTATCAACTAATAAAGATGAAATTTTAAATAAAGAACTTTATAAAATGCAAAATGAAATAATTACAGATAGTGAAATAGGATATGCAGCAGCAAGAGGGGTTATATCAAAAACAAACTATATGGAAATAAGAAATGGAAAAAAATATATAACTATTAGCATATCAGGAACTAATTTAATGTCTAATATAAGAATTTTAATAAATGGAAAAAATATTAATTATAATATTTTAAAAAACGATACTTCTAATAATTTAATGGATATAGAATTTAAAATTGGAAGTTTGAATGATAACGTAAAATTTAAAATGCATATAGATGCTTTAGGAGAAGATATAGAATTTGGTGTTAAATTTTTGCAAAATACAGTGACACAAATTGGATTTTTACCAGAGTCAAAACCAAATACAAACTTAAATATTCCAAGTATAGATAGTGTTTTAGATGATTCTAAAGATGAAAAAAATAGTGAAAATAATCAGTCTTCTGAAACTGAAAAGTCTAAAAGCAATAAAGAAAAAATGAAAATTTTAGCTAAAGAAAGTTATAAAGAATATACAATAAAAAATGAAATTATAAGTGATAGTTCGGTTGGTAAAAAGATGGCTAGAAAGTATTTAAACGAAACTGCTCTAATGGAAGAAGTAGATGGAGTAAAATATATAACTTTAAGATTTTCAGGAATGGATCTTATGAGTAATATAAAAATAAAAATTAACGGAGAAGATGTTAAACTTGAACTTGTAGATGAAGATACAGAGAAAAATATAAAAGCTTATAGATTTAAAATAAATAGTATTAAAGATGAAATAAAAGTTTATGCTTACATAATACCCATGAATATGAATATTGATTTTGGTGTAAAACTTTTAGAAGATACTATGACTCTAGTAAATGAATATAAGCCAGAAGATGTTGTTATTAATGGAGAAAAGCTAAAGAAGACATTGGCTACAACTTTTGGTGGTGGAATGTTTTTACTTGGAGCGGCAACAAGTACATTAGGTGGAAAGTTAATAAAAATTAGAAGAAGAAAGTTTAATATAAAAGAAAATCTGAAAAAATAATATTATATATAAATAAAAAAAGAAACTATTTATTATAGTTTCTTTTTGTTTTGTGAATATTTTAATTAAACTAAGAATAAACAATGAATATTATTTTAAGATTAGAGTAAATAAAAAATAATTAAAATTTAAAGGTAATTTCTATTATCAAAATAATAAATTTATAATATAATTTATAAATTTGTTATAAATATATGATAAATAGTAGCTTTAATAAGGTTATCAATATGATAAGTTTATTATCATATTGATAACCTTATATTTATTTATTGAATAAATATACAGTGTTTGTAGTAATAAGTCCATATTTATGTATAAATATACTGTTATAAATGAAGTTTTTTAGAAAAAAATGGCATATTTATTGCTAGAATATTAAGTGAAAAAATATTTTTCGTATAAATTAAGGGGGAGAAATTATGGATTTTGAAAAAATTAAAAAATTATCGAAGGAATACGAACCTCAAATGACAAAGTTTTTGAGAGATTTAATAGCTATTCCAGGAGAAAGTGCAGGAGAAGAAGGTGTTATTAGAAGAATAGCAAAGGAAATGGAATCATTAGGATTTGATAAAGTAGAAATTGATGGAATGGGTAATGTTTTAGGTTATATGGGAACTGGAAAAAAACTAATTGCTTATGATGCTCATATAGATACAGTAGGTCTTGGAGAATTAAGTAACTGGGAATTCGATCCATATAAAGGATA
>NZ_JBZEFC010000009.1:0-63327 GCF_058310295.1 Clostridium sp. TJA020
GCCAGCGTTCGTCCTGAGCCAGGATCAAACTCTCAATAAAAAGTTTAATCTCGCTCTTAAAACTTACTTGTAAAAAGAATTGCTGGTTCTAAATGTATTTCTATATTCTGTTCAATTTTCAAAGACCATTTTATTCCGCCGCCCTCAAGCGACTATTAAATCATATCACTAATTTCATGTTATGTCAACAACTTTTTAAAAATCTTTTTTCGAAGTTTTTTGGGTTGTTTCGATATGTCATCAGCGACGAGATTTATAATATCATACATACTAACATACATATAATTAATAATATTATTTTTCATGAAATTATTTTTATTTTTCTTTATTTTTCTATATATTTCTCTTTATTTCTATTAATGATACACTAGGATGAGATTACATGTATAACACCTTAAATATTAAGTTTTAAAGTAATAATTCCTTTTAATTTATGTAAAAAAAGGCTAAATGAAATTTAAAAATTCATTTAGCCTTCTATAACTATTATTTATTAGTATTATTATTTATCCTTATTATCTATTTTTAATAATTCATCCAATGAATCACTATTAACTTCGGATTCAATAACATCTATTTCTAATTCTGATTGCACTTCTTCATCTAAATCTTCTGAACCATCATTACTAATTTTTGTTATTGCAACTACTTGTTCTTCTTCTAATGTTCTCATAAGCTTAACGCCCATAGTACTTCTTCCCGTAACAGATACATCTTCTATATTAATTCTTATAGCAACACCACTAGTGTTTATTAACATTAATTCATCTTCACCTCTACATACTGTGGCTCCAACTACTTTTCCTGTTTTATCTGTTATTTTATATGTCATAAGGCCTTTTCCACCTCTATTTTGAACCTTATATTCAGTTATAGGTGTTCTCTTACCAAATCCATTTTCACTAACTACTAATAAATCTTCCTCATCTACTGCTATATCCATGCATACTGCTACATCATCATTATTTAATGTTATAGCTTTAACCCCTGAAGCTGTTCTTCCCATTGGTCTAACATCTTTTTCATTAAACTTAATTGCTAAACCATTTTGAGTAACCATTATTATGTTAGCATCTCCTCTAGTCATTTTAACTTTAAGAAGTTCATCTCCTTCTCTTAAGTTAATAGCTATAAGTCCACTCTTTCTTAAATTCTTAAATTCTGAAAGACTTGTTTTCTTAACTATACCATTTTTAGTTCCCATAAACAGATATCCATCTTCATAAACATCATTTACAGTAAGTACAGTTTCTATTCTTTCATCTGACTCTATTTGAATAAGATTTATTAAATTTGTTCCTTTTGCAGCTCTACCAGCCTCTGGTATTTGATATCCCCTTAACTTATATACTCTTCCTCTATTTGTAAAGAATAATATGTCAGCATGTGTTGAAGTAACCATTACATGTTCTACAAAATCATCTTCTTTAGTAGACATTGCCTGGATTCCCTTTCCACCTCTTTTTTGTGCTGAATAGACGTCAGAAGTAATTCTCTTAATATATCCTGAATGAGTTAATGTTATTACTATTTCTCTCTCTTGAATTAAATCTTCTACATCTATTTCATTAACATTTGCTTCTATTTCTGTTCTTCTTTCATCACTATATTTATTCTTTATTTCTAATAACTCATCTTTTATTACTGAAAGAAGTTTTTCTTCACTTTCTAAAATTGATTTTAAGTACTCTATTTCTTTCATAAGTGCATTGTACTCATCTTCAATTTTGTCTCTTTCAAGACCAGTAAGTCTTCTTAGTCTCATTTCCAATATAGCTTGACTTTGCTTCTCTGAAAGATTAAATCTTTCCATAAGTGTATTTTTAGCTATTTCTGATGTCTTAGAATTTCTTATTATACTTATAACTTCATCAATGTGATCTAAAGCTATTCTCAATCCTTCTAAAATATGTGCTCTAGCTTCTGCTTTATTTAATTCAAATAAAGTTCTTCTAGTTATAACTTCTTTTTGGAATTCTATATAATGTTTAAGTATTTGCTTTAAATTTAGTATTTGTGGTTGATTATCAACTAATGCAAGCATTGTTACCCCAAATGTATCTTGCATTTTTGTATGCTTATAAAGAAGATTTAAAACTACATTAGGATTTGCATCCCTCTTTAGTTCTATAACAATTCTCATACCTTCTCTATCTGATTCATCTCTTAAATCTGATATTCCATTTATTCTCTTGTCTTTTACTAATTCTGCTATATTCTCTATAAGCTTAGCTTTATTTACTTGATACGGTATCTCTGTAACAATTATTTTATTTCTATTGTTCTCTTCTTCAATTTCAGCCTTAGCTCTAACTATTACTTTACCCTTACCTGTTTCATAAGCTGATCTTATTCCTGATTTACCCATTATAGTAGCACCAGTTGGAAAATCTGGACCTTTTATAACAGTCATTAAATCAAGTACAGATAATTCTGGGTTATCTATAAGCATTATAGTACCATCTATAACTTCTCCTAAATTATGAGGAGGTATATTAGTTGCCATACCAACAGCTATACCTGATGACCCATTAACTAAAAGATTTGGAAATCTTGAAGGTAATACTGATGGCTCTTTCTCTTCCCCATCAAAATTTGGAATAAAATCTACTGTATCTTTACTTATATCTCTAATCATCTGAGATGCTATTTTATTCATCTTTGCTTCTGTATATCTCATCGCAGCTGCACTATCTCCATCTACAGAACCAAAGTTACCATGACCATCAACTAGCATATACCTCATTGAGAAATCTTGAGCCATTCTAACTAAAGCATCATAAACTGATGAATCACCATGTGGATGATACTTACCCAAAACTTCCCCTACTATTCTTGCACATTTTCTATAACCCTTTTCTGGGGCTAATCCTAATTCATGCATTGAAAATAATATTCTTCTATGAACTGGTTTTAACCCGTCTCTAACATCTGGAAGTGCACGACCAACTATAACACTCATAGCATAGTCTATATAACACTTTTTCATTTCGTTTTTTATATCTACGGGTATAACTCTTCCCTCATTAAAACTCATGTACTTCACCTCGTATTTAGTACTAAATATCTAAATTACTTACTTGTTTAGCATTTTCTTGAATGAATTCTCTTCTTGGTTCAACTTTTTCGCCCATAAGTATTGTAAATATTTCATCAGCAGCCATAGCATCTTCTACAGTTGCCTTTAATAATATTCTTTGTTCTGGATCCATTGTTGTTTCCCAAAGTTGGCTTGCATTCATTTCTCCAAGACCTTTATATCTTTGAATATTTGTTGAATTATCTTTTCCACCAATTTCTTCTAAGATATTATCAAGTTCTTTGTCTGAATAGGCATAATAATCCTTCTTAGATTTTGATACTTTATATAATGGTGGTTGTGCAATATATACATGACCTCCATCTATTAATTCCCTCATATATCTATAGAAGAATGTTAATAATAATGTTCTTATGTGAGCTCCGTCAACATCGGCATCTGTCATTATTATTATTCTATTATATCTTATTTTTGATATATCGAAATCTTTTCCTATTCCAGCTCCAAATGCAGTTACCATTGATCTTATAGTATCTGAATTTAGAATTTTATCTAACCTTTGCTTCTCAACATTCATTATTTTACCTCTTAATGGTAAAATAGCTTGGAATTTTCTATCCCTTCCTTGTTTTGCTGAACCACCGGCTGAATCACCTTCGACTATATATATTTCACATTCCATTGGATCTTTTGATGAGCAATCAGCAAGCTTACCTGGAAGCGCTGATCTTTCAAGAACTGATTTTCTTGTAAGTTCTCTAGCCTTTCTCGCTGCATCTCTTGCCCTTGCAGCCATTAAAGCTTTATCTATTATAATTTTAGATATATTAGGATTTTCTTCTAAGAAGGTTCCAACCCCTTCACCAACTATTGAATCTACAATTCCTCTAACTTCGCTATTTCCTAACTTAGTTTTTGTTTGTCCTTCAAATTGTGGTTCTCCAATTTTTACTGATATTACTGCTGTTAAACCTTCTCTTATATCATCACCTGAAAGGTTTTTATCATTTTCTTTTAAATGACCGAATCTTTTAGCATAATCATTAAACACTCTAGTTAAAGCAGTTTTAAACCCAACTAAGTGAGTACCACCTTCTATTGTGTCTATATTATTAGCAAATGTGAATATATTCTCGTTATATCCATCATTATATTGAAGAGAAACTTCGACCATAACATCGTCTTTTAGACCTTCAACATATATAGGTTCTTCATGAAGAACTTGCTTATTTCTATTTAAATATTCAACGAATGATTTTATACCGCCTTCATAATGATAATTTTGTTCTTTATCATATCTTTTATCTATTAACGTTATATTTATTCCTTTATTTAAAAATGCAAGTTCTCTTAATCTTTGTGCAAGAATTTCAAAATCATATGTTAAATCGTCAAATATTTCAGAATCAGGTTTAAAATATACTGTTGTTCCAGTGTCTTCACTTGTTCCAACTATATCAAGATCACTAACAACAGCACCTCTTTCATAAGATTGTTTCCACATCTTACCTTCTCTTCTTACTGTTACTGAACATTCTTCTGAAAGTGCATTAACTACTGATGCCCCAACTCCGTGAAGTCCACCAGATACTTTGTATCCACCTCCACCAAATTTACCACCAGCATGAAGTACTGTCATTATAACTTCAACAGTTGGTTTACCCATCTTTGGATGCATACCAACTGGCATACCTCTACCATCATCTTCAACTGTTATTGAATTATCTTCATTTATAATAACTTTTATATTTTTACAATATCCTGCTAAAGCTTCATCTATACTATTATCTACTATTTCATAAACTAAATGATGAAGTCCTCTTGAACTAGTGCTACCTATGTACATACCAGGTCTTTTTCTTACTGCTTCTAATCCTTCAAGAACCTGTATTTGATTTTCATCATAACTTTGTTTTTTTTGTTCCAACATAGATTCCTCCTAAAATTTTATTTTGAATCCTATAGGCGAAGGCATCTTTGATCTATGGATTATAATCTAAATCTGTTCTTTTAGTTAGTGTTGATGAAGAAATAGGGGATAAGTATATTTTACTTTTCTTATCAACCTCTGCTATAACAAATGATTTTGGCTTATCTTTTGTTATTCTTTCCACAAATCCATCTTCTTCTGCCATTCTTAAAAATTGAATTGTATCAGAACTATACATTGTTGTTTGTAAATCAAAAATTCCAATAACATCTTTTATAGGCACTACAACATTCTCACCTAAGTGTAAAAACATTCAGAATTCCTCCTTCTATTTTGAGACTATTCCCTCTTTAACTTTAAATAGCTTTGAATCACCATTTAAGTAATTATTCAAATCTTCTATTCCAGTACATGTTATTATTGTTTGTATATCTTTAATAGAACTTAGAACATACCTTTTTCTATTGAAATCTAACTCTGATAACACATCATCTAATAAAAGTACTGGATATTCACCAGTTTTCTCTTTTATAATCCTCAAGGATGCAAACTTCATAGTAAGAACTGCCGTTCTCTGTTGACCTTGGGATCCAAAGCTTTTTGTATCAACATTGTTTATATAAACAGAAAAATCATCTCTATGAGGCCCATTGCCAGTTATCCCCTTATCCATATCTCTTTTTCTATTCTTTTTTAATGTTTCATAAAAATCATTTTGAATATTATCTAAATTTTTTATTGTAGAATTATATTTAAATTCAACATCTTCTTTTCCTGATGTAATATCCTTATGTATCTCTTTGGAATATTCGTTTAAAGACTTTAAATAAGATAATCTCTGCTCAATTATATAAGCTCCAAAATTTGATAACTGAAGATCATATATATCTAACATCTCTAAATCAAGATTTCTATTTTTTAGAATTATATTTCTTTCATTCATTACTTTATTGTATTGAACTAAATTATAATAATACTTAGAGTCTAATTGACATAATTCCATATCTATAAATTTTCTTCTTATTCCTGGAGAATCTTTTATAATTTTTAGGTCTTCCGGAGAAAACATAACAACATTAAAATTACCAAATAATTCTCCTATTTTATTTATTTTTACAGAATTTACCTTTATGATTTTTTTACCGTCTTTTAGGATGTTAATATCTATTTTTTTATCTAATCGATTTTTGCCAACACTTACACTTAGAAATGCAACTTCACTATTCCAATTTATAAGGTCCTTATCACGTGAAGTCCTATGTGATTTAGCAAAACCACAATAATATATAGCTTCTAATATGTTCGTCTTACCTTGTGCATTATCGCCCATAAAAACATTAACGTGTCTTCCTAAATCTATTTCTAAATTTTCATAATTTCTATAATTTATTAATTTAAGCTTTTTTACATACATTTATAAACACCCATATTAATTATATCATATTAAAATAATAAAAGCTTATGTTTATGAGAATGTAACTAATATAGTCCTCTAAATAAAGCTATATTACCTTATAGCTTTCCCCATCAAACTCAACTATATCGTTAATTCTTATTTTTTTTCCTCTTTGAGTACAAACTTCACCATTTACCTTAACCATTTCATCCATTATATATATTTTAGCTTCTGATCCTAATGATGCAATACCAGCCCATTTTAAAAAAGCATCTAATTTTATGAATTCTGTATTTATTTTAATTTCTTGCATTTTTATTCATAACCAATGCATATAATTTGAATATTTATGCATTGGTTTTCCTCCTTTTTTATCTTATTAATCTAACAGGTAATACTAGATATTTATAATTATCAGCATCTTTTGCTTTTATAATACAAGGACTTACACTTGAAGTCATTTCCATTACAACTTCTTCATCTTCAAAATTCTTTAAAACATCAATTAAATATCTTGAGTTAAATGCAATTTGAATTTTTTCTCCTTGCAGATTTATGAAAACTTCTTCTCTTACTTTTCCCAATTGAGAATTTGAAGTTATAACTAATGCATCATCTTGAACATCTAATTTAATAAGATTATTATTTCCATCTTTAGCCATTAAAGATGCTCTTTCTATTCCATTTTGAAGATCTTGTTTTTTAACAGTAACTAACAACTTATGTTCTTCAGGAAGTAATGACTTATAATTAACAAATTTTCCTTCTAAAAGTCTTGAAATTATTCTTGTTTTGTTTAAATTAAATAAAATATGATTATTTGTAAATGTTATTTGTACTAAATCATTAACATCTTCTAATATTTTTGATACTTCATTTAAAGTTTTGCCAGGAATTACAATTTCTATATCAAAATCACTATCTAAATATTCACTTCTTATAGCTAATCTATATCCATCTAAAGCAACTAGATTTAATGTTCTCTCTTTAACTTCGAACAATATTCCTTGAAGTATTGGTCTAGTTTCATCTTGAGCAGTTGCAAATGATGTACATTTAATCATATTTTTTAATATATTTTGTGGAACTTCAATTTGCATATTTTCATTTAGCTTTGGTAGTTCTGGAAATTCATCTGAATTCATATAAACTACATTGAATACTGATTTTTCACATGTTATTTGAACAGTATCATTTTCCATAGTTTCTATTTTTATATCTGAATTTGGTAATTTACGTATTATTTCACCAAATATTCTTGCATCTATTACAATACTACCTTCACTTATTACATCTGCTTCAACTTTAGTTTCTATACTAACATCCATATCTGAACCAATTAATGTTAATCCTTTTTTATTAGCATTTATGTATATACCTTCTAATACAGACATAGTTGATTTTCCTGTAATAGCTTTTTGTACTATTGATATTCCTTCTTGTAACTTTTGTTTTTCACATATAAAGATCATTAAATATCCTCCTTATTTATACACAGGTAAGTTTAGTTTAGTTTAGTTAGATAAATATAATTTATATAGTAATAATAGTAGTAGGGCATGTGGATATGTTGATAAGTATTCTAAAGCCAGTAAAATCAACAACATTATATAAAAAAATATTGTGGATAAGTCAGTAACTTTTTATACATCTTATCCACAGTTATCAACAATTTATTTTATTTAAATAGTTATCCACATGTTATTATAAAGTTATTATAAACAATTGTTGATAAGAATATAAAAATTAACCTTGTGTTAGTTTTTTTGTAATATCATCAATTGTATGTTGTAAACTTTCATCTCTATTTAAGTTATCAGATATTTTTTCATAAGCATGAATAACGGTAGTATGATCTCTACCACCAAATTCTTCACCTATTTTAGGCAAAGACATATCTGTTAGTTTTCTACTTAAATACATTGCAATTTGTCTTGGGTAAGAGACATTACGAGTTCTTCTTTGAGACTTTAAATCTTCAACTCTTAAATTGAAATAGTTAGCTACTACATCTTGAATTATTTCTATAGTAATGTGTTTACTTTGTTTTTTAGAAATAATATCTTTAAGAGCTTCAGATGCTAAATCTACTGTTATTTCTCTATTTGTTAAAGATGAGTATGCTACAATTCTAATTAAAGCACCTTCTAATTCTCTAATATTTGATTTTATTTTTGTAGCTATATATACCATTACTTCATTTGCTACATTTAATTTTTCTACATCAGCTTTTTTCTTTAATATTGCCATTCTAGTTTCAAAATCAGGAACTTGAATATCAGCGATAAGTCCCCATTCAAATCTAGAACGTAATCTATCCTCTAATGTAGGAATTTCTTTTGGTGGTCTATCTGATGATAAGATTATTTGTTTGTTTGCATCATGTAATGCATTAAATGTATGGAAAAATTCTTCTTGAGTTCGTTCTTTTCCAGCTATAAATTGAATATCATCAATTAAAAGTACATCTACATTTCTATATTTATTTCTAAAGTCTTCATTTTTATCGTCCTTAATAGCATTTATTAATTCGTTAGTAAACTTTTCTGATGAAACATAAACAACTTTTGCATTTTTATTATTTTGTAAAACATAATGACCAATAGCATGCATTAAGTGAGTTTTTCCAAGTCCAACGCCTCCATATATAAATAATGGATTATATGCTTTGGCTGGAGATTCAGCAACTGCAAGTGAAGCTGCATGAGCAAATCTATTACTATTACCTATTACGAAAGAATCAAAAGTATATTTAGGGTTAAGGTTTGTATTCATCTCATCATTTACTATTATTTTTTTATCATTATTTAAGCTTCTTTTTTGTTTTTTATTTTCTTCTTCATTACCCTGAACTTCAGAAGCTATTAAAAATTGAATTGTATAAAGTTTAGAACAAATTGCTTTTATTGAATTGGCTACTAAATCCTTATATCTTTTTTCAAGTATTTCTTGAGTGAATGCATTAGGAACACTAATTTTAATAGTATCAGAAGACATAGAAATAGGTTCGCAGCTTTTAATCCATGTATTAAAGCTAACTTCGCTTAATTCGCTTTTTATGATATTCAATGTTTTTTCCCACAATTCTTTCAGCTCTGCATCCATTTCCGATCCTCCATAAAAATTTTTATTTTATTTTTTTATAAATACAATACAATAATAACAACATATCAACAATTTATTAACAAAATAAGATTTATAAAAATATATGTATATAAAGATATTCACATGTTGATAATTATGTTGATTTAAATATAAAAATTAAAGTTATTAACATATGTAATTTATTAAATATTTAACAGTTTAATTTAACTCAAAATCGCATAAAATAATAAAAAAATTAGATTAATTTAAAAATTTTGAGAAAAAAAGAACAAGTTATCAACAGATATATCCACAGTTGTGGATAAGTTCCATTTAATAACAAGTTATTCACAATATATTAATTATGATACCATAAGTAAATAGGGGGATTCAATAAGTTATCCACAATTTTTAAAATATACTATCCTTAATTATCAACAATTAGCTATATTCTTGACATAATAAATGGATATATATATAATGATAAGGTAAATCTAAAATATGATAAGTATAGTTATTTTGCTATATAAATTTTTTATTGAAGGGAGTGTAGTGTAATGTTCATGACATACCAACCTAAAAAAAGACAAAGAAAAAAAGAACATGGCTTCAGAAAGAGAATGAAAACTGCATCAGGTAGAAACATTCTAAGAAAAAGAAGACAAAAAGGTAGAAAAAAATTAACAGCATAAGGGCCGCATTTTAGTGGCCTTTTTTCTACAATGTAGGAAAAAAAGGAGTATTAAATACCCATGATATACAGATTAAAAAAGAATAATGAATTTAGAATAGTATATAGAAGAGGTAAATCTATAGCTAATAATCTTTTGGTATTATATACTTATAATAATAGAAGAAACAGAAATATAGATGGAAGTCTTTATAATAAAATCGGAGTGTCTGTTAGTAAAAAAGTTGGAAATAGCGTAGTTAGAAGTAGGAGCAAAAGATTAATAGTTGAATCTTATAGATTAAATGAAGCTTCTATAAAAAAGGGGTTTGATTTTATATTTATTGCAAGAACAAATATGAAAGATAAAAGCTTTCATGAAGTTGAAAGAGCTATGAAAAATTTATTTAAGAAAGCAGGCCTATATAATGAAGAAGATAATTCTAATTCTGATTAGGTTTTATAGGAGAAATGTATCACCTTTAAAAAATTCATGTTGTAGGTATACTCCTACATGTTCACAATATGCTATAGATGCAATCCAAAAGTATGGGACTTTGAAAGGTAGTTTTATGGCTATTTGGAGAATTTTAAGGTGTAATCCTTTAAGTAAAGGTGGATATGACCCTGTTAAATAGAGTATGGGAGGAAAAAATTTATGATGACTTTGTTTCAACCGATAATTAAGTTTTTTACTATCATCTTTGATAAGTTGCATCAATTAATTATAAATGTTGGTATAACGGATCCAGGATGGGCTTATGTTTTAGCGGTTATATTATTAACGGTAATAATAAAAACACTTGTTTTACCATTTAGTATAAAATCAGTTAAATCAACAAGAAAGATGCAGGAGTTTCAACCTGTAATTAAGAAAATCCAAGAAAAGTATAAAAATGACCCTCAAAAGGCTAATATGGAAATGATGAAGGTATATAAAGAAAATAATATTAGTATGACTGGTGGATGTTTACCTATGTTGATTCCACTTCCTATATTAATGGCTCTTTATTACACATTTATGTATGGAGTACAAGGGATAAATGGAGTATCTTTCCTTTGGTTACCAGACCTTGCAGGAAAAGATCCTTATTATATATTACCAATACTTGCGGCACTTAGTACATTTATACCATCATATTTAATGACAAAAGCAAACCCAGCTGCAGAGTCATCAGGTATGAACATGATGCCAATGAATATTGGTATGGCGTTAATGATGGGATTTATGTCACTTAATTTCCCTGCAATTCTTGTTATATACTGGGTTATAGGTGGAATATATCAATTAGTTCAAACTTATTTCTTAAATGTTAAACCAGTTATGGAAACAAAGAAGAAACAAGAAGCTGAAGAGGCATTAAGAGTAGAAAATAAAACTAAGTTTGCTATGCCTAAAGAATATGATAAGAAAAAGAAAAAGAAGTAATATTCTTTAATATTATTTAGTATCGTATGAGAGTTGGTGAATAGGGTATATGAAATTTGTTGAAGTTGATGGAAGAAATGTTGAAGAAGCAATAAATTCTGCTTTAAAACAATTAAATGTTACTGAAGACAAAGTTACTATAGAAGTAATAGAGGAAGGTTCTAAAGGTTTTTTAAACCTTATAGGGGTAAAGCCTGCTAAGGTTAAAGTAACATTAAAAAGGGATTATATAGAAGAAGCTAGAAACTTTGTTAGAAGTGTGTTAGATTCAATGGGAGTTTTAGCTGAGATAAGAATAAGTGAAGAAAATGATACTGTAAAAGTTGATCTTACTGGTCCTAAGATGGGAATAATAATTGGATATAGGGGGGAAACGTTAGATTCTCTTCAGTATTTAATATCTTTAGTGATTAACAAAGGTCATGATTTTCCTTATAAAAAGGTTATACTTGATACTGAAAATTACAGAGCTAAAAGGGAAGAAACTTTAAAAAGAGTTGCTTTAAAATCAGCTAACAAAGTTAAGAAAAGTAAAAGGATTTTAAAATTAGAACCAATGAATCCTTATGAAAGAAGAATAATACATGCTGCATTACAAGGTGATGATAGAATTTCTACACATAGTGAAGGTGAAGAACCTTTTAGAAGAGTTGTAATAGCATTAAATAATGAAAAATAGTGCCAATTTTATTGGCACTATTTTTATTAAAAGTATTATATAAATAATTAAATATGGATTATTATAAAACATATAAGGCTATATTATATAAAAAAGACATATAAATTTGCAAATTTATATGTCTTTTTTTATATATTAATAATCCAAAAGATACAATATATAGCTTTGACTTATTAATTAGATTTCTGTAAAATTGATATTAGTCTTAATTCGGTTATATTAAACAAAAGAACGCTCTTTTAAGGAGGATTATATAATGAAAGAATTTGATACTATATGTGGAATAGCAACTGCACAAGGTGAGGGTGGAATTGCTATAATAAGAGTTTCAGGAAGTAAGTCATTAGAAATTGTTGGAAAAATATTTCAAGGTAAAAATAAATTTGATATAAATACTATGAAAACTTACACTATGAAGTATGGTAATATTATTGATATTTCAAGTGGTGAAGTTATAGATGAAGTTATAATAAGCTATATGAAAGGTCCTAGAAGTTTCACAGCTGAAGATGTTGTTGAGATAAATTGTCATGGTGGTGTTGTCTCAACTAACAGGGTACTTGAGGAAGTAATAAAGAGTGGAGCTAGAATTGCAGAACCGGGTGAATTTACAAAGAGAGCATTTTTAAATGGAAGAATAGATTTAAGTCAGGCTGAAGCTGTTATGGATATAATAACTGCTAAAACAGATTTAGCTATGAAGTCGGCTGTTATGCAAAGTGAAGGATTACTTTCCAGGGAAATAAATAGGCTTAGAAAATATCTTTTAGATGTTCTTGCACTTATTGAGTATGATGTAGATTTTACAGAAGATGATGAAGAACCAGATGAAACTGTTCCAATAAGAGTTTCAGAGAGCTTAGAAATTGCTATATTAGAGATGAAGAAATTAATAAATGGAGCTAATGAAGGTAAGATTATAAGAGAAGGTCTTAAAGTAACAATAATAGGTAAGCCTAATGTTGGTAAATCATCACTTATGAATGCATTACTTCAAGAAAAGAGAGCTATAGTTACTGATATTCCAGGGACTACAAGAGATGTAATTGAAGAATATATAAATCTTGGTGGTATACCTGTAAAAATAACTGATACAGCAGGAATTAGGGAAACTGAAGACGTTGTTGAAAGAATCGGCGTTGAAAGATCAAAAGAGAAGCTAGAAGAAGCAGATTTAGTAATATTAATGCTTGATACTTCAAGACCATTAGAAGAAGAAGATAGAGAGATTATAGAGTCAATAAAAAATAAGAAGGTAATAGTTTTATTAAATAAGGTTGATTTAGAGCGTAAGATAGATTTAGATGAATTAAAACATTTAGATAATTTCATTGAAATATCAGCTATGACAGGCTTTGGATTAGAGGATTTAAAAAATAAGATAAAGGATTTATTCTTTAATGGAGAAGTTGATAATGAGAGTTTAATAATAACTAATAGTAGACATAAACAAGCGTTATATAGAGCTTTAGAAAATTGTGAAAATGCACAGAATAGATTAAAAATGAATGAGTTTTTAGATCTTATTTCAATATATGTAACATCAGGATTGAGAGCATTAGGAGAAATTACAGGATCAGAGCTTGAGGAAGATTTAGTTAATAAGATATTTAGTGAATTCTGTGTAGGTAAATAGGAGGAAAAATATGAGATACAATGCTGAAGATTATGATGTTGTAGTTGTAGGGGCTGGTCACGCAGGTTGTGAAGCAGCTCTTGCATCTGCAAGAATGGGATTAAAGACATTAATATGCACAATTAACTTAGAAGCAATTGGAATGATGCCTTGTAATCCTAATATAGGAGGAACTGCTAAGGGACATTTAGTTAGAGAAGTTGATGCATTAGGTGGAGAAATGGGAGTTAATATTGATAACACCTATATACAATCAAGAATGCTTAATACATCAAAAGGTCCTGCTGTTCATTCATTAAGAGCACAAGCAGATAAAATGAAATATCAACAAAGAATGAAAAGAGTCTTAGAAAGTCAGGAAAATCTTTATGTAAGACAAGTAGAAATAGTTGATTTAATTGTTGAAAATGGAAAAATTAAAGGGGCTGTTTCTAAAAATGGAGCAATATTTGGATGTAAGGCAGTTATATTAGCTACAGGAACATATTTAAAGGCTAAAATAATAATTGGTGAAGTAAGTTATAACAGTGGACCAAATGGATTATTACCAGCAAATGATTTATCTCAAACATTATTAGATTTAGGAATAGAACTTAGAAGATTCAAAACTGGTACTCCACCAAGAGTAAATAGAAGATCAGTAGATTTTTCAAAGATGATAGAACAAAAAGGTGATGAAAAAATAGTTCCGTTTTCATTTATGAGTGAAAACATAGATAGAGAGCAAGTTTCATGTTATTTAACTTATACAAATGAAGATACACATAAGGTTATAAATAATAATATAGGAAGATCTCCTATATATAATGGATCAATAAAAGGAATAGGACCAAGATATTGCCCATCAGTAGAGGATAAGGTAATGAGATTTCCAGATAAGGGAAGACATCAAATTTTTGTAGAGCCAGAAGGTGATGATACAGATGAATTATATATCGGAGGATTTTCATCATCACTTCCAGAGGATGTACAAATTAAAATGTTAAGAACAATAGAAGGTTTAGAAAATGCAGAGGTAATGAGATCAGCATATGCTATTGAATATGACTCAATAAATCCAATGCAATTAAAGCCAACACTTGAATTTAAAAATATAGAAGGTCTTTATGGAGCTGGACAATTAAATGGTAGTTCAGGATATGAAGAAGCAGCTGCACAAGGTATAGTTGCTGGTATTAATGCTGCATTAAAGATAAAGGGCGAAAATCCAATGATATTAACTCGTTCAGATGCATATATAGGTGTATTAGTAGATGATTTAGTTACAAAAGGTACTAATGAACCTTACAGAATGATGACATCAAGAGCTGAATATAGATTACTTTTAAGACAAGATAATGCAGATTTTAGATTAACTGAAATTGGACATAATGTAGGTCTTGTAACAGAAGAAAGATATAATAAATTTTTAGAAAGAAAAAATAATATAGAGTCAGAGCTTGAAAGATTAAGAAATCTTCAAATAACTAATAAGGTAGAAAATAATAATATATTAGTTAAATTAGGAAGTACAGAGCTTAAAAAACCTATAAGTTTTTATGAACTTATAAAGAGACCAGAGCTTGATTATTTTATGGCAGTAGAGTTAGACCCTGAAAGACCAGAATATCCAGATAATGTTGGTGAACAAATAAATATTATGGCAAAATATGAAGGTTATATAACAAATCAATTGGAACAGGTAGAACAATTTAAGAAATTTGAAAAGAAATTATTACCTAAAGACATAGATTATATGGATGTAAAGGGATTAAGAACAGAGGCTATACAAAAATTAAATGATATAAAACCTATGAGTATAGGTCAAGCATCAAGAATATCAGGAGTATCACCAGCAGATATATCTGTGTTGCTAATATATTTAGAATATCATTATGGTAAGAAAGAAAAGCAAGATATCTAGATTCATAAAGGAGGAAAATATGGATTTTTATAATATTATGAAAACGGCAGCTGATGAGGTTAATATACAATTTGATGAACAAATGTATGATAGATTTATTAAATATATGAGATTAGTACAAGAGTGGAATCAAAAAATAAACCTTACTGCAATAACAGAAGATGAAGAATTTATAAAAAAACATTTTATAGATTGTATCAAAGCATTTAAGAGTGATGAACTTAAAAATGCTAAGACTATAATAGATGTTGGAACAGGAGCAGGTTTTCCTGGAATGCCAATAGCTATATTGAGAGAAGATATAGAAGTTACTTTATTAGATTCATTAAACAAAAGAATAAATTTCTTAAATTTAGTTATTAAAGAGTTAGGGTTAAAAAATGTAATAACTATTCATTCAAGAGCAGAAGATGGAGCAAGAAAAAAAGAATTAAGAGAAAAATTTGATGTTGCTACATCAAGAGCTGTTGCTAATATGGCTGTATTATCAGAATTTTGTTTACCTTATGTAAAAGTATCTGGATATTTTGTAGCTTTAAAAGGTCCTGCTATAGAAGAAGAGTTAGCTAATAGTGAAAAAGCATTAGATACATTAGGTGGAAAACTTTTAAGAGTTGATGAAACTATTATTGAAGGAACAGATTTAAATCATAATATAGTAGTTGTTGAAAAGATAAAACAATGTCCAAAAACATACCCTAGAAAAGCAGGAACCGTAGCTAAAAAACCAATAAAATAGATTATTATAATAAATATATATTATAAAAAAGCTTAATACAAAATAAAATCATAAAAAGAGGAAATAAATGTAATATAGCGAATTTAATATATATTTGAATATTACTGTAATTTTATAAGGGATGGGTAGAGCCAATATGAATAATGAGATATTAAAGATTGATATTAAGGATATAATTCCCAATACATATCAACCAAGAAAATACTTTGATGAAAATGCTTTAAATGAATTATCACAATCTATAAGGACACATGGAATAATTCAGCCAATAACTGTTAGAAAAAGGGGTGAATTCTATGAGTTAGTGGCAGGAGAGAGAAGATGGAGAGCGGCACAGCTTGCTGATCTTAAAGAAGTTCCTTGTAATGTAATAGATATTAATGATATGGAATCAGCAGAAATAGCACTTCTTGAAAACTTACAAAGAGAAGATTTAAATTTTATAGAAGAAGCAGAGGCTTATTACAATTTAATTAATGATCATAAATTTACTCAGGAGCAATTAGCTAGACGTATGGGTAAAAAGCAGTCTACTATAGCTAATAAGTTAAGAATATTAAGGCTTAGTAATAAGGTTAGAGAATTATGTGTTATTAATAATTTAACAGAAAGACATGCAAGAGCATTACTTTCTGTTCAAGATGAGAAGCTTCAATTAAGTATATTAAAAAAAGTTATAAAGGGAAGTTTAAATGTAAGACAAACTGAAGAACTTATAAATAAGGAGCTTTTAAAAATTGCAGGAAAAGAATTGAGTGGAAAATCTAAGAAAAAAATTAAAGCTATATTTCCAGCAAAATTATATGTAAATACTATAAAACAAGTATTTGATAAATTTAGTATACCTGCTAAATATAATGTTAATGATTCTGAAGAATATATAGAAATAAATGTAAGAATTCCAAAACAAAAGAAGTAAATAACTGTAAAATAAATCGCTAAAGTTTTAAAAACTTTAGCGATTTATTTATTTTTAAATTTACATTTATTAGCAAAATAAATAAAAGCTGAAGAATGTATTAAGATACTAGTTTTATCTTTTAATATGATATAAAAAAATATATAATATATTATGAAGAGAGAGGGGGTGCAAGGCTCTAAGATTGATTAGGGCTAACTGCGAATGAAGACAATTTGCATATTTAATCAAAAAGGTGGTGTTGGAAAGACAACCACGAATATTAATTTAGCAGCATATCTTGCCATGTCTGGTTATAAGGTGTTAACAATTGATATAGATCCTCAAGGTAATACAACTAGCGGGTTAGGAATAGATAAAAGAGGGCTTGAGACATCAATGTATGATGTTATAACATCTGATACAAGTTTGAAGGATGTTATTATACATAGTGATCTTATTTCAAACTTATATATAGCACCATCAACAATGGAACTTGCAGGGGCAGAGGTAGAAGTTATAGGAAAAGATGATAGAGAAAGAATACTTTTAAATAAAATAAATGAAGTTAGAGAAGAATTTGATTTTGTGTTTATTGATTGTCCACCATCACTAGGCGTATTAACAATAAATGCATTAACATGTTGTGATTCAGTTTTAATTCCAATTCAATGTGAGTTTTATGCATTAGAAGGAGTTGGACAACTTATAAATACAGTAAAACTTATAAATAAGTCATTAAACCCTAATTTAAAAATTGAGGGAGTAATTATGACTATGTATGATTACAGAACAAAATTAAGTAATGAAGTATTTAATGAGGTTAAGAATTTCTTTGGTGATGTAGTTTATGAAAATAAGATACCTAGAAATATTAGATTGGCAGAGTCACCAAGCTTTGGATTACCAATAATGCTTTATGATGAAAAATGTAAAGGTGCAGACGCTTATTCTGAATTAACAAAAGAATTTTTAAAGAGACAGAATATGGTGAAGGGTGATAAATAGATGAGTAAGAAGTTTGGTTTAGGAAAAGGATTAGGAGCTTTGATTCCAGATGAGGTTGAATCTAAATCAAAAGAGAAAGAAAAAAAGAATTCCAGTACACTTATACCATTAAATAAAATAGTAAACAACGCAGATCAACCAAGAAAATTTTTTGATAGTGATAATATAGCAGAGTTAGCTGAATCTATAAAAAACCATGGAATAATTCAACCATTAATACTAAAGAAAGATGGAACTAAATATACTATAATAGCTGGAGAAAGAAGATGGAGAGCATCTAAAATTTTAGGCATTAAAGAGGTTCCAGCAATAGTAATGGATTTAAGTGAGAAAGAAATATTAGAAGTTTCATTAATAGAAAATATTCAGAGGCAAGATTTAAATCCAATTGAAGAGGCTTTAGCATATAGAAAGTTAATAGAAGATTTTAAATTAACTCAGCAAGAATTAAGTAAAAGAATTGGAAAATCTAGAGTTGCAATATCAAATACAATGAGGCTTATAAACCTAGATGAAAGAGTTCAACAGTATCTTATTGAAAGTGTTATTTCTGAAGGTCATGGAAGAGCACTATTATCTATAGAAAATAAGGATTTGCAATATGAAATTGCTCAAAGAATAATTGATGAGAATCTTTCAGTAAGAGATGTAGAAAAGTTAATTAAAGATTTATTTAAAAAGAAAAATGAAATTAAAAAGGAAATAGAACAAAATCCTTATATAAATGATATTCAAAATAGACTTCAAGATTATTTCGGAACGAAGGTAAATATAAATTCAAAAAATAAAAAAGGAAAAATAGAAATAGAATATTATTCAGATGATGATTTGAATAGAATTTTAGAATTATTAAATATGTAATGTTTCACGTGAAACATGTTTCACGTGAAACACTTTTAAAGGAAGGACGGAAGAAAAAGTGGAAAATTTAATAGCATCATTAGAAAACTATTTACCTTACATATTAATAGGAATGGGAATAATAATTTTATTACTTCTTATCTTAGTTATTGTGTTATGGAGATCAATGAGTAAGTTGGAAGGAAAATTTAGAAGATTAATGAGGGGAACTACTACTAAAAATTTAGAAGAACTTATAAATAATAAATTAGATAGTGTTGAAGAAGCAACTAATGCTGCAAATGCTGCTGCATCATCATGTGAAGCTTTAAAAGTTGAAATGCAAGGATGCGTACAAAAAGTTGGTATAATGAGATATAAAGCTTTTGAAGATGTTGGAAGTGACTTAAGTTTCTCAATAGCTATATTAGATGGATATAATGATGGTATAATATTAACTGGTTTGTATGGAAGACATGATAGTACAACATATGCTAAGCCAGTTGATAAAGGTATATCAAGATATGAGTTATCAGAAGAAGAAGCTCATGTATTAAAGGAAGCTATGAATAGTAAATAAAATAAAAATGTACTTTACGATTTAATCATAAAGTACATTTTTATTTATATTTTATTTGAAAAAAGAGAAGGTGAATTATACTCTATTAATTTATTTATAGAGTATAATATTCCCTTTGAGATGGCTTCAGCTAAGTTAAAAACTGTATTTAAACGTGTATTTTGAAGTACCATAAATTGAGACTTACTATTTATATTAACAACACCTATTATACTTAATTCACCAACTGGAGTTAAATCTTTTTCTAACGCTAATCCAGGTAAAAGTGGAGAATTATTTATTAATACTTTACCTACATTTTGAAATTCACCTAATGCAGCATCAATTCCAACTATAAATGGATCATTAAAATTAGTATATATTTTATTTAATGTATCCTGTAAGTTTTGACAATGAATTGGATAATTTAATGAACCATATACATATATATTTTTTGAGTTATCTCTTACATTTTTTAAATTATGACCAACTAAAGGACCAAGTGAATCACCAGTTGACCTATCAGACCCTATACATAAAAAAACTATAGGTCTATTTTTATCAAATTCTGATTTTAATTTATAGTAAAGATATTCTCCAATATCAATAAAAGAATTATTTATTGTGCTATCTACTGAAATTTTATTTAACATAAAAAGCCTCCTTTTTTGAAATTATTTCCAAAGATGAGGCTTTTTATTCTTACATTTTATAATTCTTTATGAGCTTTTTCTAAAATAGATATTGTGTAATCTATTTCTTCATCTGTATTGAAATAGGAAATGCTGAGTCTTACAGTTCCTTCTGGAAAAGTGCCTATAGTTTTATGACACATAGGTGCACAATGAAGTCCAGATCTATTACTTATACCATTTGATTCTAAGTAAAATGATAGTTCTGATGTTTCAACTCCATCTAAATTAAAAGATATTGAAGTAGTTGAATTTTCTCCACTAATATCTCCATAAACTTTATACCTTTCCATTGAACTTATTGATTTAATTAATTTTTTATATAATTTTTTATTTTTGTTTTTTATATTTTCTATTCCAACGTTATTTATAAATTCTATTCCGTTAGATAGACCAACTATCCCAGGAATATTTAAAGTGCCACATTCAAATTTATCAGGCATAAAATTAGGTTGATGTATTTCATGAGATAAGCTTCCAGTACCACCTTCTAACAATGGTGTACATATTTCATTTAATTTATCATCTATGATAAATCCACCTATCCCTTGTGGTCCAAATAAACTTTTATGACCAGTAAAAGCTAATGCATTAGCTCCTATATCATAAAAATCAATAGGTACTGTTCCTGCCGATTGAGCTGTATCTATTATGAAGAATATATTATTTTTTTTGCATATTTCTCCGATTTCTTTAATTGGTTGAATAGTACCAATTACATTAGAAGCATGTGTAATTATTACTAGCTTTGTATTTTTTTTTATTAAATTTTCTATATCTTTAGGATTTATAAAACCATCGAAGCTTGCCTTAACAAAATCAACTTCAACATCAAGTTTTTCTTTACATGAAATTATAGGTCTGATTACAGAATTATGTTCTAATGATGAAGTTATTACATGATCACCTTTACGTAATATTCCTTTTATAAGGATGTTTAAAGACATAGTTATGTTATTTGTAAAAACTACATTTTCAAATTTATCATAGTTAAAAAATTTGGCTATTCTTTCTCTTGCTAAGAATATTTCTCTATTGCTTTCTAATGCATTTGAATGATTTGACCTGTTAGCATTTCCACCTATATTTACTAAGTAATTATAAATTGAATCGCTCACAACCTTAGGTTTAGGAAAGGTTGTGCTAGCATTGTCTAAATAAACTTTCATATTCTTACACCTTCTTCTATAATATTACATATATTCCATAAATAACAAAAATAATACCGATAATATACAAAACATAAGTCAATAAATTTGATGCTGTTTTATTAATATCTTTTTTTAATAATTTAAGTCCTTTTGAAGCTAGAATATTTAATACAATTAACCAGGACATGCTTCCAATAATCATAAATAATAAAGATATACAAAAAAATAAATAACCATAACTTTTCCAAACTGCTGCAACAGTTCCACTAAAAGCTATCCAAAAAGAAAAAGTTAATGGATTAATAAGTGTAATTATAAATCCAGACATGAACCCTTTTGATTTATTTGAATTTACAAATTTAGTTGAAACTTTATTAGCAGAAGTTTTATTTTTTTTTGAAAATTTAGCAAATATAATTAATACTATTCCAGAAATAATCCAAAATAAACCTTTAGAAAATTTGTTGTTATTTACCATACTAAATAATCCTAAATTTATTACTAGTAAATATGTATAATCAGCAACTAATGCACCCATAGATACTTTAAATCCACTCCAAAAGCCTTTGCTTAATGATCTGTTTACGGCCTCTAGCCCAGCAGGGCCAATAGGTATAGATGCAAAAAGTCCCGATAAAAAACCTATAAAAGGCGCTTTTATAATAGGCATCATAACAATCTCCTTCTATACATAAAGTTATGTATTTTATTATAAAACAAATATTAATACAATTCATTAAATTTGAATAAAAAGAGTATTATATTTCTTTATAAAATTTTTAAAATATATATAATATAGTTAGAATACATTTTAGAAGGAGAGAATTATGAAATATTATATAGTAGTATTTAAGAATACACATGATGCAATGGCTGGAGAAAAATATTTAAAGGAAAAGGGCTATAATTTTAGGATAATGCCAACACCTACTTTAATAACTCAAAGTTGTGGGATTTGTGTTAGATTTGAGGATGGAATAAATATTGAACAGGTAAAAAGTGAAAATTTTGAATATAAAAATGTATATTGTAAAGATGAAGATGGATATAAAGAAATGTAATTAAAACTTTAGGGAGAGTGGAGAGATGAAAAATTTTCTTTTTGATTCATCTGTTTGGACAGAAAAATTTTATAAGGTTGCTATTGAAACATTAGATTATGTAGTATCAAAAGGTATTAAAATTATTATTGTAGTATTTTTAATGTTTATATGTATAAAGATAGGAAATAGAGCAATAAAAAAATTTGTTGATAGACAAGTTAATAATCAAAATTCTAGATTATCAATTAATCCTCAAAAAGCAATTACTGTTGGTGCTGTAATGCATAGTATATTAAAATATGCAGTGTATTTTATAGGACTTGCGATAATATTATCAGATATATTTAAGGGAGTATCATTAACTGTAGCTAGTATTGGTGGTTTTGCATTAGGTTTTGGTGCACAAAGCTTAGTACAAGATATAATAAATGGATTTTTTATATTGTTTGAGGATCAATATGGAGTAGGGGATTATGTTACTATAGGAAATTTTGAGGGAATAATAGATAGTATAGGAATAAGAACAACTATATTAAAGGATTTTAATGGTGACTTGCATTTAATACCTAATGGAACAATAAAAGAAGTTACAAATCATTCAAGAAATAATATTAGGTTTATTGTCGATGTATCAATAGCTTATGAGCAAGATATTGATAATGCGCTAAGTGTAATAAGAGAAACTTGTGATAAGTTTCAAGAAAAGTATAAAGATGATGTTCCAAATCCTATTGATATATGGGGAGTAACTGCACTTGGAGCATCAGGAGTTAATATAAGAGTCGTTGGTTTTAGTAAACCAATGAAGCAATGGGCTATGGAAAGAGAGCTTAGAAAAGAAATAAAAGAAGCGTTAGATAAGGCAAAAATAGAGATTCCTTATAATAAAACAGAAATAATAGTTAAAAATGAGTAATAATAAATTTTTAAATTTATAGAATGGAGGAATATAATTGGTAGAAAATTTTAATTTAGGCGATATAGTTGAAATGAAAAAACAGCATCCTTGTGGAGAAAAAAATTTTGAAATAACAAGAATTGGTGCAGATATAAAGATAAAATGTGTCGGTTGTGGAAGAATTATCATGATACCAAGAAGTAAATTCCAAAAAGGTGCAAAAAAAATAGTTCATAAGGCAGAAAATTAACAAAAGTTCTTGAAAAAGTAAAATTATAATGATAGAATTATAAATTGTAATCCCTGCTGTGCAAAGCACAGCCGTTAGTCCGAGGGGAGGAGGTGAAAATGATGAGAAAGTACGAAACTATATTCATACAACACCCATCACTTGACGAAGAGGTAGTTAAAGCTAACATCGAAAAGTTTAAAGGTGTAATCGAAAATGGTGGAGGAACTGTAGAAAACGTTGATGTTTGGGGTAAGAGAAAGCTTGCTTACGAAATCTCAAAAGTTAGCGAAGGATACTACACATTAGTAGAATTTACAGCAAACCCAGAATTACCAAGAGAATTAGAAAGAGTATTCAGAATTACTGATGGTCTTATAAGACACATCGTAGTAAGTAAGGAAGCGTAAGAGAGGTGATATTGTAATGAACAAAGTTATACTTTTAGGTAGACTTACAAAAGATCCTGAATTAAGATTTGCAGCAGGAAGTGGTAATGCAGTTACTAGATTTTCAGTTGCAGTTACAAGACAATTCAAGAGAGATGAGGCTGACTTTATCAATTGCGTAGCATTTGGAAAGCAAGCTGAGACAATAGCACAATATCTTACAAAAGGTAGCCAAATCGCAATTACTGGAAACATCAGAACTGGTAGTTACGATGCACAAGACGGTTCAAAGAGATACACTACTGATGTAGTTGTAGAAAGCTTTGAATTTGTTGGTGGTAAGAGTGGCAACAGCGCTGGATCATTTAATAATGATTTTGGCGGAAATAATTCTGATTATTCAAAGCCAGCAAACGATCCGTTTGGTGGTTTCGATGATGACATGACTCCTGTTGATGACGGAGATATGCCATTTTAGAGATTTTCAAGGTAAGGAGGTTTAAGTGATGAGAGAAAACAACAGAAGATCTGGTAGAATGAGAAGATCTAAGAGAAAAGTTTGTGCTTTTTGTGTAGAAAAAGCTGAATCAATAGATTACAAAGATGTAGCTAAGTTAAGAAAGTATGTAACTGAAAGAGGAAAGATACTTCCAAGAAGAATTTCAGGAACATGTGCTAAGCACCAAAGACAATTAACTACTGCAATCAAGAGATCAAGAAACATAGCATTATTACCATTCACAACTGAATAGTAGTAATTAAAGAGTACTACAGAATTTGTATTTCTGTAGTACTCTTATTTTTTGCAAAAAATTATCAGCTTCTTGCATTAGTAATAGAAAAAAATTAAAATATACATACAGGGTATTTGTGGGAGGGGTATTTGTGAGAAAGAGAGATTTAAATATTATGAGAAATGTAAAAATCATAGATAATCTAAAGGCTCAATTAATAAGGGTTATAGGTGATTTTTATACATTATTAACTAGAGGTAGTAATGTAGCTGAAGAAGCTATTGTTGAATGTATAGCAGGAGCTATAATAATCTTATATGTGTTAGGAGAAAAACTAGGATATTCTCTACCTGAGATAGATCATGAGATGAAAAAGAAGCTTGATTTTGGGATAAGATCAGAAGATGAAGTTGAAAAAGAAGGAAAGAGCTTGAGTAAACTTAAGGAGTATATTTCAAACAGAAGAGACTAATAATTAAATAGGAGGAGTTTTATGAATATAGATAAATTATTGAAAAAACTCATAAAGCCCGTAGGATTAATTTTATCTTCTGTAATATTCTTTTTATTAGGATATAGTCAAATTGGATTATTGATAGCAATAATATATTTTATAGATAATTTTTATCAGTTAAATAATTATTGGAAGAAGGAAGAGGATATAAATCAATTTACTAAAGAAATAAATGAAGCTGTTAAGGATACTGTAGAAAATACAATATTACCAATAGCTTTAATAGACGATAAGGGTATTATAGAATGGCATAATAATGTATTTAATGAGTTAGATGATCGAAGAAGTTTTCTAGGAGAAAATATACTTGGTATAGCAAGAGGATTAAAGTTAAGTGATATATTAGATTCTGATAAAGGATTGCATCAAAAACTAAAATTAAATAGTAAACTTTATGATGTTTATAGTAAGAAGATATTTAGAAAAGATAAACAATTATATTTAATTTATTTTAATGATATAAGTGAGCTTATAGGATTAGATGCAACAAGAGAAAGCGTAGTATTAATAGAAGTAGACAATTTTACTGAAGTTTTAGATTCAACAATTGAGTCAGATAAGCCTTTAGTTATTGCAGAAATTGATAGAGAATTAAGTAGCTATGCTCATAAACTTGAAGCTATGATAAAGAAATATCAGACTAATAAATATATACTATCAATTCAGGATAAATATATTGATGAGGAAATAAGTAATAATTTTAATATATTAGATAAAATATCTAATATAAATAAAGGAAATAAAATAGAAGTAACATTAAGTGTGGGAGTTGGAAGAGGTGGTATATCACCATTGGAAAACTATAAGTATGCTTCTATAGGAAAAGAGTTAGCTTTAGGAAGAGGTGGAGATCAAGTTGTTGTAAAGAGTCCAGATAGTGTAAAAATATTTGGGGGAAATAGCAAGGAGATAGAAAAGAGGACTAAAGTTAGAGCTAGAGTTGTTTCTCATGCATTAAAAGAACTTATATATGAAAGTAATAAGATATTTATATTAGGACATAAAAATTTTGATATGGATTGTTTAGGTGCTGCTGTAGGTATGGCAAGTGCTGTAAGACAACTTGGTAAATCATGTAATATAATATTAGATGATAGCAATAAAGATGCAGTAGAATATTATTTGAAACAATTGCAAGTAGATGGAAAGTATGCTAATCTATTTGAAACATCAGAAGAAGCTAAGAAAGAAGTAACTGATGAATCATTACTGATAATTGTAGATGTACACAATAGAAACTATGTTGATAATTTAGATCTTATAGAAAATTCAAAAAGAAAAGTTATAATAGATCATCATAGAAGAAGTGCAGATATAATAGGAGATACTTTACTAAATTATATAGAAGTTTATGCATCATCAACATGTGAAATGGTAACAGAAATTATACAATATATGATTGAAAATGTAACTTTAAATAAATTAGAAGCCGAAGGTCTTTTAGCAGGTATTTATATGGATACAAAGGGATTTGCTTTTAAAACAGGAGTAAGAACCTTTGATGCAGCATCATTTCTTAGAAAAATGGGGGCTGAAACTACAGAAGTTAAAAAGATGTTTACTGATAATTTAGAAGATTTTATACAAATAGCTGATATAATTAAATCAGCAAAGATAGAAGATAATATTGCTATATCAGTATGTCCTGCAAATGTTAAGGATACAGTAATGATTGCAAAATCAGCAGATGATTTGTTAAATATATCAGGCGTTTTAGCTAGTTTTGTTTTAGCAAATATTGATGGCCACACTTATATTAGTGCTAGATCTATTGGTGATATAAATGTTCAAATAGTTTTAGAAGCTTTAGGTGGTGGAGGTCATATGAATATGGCTGGTACTAAGATGCCAAATAAAACAATAGATGATGCCTTAATTGAATTAAATGAGGCAATTACAAAATACTTAAGGGTGGGTGAATAACATGAAAGTAATTTTATTAAAGGATGTTAAAAGTTTAGGAAAAAAAGGTGATGTTGTAAATACATCAGATGGATATGCAAGAAATTTCTTATTTCCAAAGAAGCTTGCAGAAGAAGCTACAAATAATAATTTACACATCTTAAATAATAAGAAAGAAAATGAAAGAAAGCAAAAGCTTGCAGAACTTGAAGCAGCTCAAAAATTAGCAGGAGAATTAAAAGGAAAAGAAATAAAAATAACTGCTAAAACAGGAGATAATGGTAAGTTATTTGGAGCTATAACAAGTAAAGATGTAGCTACAAAGATAAAAGAAAATTATAAAGTTGAGATTGATAAGAAAAAGATTGTTATGGAAACAATAAAGGTAGCTGGAGGATATGATATAGAAGTTAAATTATATCCAGAAGTATCAACAAAAATGAAGGTTATTATTGTTCCACAAGCTTAAGGAGGAATAGTATTTTGAAATTACGCGAGGAAATTGGTTTCCTGCAAGATATAATAAATGGTGATTTATCACAAGACTCTCAAATAAATGTTCTATTTGACATATTAAAAAATGTATTAGATGAAGGTGCTATAAGAGCTAGAACAGTAAGATTTAAACTTAAAGATTATGTTGGATCAAAGAATATAGCTGAGAGAGCATATGCATTAAATATGATAGCTTCAGATGGTGCTGGAATTGAAGTAGTACCACCAGAAGATAAAGTAGATGAAGTTATTGAAGATGCTGTTGTGTGGATTTCAGAAGAGATAGCTAAAAGATATGTTCAAAATCAAATAGAATCAAAAGTAGAGAAGGCTATAATGGAAAAGCAAGAAAAGTATATAGATGAAATGAGACTTTCCATTATTAAAAAAGAAAAGGGCAGTGAAAACCAAAAAACAAAGAAAAAATATGAAGAACTTAAAGAATTAGATGATAGAGTAACAAGTAAAAATATAATGAGCTTTTTAAGACCTGAAAAGTTAGATGAAATAGTAGGTCAAGAGAGAGCTATAAAATCATTAATATCAAAATTATCATCTCCGTATCCACAACATATAATTCTTTATGGACCACCAGGAGTTGGTAAGACTACAGCAGCTAGAATAGCACTTAATGCTGCTAAAGATTTAGAATTTACACCTTTTGATGATAAATCTAAATTTGTTGAAGTAGATGGAACAACTTTAAGATGGGATCCAAGAGAAATAACAAATCCTTTACTAGGTTCAGTACACGATCCTATATATCAAGGAAGTAAGAGGGATTTAGCGGATATTGGAGTACCTGAACCAAAGCCAGGTTTAGTAACAGAGGCTCATGGAGGAGTATTATTTATAGATGAAATAGGAGAACTTGATAATATTCTTCAAAATAAACTTTTAAAAGTATTAGAAGATAAGAGAGTTGAATTTTCATCATCATATTATGATCCAGATGATGAAAAAACTCCTAAATATATAAAATACTTATTTGAAAAGGGAGCTCCAGCGGATTTCGTTTTAATTGGTGCAACAACAAGAGAACCTGGAGAAATAAATCCTGCTCTTAGATCAAGATGTACAGAGGTTTATTTTGAGCCACTTGGAGTTAAAGATATTCAAGATATAGTAAGAAATGCTGCTAAAAAGCTTGGGGTTTCATTAGAAAAAGAGGTTCCAGAGTATATAAGCAGATTTACTATAGAGGGAAGAAAAGCTGTAAATATACTTACTGATGCTTATGGATTTGCATTATACAAGAGAAAGAATAAGCCTAAAAAGTTAAAAATAACTTTAAAAGATGTAGAGGAAGTAGTATCAATAGGAAGATATACTCCGTTTGAAATAGTAGAAAATCATACTGAATATGAAGTTGGTCATATATATGGTTTAGGAGTAAGTGGATTTATAGGTTCAACACTAGAAATAGAAGCATCAGTTTTTGAAGCAAAGAAAAAGGGTGCAGGAACTGTAAGATTTAATGAGACTGCAGGAAGTATGGCTAAAGATTCAGTATATAATGCAGCTTCAGTAATAAGAAAACTTACTGATAAAGACATAAAAGATTATGATATTCATGTCAATGTAGTTGGTGGAGGAAAAATAGATGGTCCATCAGCAGGTGCAGCAATAACAGTTTGTATAATAAGTGCTTTATTAAATAAACCTTTAAGACAAGATGTTGCTATTACCGGGGAAATATCATTAAGAGGAAAGGTTAAGCCTGTTGGAGGAATATTTGAAAAAATATATGGTGCAAGAAGAAAAGGAATAAAATTAGCTATTGTGCCAGAAGATAATAAAAATGATATTCCACAAGGATTAACTGATATAGAAGTTAAAACTGCAAAAACTATTGAAGATGTAATGAATTTAGTTTTTGAATAATAAAGTAAAGAAGATTTTAATCTTCTTTACTTTATTTTATTATTTTTATTATATAGATTATATGATAAAATTAAAATTTGGAAGGAGGTATAAGCATGGAAACAACAGTTAATAAAACATTGCCACAAAGTATAGAAGCGGAACAATCAGTAATTGGTTCTATGATTATTGATAGAAGTGCAATAGCTCAGGCTGCTGAAGGACTAGAAGAAAATGATTTTTATAGAGACAGTCATAAAGTTTTATTTAAAAGCATACTTGATATGTTTAAAAAGGATATGGCTGTAGATTTAGTTACTGTACTTGAGGAGTTAAAAGCTAACGATATGTTAGAAAGAGCTGGCGGTGTTACATATGTAACAGAAATAACATCATCTGTACCAACTACAGCTAACCTTTCTTCTTATATAAAGATAGTTCAAGAAAAATCAACGCTTAGAAAGCTTATAAAAGCTTCAACTTCTATTATTGAAGAAAGTTATAATAAACAAGGAGAAGTTGAAGATGTATTAGATGCAGCAGAAAAAAGAATATTTGATATAGCAGAAAAAAGAACTACAAGTGATTTTGAACCTTTAAATCAAGTTCTTGAAAGAGGATTTATTGAAATAGAGAGATTATTTAATAATAAGGGTGAAATAACAGGAGTAGGATCTGGATTTGTAGATTTGGATGCGAAAACTTCAGGATTCCAAAAAGGTGATATGGTTCTTATAGCTGCAAGACCATCAATGGGTAAAACAACATTTGCACTAAATATTGCAGAATATGCAGCACTTAGAGAAGGTAAAAGTGTAGTTATATTTTCTTTAGAAATGTCTAAAGAACAATTGGCATATAAGCTTTTATGTTCAGAAGCAAATGTTGATATGTTAAAGCTTAGAACAGGTGCTTTAGATGATAAAGATTGGGAGAATATAGCAAGAGCTACAGGACCATTGTCTAAAGCAAAGATATATATAGATGACACTGCAGGGGTTTCTGTAATGGAAATGAGATCAAAATGTAGGAGATTAAAGATAGAGTATGGTATAGATTTAATTCTTATAGATTATCTTCAACTTATGTCAGGATCTTCATCAGAGAGTAGACAACAAGAAGTATCAGAAATATCTAGATCTATAAAAGCATTAGCAAAGGAAATGGAATGTCCAGTTATAGCATTATCTCAGTTATCTCGTGCACCAGAACAAAGAGCAGATCATAGACCGATGCTATCTGACCTTAGAGAATCTGGTTCAATAGAACAAGATGCTGACCTTGTTATGTTTTTATATAGGGATGAATATTATAATAAGGAAACTGAAGATAAAAATGTAGGGGAATGTATAATAGCAAAGCAAAGAAATGGTCCTGTTGGAACTGTTAAATTAGCTTGGCTTGGTCAATTTAGTAAATTTGGAAATTTAGATACTATACATACAGAATAATTATTTACAACTACTATGAAAAGCTCACCGTATCAGGTGAGTTTTCTTTATAATAAATTAAAATTGGAGGATTGATTATGAGTAAAAAAATAGGATTTATAGGTTGTGGTAACATGGGAAGCTCAATGCTTGGAGGATTAATAAGCAAAGGATTTTCTAATAATGAAGATATTATAGTTTCAACTAGAAGTGAAGAATCAAAAGAAAGATTAGAGAAGCAATATAGAGTTAATGCAACAGTACATAATGAAGAAGTTGTTGAATTTGCTGATGTATTAATTCTTGCAGTAAAACCTTACATGTATAAAGATGTTATTAGTAAAATAAAAGAACATATAACTAAAGACAAAATAATAATAAGTATTGCAGCTGGAATAGATTTAGAAGATTTACATGAAATGATAGGAGAAGATTATAAAATAATAAAAACTATGCCAAATACACCTGCTTTAGTAGGAGAAGGAATGTCTGCTATATGTCCTAATTCAAATATTAATGATGAAGAATTAGAATATGTTTGTAATATGTTTAATTCATTTGGTAAATATGAAATACTTTCAGAAGAGGATTTTCATGGATTTATAGCACTTTGTGGATCATCACCAGCATATGTATTTATGTTTATAGAGGCTATGGCTGATGAAGCTGTAAAACTTGGTATTCCAAGAAGTAAGGCATACAAAATGGCAGCTCAAAGTGTACTAGGTTCAGCAAAGATGGTATTAGAAACAGGTAAACACCCTGGAGAATTAAAGGATATGGTATGTTCACCAAAAGGTACAACTATAGAAGCAGTATGTGAACTTGAAAAGCTTGGTTTTAGAAATTCTATAATAGGAGCTATGGATAAATGCGCAGATAAATCAAAAAATATGTAATAAATTTATTTTTATATGTTGACAAAGTAAAAAATAGAATATATACTATAGTTAGTGATAATCAATATCAATTAGAAAGCGTAAGAATTTTGAATTGGTTATATACTGGACACACAGAACACACATAAAAAAACATTAACGCGAAAAACTCCTCTTAATTATTAAGTTAAGAGAAAAAAACCTTAGATTCCACAGGTCTAAGGTTTTTTTCTGTTATTTTTAATTCTATACGAATTATTTATTAAATTTATAGAAAAATATTCGATAATATGTTGATTTACAACTTCCAGTTTGTTACTATATTCATGGAGATTATAAAAATCTCAATAATTTATATTAATTTATTTAATTAATGTAAATAATAAAGTTAGTGAATAATAGGTCTAAGAAGACTTATAATCCAAAGGAGGCAAATAATATGTCAGCATTTATAGTAGTAGGAGCCCAATGGGGAGATGAAGGAAAAGGTAAAATGACAGATTACCTTGCAGAAGAGGCAGATGTTGTCGTTAGATTCCAAGGAGGAAATAATGCAGGTCATACTGTAGTTGTTGGAGATAAAGAATATAAGCTTCACTTAATACCTTCAGGAATACTATATGATGATAAGGTTAATGTTATTGGAAATGGTGTAGTTGTTGATCCAAAGGCATTATTTGAAGAAATAGAATATTTAGAAGGTGTTGGAGTTAAGGTAACACCAGAAAAATTAATGATAAGTGATAGAGCACAACTTATAATGCCATATCACAAAGTATTAGATAAATTAAAAGAAAAAGCTAGAGGAAAAAATGATATCGGAACAACAGGAAAAGGTATCGGACCATGTTATACAGATAAATATGAAAGATCAGGAATAAGAGTTTGTGATCTTATGCATGAGAATGTATTTGAAGAAAAATTAAGAGAAAATGTAGAAGCTAAAAATGCATACATAACAAAAGTTTTAGGTGGAGAACCTTTAAGCTTTGAAGAAATATTCAATGAATATAAAGAGCTTGCTAAAAAGTTAAGACCATTTGTAAAAGATACATCAGTTCAAGTTTATGATTCAATCAAGGCTAACAAAGATGTATTATTTGAAGGTGCTCAAGGTATGCTTCTTGATATTGACTATGGAACATATCCATATGTAACATCATCAAATACAACTGCTGGTGGTGTAGCTAGTGGTTCAGGAATAGGACCAAATATGATAACTAATTCAGTTGGTATAGCTAAGGCTTATACAACAAGAGTTGGTAAAGGACCATTTCCAACAGAATTAAATGATGAAATTGGTGATTGGATAAGAGAAAAAGGACATGAATATGGAGTTACTACTGGTAGATCAAGAAGATGTGGATGGTTAGATTTAGTTATACTTAAAACATCAGTTAGAGTAAGTGGATTAACTTCACTTGCAGTAACAAAAATAGATACATTAGCAGGACTTGATAAAATAAAGGTTTGTACAGGATATAAGTTTAATGGAGAAGTTATTGATTACTTCCCAGCTAGCTTAGAAGATCTTGCAAATTGTGAGCCAGTATATGAAGAGTTCGATGGATGGGATGATAGTGTTGCAGATGCAAGAAGCTACGAAGAACTTCCAGAGAATGCTAAGAAGTATATTGAAAGAATAGAGGAATTTACAGATACAAGAGTATCTATAGTTTCAGTTGGTCCAAAGAGAGACCAAACAATGAGAGTTAAAGAAATTTAATTCCGACTGAAGAACTTGACTTTAATAAATGTATAAAATATAATTTTTTATAGATGATATTTATGTACTAAAATTATTAAAGAGGTGAATTTATGATAACTAAAGATATGACAATCGGTGAAATAATAAAAAAGGACCCAACAAGAGCAGAAGTTTTAATGGCGTTTGGAATGGGTTGTGTTGGATGTCCATCAGCACAAGCTGAAACTTTAGAAGAAGCAGCTGAAGTTCATGGATTAAACTTAGAAGCTTTATTAGAAGCTTTAAATAATAAAGTAGAATATTAATAAATTTAGCAGATAGCCTAGGCTATCTGCTTTTTACTTTACATATATGTTTTTGTTAGAAGTTTGTAAAAAATAGTTTTAACATGTTATTAGTTAATATTATATTTGCAAACTTAATATAATTAATAATTTGTAAAAACTAAATTAATAAGTACATGGAAGATAGAAAGTTTAATTAATTTAATGTAGGATTATAATAAATAATACTTTGAGGTGTGAGAATAATGACTAATAAATGTATTAAAGAATATACAAAACAATATGAAGTAATGTATAGAGATTCAGATTATAAATTAAGATGTAAACTTGCATCTATGGTAGATTTTTTCTGTGATATTGGTAATATTCATGCAGAAGCAGTAGGAGATTCAATAGATTTTCAATTATCACATGGATGTACTTGGGTATTTTATAAATATGATATAAATATTTATAAATATCCAAAATATAGACAGAAAATAAATGTAACAACAGTTCCATTAGGATTTAAGAAGTTTTATGCATTTAGAAAATATTTAATAAAAAATGAAGATGGAGAACTTTTAGCAGAGGCGACAGCACTATTTTTCTTAATAAATATAGAAAAGAGAAGACCCGCTAGAATACTTAAAGAGCAATATAAATTTTATGGTGAATTAGGAGATATGGAAAAAGCCATAGATATGGGAAAAATAAGAAGAATAGATAAAGAAGATCATTATAAAGAATTTCAAATAAGGTATAGTGATATAGATTCTAATACTCATGTTAATAATGTAAAATACATTGAATGGGCTATAGAATCAGTTCCAATAGATGTTGTTAAGGATTATGAAATAGATAAATTAAAAGTAGTATTTGAAAAAGAAACAACTTATGGAAATAGAATTCATGTATCAGCAGAAGTTATAAAAGAAAATAATGAATTAATAACACTTCATAAAATTATGGATAAAGATGGTCAAGAACTTACGTTATTAGAAGCTCATTGGAGAAAATCAATATAAAATTTTAAAAATAGACTGCAAAAGCAGTCTATTTTTTTGCAATTGAATTAACTACTAAAAATGCTGAACTCCATGCCCATTGAAGATTAAAACCACCACAATCACCATCTACATCTAAGATTTCACCTGCAAAGTATAGATTTTCAACTAACTTAGATTCTAAGGTTTTTGGATTAACTTCTTTAGTATTTACACCACCTACTGTTACCTGTGCATTTTGGAATTCTTTAGTTCCTATACATTTAAATGACCAATTTTTAAGTCTTTCAATTAAAGTATTTTGATAACTCCAATCCATATCACAACAAGGAATATGAATATCGATAATTCCTATATCTTTAAGTAAAATAGGTATAAGTTTTTTATTAACTACTCCAATTAAAGAATCAGATATACTTCTATGAGAGAACATAGCAAGATGTCCATATATAAAATTACTAACATCATCTAAAGATTTTTCAGGCATCATATCTAAGTTTATCCACACATCGTTATGTTTTTTTAATTCACGAGAAACTGTGGATGAAATTTGAAGTATTGGTGGACCAGAAATTCCGTAATCTGTGAATAATATTTCTCCGAATTCTTCTCTAATAATTTTATTGTTAGATATTAAAGATACTTTACCTTCAAATTTTATTCCTGACAATCCTTTAAGTCGAGGATAATCAAGTTTTAATTGTACTATGCCAGGCATTGTAGGAGTTATTGAGTGTCCTAGGATTTCAGATAGTTTATGCCCTGATCCATCTGAACCAGTTTTAACAGCAGATTTTCCACCACAGCAAAGTAAAAGTTTTGAACAATTAAAATTAGGAAATTCATCATTACTTGTGGATAATTTAAAAGTTTTTTTCTTGTGGATAGTTTTAACTTTACAATTTGTGTATACAGGTATGTTTCTATCTTCAAGAGCTAACCTAAAAATATCTACAACTGAAGATGCTTGTAAGGATTGTGGATAAAGTTTGCTATTTTCAAGTTGAACGATTGGAAGTCCTATAGATAAAAAGAAATTCTTAGTATCTTCTATAGAAAAACTATTTAATGCATCAATAAAGAAATTATCATTTGAACTATGATAATTTTTAAATGGATAACATATAGAAGAATTTGAAATATTACATCTACCATTTCCGGTAGTTAAAATTTTCTTACCAACTCTATCAGTTCCTTCGACTATAGCAACATCTAAACCAAGATCTTTAGCTAGTATTGCAGACATAAGTCCTGAAGCACCACCGCCAACAATTATTAAATCGTGATATATCATTTTAAAACGCTCCTTAATAAATCTTTTAAATAATTCTACCATAGTAATAATTTTGATTAAAGAATGGAATATTAAAAATAGAGGTGTGTATTATGAAAGTTATTGTAAAAGATAAGTATTCAGAGGATTATAATAAGCAATTTAGTGTAAGAAGAATAAATTATGATAAAGTTTTAGTATTATATCCAAATACTGAAGGAATTAAAGAATTTTATAATAAAGATGTAGAAATATTAACTGAAAATAAAATAGATGAATTTTTATTTTCTAATAAGGAACTTTTAAAAATAAGACTTCAAAGGGGAATTTCAGTATTTTTATATAAAGCTTTATTAGATGGAATAGAAATTGAGTGTAAGGAAAAATTAGATGAACTAATAATATTATTAGATACTTATTCAATAAATAAACGTAATGTTTGGGAAAAAAAATTACTTATGCTAGTTAATAATAAATTTCCTATAAAAGTTGAAGCAATTGGGAAAAAATTTAGTAGAAAAGATTATAGTTTAAAGATTAGTACTATAGAAAAAGCTGAATTTAAAGAATTATGTAATAGAGAAATTAGTAAAATAAAGAAAGAAGTTGATGAAAGAGAAAAATTAATATCAAAATATACTTTAGCTATGGAAAACCTTGAAAATCCGGGTGTTTTAAAGAATAAACCAAATAATAAAAAAGAATTTAAATTGCTAGAATAATGAATTATTAAATATAAAAAATAAAAAAAATAAAAAATTATTTAAAAAAGTGTTGACACTTAAATTGATTTTATGTAATATAGTCTATGTGATTAGCGCCAAGTAACGAATAAGCGCAGATTATAAAAAGTTTTAACATGGCTCCTTGGTCAAGCGGTTAAGACACCACCCTTTCACGGTGGTAACAGGGGTTCGATTCCCCTAGGAGTCACCATTTTTATGTGGGCGCATAGCTCAGCTGGGAGAGCACCTGCCTTACAAGCAGGGGGTCACAGGTTCGATCCCTGTTGTGCCCACCACATAATTTTAATGCGGCTCAGTAGCTCAGCTGGTTAGAGTGCTGGCCTGTCACGCCAGAGGTCGAGGGTTCGAACCCCTTCTGAGTCGCCATTTTTAAAATTAATAATTTTTTATAATATGCTGATGTGGCTCAATTGGCAGAGCAGCTGACTTGTAATCAGCAGGTTATCGGTTCAAGTCCGATCATCAGCTCCAATTTAATATGGCTCCTTGGTCAAGCGGTTAAGNAGGGGGTCACAGGTTCGATCCCTGTTGTGCCCACCACATAATTTTAATGCGGCTCAGTAGCTCAGCTGGTTAGAGTGCTGGCCTGTCACGCCAGAGGTCGAGGGTTCGAACCCCTTCTGAGTCGCCACTTTAAAATTATTATTTGAAAAATTATTTTTTAAAATTTAATATGGCTCCTTGGTCAAGCGGTTAAGACACCACCCTTTCACGGTGGTAACAGGGGTTCGATTCCCCTAGGAGTCACCATTTCTTTTTTTTTATATAAAAATGGGCGCATAGCTCAGCCGGGAGAGCACCTGCCTTACAAGCAGGGGGTCACAGGTTCGATCCCTGTTGTGCCCACCATTTTTTTATTTGGCTCAGTAGCTCAGCTGGTTAGAGTGCTGGCCTGTCACGCCAGAGGTCGAGGGTTCGAACCCCTTCTGAGTCGCCAAAGTTAGAAGTAAGATTTTATCTTACTTCTTTTTTTTATTTTTTTATTCTTTATATTATCAATCACGACATATAATTATTTTCATAATCTATTAATAAGAAATTATAAAAATTAACACGAAAAGGAGGTTAATAATGAAATTAAATGAAGTTGAGTTAGGGTCTATTGTGAAGGTAATTGATATAGAAGTAGATGGAGATCTTAGAAGAAGGTTTTTTGATATGGGAATAGTAGAAGGGACTTTAATAGAAGTTTTATACGAGAGTCCATTTAAAGATCCAAGAGCATATTTAATAAGAGGGACTGTAATTGCAATAAGAGAAGAGGATAGTGAAAAGATTAGTGTAGTTAATCAATTTTAGGAGAGGATTAAATTGGGACTAAATAAAAACTCAACTGGAATAAATATATTATCTTTAAATAATTATAAAAATAATACTAAAGAGAATTTTGTAATTGCATTAGCTGGAAATCCAAATGTGGGAAAAAGTACGGTTTTTAATGCATTAACTGGATTAAATCAGCATACTGGTAATTGGCCAGGAAAAACAGTAAGTAATGCGGAAGGATATTATGAATTTAAAAATAAAATTATTAAGGTAGTTGATTTACCAGGAACTTATTCACTATTATCTAATTCAGAAGAAGAGGAAATTGCAAGGGATTATATATGTTTTAATAAACCTGATTTAGTTGTTGTAATAGCTGATGCAACTTCTTTAGAGAGAAACTTAAATTTATTTTTTCAGATCTCAGAAATAAGTAAAAGAGTAATTTTATGTGTTAATTTAATAGATGAGGCTAAGAAAAAGGGTATAAATATAAATACTAAATTATTATCAAAAGAAATAGAAACATCAGTCATAGAAACAGCTGCAACAAAAGGAGTAGGTATAGAAGAATTAAAGGAAGCTATACTTATTGAAGTGTCAAGAGAAGAAAATGAAAAATGCTTAATAAAATATGATAATTATATAGAAAAAAATATTAAAGTTTTAAAAAATGTTCTAATGGAAGCTAATAATGAAATTACAGAAAAAGAAGGTAGATGGATAGCTTTAAGATTATTAGAGGGAGATAGCAGTATAAAAAATTCTATATACAATATATATAACTTTAATGAAAAGAATTTGGATATAATTTCATTAAAAGTTAATGAGATACTAGAGGAAAATAGAGATAAGATTATAGGGGATAAAATAATAAAAACTCTTATAGGTAAGGCTGAAAATCTTTGTAATAAAGTTGTAAAAGTAACGAATAAATATAATAATTTTCAAAGAAAAATTGATAAAGTATTAGTTTCTAAAATAACTGGAATACCTATAATGATAATTACATTGCTTGTTGTTTTGTGGATAACAATAACATTAGCTAATTATCCATCTTCTATGCTTGCAAATTTATTCGGATATGGTGAAGAGTATTTAAGAGATTTATTTTTAAATACATCTGTACCAAATTGGATTTCTGGAATTTTAATAGATGGTGTATATGTAACATTAGCATGGGTAGTTTCGGTAATGCTTCCACCTATGGCTATATTTTTTCCTATGTTTACTCTTTTAGAAGACTTAGGATACTTACCAAGAATTGCTTTTAATTTAGATAAGTGCTTTAAAAAATGCTGTTCATGCGGAAAACAAGCTTTAACTATGTGCATGGGTCTTGGATGTAATGCAGCTGGTGTAATAGGATGTAAAATAATAAATTCTCCTAGAGAAAGATTAATAGCAATTTTAACTAATGTATTTATGCCTTGTAATGGCAGATTTCCAATGCTTATATCTATAGCTACTATATTCATGGGAGGAATATCAGTAGGAATTAGTGGAAATTTAGTATCAGCAATTACTGTTACTGTTGTTATTATTTTTGGAGTTCTTATGACTTTTCTAGTATCTAAAATTTTATCTAAGACTATACTTAAGGGAGTTCCATCAAACTTTATATTAGAACTTCCTCCATACAGAAAACCTCAAGCAGGTAAAATAATAGTTAGATCAATATTGGATAGAACATTATATGTACTAGGAAGAGCGGTAGTTGTTGCAGCACCAGCTGGTGTTGTTATATGGGTATTTTCTAATATTAATGTTGGAGATAGTTCGCTTTTAACAGTATGTGCTGATTTTTTAGCACCTTTTGCTAATAGTATAGGTGTAGATGGATATATTTTAATGGCATTTATACTAGGCTTACCAGCTAATGAAATAGTTATGCCAATTATAATAATGAGTTATTTAAGAGCGACAACAATGCTTGAACTAGAAAGTTTATATGAGCTTAAAGACTTGTTAATAGCAAATGGCTGGACAATACTTACGGCTATTAATGTTATGATATTATGTTTAATGCATTATCCATGTGGAACAACGCTTTTAACTATAAAAAAGGAAACAAATAGTATTAAGTGGACTATTATAAGTTTTTTAATACCAACTGTTGCTGGTATATTTATATGTTTTTGTACAACACAAATTTGGAGATTGATTGTATAAAAAGTGGAGTATTTATAAATGCTCCACTTTTTATCTCTTTGATAAATTTAATTTTATTCTTATATCTTCAGAATAAAACTTTTGTAATTTAAAGTTTCCTAAAAGTCTTGATGATATTCTTTCGCTATAATGTCTTGAAAGTTCAGCTAATGTGAAGTTAGTTGATATAATCATCTTTTTCTTTTTAAGCAGTTTTTTATTTATTAAATTAAATAATTCTGTAGCAACAAAATCATTAAGTTGTTCTGAACCTAAATCATCTATAATAAGAAGATCACAGTCTATAAGAAGTTTTTCCATATAAGTATTATTATTAAATCTTACTTCTTTTAATGCTTTTATTAATTCATCAGAAGTTTTATAAATAACTAAGAATCCTCGATCTAAAAGTTCTTTAGCTATACAATATGAAAGAAAGGTTTTTCCGCTACCTGGAGTTCCATAAAACAATAAGTTATCAGAACTATTACTGAAGTTTGGAATAAAGTCTTTCATTATGAATTCTAGATTATTTCTCATATTAGTTCTAGGAGAAAATTTTTCATAACTATCTTTTGATGATGAAAAGAGCTCAATATTAAAGTTACTAAAGTTGTTATCTTTAAGTATTTCTTCAAGTTCTGAATCTTTGTAATATAGTTTAGTTAGTTTTTCTCTATAACAATCACATTTTTCTATTCCTACATAACCTGTATCTTGACATTTATTACATCTATAATGCATATTTAAGTATTCAGGATCATATCCATATTGAACAAGCTTTTCACATTTTTTAGCTCTTATATCAATAATATTATCTTTAATTTCTTGAATTTGATCTTCAGTAGCGTTACTCTTTAAAATTGTCATAGATAATTTTAATGAAAGTTTATGAATTTCATTATCTAAGTCAATTATTTCAGGATGTAGTGCTTTAATTTCAGCTCTACGTTTTTTTAAGTTATGAGTTTCTTCATTTCGAATTTTTTGATATACTTCCATTAATTCAGATTGATATCCCTTAATCATCTTTATCCCATCCTAACAGTTTTTTCTCTAAGGAGTCATAATCATACTCTCTTTGTTTAAAATCATTAAATCTGATAGCTTTTGGCTTGTTTTGATTATTAGAATTGAAATTATTATTAAAGTTCTTATTTGACTTATTATGATTTTTATCTTTTAATGCAACATCTTCTATAGTTTTTATATCATTTTTATGCCAATTACCTAATATTCCATCTATGTACTTAAAGTCTGCCCTATTTAACCTTTCAAAGCATATATCACAAGCTTTTTCTATTAAAGGCATTTGAAATTTATAAGTAAATATCCATTTTTCAAGCATTTCTTCTTGTGGTTTCATAACTTCAGATGATTTCATCCCAAGATAAGATAAAATTCTTCTTATTTTAGTCCACTTATCTTCTGTTTGTTTAATTTGAGATTGAGCATCTTCTATCGTCTTTATGCCCATATCATTCCAAGCTTCAGCAACCTTCTCTATATATCTGAAATTAGTTTTTCCTTTTGAAGAACAATATTCTATTAGTAATAGTATTAATTCAGATGGGAATGAAAAATCCTTTTGCCAACCAAGATATATTTCCATTTCTTTGCTTGAAAGAGGTCTTGATAATATTTTTTCTATGTCTTTAAGCATATCGTGTGTTTCTGAACTGTTTAGGGCTTCTAATATATTTATACTATCTTTATTGAACTCTACATCTTCTTCTTTAAGGTCAATAAATTCTATATTAAAATTATTCATTTTATCTATTGGAACAAGTTTTAAAACACCTTCATCATTCCAGTAGTTTAATGCATTCATTATGTCAGATTCTAGTAAGTTTAATGTTGAAGCTAAAATTGAAGAATTAACTCCAAGTTCACCACTTACGTTATATTTTAACATTAACAAATAAACCTTAACAAATTCACCACGAGCTTTTGGCATGTATTTTTCTAGAAAGACATTGCTAACAGGGGTAAAATCTAAAGGTTTATTTTTAAGCATAAAAGTGCTCATTTAGATTCTCTACCTTTCAAATTAAATTTAATAGTTAAATTATATTATTTCATTTACGTAAACTAATTATAACAAAGGGAACATTATATAACAACTTAAGGAAAATCTTTAATATGAATAAAAATTTTATCAATTGGGAAAGTTAATTGATGTGTTAAAAAACTATAGAAAAGGAGATTTTTATGAGCTCGAGAAATATTAAGAAATTTGTACTATTACTATTTATATTAATATCAGGAGCATTATTAATAAACAACTTTTTAGATTATAGAGCAAAAGGCTTTGAAGTATATTTAGGAAATGCTGTAATTGGTTATGGAAATAATAAAGAAAGAATTAAAGAAGATTACAATAAAATATTAGTGAGTATAAATGATAAATTATCAAAAGAAGAAAAAATAGATAAGAAAAGATTATCTTTTAAAAGAATTTATGAAGATGTTCAGCTTACGAACTATGATGAATTTATGAGTAGTATTATAAATTCACTGAATAATGAAGTAACATTAAAGTTATTAAGTATAGATGGTGTAAAGTTAGGATATGTTATTGATGAAAATCAATTAGAAGATGTTTTAAGAGAGGTTAGTAATATATATATTACTAAAAATAAAATAGATAATAAAAAAATTAATAACATAAATATAAAAGGTAATATAAATTTAAAAGATGAAAAGGTTAATTTATCAAAATTAGATAGAAGTGAAGATTTAGCAAATTCTATTATAGAAAGAAATGAAAAAGAATTATTAAAAGTTGAATTAACGTTAAGGGATAAATTAATAGTAGATGTAGAGCCATCAGTTAAGATTGAAAGAACTGATGATTTGTTTTTAGGAGAAAGTTATGTAAAAAGCAAGGGGGAAGGAGGGAGAAAGGAACAATACATAGAAACAATATATATAAATAATGAAAAGAAGAATAGTGAAGTTATTTCTGAAAATACAATAGTAGAAAGTAAAAGTAAAGTTATATGCAAAGGGACAAAAAATCCTTTAAATGGTAATACTCCATTTTTAATGAGACCTACTAGAGGAGATGTCATAACATCTAGCTTTGGTAAGAGATGGGGTAAAAATCATAATGGAATTGATATAGCAGGAAATACTGGAGAACCTGTAGTAGCTGCATTTGATGGTGTTGTTAAAAATACATTCTTTGAGAGGAATGGTTATGGAAACATTGTTATTCTAGAACATGAAAATGGACTTGAGACAAGATATGCGCATATGAGTAAGATAGATGTGAAGGAAGGAGAAAAAATTAAGAAAGGTGATGTTGTTGGAAAGGTTGGAAGTACTGGAAGAAGTACAGGGCCACACTTACATTTTGAATTAAGAGCAAATGGAAACCCTGTAAATCCTGAAGATTATATAGATTAATTATTTTAATATATTATTAAAAGATAAAATTCCATTACCAACAATATCTTTAGGTAAATCCTTTTTATCGCAAGCTAACTTTATTATAGATAAAACATCATTAAATGTATAAGATGGATTACTCTCTAATATTAATGCACATACAGAGCAAACAAATGCAACTGCTAAAGATGTTCCACTAAATGTTTTATAGTTAGAATTTAGCTTACTTGGATATACCTTAATACCATTTCTTTCGGAAACATATGAAGTATTACTATTTAATGATGCTATATTAGTACAGGATGCAACACAATTAGGTTTAATAATTTTATTGTACGGACCTTTTGATGAATATAAATAAGGTGTGACTGGTTTTGAACTATTTACCCCACCTACAGTTATACAATTATTTAATGTTGCTATTCCTTTAATCATATCTTTTTCATAATTTACACTTCCACTTGGAACGATTGGTATTAAATTATGTTTTATTGCAACATTAAATACACATTTAAAGGCATCAATTATATAATAATTTAAATTTAAAAGTTCAAAAGGTAAACAAAGAATTCTTATATTTTTTTCTTCTGATAATTTTATTAAGCATTCGATACTATAAAGTACGTCAGAAGCATATCCTTTACCTAATTTGTCAAAGGCTTTATAACAAATTATATTACTTGATGGTGATATGCCTTTATATAGATTATTAGAATTTAAACCACTAGAACACATTAATCCTGCTATTGCAGTTCCATGTCCGTTATCATCATAAGGATATTTAAATTCATTTATAAGATCAAAAAAATATTCTATTTTATTATTAGGGCTTAGAAGATCAGGGTGAGGAAAAACACCACTATCTACTAAGCCTATGTTTATATTCTTTCCTGAATATTTTGATTTATTAGTGTCGTATAAATTACAGTTATTTGCTGAAGTGACACTTATTCCACATAAAAATAAGTAGTCATCAAGAAATATACTTTCTACTTCTGGATATTCAATTAATTTTTTTATTTCGTATTTATTTAAATTAGCAACAACTATATTACAATAATCTAGTGAATAAATTAAAGCACCTTTAAAGTGAGATATTTTCTTTACTATAGATGAAAATAAGTTTTTACACTTTACAAGGACTCTATATTTTTTATAAGAATTATTTTTTAATGCGATGTTTAGATTATAATCAAGTTTATTTTTAAAACTAAACATAGAGTTCTCCTAAAATATTATTACAATATCATAGTATAAATTTGATACAATAATTGTTAATAATATTTTATTTAATATAAAAATTATAAAAAATAAGCTATAGTAAGACTATAGCTTATATGTTTCTCCGACATTTATAATTTTGACGGTGTTATCTTTAAAGTTAACTAATGTATCATGAGTTTCATCAAAGTCTTCTAATGATATTTTAAATGTTTTATAATGAATAGGAATCATTATTTTACTTTTCATCATTTTAAACATTTTATAACTTTGCTCAGGATTACAATGCATATATTCAAATCTAGCGGGTTTATAACAACCTACTGGCATAAGTGCAACATCACATTCTATATCTTTAAATGCTTCGGTGTAAGCTGTATCTCCTGCAAAGAAAACTTTCTTATTGTTACCTTCAATAATATAGGAGTTACTCTCATCGTCTATGCCAATATAAAATCTACGACCATCATGATTAGCTTGAATAGATTTCACTTTAATAAAATCATCTTCAAATGTATTACCAGATCTTAATAAGTGAACATTTTTATATCCTAGCTTTGATAAAATCCTTTTATAGCCTTTAGGAACTATAACAGTTGCATCTTTATTTAACTTTTTAAGTTGCCTTAATGATGGAAAATGCATATGATCCATATGACCATGTGATAAAAGAATATAATCAAATTTTAATTCAGTAATATCAAATGGTTTTTCTATAACTCTTTTAAAATATCCTAATCTATTTGAAATAACAGGATCTGTTAAAATTAATTTTCCACCTAAATTTAGTATTGTTGTAGCATGACCGTACCAGTGTATTGAATCTTCATGGATTGGATCATTTGCAGATTTATCTCTATCATTAAAATATTCTCTCATATTTGTGTAAGTTAACTTAGATAAAAAATGAATGTTTTTAAATAAATTCATAAGTATTATCTCCTTAAGTGTTAGTTATCTTTTCCACTTAAATACTATAATACCTATAATCATAATTGCAACACCTAAAAAATCTTTTAAGGTAAAATTAAGTTTTTCAGTACCAAATAATCCAAAGTAATCAATTATTGCAGCAGCAATAATTTGAGATATTAATATTACTCCTATAGCATAAGTAGTTCCAAGAGAACCTATACTCATCATAACAGTAAATATTATTACTACTCCAAGGACTCCACCTAAAAGATATAGTTTGTTTGCGTTATTAAGTTCTTTAAAATTACCTTTACCAGCAAATGCAGTTATAATGACTGTAAGTATTAAACCTATTAATTGAACTAATACATTAGTTTCCCAAGTACCTATCTTCTCTCCAAGCTTTGTATTAAAAACTCCTTGAAGGCTCATTGAAATTCCAGATACTATTGCATAAATTATTCCTAACAATTGAATCACCTCAAAGTTAGTTTTACCAATTAAGTAAAAATTATAATAAAAAAAAGCTATAAGAAAATCTTATAGCCAAATGATTAATTAAATTGTTTAAATCCTTCTGTTATTTCATCTTCTGAAAATCCAAGAGAATTTCCAAGACTTAGTAAATCTTCGAATAAAGTTTCAAAATGATCTTCTGAACGTGATATGATTAAATCATTTATATCTATATAGAGATTAAGAAATTGATCACTTAAACAATATTCTGTAGGTTGCATAGAAATTTCAGTTACGTTGTCATATTCATTAGTAATTCCTATTGATAATACTTGTTGTAAACAAATTAAATACTTATTAAAAATCTTTTTCTTATCAAGATGAGAGTTTATATTTTTAGAATAGTTAAAGCAATCAGTTTCATTTGCAAGGTCACTAATCTTAATATGTAACTCTAAATTTTTACGAGATTTAATTTTATAATCATCTAAATCTGGATTAATAGTTATTTTATTATCAAGTTTTTTTTGAATTTTAAATAAATTGGAAACAAACATCAACGAATCCTCCCTGCTCTTAAAGCAATTATCTTTATTTATTTTACAAAAACTTTCAGTAGATGAAAAGGTCAGTAAACGAATACAAATAAAACTTTTTTGAAAATTTATAAAATTTCATAAAATTTAGAAATAAAATTAAAAAAATAAACTTCATTTATTTTAAATGAAGTCTTAATTAAAAAATAATTTAAAATGTTTTTAAATCAAAATCTTTTATTTTTAATTCTTTTTTATTATGTGGAACTTTCCATAATTCAAATTTATCTATTTTTAGTGTTTGATTTTCTAAATTTTTATTTATGGTAGATTTTAAATCAAAAGAATTTTTCTTATTATCTTTTGGAAGATAATTTAAGTTAGCTAAGGAAACAGATAATTTATCTATATTTTCTTCTCTAACATTAAATCCATGAAGTTTTAATGTATCTTTTAGACATCTTTCGATTTTTTTGATATATCCAACTCCATTTAAATTTATATTTATAGTCTTTAAATTTTCATTTATAGCAAATTCATCAGAAAGTTCTATTTTAAATTTCTTGTAAGGTTTTAAAACCTTTTCTATTACTGGTGTTAATTTTTCAATATTAGGATTATCTAATATTTCTAGTGCTATATATGGAGCAGGTGAATTTCTGTTTGCTCTAAACTTTTTTGATAAGGTTTTTTGAATAGGGTTTATAAATTCATATGAAGAATCATCAAATAATGCAACAATATAGTATCTCATATTTTACCTCGCCTAATATACTCTTTGATTTAATAACCAAACTTTTCTATAAATTATAACATAATACTTTAAAGAAAAAAACTAAAAGGAATAAATAAAAGGTTTTATCACATACTACTTATGTAACTTAAGTTTAGGAGGGATTTTTTATGGATCACAATTCAAGTATTAAATGTGTAGTTAATGAATGTAAATATCATTGCAAAGAAGATAATTATTGTACATTAGACACAATTATGGTAGGAAAACATTCTCATAAAGCAACTACAACTGAATGTACAGATTGTAACTCTTTTGAAGTTAAATAACAAAAATAACCATTTAGAGATAGATAAAAGCCCACAAAGCTTTTATCTATCTTATTTTTTGTCAAAAAAATATTTCAATAATGCAACTTTGTGTTATAATGATAAACGAACTATAAAAATTGATAATAGGATTATAATGTCTAATAGATATTTTTTTGATAAATAATATAATTTTGGGAATTTTAAGTATATAGAATCTAAAAATAAGGGTGAATTGGATGGAAAAGTTAGTTATAAATGGAGGAAGACCTTTAGTAGGGTCAGTTGATATAAATGGAGCTAAAAATGCAGCAGTCGCAATATTACCAGCAGCAGTAATTGCTAGTGAATCAAAGTGTGTTATAGATAACATACCAGATATTGAGGACGTACATTGTTTAGAAAGAATACTTGTAAGCTTAGGTTGTAAAGTTAGAAAAATTGATAATAATACATTAGAAATAGATAGCACAGAGGTTAATAATTATGATGCTTGTACTGAAGATGTAAGAAGAATGAGAGCATCATATTATTTTATTGGAGCACTTTTAGCAAGATTTAAAGAAGCAAGAGTTGAACTTCCAGGGGGATGTCCTATAGGTGTTAGACCTATAGATCAACATATTAAAGGCTTTGAAGCTCTAGGTGCAGATGTTACTATAGAACATGGTGCTGTAAAGGTTAAAGCTGATAGATTAGTAGGAACAAATATTTTCTTTGATGTTGTTTCTGTTGGAGCAACTATAAATGTTATGATAGCTGCTACAGGAGCAGAAGGAGTTACTACTTTAGAAAATGTTGCTAAGGAACCACATGTAGTTGATGTTGCTAACTTCTTAAACTCAATGGGAGCAAATATTAAGGGTGCTGGTACTGATATTATAAGAATTCAAGGTGTAGAAAAGTTCAAAGGTTGTGCATATAGCGTAATACCAGATCAGATAGAAGCTGGTACATTTATGATAGCTGCAGCTGCTACTAAAGGAGATGTAACTATAAAAAATGTTATACCAAAACACTTAGAATCAATAACAGCTAAACTTAATGAAATGGGTGCTAAAGTTGAAGAAGGTGATGATTCTGTAAGAGTTACATGTTCTGGAAAGTTAAAAGGAGTAAATGTTAAGACAGCTCCATATCCAGGTTTCCCAACAGATATACAACAACCAATGTCAACTTTATTAAGTATAGTGCCAGGAAGAAGTTTAATAACTGAATCAATATGGGAAAGTAGACATAAACATATTGATGAACTTAAGAAAATGGGTGCTAATATAAAGGTTGAAGGAAGAGTTGCTATAATAGATGGAGTTGAAAAACTTACTGGAGCGGTTGTTAAGGCAACTGACTTAAGGGCTGGAGCCGCAATGGTTATAGCTGGTCTTATAGCAGATGGTTCAACTGAAATAACAAGTATAGAGCATATAGATAGAGGATACCCTCACATTGAAGATAAGTTCAGAAGTTTAGGTGCTGAAATAGTAAGAGTTGATGTAGCAGAATAATTGGGGGCGAAGATATATAATGAAATTTTGTTCGCTTTATAGTGGGAGTAGTGGAAATAGTATTTTTGTAGGTAACGATAATACTAGAATATTAGTTGATGCTGGAATGCCAGGCAAGAAGATTGATGAAGCACTAGCAAGGATAGATCAAAATCCAAAAGATATAAATGGTATTTTTGTGACACATGAACATTCAGATCATATTAAAGGTGTGGGAGTTTTATCAAGGAAATATGATATACCTATATATGCAAATGATAAAACATGGGAAGCCATGAAAGGATCTATTGGCAAAATAAAAGAACACAATATAAAAATAATGGACAGAAGAAGTATGGTAATTATAAATGATTTAGAGATTAAATCATTTGTAATACCTCATGATGCTATTTCTCCAGTTGGATATACAATAAAGTCAAAAGATAATTTAATAAGTATTGCAACTGATTTTGGTACATTTACTGAAGAAATAAGAGATAATATAAAAGATTCTAATATTATACTTTTAGAATGCAATCATGATGTTAGTATGCTTAAATTTGGTCCTTATCCTTACAATCTTAAGAGAAGGATATTAAGTGAAATAGGACATTTATCAAATGATGATTGTGGAGAAGCCATTGCTGAAATTATAAAGCATGGTAATGATAAAAAAATAATATTAGGTCACTTAAGTGGTACAAATAATCATCCAGACTTAGCTTATCAGACAGTTTTAACTTCTTTAGCCGAAAAAGGTATTGAAGAAGGTTTGGATGTTAAAATTTCAATGGCTAGTAGACATGAACCTAGCTCATTAATTAACTTATAATAAGAAGGAAAGAGGGAGAATGAGATGAGTTTATACAAAAATTGGACTGACATGGTTGTTGAATATGTAAAAACAAAAGGTGAAAAAGCTTTTTGGGAAGAGTATGGTAAGATAGAAACAAATATTTATAAAGATTTATTATCAAACCACAAAGAAGTTAAAAAAACAACAATAAATAATTTAGCTAAAGAACAAAATACAACTGAAGAATTCGTAATGGGATTTGTTGATGGAATAAATGATAGTTTAAAAGTTCCATATGATTTAGAAACTATAGATGGAAACACTGAATTAGTATTAGATATAGATTTTGAGAAATTATATTTTAATATGTTAGATGCAAAAGCTGATTATTTATTTAATTTACCACAATGGGATGGAATTTTTTCAGAAGAAAAGAGAAAAGAAATTAAAAAAGCATATAATGATTCAAAGACAGTAAGAAATGAAGAAAAGATAGGCAGAAACGATCCATGTCCATGTGGAAGCGGAAAAAAATATAAGAAATGTTGTGGAAAATAATTTAGACATTTAAAAGCTCATAAGATTTTATGAGCTTTTCTTAATATTTAGAACAAGTTATATTAAATTTATTTTTTTTTATTTTTATATAAATATTTAGGAGGTTTTGTATTATGGATAAAAATGTTATATGGGCAAATGAACAAAAGATAACCAGAACTGTACAAGCTATAAATAAAAATAATATGAACGGATACTATGCAAAAGATAGAGAAGAACTTATAAGAATTATAGAAGATATAGTAAGTGAAAATTCCTTAGTTTCATGTGGAGGTTCTATGACTCTTTTTGAAACTGGTGTAATGGAATATTTAAGGAGCGGAAGATATAAGTTTTTAGATAGGTATAAAGAAGATATTACAAGAGAAGAAGTTGTAAATATGTTTAAGGAATCATTTTTTGCTGATGCATATTTTACAAGTAGTAATGCTGTTACTGAAAATGGGGAACTTTATAATGTAGATGGAAATGGAAATAGAGTTGCAGCAATGCTTTATGGACCAGAAAAGGTTATAGTTATTTGTGGAGTAAATAAAATAGTAAAGAATGTTGAAGAAGCAATAAAAAGAAATAGAGAATGTGCTGCACCAATAAATGCAAAAAGATTAAATAAAGAAACACCATGTTCAAAGGTTGGATATTGCATGGATTGTAAAAGTAAAGATAGAATATGCAATGAGTATACTTTAATAAAAAGACAAAATAGAAAAGAGAGAATACACATAATATTTTTAAATGAAAACTTAGGATATTAAAAAAACATATGCACTAGTTAATAAAGTATAACTATACTTAATTTTTTGAACGCAAGGAGATACTTTCAAAATAAAATTAAAATAACTAGTGCATTTAACTATTATAAATATATGATTTTGGTTAAAACATTATTACATAATTTCAAAAATGTCTAGTTTAGGAGGAAAAATGAACATAACATTAGTTACCGTAGGTAAATTAAAAGAAAAATATTTAAAACAAGCTATTGATGAATATTCAAAAAGGTTAGGAAGATACTGCAGACTTGATATAATAGAACTTCCGGATGAAAAAACTCCTGATAATGCATCAGAGAAAGAGGAAATTCAAATAAAGGAGAAAGAAGGTAGATTAATACTTGCAAAAATAAAGGATAATTCCTACGTTGTAGCTATGGATTTACAAGGTAAAGAAATTACATCAGAGCAGTTTTCGAGTTTTATAGAAAAGTGTGGAGTTACTGGTAATTCAAATATAGTATTTATAGTTGGTGGAAGCCTTGGTCTTTCTGATGAAGTGAGAAGAAGAGCAGATTATAAGTTATGTTTCTCTAAGATGACTTTCCCACATCAGCTATTTAGAGTTATGCTTTTAGAACAAGTATATAGAGCTTTTAGAATAATGAACAATGAACCGTACCATAAATAGGTGCGGTTTTTTAGTTCATAAATATATATTTTTAGTAAATAATATTTTTATTTTATGATAAAGTTTAAATAACTCTAAACTTTCCCTTTTATATGCTAAATACTTGAATTTTTGATGTAAGATTAACTTATAAGTAAAAGAAAGTCATTAAACTTTTTTTTATCTAAATAATTAAATACTTTTTAACTTAAAGAATAAAAAGGAGGAAATTATTATGATAGCACCATTAAATGGTATTAAGGTTATTGACTGGACTCAAGTACAATCAGGTCCAGCTTGTACTCAGTTATTAGCTTGGTTAGGAGCTGATGTAATTAAAATTGAACGTCCTGGAACTGGAGATCCAACGCGTAGTGAGTTGCTTGATTTACCTGATTTAGACGGATTATATTTTTTACAACTTAATAGTAACAAGCGTTCAATAGAACTAGATATTAAAACTCCAGAAGGGAAAGAGATTTTAAAAAAACTTTTAAAAGATGCAGATATTTTTGTTGAGAATTTACATCCAGGAGCTGCAGATAAATTAGGCTTCTCTTGGGAAGAAGTCCATAAATTAAATCCTCGTCTTATATATGGTTCTATAAAAGGATTTAATCCTGATTCACCTTATGCAAACGTTAAGGCTTTTGAACCAGTTGCACAATGTGCCGGTGGAGCTGCAGCTACAACTGGATGGTGGAATGGAGAATGTAATATTCCAACTCAATCAGGAGCTGCACTTGGAGATAGTAATACAGGAATGCATTTGGTAATAGGGCTGCTTGCAGCATTGATGCAAAGAGAAAAAACAGGTGAAGGCTGTTTTGTATACCAATCAATGCAAGAAGCCGTGTTAAACTTATGTAGAGTAAAACTTCGTGATCAATTAATTTTAGAACATACAGGAACACTAAAACACTTCCCTGGATATCCTGAAGATAAAATAGGAGATACAGTACCTCGTTATGGTAATGCAGAAGGTGGACAAGTGCTTGGTTGGTGTTATAAGTGTAAAGGTTGGGAAAAAGATTCCAATGCATATGTTTATATTGTTTTACAAAATGAGGACAAGGCATTTGCTAAGGCTTGCGAAGGTCTTGGAAAACCAGAATGGATTACAGATCCAAAATTTAATACTCCTGCAGCTCGTAATTTGGTTAAACAAGAAATCTATAAAGAAATTGAAAAATATACAATAAATAAAGATAAATTTGAAGTTATAAAAGAGTTAAGTAAATTTGGTGTTCCATGTGGTCCAGTATTAAGTATGGCTGAAATAGAAAAAGATGAATCACTTCGTAAATGTGGAACACTTGTAGAGGTAGAACAACCTGGACGTGGAAAATTCTTGACAATAGGTTGTCCACCAAAATTCTCAAGCTATACTCCTGAAATTAAAAAAGCTCCTCTTCTTGGAGAACATACAGATGAAATTTTAAAAGATATTGGATACTCTGAACAAGAGATATCTATGTTACGTGATAAACACGTTATATGTAAATAGATAATTTTAGTTTTGTGGTAATTGTATACAATTACCGCAAAATTATTTATCGTAAGTATTAAATTTCATATTTAGGAGGTAATTATGGATATTAATCAAAATAATAATTTAACAGATGGAATGCATATTCTTGTTGAAGCTTTTAAAAAGAATGGAATTAATACTATATATGGAGTAGTAGGTATACCTGTAACTGACCTTGCAAGACATGCTCAAAAAGAAGGAATTCGTTATATAGGTTTTAGACATGAGCAATCAGCAGGAAATGCTGCAGCTATAACTGGATATTTAACAAAAAAACCTGGAATTTGTTTAACTGTTTCAGCTCCAGGATTTTTAAATGGATTAACCGCACTTGCTAATGCAACTGTTAATGGATTTCCAATGATTCAAATTAGTGGATCTAGTGATAGGTCTATTATTGATTTGCAACAAGGAGATTATGAGGAATTAGATCAAATGAATATAGCAAAACCTTTTGTAAAAAAAGCATATAGAATTAATAAACCTGAAGATATAGGTATTGGTTTGGCTAGAGCTATTCGTGCTGCTACATCAGGAAGACCTGGTGGAGTTTATTTAGATGTAACAACTAAATTATTATCAACTGTAATGGATAAGGTCGAAGCTGATAAGACACTTTTTACTGTTGAGGATATTTCACCTAAGGTTATTCCTTCAATTGATTCAATTGATAAAGCTTTAAAATTACTTTCTGAAGCAAAAAAACCATTAATTATTTTAGGAAAAGGTGCTGCTTATTCACAGGCAGATAATGATATTAAAGAATTTATAGAAAAAACAGGAATTCCTTTTTTACCAATGTCTATGGCAAAGGGACTACTTCCAGATGATCATTCACAATGTGCAGCAGCAGCTCGTTCATTTGTTCTAAAAAATGCTGATGTTGTTGTATTATTAGGAGCTCGTTTAAATTGGCTATTACAGCATGGTAAAGGAAAGCATTGGAATCCAGATGTTAAGTTTATACAACTTGAAATAGATCCAAAAGAAATAGATAGTAATCGCAAAATTGAAGCACCAGTAGTTGGTGATATAGTTTCTAGTATGAAACTTATGGTGAAGGGGTTATCAGATACTACAGTTAAAGCTGAGCAATCCTGGGTAAATGATATTGAAGAACATAAGAAAGTTAATGTAGAAAAGATGTCAACTAAATTAAATACAGAAACAAATCCAATGAATTTCTTCAATGCTCTTAAAGTTGTTAAAGAAGTTGTTGATGATAATAAGGACATATATCTTGTTAATGAAGGTGCAAATACATTAGATGATACAAGAAATGTTGTAAATATGTATTATCCTCGTAGACGTTTAGATTGTGGAACTTGGGGAGTTATGGGAATTGGAATGGGTTTTGCAATAGGTGCTGCTGTTACAAGTGGTAAGAGAGTACTTGCAATAGAAGGAGATAGTGCTTTTGGTTTTAGTGGTATGGAAATTAGTACTATATGTGAATACAAGCTTCCTGTTACAATTGTAGTATTTAATAATGGTGGAATATATCGTGGAGATCATGTTAATTTAAGTGGTGGATCAGATCCTTCTCCAACAACACTAATGGCTTCAGCAAGATATGATAAATTAATAGAAGCTTTTGGTGGAGTTTCTCACAATGTTACAACACCTGAAGAATTAAAAAATGCAATTAAAGATGGAATAAATTCATCAAAACCAACTTTAATTAACTGTGTAATAGATCCAAAAGTAGGAACAGAGAGTGGTCATATTTCATCCTTAAATCCTAAAAATAAAGTTGGAAATTAATATTTTAATTAAAGGGAGTTGATAGTATGTGGGACATTATTATGAAAGACATAGTTCCGATTTTTGTAATTATGTTTTTAGGATTCTATTCTGGAAAAAGAAAAGCTTTTACTCCAGAAAATGCTAGAATATTTAATAAATTAGTTCTTAATTACGCACTACCTGCAGCTTTATTTGCATCAATAGTAAAAGCAAACAGACACATGTTATTTGTAGATATTAAATTAACCATTGTAAGTATAGTTGTTATTGTAGGAGTTTTTATGTGGTCATTTTATGGGTGTTATAAATTTTTTAAACACACTAAAGCAGAGGCTGCAATATGTGCATTGATTGCTGGTTCTCCAACAATTGGATTCTTAGGCTTTGCTGTTTTGGAACCTATATTTGGAACAACAGCAGATACAGGATTAGTTGTTGCAATTGTATCAATTGTAGTTAATGCCATTACTATACCTATAGGTTTAGCATTACTTAATCCTGGCGTAAATAAAGAAGTTGTACAAGATACTGCTGATATTAGTTGTGAAACAGGAATAAAAAAAGAATTTGATGTGTTTGAGAGAGATTTAAAGAATCTTGAAAAAAATCCCATTATTAGTGCTTTAAAGCAACCAGTTGCATGGGCACCTATATTAGCTGTTATTATTGTTTTACTAGGAATTGAATTTCCACCAATACTTTATCCTAACTTTGAACTTATAGCTAAGGCAAACTCTGGTGTTGCTGTATTTGCTGCAGGTTTAACTTTATCAGGATTAAAGTTTGAGTTTGATAAGGAGATTATTTATAATACTTTTGTTAAATTAATACTTATGCCAGGGCTTTTATTAATTGTAGGATTACTTGTAAAATTAGATCCAACTCATCTTCAAATGCTTGTACTTGCTGGAGCTTTACCACCTGCATTTTCAGGTATTATTATTAGTAGCCGTTATCAGACATATGTTCGTACTGGTACATCTTCATTAGCTGTAAGTGTACTATTGTTTATAATTGCTGCACCATTCTGGATTTGGATAACAAATATGGTTTCAACAATGAGCTTTTAAATGAGCAAAAATCTTTTTCTATTAAATATTATAAAAGAGAAATATAATATAATAAAAAAGATTTATAAAGTATTAATTTTTACTGGGTACTTATAAGTAGAATGAGTTTTACAAAAGTTAAGTTATATAAATAAATAGCAATATAAAGATTTTATGAAAAAGCAATTAGTTTATATGACTAAATTTGCGTAATAATTATTTAACACAAGTGTTAAGGAAAGGATTTTAAATAATTTTATCTTAAATTATTTAAAATCCTTTTACTTTATAAAAAATTTAGATAAGAATTTATTTCAACTTTAAAGAAATTTTATATAGTAATTAAAGTTTGTAATAATAAAAATTATAAAGAATGAGAATATTTATATATGAGTACATTTATATAAAAAGGGAGGTAATAAATTGAGTAAAGTCTTATATATTAAAGCAAATAATAAACCAGAGGGAGAATCAAGAACCTTTAAAGTATCTGATTATTTTATAGAAGAATATAAAAATAACAATCCAAATGATGAAATAATCACATTAGATTTGTATAAAGAAAATATAGAATTCTTACAATTAAAAGATTTAGAAAAATTATTTGGAGTAAAGGATGAAAATAAAGAAAAAGAGTCTTTATTAAAATATTCTTATCAATTTAAAGATGCTGATAAATATGTAATTGCAGCTCCAATGTGGAATTTAAGTATACCTGCTATATTAAAGGCGTATATAGACTATATTAGTGTTTCTGGAATTACATTTAAGTATACTGAAGAGGGACCAATAGGATTGTTAAAAAATAAAAAGGCTATACATATAGTTTCAAGAGGTGGGGAGTATTTTAATTCACCATATGAAATGGGAGATAGATATTTAAGAACAATACTTGGATTTCTTGGAATAAAAGATATTCAAACAATAGCTATGGAAAATCTTGATGTTTTAGGAATTGATATTGAAGAAAAAATATTAGAAGGTAAAAATAAAGCAAGAGAGGTAGCTAAAAGCTTTTAATTAATTATAAAAATAGTATCTCTTTAGAGATACTATTTTTTGTTTAGAATCCATTCTTTTTAGCGTCTATACCACTTTCGTTTATGCCAGGTTCTTTAGTAGTTGTTGTAAATTTATTTTTTGACCATTGATTCTGAGTTTTATGGCCATTAGATAAATAGTTTTCTTTAGTGTATTCTCTTTTATGTTTACTATTCATAAAATATCACCTCTTTCAACATTATGTTATGAAGAAATAAAGAAAATTATATTAAGAAATAAAAGGTTATTTAATTTTCTTAATATTACATATAGCAATAATTAAGATTTGTATTGATATCATATATGATATAATATCAACATAAATTTTAATAAGTTTGGAGGATGTATGTATGTTTACAAGAGAAGAACTTTTAACTATTAAAGATGCATTTAAAATTGCTGATGAAAAATATATTAATTTAATAGAAGAAAATAAAAACAATCGAAAGAAAGTTGTGGTTTATAATAGACAACAGAAAAAGTTATGGCTAGTTCAAAATAAATTAAATAAGTTAATAGAAGAAATTAAGTAATTTAATAAATTATCTTGTAATTTATAAATAAAAAATCCCTAATATTAAATAATAATACTAGGGATTTTTTATAATACTAAAGATTGAATATTTTTTACATAAAACTTATAAGATATACTTTTGAAAAATTATTAACTATATATTGTAGATTATAATTTTTTTATTGCTATTTAATACAGTTTAAATACTTAAAAGAAGTGTATTGTTTTAGAGGTTAAGTGTATTACAAAAAGATAATTAAATATATAAACTTATTATAATATTATAAATTTTAGATATTATTTATATTATGATTTTTTATGACTATTATAATTAGATTTAATACATTAAATTTCTATATAAGTATATCAAAATAAGTTTAAGCCAAAATAAAATAGTATTAAAAAAGTATTTAAGTGTATTAAATAAAAAAAGTTTAATATTAAAAAATAATGCGTAAACCTTTAAATTACACACTTAATAAGATTTTGATACTTATTAATACAAAAATTTGGCACGATAATTGCTAAATAAATAAGTGAGCATTATAAATTGTTCAAGAAAGGTTAATGTATAAAAATTTATAATAATTATTTTGGTTACAATTTATTTTAAAAAGAACTTATTTATAAATTTTATCGTAACAAATAAAAAATAGGAGGTATACATATGGTAGGAATTATTCTTGCTAGTCACGGTGATTTTGCTAAAGGTATCTTACAATCAGGTTCAATGATTTTTGGAGAACAAAAAAACGTGCAAGCTGTTACTTTGATGCCGAGTGAAGGTCCTGATGACATTAAAGCAAAAATGAAAGATGCAATTGCATCCTTTGACAGCCAAGATGAGATTTTATTCTTAGTTGATCTTTGGGGCGGTACGCCATTTAACCAAGCAAATAGTCTATTTGAAGAACATAAAGATAAATGGGCAATTGTTGCTGGTATGAATTTACCAATGGTTATTGAAGCTTATGGAGCACGTCTTTCAATGGAATCTGCACAAGAAATTGCAGCTAGCATTATAAGCTCAGCTAAAGAAGGGGTTAAGGTTAAACCAGAAGCATTAGAACCAGCTAATGATGATAAACAAAATTCAGGTTCAGTTAAGCAGTCTAATGCGGGCACACCTGGATCATTTGAATACGTTTTAGCTCGTATTGATTCTCGTTTACTACATGGTCAAGTAGCAACTGCTTGGACAAAAACTACACAACCAACAAGAATTATTGTTGTATCAGATGCAGTAGCTAGAGATGAACTTCGTAAGAAATTAATTCAACAAGCTGCTCCTCCAGGAGTTAAAGCTCATGTTGTTCCTATTGATCAAATGATTAAGCTTGCAAAAGATGATCAGCATTTTGGAGGACAACGTGCGATGCTTCTTTTTGAAAATCCAGAAGATTTACTTAGAGCAGTAGAAGGTGGAGTGCCTATAAAGACAGTTAATGTTGGATCTATGGCTCACTCTGCTGGTAAAGTTCAACCAAATAAAGTTCTTGCTTTTAGTCAAGAAGATATTGATACTTTTGAAAAACTTAAAAAAGCTGGATTGAATTTTGATGTTCGTAAAGTTCCAAATGATTCAAAAGGAAATATGGACGAAATTCTTAAAAAAGCACAAGATGAATTAAATAAATTAAAATAAGTATATTTATTTTAATAAAAAAAGGAGGATTACATAGTGGATCTAAATATAATTCAAATAATATTAGTTATTATTGTTGCGTTTTTAGCTGGGATGGGAGGAATCCTAGATGAATTCCAATTTCATCAACCTCTAGTTGCGTGTACTTTAATTGGTCTAGTTACAGGTAACTTAATACCATGTTTAATATTAGGTGGTAGTTTACAAATGATTGCTTTAGGTTGGGCAAATATAGGTGCTGCGGTAGCGCCTGATGCTGCATTAGCATCTGTCGCAGCTGCAATTATTTTAGTTCTTGGTGGTCAAGGTAGAGCTGGAATTGATGCAGCTATAGCTATAGCAATTCCATTAGCAGTTGCAGGATTATTATTAACAATTATTTGTCGTACAATTGCAACAGCATTCGTACACTTTATGGATGCGGCTGCAAAAGAAGGAAATATTAGAAAAGTTGAAATGTGGCAAATCATTGCTATTTGTATGCAAGGTATACGTATAGCTCTTCCAGCAGCATTAATTTTATTAATTGGTTCTGGTCCTATTAGTGCATTACTTAACGCTATGCCAGCTTGGTTAACAGACGGTTTAGCAGTAGGTGGTGGAATGGTTGTAGCTGTTGGTTATGCAATGGTAATCAATATGATGGCGACAAAAGAAGTATGGCCATTCTTTGCAATTGGTTTTGTATTAGCAACTATTCCTCAAATTACACTTATGGGATTAGGTGCAATCGGTGTATCTATAGCTCTTATTTACTTAGCACTTAGCAAAAAAGGCGGTTCAGGTAATGGCGGATCAAATACAGGAGATCCAATAGGCGATATTATCGATAATTATTAGGAAGGGAGAGAAGACGAAAATGGAAAAAAAATTAAAGTTAACAAAAAAAGATCGTCTTTCTATTTGGTGGCGTTCAACTTTCATTCAAGGATCTTGGAACTATGAAAGAATGCAAAACGGTGGTTGGGCATTTTCATTAATTCCAGCAATCAAAAAATTATATAAAACTAAAGAAGAAAGATCAGCTGCATTAACACGTCACTTAGAATTCTTTAATACTCACCCATATGTAGCTTCACCTATTATTGGGGTAACATTAGCATTAGAAGAAGATCGTGCAAATGGATCACCTGTGGATGATGTAACTATTCAAGGTGTTAAAGTTGGTATGATGGGACCTTTAGCAGGTATTGGAGATCCAGTTTTCTGGTTTACTGTTAGACCTATATTAGGAGCATTAGGTGCTTCACTTGCTATGGCAGGTAATATTCTTGGACCTATTATATTCTTCTTTGCTTGGAATATCATACGTATGGCATTTACTTGGTATACACAAGAGCTTGGATATAAAGCTGGTTCTCGTATTACAGAAGATTTATCAGGTAACTTATTACAAGATATTACAAAAGGTGCATCTATACTTGGTATGTTCATCTTAGGATCATTAGTTAATAGATGGGTATCTATTAAGTTCACACCAGTAATATCATCTGTTCAGTTAAGTAAAGGTGCTTTCATAGATTGGGCTAACCTTCCAGCTGGAGCAGAAGGTATAAAAGAAGCGTTAATTCAACAATCAGCTGGTTTATCATTAACTACTGATAAAGTTACAACTTTACAAAGTAACTTAGATTCATTAATACCTGGACTTGCAGGATTATTATTAACACTTCTTTGCATGTGGTTACTTAAGAAAAAAGTATCTCCAATTGTTATTATTCTTGCTTTATTCGTAATCGGAATTGTTTTCCACTTAATAGGTTTAATGTAATATTTTTATTTAGCCTGGGTTAGTGTAATATTTTTTTACTTAGCCTAGGCTTTTTACATAAATAATTTAAAGTTAATTTTAGAATGATAACTTTTATGATATTATGAAATTAAAAAAGAATTATTTAACTTATAATTTTAATTAAATAATTAGATAAGTTTATAAATTAATTAACAATAAAATTACTGGTTTTTGTAAGTGATTTTTAATTATTTGAATAAATACATAATTATAAAAAAATATATATACTAAGTGAAAAGAGGTAAGGATATGGTTAAATCAATAAATACAAAGGTAGATTTAGTAATTGATGCAACAGCTTTTACAGGCTTGACTGATTATGGGCAAATAATGATTGGTGATAAAGGTTTTGAATTTTATAATTCTCGTGATATTAGAAAATTTATTCAAATTCCTTGGGAAGAAGTTGATTATGTTATTGTATCTATAATATTTAAGGGGAAGTGGATTCCACGATATGCAATTCAAACTAAGAAAAATGGTACATATTCCTTTTCATCTAAAGATCCAAAGAAAGTACTTCGTGCTATTAGAGAATATATTGATCCAAATCATATAGTTAAGTCATTAAGCTTTTTTGATGTTTTAAAAAGATCTGTAAAATCAATATTTAATAAAAAATAATATTAAATAGTTTGTACTTAGTATAATATAAGGTTTATACAAAATGAAAAACTATAATATATAAATATACATTATATAATGATATTAAATTTAATAATATAATCTTATTACAATTATTTTTGAAATATAATTAAAAAATATTTTATATAAAAGTGTATTACGAATACAAAAGCAAGGCGTTTCTGAGGGTGAGAAGCGCTTTTGTATTTATAAGATAAATTTAGTATTAATAGTAAGAAGATTATTATTTAAATTATAAGATAATAATTAAATAAACATTATTTTATAATTATTATAGTAATAAAAATTATTAATAAGCTTTATAAATAAGAAGTTATACCTTTTAGTACTATAAATATAAAATATTATAATGAGAGTATCTTAGATAAGTTTTTATAATATTTTATATTTATATATCATTAAAGGTATAATTATCTAAATAAAATTTATACATATAATTTTATATTTAAAAGATTTTTAGTAATTATAAAAATTATTTAATAAAAGCTTAAATTTTATATTTCATGTATACTTTTATAAATATTAATTAATATAAATTTAAGTAACTTGAATATTTAAGTTAGATATGTACTTAATAGATAAGATAAACTAATTACTGAATAAAGAATTTATAATGCATATTTCGATGTAAAGAAAGGTATAAAATTACAAATAAGTTTAATAAAGATGTATATTTATAGAAAACTTAGCCTAGTATATCAATACATGAAAAATAAAGAAAAAGTAAGAAAAAATGAATATAATAATAATAAACTTATTTTTGAACATAATTTTAAGTAAAAAGTTACAAAAAAGTATATATAATTACATACATCGGATGTGCCGAACGAAATATCGAAAGATAAAAATAGTTTTATTAAAAAAATAAAAAAACTATTGACATTGTTCGATGCATATGATAAGATAAACGAGTCGCTTGAGGGCGACGAGATAAAATGGTCTTTGAAAATTGAACAGAATATAGAAATACATTTAGAACCAGCAATTCTTTTTACAAGTAAGTTTTAAGAGTAAGATTAAACTTTTTATTGAGAGTTTGATCCTGGCTCAGGACGAACGCTGGCGGCGTGCCTAACACATGCAAGTCGAGCGATGAAGTTTCCTTCGGGAAACGGATTAGCGGCGGACGGGTGAGTAA
>NZ_JBZEFC010000010.1:0-43691 GCF_058310295.1 Clostridium sp. TJA020
CTCCTTTAATTGCTGTTTCATGCGAAACTACAATCTTATGCGGTATTAATCTTCCTTTCGGAAGGCTATCCCCCTCTACAAGGCAGGTTACCCACGTGTTACTCACCCGTCCGCCGCTAATCCGTTTCCCGAAGGAAACTTCATCGCTCGACTTGCATGTGTTAGGCACGCCGCCAGCGTTCGTCCTGAGCCAGGATCAAACTCTCAATAAAAAGTTTAATCTCGCTCTTAAAACTTACTTGTAAAAAGAATTGCTGGTTCTAAATGTATTTCTATATTCTGTTCAATTTTCAAAGATCATTTTCTCCGTCGCACTCAAGCGACAAGGATTATTATATCTTAAATTATTTCATTAATTGATTAAATTATACATATTTTTTTATATTATTTTTATATTGCTACTATTTTCTATATATTTCTCTATATATCTTATATTGATACACTTGGTATAGTTTCTGCATAACTATCTTATTTATTCGTTATTTTTATGTCCTTTATTATTAAATTACTTTTTTCTAAAACATCTTTATAAAATTCTAAAACATCATAATTATTAAAAAATATAACAAATTTATAATCATAATTACTCCAAATAGTTAAATCATTTCCTAAAATATAAAATGTACTAAATAATATAGACTTAACAGATAACTTCATTATTAATTTTAGGTATTCTAAATTTTCTACAATAAAATATACTGAATTAATATTCTTCTTCCTTAACTTATATAGCAATTCCTTTTCTTTAATTTCAAGTGTTTCTGTCATATTTTCAAATTCTTTATCGTTTAATTTATTACCATAATAATCTACTACTATTGTTTGACCTCTGTTATAAATATCTGATATAAAATTTATAAAACAATTTTCTATTTCCTTATTATTTTTATTTTCTTCATTGTGTGTAATAATTGCATTATTGTATTTATTAAACCCTTCTATTATATTATTAGGTATTATTTTTATTAGCTCATTAACTTTTTCTTTACTTAATGTATTCATAAAATCTCTCCTTTTATTAAGTATAAATAATATTACTTTAACTAAATTAATTTTTAAATAATATTTTTATATAAATACTAAGTTAACATATATTAATTATAGTAAAACATTATAAAAATTTATATTATAAATCTTTATTTATTATTGTTGACACTTTTTTCTATGTAATATATAATTTTATTGTAAACGTGTTACTGAGATAGATCAGGCATAAGTTTAGAACTAAACTTATGCCTTTTTTTTATACTCAATAATATTTTTAATAAAATTAAGCATTTTAATAATTGATATAATATTTTTAAATAGAAAGGATTTGAAATTATGTTTGGGTTTTTTAAGAAAAAAAAGCAAAACGAGTCTTTAAATTTTGTTGCACCAGTTAATGGAAAAGTAATTGAATTATCAGAAGTTCCGGACCCAGTATTTGCTCAAAAAATGGCAGGAGATGGAGTTGCAATAGATACGACTGGGGATATAATTGTAGCTCCTTGTGACGGAGAACTTTCATTAATATTCAAAACTAAACACGCATTTGCTATGACATTAGATAATGGAATAGAGATATTAGTTCACATAGGAATTGAAACTGTATCTCTTAAAGGAGAAGGATTTAAACAATTAATTGAACAAGGAACTAAAGTTAAAGCAGGAACTCCAATAATTAAAATAGATAGAAACTTTATTAAAAGTAAAGGATTATCATTAATTACTCCTGTTCTTATAACAAATCCTGATAGCGTAAAATCAATAGATAAAAAAATAAATATTGATGCAATAGCTGGAGAAACAATTATTATGGAATATAGTTTATAAAAAATAACTCATTGCTTAAAGCAATGAGTTATTTTTTATTGTAATTTTATCCTTCTTGTAATTAAACATATTATACTACCTAATATAACCATAATAATACCTGTAACAATATACTTCTCTATATCTAAGCTTGTTTTAGGTAAATCAGTTACATCAGCCTTTTTTATATTATTTTCATATAAAGCCAAGCTTACCGTATTATCATGTTCTCCAGATTTTAATTTTATAGTTCTACTTTTATAACTTTTAATATTTTCATTTTCTTTATTTACTATATTATAATTATCTGGTACTTCAAAAACTGTGTAATAATTCCCAGGCTCTAAATTTTTAAAATTATATATTCCATTATCATCAGTTTTTGTAAGAAATAATAATTTGCCATCTGAATCACATAAAAATACATTTATATTAGGAATTCCATTTTCATTATTATCTTTTTTACCATTTTTATTTTTGTCATTCCAAACAATGCTTCCTATGCTTCCTGTTCTCACTAAACCTGCATTTATAGTTACTCTTCTTCTATCTGAATTTAATTCTATATTTTCACTAAACCCACTTGTATTAACGTTACTATATTTACTATTTAAATTAGACTTCTGTTTAGTAAAATTATTATAGTTATCAGGTAAAGTTACATTTATTTTGTATTTACCATCTTGTAAATTATTAAATTTAACTTTTCCTTCTTCATCAGTGGTTTTAATAGATACTTCCTTTCCAAAAATATCTTTAGCAATATTTCCATCACTATCTACAAGCTTAACCTTAACTTTAGGTATTCCAAATTCATCATCATCCTTTATACCATTAAAGTTTTTATCTTCCCATACATAAGCATTTATCTCACCTTTAAATAACATTCCAACATTTAAATTGTCATAATATTTTCCTTTTTCAATATTAATTAAATTACTTGTTCCACTTTTATCAACACTATTTCCGTATGTTAGCTCTCTATTCTTTGGTGAAAAGTCACTATATTTATCCGGCTTAATTGCTTTTATAAAATATGTCCCTGGCATTAAATCTGAAAATTCGTATATTCCTTCCGAATTTGTTTTTGTGCTTTTTATAAAATTACCATCTTTAGAGAATAAATTAATTTTTACATCACTTATTCCTTTTTCCTTCAAATCCTTTATTCCATTTGAATTTTTATCTTCCCATACTCTACTTTTTATTTTAGCTTTGTGTAAAGCTACATCTAAATCATTTTTAACTTCTCCTGATAATAAAGTAAAACTACTTGTTTCCCAATTATTATTTATTTTATTTTCTCTCTTATTTATTGTTGGTAAATAAGCCTTTGTTTCATCAATAAATCTTAAATTATATTTCCCAGGCATTATTTCTTTAAAACTATAATGTCCATTTATATCAGTTCTATTTGTACTTATAAGCTTTCCATCTTTATATAATTGTACAATTATATTTTTTATACCACCTTCACCATCATCAAACTTTCCATTCCAATTTATATCATTCCATACATAACTATTTATTGTAATAGGATTTGTTAATCCAGCATCAATACTATAATTTTTCATATCTTTTGTTACATTTATAATATTTGTAATACCTTCTTTGTTAAAATCATTATCAAGATTTAAATCATCACCAGTTTTATAGTCAGTAATCATTTTATACTTACTATCTTTACTTATTTTTATACGATAACTTCCCTCATCTAAATCTTTAAAAACATATCTTCCAAAAATATCTGTTTTTGTTTTTGCAACTTCTTGTCCATTCCTATTTAAAATAAATATTTCTACTCCTGGTACTAGTTGTTCGCTATCATCTTGTATTCCGTTACCATTTGTATCATGCCACACTTTTCCCCCAAGAGATGCTTTTTCATACTCTACATTCTCATCTAATTTTGGTGAATAATTTTTTATATTATTATCTAAAATATTTTTATATTCTTTTATATATAAATCTCTATTTTCTGATAAGGCTCTTTCATAATCCTTTTCAAAGCTTTCTGTCTTGCAAGCATTATCTTCTAAATATGGAAAACTATAATATAAATCTTTACTTGTATCTTGTTTATTTATTTCTAATTCAGTTTTATTATCATCAGCATATACATAACTTACTCCAGTAAGTTGAATAAACTGAAATACCATAGAAATTGCTAGCGTAAGCCCTAGCCACCTAATCTTTTTATTATTATTCCTTATCATAATTATAAATCACCTTATTTTTCTTGAGTATTATTAGTTTATTAAATCAAGCTTTACAATAAATCTTTCCGGAGCATGTCCAAGATAATTAAAAGGATAGCATGTAACTAATGTAAGGCTTGGGTTATTTTTTTGCGCTAAAATTGATTCGTCATCAGGAGTTGTGATATAAGTTCTCTTAACTTTAAATTTATATGTATTATTTAAACTTTCTATATCAACTTCATCCCCAACCTTTATATTTTCTAAAAAACCAAAAGTCGTTTCTCTATGACCAAGTATAATTGCAGTGCCATTTTCACCTGGATATATTCCATTATCATAAAGAGTAGCTCCACCTCTTAAATTTTCTTCTGTAGCTCCCATTAATATAGGTATTTGCTCTCCAGTCTTTTTTACTATAACTTTTCCTATTATATCTTTTCCATCAACCGTTACAGATGGATATTTATTTTTACTAACATTATTGTTCTTTTTATCATCTTTAACATTTTTATTACTATTAACTTTAGTATCTTGTTTTTGTTTATCCCACTCGTTTATATTTTTTGATATATCATGTTTATCTAAATAAATTTCAAAAAATGGATATGATATAGTACCCAATCCAGCTATTATTAAAATTATTCCTATAATTTTAGTTATTCTAAATCTTCTTTTCTTTTTAACTGAAACTCCTTTATCCTCTCTACTCATATTACACCCCGATTAATTTTAATAATTTTATTATTTATATAAATTAAGTTTGTCCTTTTATTTTGTAATAAGTCTTATGATCTTGCCACATACCATTTATAAAAAGATACTTTTCATTAATTCCAAGTTCTTTAAATCCATTTGCTAAAAGAACCCTTTTTGATTTCTCATTATTCAATAATACAGATGCCTCAACTCTATGAAGATCTAAATCCTTAAACGCATAATTAACAGTTAGATTAACAGCTTCTTTCATATATCCCATACCTTGATATTTTTCATCTATTGAATATCCTAAGACAGCACTTTTAAATACTCCGTATACTATATTTGATAATCTTAGCTTTCCTATCAAATTATTATCTTTTATAATAGCTAAATCAACAGCTGTCCCATTTAAAAATTGTTTATAACTTTCATTTAATGACTCTCTTTGAGTTTCTATTGTATAAAAATCTAAATCTCTTGTTGGTTCAAATTTTTCAAGATGCTTTTCATTTCTAATATAATAATCTAGTAATTCATCTGCATCATTAGGAGTAAAATTTCTTAAAATAATATTTTTTCCTTTTAATTTAACCATAGGAGCGCAATTTTTATATACATAATCTTCTCTATTAATTCCTAATATAAGTTCATCTTTATAAATTCCATTAGAAAAGGTATTATTAGATAATATTCCTTCCAATATAAATCCTAAATCTAAAAAGGGTGAAAGATTCATATCTTCAATTACTTTTATATTAACTTTAAAAATATTCTTATCTTTAAATATCGCCCTTAAAAGCATCTCTAAAGTTTCTCTTAATAAATTATAGTCATATTCTCTATAAAATTTTAAATCAAGGTTACATCTCTTATTAGATTGATCTAATTCTGATATTTCAAACCTACCTATATTTATATTATTTTTATCTTTAATAATATACTCTTTATGGCTTCCTTTATTTAAAATTATACTTACATTATTGCTTAATGACATACTTAATTCTCCTAAAATAATAGTCTTATAACAATATTATATATTATACTTATATGTTTACAAGAGATTACTTACCTTATTTCTAACAATATCTATATACAAAAAAATCCACCTTTGTATTATTTTAAAGATGGATTTTCAAAAAGTTATCCCCAATTTTATCAACATGTTGTTGATAACTTTTATTTTAAACACTATATATTGTGGTAAACATGCTGTTGTATATGTGAACATTTTGATTTTTTATATCGATAATAGTCATTTTTTATCCAATTTTTGTAAAACAATTAATAAAGTTATCCACAATTTATTTTTTAATTATTAATTCCTAATAAATCTTTTATAACTTCTCCTCCAATTATCATCCCAGCAACTGGTGGAACAAAAGATATACTTCCAGGTATCTGTCTCTTTTCTGCACATTTTTTTGTTCCTCCTGTGCATACACATCCAGTTTTACATGTAACTACATCTTCAGTTCTTGGTTTTGTTGGAAGTTCTTCTGAATATACAACTTTAAGTTTTTTAACACCTCTATTTTTAAGCTCTCTTCTCATAACTTTAGCTAAAGGACATACTTTTGTTTTAAATATATCTGATACTTTAAACTGAGTTGGATCAAACTTATTTCCAGTTCCCATAGAACTTATAATTTTTATATCATTTTCATAACAATATTTTGCTAAAGCAATTTTTGCACTTACAGTATCAATTGCATCAACTACATAATCTATATCATCTGTAATAAAATCTTCTATATTATCTGGTGTAACAAATGTCTGATAAGTTGTGACATTACATTTATGATTTATACTTAATATTCTTTCTTTCATAACATCTACTTTAACTTTACTTATTGTGTTATATGTTGCATGTATTTGTCTATTTAAATTTGTAAGACATACCGTATCATCATCAACTAAAACTAAGTTGCCAACTCCAGCTCTAGTTAAAGCTTCAACAGTGAAACTACCAACTCCACCTACTCCAAATACTATTACTTTTGAATTTTTTAATTTATCTAAACCTTCTTTTCCTATAAGTAACTCTGTTCTTGATAAAGCGTGTTGTGCCATCTTTTTATCTCCTTTTGTATAAAATATTTATTTATATTTTATTTTATATTATATCCTTATACAAGTATTTAATTATATAACTTGTATGTTTACTATAAAGATTATTAAGTCTATAATATAATCTATACTATTAAAAACGGAGGATTAATTTATGGTAATAGGTATTATAAGCGCAATGAGCGAAGAATTAGAAATTCTTTTAAAAGATATGAAAGTTACAGAAGCAAAAACTAAAGCAAAAATGAAATTTTACAAAGGAATACTTTGGGGCAAAGATGTTGTTGCTGTAGTTTCAGGAATTGGTAAAGTTAACGCTGCTGTATGTACTCAAATACTTATATCAGAATATAATGTTGATAGAGTTATAAATGTTGGTGTTGCCGGTGGTATAGGTATGGATATATATCCTGGAGATGTTGTAATTGCTGAAAATTTAGTTCAATATGATATGGATACAACAGTATTCGGAGATAGACATGGTCAAATTCCAAGATTAGATACATTTGATTTTATATGTGATAATGACTTAGTTAATGTTTGTAAAAAAGCATGCGATGAAATAGAAGGTTTTAATACTTTTTCAGGAAGAATAGTTTCAGGTGATCAATTCGTTGCAAGTGTTGAAAAAATAAAATGGCTTGAAAAAGAATTTGAAGCTAAAGCCGTTGAAATGGAAGGTGCAAGTATTGCCCATGTTTGTTACTTAAATAATATTCCATTTGTAGTTATTAGATCAATTTCTGATAATGCAAATAATGGTGCACATATGGATTATGAAAAATTCACACCAATTGGAGTTAAAAACTCAACTACTATACTTAAAGGTATGATAGAAAAATTATAATAAAAAAGCTATTATATAGAATTTCTATATAATAGCTTTTTAAATTTAAATACTAATATTTATTAGTGAGTGAATCCGTATGCACCCTTCTTAGTTTCTCTATCTTGAAGTACACGAGCTTTATTAAGAGCTTCAATTCCTTCTTTAATATCTTGCATTAATTGTTCTGCCATATTATGTCCAAGGTCAGCACGACATACAATACGTTGAATTATTACATCTTGTAAATTTTCTGGTAATGGATAAGCTGGTACTTGCCATCCCTTCATTAATAATCTATCAGCTAAATCATATAATGTCCATTCCACATTAGCATCTTCTTTTAATTTAAAGCATACTATTGGTAGATTTGATCCATCATTATATATTTCAAATAAGCCAAGGTTTTCTATTTCTTTTGCTAGGTACATAGCTACATCTTTTGTTCTTTGATGTATTTTTCTATATCCTTCAAATCCATATCTTAAGAAATTATAATATTGACCTATAATTTGACTTGCACTTCTTGAGAAGTTAATAGCCATTGTTGGTAATTTACCACCTAAATAACTTACTTCAAATACTAATTCTTTTGGTAAGAATTGTTCATCTTTCCAAAGTACCCAACCTATTCCAGGATAAACAAGTCCATATTTGTGACCTGATGTACTAATTGAAACAACATTTTTTAATCTAAAATCCCATTCTAAATTTGGTTCAATAAATGGTGCAAATAATCCACCTGAAGCCCCATCAACATGAATTGGAACTGATATTTTTGCAGTTTTATTGTATTCTTCAATTTTCTTATCTAATGCTTTAATATCATCATATTTACCAGTATAAGTTATACCTAATATACCAACTACACCTATTGTATATTCATCAACATAATCTAATACCTTATCTATATTTAAACTCATATGTTCTTCATCTAATGGAACTAATCTCATTTCTATATCCCAATATACACAGAATTTTTCCCAACATACTTGGTATCCTGATGATACTACTAGATTTGGTTTTTTAGCATTTATATCTATTCCAGCTTCCTTAGCTCTATTTCTCCATCTAAACTTCATTGCCATACCACCTAGCATACAAGCTTCTGATGATCCAACTGTTGAAGTACCCATATATTTCATATCTTCTGGAGCATGCCATAAATCAGCAAGTATATTTACACATCTATTTTCAAGTTCAGTTGTTTGAGGATATTCTGATTTATCTATTGCATTTTTTTCTAATGTTTCTGCCATAATTTCAGTTGCTTCTGGTTCCATGTAAGTTTGACAGAATGTAGCTAAGTTCATTCTTGCATTACCTTCATCCATTAATTCATCCTTAACCAATCTGTATGCTATTCTTGGTTCTATTGGATTTTTGTGAAGTGTATATCTTGGTAATTCAACATCTTCCTCCTCAGTACCAAATATAGGTGTTCTGTAAGTGTCCTTTAATTTTTTATCATCTCTACTAAATAACATTTTAAGTTCCTCCCTAAATATATTTTTATCTTATGTTCATCATTGGGTAGTTTAGTAGTAAATGCCATCTGCCGTGGTGAACCTTAATATATAAATTTTCTATATTTTGCTATTAATTACTTTTCATTAACATAATCTTGAACATGTTGCATTGTATCAGCTTGTTGCATAACATCTTCTGGATTAGGATTAATATGATGTTCTCCTCTTGCCATTGGATGTACAAATCCATTAACTTCATGATGTTTAATTCTAGTAACTTTTGGTTTAACATCATTATGCTCTGATTTATCATGTAATGCATATATAGCAAATGGAATTATAACTGCAATTACAAAGCTTATTACTAATATTGTTTCATATTCAGTAACACTCTTTCCTGTTAAACTGCTTGGTGGTACAAATGAAATTACTAATGAAAGGATTGACATTATTAATCCTGCTGCCCCAACTATAGTTTTAACTACATGTCCACCTGGAATTTGATAAGCTCTCTTTAAATTATTTTTCTTGTATATTAATACAAAGTAACCAATAAAGAATAATATATATCCAACTAAGTAAATTACAACTGTTAATGAAATTGCTGTTAAGAATGAAACGTTGTTACCACCGCCTCCAAATGTTAAAACAGCTGCCCATATTGTAACTACTATTCCTTGAACCATTATTAATGGAACTGGAACATTATGTTTATTAACTTTTCTTAATTTTTTTGGAAGAATACCTTTTTGAGCTGCTACATACATACCTCTTGAAGGACCAACAACCCATGCACTAACTTCTCCCATAACTCCTACTGCAATCATTAATGCTATTATTTTTACAAGCCATCCAAGACTATCACTAAAATGTCCTATTAGAGCTTGGAATGTTTGAACAACACCTGCACTTAAATTTAATTCTGATTGAGGTATTACAGCAGCAACACCTAATCCACCTACAGTATTTAAGATAATAGCTATTATGACTAATATAATCATTGCTAAAGGATAATCTCTTTTTGGATTAATCATTTCATTAACATGAGATGCTGATGCTTCAACTCCCATATATGCTAATATAAATGATACAAATACAACTAATGTATTAACTTTTGTAAAATCTGGTACAAATGTACTTCCGCTTATTTTTACATCAATTGGGTTTCCGCCAGCAACATAAGCTATTACTAAACAAAATAAAATTATTGCTGGTATAACTATTCCTACTATAAATCCTGTCTTTGCTATTTTTGCTGTATTTTTTGTTCCACCTAATTGTGAAAATGTTAAAATCCAAAATATTACTAAAACACCTATAAATTTTATAATTGGATTAGTATTAAGTGCTGGAAAATCAAATACATATGATAGCGCCCCTAATATAAAATAAATCATTGTTACAAATCCAACAGTTATTTGAAACCATTGAAAGAATATTGCTGCAAATCCAAATCTTTCACCTAATGTATTTCCTACCCATGCAAATATTCCACCTTCTTGCCAACCATCAACTGTAGCCATTTCTGCTGCGCATAAAGCTACTGGTAAGAACCATAAAAATCCGCCTAGTAATAAGAAAAATACTAAATGAAAACCTGAAGTTGCGAATGTTGGATATTCATATACTGTCATTACCATGGATGCTGTTATTGCGAAGAATCCAAATAAAGTTAAACTTTTTTTACTTTCCACTGATCCATTATCCATAATTTTACGCTCCTTCAATATTTATTTTTCAATGAACTAATATTCTTAAATTTGTCGACAAGCTTAAAAATTAATTCAGCTTTTACACAAAGTATAGCAACTATAGTATTTAATTCAAAATTTAAATTTCATTATAATACGCCACAAAATCCTAAAAATTATTATTATAAGTAATTTAATTAAATTATTATTTGATAACTTAATATTAATAAGTATTTCATAGTATATATACTAATATCATTTTGATAAGTCTAGAAAACCTTGAGAATTAGCCATTTCCCTCATTTTCACCATCATATTGTATATTTATTAATTTTAAAAACCCAATAAATAAGCCATTTTAATCGTTTTCAAAGAGGTCTGTAAAAACTTTTTTTATTCAATTAATTACTAATTATTAAAATTTGTTACTTTTATCAATTTATATACACATATTCTATAACTTTCTTACTAATTTGTTTACTTGTTTATATTTTGTTAAGTTAAATTGAATATTTTTTTATATAATTTATTAATTTACTGTAATTTAAACAAAAATAAAGCAGTATTTTTTTATTTTTACAAAATACTGCTTTAAGTTTTAACTTATTTATTTATATATTTCTAAATACTTATTTTCTAAATATTTTATAAAATATTTAGGATTTAATTCTTCTCCACTAACTTTTAATATTATTTCACTAGGTGAATATAAACTAGCATACTTATGAATATTCTCATTTAACCAATTATGAATTCCATATAAGTTTCCCATTCTTATATCATCATACATAGATTTATAATCTTTTTTCATAACTTCTAATATTTGAGCTCCATACAAATTCCCTAATGCATAACTTGGAAAATATCCAAATGAACCATCTGACCAATGAACATCTTGTAATATTCCTTCACTATCATTTGATGGTTCTACTCCTAAGTACTCTTTGTATTTTTTATTCCATTCTTCTTTTACATCATCTATATCTAGATTTCCATTTATAAGCGCTTTCTCAATTTCATATCTTATTATTATATGCAGACTATATGTTAATTCATCTGCTTCTGTTCTTATAAGAGAAGGCTTTACATAATTTATAGCTTCATAAAATTCATCTAAACTTATATCTTTAAATTGTTCAAACTCATATTTTACAAACGGTAAAAAGTACTCCCAAAATTCCTTACTTCTTCCTATAATATTTTCATAAAATCTTGATTGTGATTCATGAATACTCATTGAAAGAGCTGTATCTAATCCTGTTTTTTGAAATTCATCTGGAATATCTTGATCATATATTCCATGACCACCTTCATGTATACAACTAAATAATGCTGATGTAAAATCAGGTATATTATAATTTGTTGTTATTCTTACATCCTTGTTCCCAAAGCTAGTTGTAAAAGGATGCATACTTTCATCTAATCTTCCAGCTTCAAAATCATATCCCATCTTATTTAATATAAACTTTGATATCTTTTCTTGAGAATTTTTATTAAATTCCCCTAATAAAAAACTTTTATCTATTATCTTTCCACTAGAATTTATTTTTTCAAGTATATTTAATATTCCTTCTTTAAGTTCTCCAAAAACTTTATCAAGTTTATTAACAGTTAAACCTTCTTCATATTTATTTAATAACGTATCATACTTATTATCTTTGTATCCTAAATACTCTATAAATTCTTTTTGAAAATCTATTATATTCTTTAAATGTGGTTTAAATATTTCAAAATCCTTCTTTTCTTTAGCTTCTTCCCATGCATTTTGAGAAAGTGCTTGAGCCACCACAAATTTTCTATATCTATCTTCCGGAATCTTCTTTGTTTCATTATACTCTTTTCTTGCATTTTTAATTATAGCCTTATCAATTTCATTTAAGCCTTCCACATTTTTATCAAAATAGCTTAATAACTTTTCCATATTATCTGATGTTGTCATTTTAAATACTTCACCTGATAAATGTTCAATTATCTCTGATCTTTGCTCTATAGCCTTCTTAGGCATTTTAGTTTGCATATCCCAATAAATAATCTCTAAAGCCCCTATTGTTTTTTGTATATTTTTAATATACTCTTTTAATTCTTTTAATTTTTCTTCTCTCATTGCCCCAAAATCTCCTTATTTTAATATTCTTCATTAAAGTACAGTACAGATTCAGTTTCCCTACAATACTTTGTTATTATACATTCACTTAACTTTCTTGGACATTTAAAACACACACATTGTAAGTCATTTCCTTTGCAATTACCATTCTTTTTTTCCGGACATTCTAAACAATTAACTCCAACTCCTGCTGCCATTAAATATTCCCCCTATATTTTAAATTTAAATTTATATTATATTTAAATAAATTATATTATAAATAATTTATACTATTAATTATAACTTTATTTTTAAATTAAAACATATAAATTTAACATAAATAAAAATAACGTAGAAATTAAATTTCTACGTTATTTTTATTTATGTTATAAATTTTTATATGTATTGTTCTCCTAATGAGTTAGCTGTAAGTATAGCATTAAATACTTCTTCAACTTTAACTCCACCTAGAGTATTATGTATAGTTTCACCTTCAGCACAAGCTGCAACTGCAACTTTCATTATGTCATCTTTATTAACTTCTTTTAATCCAATTTGCTTAAGAGTTATTGGAAGATTTACATCTAAACAGAAGTTTATAACCTCTTCTATTTCTTCCATAGGTCTATCTTCTAATATTAATTGTACTAATGTACCAAATGCAACTATTTCTCCGTGCATATACTTTTCACATTCTTCAAGAACTGTAAATCCATTATATATTGAGTGTGCTGCAGCAAGACCACCATTTTCTGCTCCAACTCCACTTAAATAAGTTGATGCTTCTAAAACTTTTTCAACAGCAGGAGTAGATACTGAATTTTCAACAGCTAATTTAGCTTTTAATCCATAATCTAATAATATTTCATAGCAAAGTTTTGCAAGTGCATAACCTGCTTGAGATACTGCACCTGAAACAAGATTAGGTGACTTAGCATTTAAACAAGTTCTTGCTTCAAAGAAAGTTGCAAGTGCATCTCCCATTCCAGCAACGAAAAATCTAACTGGAGCCTTAGAGATAATTGTACTATCAACTAATACAAGATCTGGATTCTTTGGATAGAATAAATATTCACTAAATTCACCATCTTCTTTGTATACAACTGAAAGTGCAGTACAAGGAGAATCTGTTGCTGCTATTGTTGGTATTATAACAACTGGTATTTCTTCAAAATGTCCAACTGCTTTAACAGTATCAAAAGTCTTTCCTCCTCCGATACCTATTATTGCATCACAATTATTGCTTTTTATAGCGTCTTGTAGTCTTTCAATTTCTTTCTTAGTACTTTGACCATTAAAAAGTTCAAAGAAAATATTTTTTTCACTGTTTTCAAAACACTTTTCAATAGTTTCTTTCATCATATTCATAACAAATGAATCAGCTACAATAAGAAAAGATTTTCCTAATGTTTCTACATGATTTTTTAATTCTAAAATTGCATTTTCACCTTGAACGTATCTTGAAGGTGCTCTCATAATTTTAAGCATTTAATCATCTCCATTTTTTTAATTTAATTCAATATTGTTAATAAATTAGCATGTTTATTATATATTTTTTAATTAAATATGTAAATACTAAAAAAAAATGTAAACGTAATATAGAACAAGGTTTTTTTAACCTTGTTCTTTTTATAGTTACATAAGCATATCTCTTCTACTAAATACAATGTGAGATACAATATAAGAAATAACAATTGTTATTATCATTATTATTATTCCTAACTTAGGTGTAAAATATATATTACTATGATAATTAAATGCTATATCTCCACTTATAATACTTGGAGTATTGCCATAATTTAAGAAAATATATTGTGCAATTTCAGAAAATTTTTCACTTACCATAGGCAATACAGTTGCTGCAACTGATATAATTACTGAAACTGCCATTGTTATCATACTACTCTTAAATATAGCTGATATCATAAATATAAATGCACAACAAGTTATTATAAATAAAACTTGCAATAAGAAACTCTTAAGAACAAAATCTCCCATAGTTGATTGATATCCTGAACCTATAACTTTCTCTAACTGCTTAAATCCATCTCTTAAGAATACTTCTTGATTTATTTGGTATTTAATTCCAAGTTGAACCGGCATTTTTAAATCAGCAAATCCTGTAATTGCACCAACAATTCCAAACGTTGCAAGTTCTACACCACATATCATAGAAACAACAGTTATTATTACCGCTATAAATTTTGATAATATAACTTTTGCTCTTGATATAGGTTGAACCAATAAAAATTTAACTGTTGCTGGAGTAAATTCTCCTGAAACTATATCACTCATAAATACAGCTATACCAGAAACTAATATAACCATTCCTAATATCATCATTCCTTGAATAGCTAAATTGCCAGGATAAAACTCCCATTGTTCTATTGGTTTAATATTGTTATCTAAAAAATATTGCTTTTTTTCTATTTCTCTTTTTAAATCTTCTATATGTGCCTTATTTTCTTCATGTAGTTCCATACTATTTATGCTATTTTTTAGTTCTTTTATATCAGACCTTAATGAATCTCTCCAATCAATTGTTTTCTCACCACTTAATAATTGTTCCTGAATTTTTCTATCATCTTCTAATCTTTTAATTTCACCTTTAAGATATAAAATATGTTCTTCTTGTGATTTTATAACATCTTTACTTTCATTTTTAGATTTAAGTTCATTTAAACTATTTGTTGAATTTTTAAGTTCCTCCTTTTGCCATTTTAAATTATTATCTATCATTTCTATTTGACCTTGAGGAGATCTCCAGTGTTCCATATCATTTGCACTTATCTTATGAACAGTAACTAATCCAATCATTGCTAAGCAAAATAATCCAAATACAACCCAAGTTTTTCCTCTTTTAAGTATTTTAATTAACTCATTCTTAATTAAGGTAAATAACATTATCTTATACCTCCTTCAACAAGTTCCATATATCTTTGCTCTAAACCTTCCCTATTTTTATAAACTTCTTCTATTGATATTTTTTCATTAACTAATGTTTTAATAAGCTCAGGAGTTGTTCCTGAGTGTATAACAACATTTATTCTAGAATCTAATATAGTTGAAGTTATTACAAAAGGTTGTCTTGAAAGTATTTCACAAACTTTATTTTGATCATTATTAATAATTAATGTTATACTCTCTTTTTCTGTTCCAGTTACTGCATCCTCCATATTTTCAACAGCTTTTATGACCCCATCATTTATAAATGCAACAGTATCACATAATTGTTGAACCTCACTTAATATATGAGAGGATATAAATACAGCCATACCTCTTTCTCTTGCTGCTTTTTTTACTATTTCTCTAAAATCTATAATTCCTGATGGGTCTAATCCATTTGTAGGTTCATCTAATATTAATAACCTTGGATTTCCTATAAGCGCTGCTGCAAGCCCAAGTCTTTGTTTCATTCCTAAAGAATATTTTTTAACTTTATCATTAATCCTATGTTCTAACCCAACAAGTTTTATAAGCTCATTAACTTCTTCTTTTTTTACATTTCTTATTCTTGCAATTTGCATTAAGTTTTCTCTTCCTGAAAGATATTTATAAAGTTCAGGATTTTCAACAACTGCTCCAACATCTTTTAAAGCTTTTTCTTTATTTTTAAATAAATCTTCTCCACATATTTTAACTTCTCCAGAAGTAGGTTTTATAAGTCCTACTAACATTCTTATAGTTGTTGTTTTACCAGCTCCATTTGGACCTAAGAAACCATATATTTCTCCCTCTTTTACCTCAAAATTTAAATTTTTTATTATTTCACGTCTTCCGATTACTTTTTTAAGATTTTTAACCTCTAAAACATTCATTTAGTAACCTCCCTAACTTTTCTATAATAAAATTATAAATGTAACTTCTTAATATAAAACATTATTATTTCTTATTAAATTCTTAACAAATTCTTAATTGCTATATATAAAAACAACTCATGCTTAAATTAATTAATTTTTAAATATATAAAAATTAATTATTTATAAATCATTCGTTTACTTTATTTTAACTAACCATGTAAATATTCATTTTAAGTTAATTGAATAGATAATTTTACAGTGATATGCTTTAGCTATACACCAAATAATAGACGAAAATAAATTAAAAATGAGGTGAATTTATGAATATAAATAAAGTAAACTTAAACTACTTAATAGAAAAAAATAAAATATATATTGAAGATGGACATGTCGCTACATATATACCAGCTCTTGCAGAAGTTAATCCTAATCAACTAGGTATTTCAATCTATAATCTAGAAAATAATAGAGAATATTCAGCAGGTGAATGTGAAGTAAGATTTGCAATAGAAAGTATTTCTAAGGTTCCAGCCTTAATACTTGCTATATTGGATAACGGAATTGAAAATGTATTTAATGAAGTTGGTACAGAACCAACTGGGTTTGCATTCAATTCTATTATGAATATGCAAATAAATCATAGAAATAAACCAACTAATCCATTTATAAACGCTGGCGCAATTAAAGTAAATTCTCTTATTAAAGGTAAAAATTCAGAAGAAAGATCAAGGAGAATATTAGATTTCTTTAAAAAAATAATGGATGATGATGAAATTGAATTAAATACTGAAATTTATTTATCTGAAAAAGCTACTGGGGATGTTAATAGATCTCTTGCTTATTATATGAAAGGAAATAATATGATTAAAGGTGATATACCTGATATATTAGATTCTTACTTTAGACAATGTTCTATGCTTGTAACTGCAAAAGGCTTAGCTAGAATGGGTGCAGTACTTGCAAATGAAGGTGTTATGCCTTGGAATAATGAAAGATTATTTTCAATAGAAACAGCTACTGTTGTTAAATCATTAATGACTACTTGTGGGTTATACGATGAATCTGGAACATTTTCTGTTCATGTTGGTGTTCCTTCAAAAAGTGGTGTTGGTGGTGGTATTATATCATCAGTTCCTAGTAAATGTGGTATAGGTTTATTCAGTCCTGCTCTTGATAAATACGGAAATAGTATTGCTAGCATAAAATTGCTTAAAGATATAACAGATAAATTAGAATTAGATATATTTAGATAGTTTATATTTCATTATATAAAAATAAGTCATTTATCAAATTATTATTGATAAATGACTTATTTTTATAAAAACATCTGAAATAATATTATAGCTATAACTCCTGGTATTCCAAATATTCCAGCAATAAGTGCAGTTATAATATTAATCCCAATATGTATACCAAAGTTTACTCCTATTAAATTAATAATATACAACAATATTACTCCACATATCCCATTTAATAGTAACTTAATTGGCCATTTTAATAATTTTAAAAGAACATATAATATTATAATTCCTATTATTCCATAGATAATTAATTCAATATCCATAATCTCACCTTCTTTATTTTAAATCTTATTTTATATATACATAAGTTTTTTTCTATTTATAACTATTCTATTATTAATTTCTATTATTCATAATAATGGACAAATTTTATAATATTAATACATAAATAAGAAACTAATTTTAAATTTTAAGTAACACATTCTTAAAATAATCATACATTGTTATCATAAGAAGCTTTTCACTCATTCTCAAACAAAACTTCTAACTCCCATCTATATTAAGGGCTCTAATGAGCCCTTCTTTTTTATATTTGAGTTCTTCCTTGTAATGCTTTTGAAAGTGTAACTTCATCTGCATATTCTAAATCTCCACCAACAGGTATTCCGGCAGCAATTCTTGTTACCTTTACATCTAACGGTTTAAGTATTTTAGCTATATACATAGCTGTTGCTTCACCTTCTATATTAGGATTTGTTGCTATAATAACTTCTTTAATTTCTTCTCTCATTCTTGAAACTAATTCTCTTATCCTAATATCTTGAGGACCTCTTCCTTGCATAGGTGATAAATTTCCATGAAGTACATGATAAAGACCATTATATTCTTTAACCTTCTCCATTGTCATAATATCTTTAGGCTGTTCTACTACACATATAGTACTCTTATCTCTACTTGGATTACTGCATATTGCACAAGGATCTGAATCTGTAAAATTCCCACAAACTGAACAATATTTAATAGTTCCTCTAGCCTTAACTAAAGCATCAGCAAATTCCCTAACCTCATCTTCAGGTAAATTTAATACATGAAGAGTTAATCTTTGTGCTGTTTTTTTACCTATACTAGGTAATTTAGCAAATTCTTCTATTAATTTTTCTATTGCAATTGGATAAAATTCCATAAATATCTCCCCTTAAAATTATATAATTTTACTTTTACTTTTATTACTATACGTAAAACTATCTTATAGTTTAATACAGTTTTTAACTTTTAACAACTTTTCTATTTAATTATAAAAAGCCAGCTGAAAGCTGGCTTTAAATATATTTTTTAAATTAGAATAATCCTGGTATGTTTAATCCACCAGTTACTTTACCCATTTGACTTGCAGTTTCTTGTTCTGCTTTTCTTAATGCTTCATTTACTGCACTTAGTACTAAATCTTCTAACATTTCTATGTCATCTTCATCTACTACTTCTGGCTTTATGTTAATAGATAATATATCTTTTTTACCATTTGCAGTTACAGTTACAGCTCCGCCTCCAACTGATGCTACAAATTCTTTTTCTTCAAGCTCTTTTTGCATTTGCTCCATTTTCTTTTGCATTTGCTGTGCTTGTTTCATTAAGTTATTCATTCCTCCCATACCACCTGGGAATCCACCTCTTGCCATATATATATCCTCCTTATTAATAGATTCTAAATCTAATTATATAGCATTTTCTTTTACTTTACTATACATATAATCTCAGTATTTAATAGTATAACTACTATATATAAATATGTTTTTTTATTTTATAATGTACCAATTAATATTAGCCTTTATTCATCAATAATATCTAAAAACTCAGTTCCTATAATATCTGTTAAAACCTTCTCCGGATCAGAATTTTCTTTGTTTTCATCAATAACAGTAAAATGAACTCTCACTTTGTTTTTTAAAACCTCAGAGAAAACCTCATTTACAACTTTATTATTTTCAGGCTTTTCTAATCTATCTTTATTGAATGAATATTGCTCATTATATTGAATAGTTATTACACCATTTTTGCAATCAATAGGCCTTCCTGTTGTTATTGATGCATAAATTATCATTGCTCTCCTGTTTTTAAATTCTTCTAATATATCCTTCCAAGCAGATTTAACTAATTGAATAGTTACATCATTTGAAAGATTTTCATCCTCTACTAATATATTATTAGAATCTTTCTTATTTATATTGTTTCCACCTTTTGATGTACTATTATCTATTACTTGTTTACTTCTAATATTATTTGAATTAACAGCATTCACTGATTCGATTTGAATTTTTCCTGACTTTAATGCTGCTTCTAATTTATTTATTCTGCTAAGAATTACTTCATTAGATGTATCATATTCTATTTTACATATCTTAATTATTGCAAGTTCTAAATATAATCTTGCTTGCTTTGACATTTTTGCATTTGTCTCTGCTTCTTGAAGAATTCTTATGCTTCTCATTATTTCCTCAACTCGTATTCTGTCACCTTGCTCCTTTACCAAAGCTATATTTTCAAGTGACATGTCAAGAACTTCTTCTGGGTTATTTGTAACCTTAATCATTAAAAGATTTCTATAATGTGCTATTAAATCTTTTATAAATAAAAATACATCCTTCCCTGCAAATACTATTTTGTCAATTATAGTTATAGCTTTTTCTATATTTCTTTCTATAGTTGCAGAAGTTAAATCAAATAAATACTCATTTGTAACTAACCCAAGCATTGATACTAACTCTTCATAATCTACATTTCCATCTCCCATAGCAATGGCTTGATCTAATATACTTAAGGAATCTCTCATAGCACCATCTGACACTCTTGCAATAAGATTTAAACTTTTATCATCTGCAAAAACGCCTTTATTCTCTACTATGGTTCTAAGTCTTCCTGTTATTTCTGAATTATTTATTCTTTTAAAATCAAACCTTTGACATCTTGAAAGAATTGTTATTGGAAGCTTTTGAGGATCTGTTGTTGCAAGGATAAATATTACATTTGATGGGGGTTCCTCTAAAGTTTTAAGGAATGCATTAACGGCTCCAGTTGACAGCATATGAACCTCATCCATTATATAAACCTTATACTTTGCTTCTTGTGGTGGATATTTAGAATCATCTATAATATCTCTAATTTTATCTACACCATTATTTGAAGCCGCATCTAATTCTGTAACATCAATTGCTAACCCTTCATTTATCTTTTTACACATATCACATTCATTACAAGGCTCACCATCTTTAAGATTTAAACAGTTTAATGCCTTTGCAAATACTTTTGCAGTAGAAGTCTTACCAGTACCTCTTGTTCCACAAAAAAGATATGCATGAGCTATTCTATCATTTAATATTTGATTTTTTAATGTTGTTGTTATATGTTCCTGACCTACTACATCTTCAAATGTTTTTGGTCTCCACTCTCTATATAACGCTGTATATGCCAAGGGCTTTCCACCTCTTTTTCTAAAGTTAAACTTAAATTAATTATACAATAAATATATTAATAAAACTACGTATAAACATTAATAGTAATTATACCCTTTTACTATACTTTTAAATAATAATTTTAATTTATAATATATTTTATTTATTAAATAAGCTAATACTTTTTTAAATTTTAGTTTACATATAATAAATTTAAATATTTTAGTGCTAACATATTTATAAAAAGACTTGAGGTGAGTTAATGAATAAAAAATTACTTCCAATTCAAAAAAACAATTTAATATATTTCTTATTAGGAATAATACTTGTAGTATGTTCAGCTGGATTTATTTATTATTCCGTCTCAACTAATTACTTAATAAATTTTAATGCTAAAAATTTAAAAGATTTTGCAAAATCACTTTCAACATTAGCTGAAATAGGTTTTTTCTTAGCAATTACTTTATTTGCTCTTAGATGTATAATCAAAAATCTAAATCAAAAAAGAGAAAATATATTAAATAAGTGGCTAAATAAAATTAATATAGTAATTCCAACAGAAGTTCAAAATGAATTTTTAGAAAATACTATATTAGGAAAAATTAAAAAATATTTATTTAGTATATCAAAAATTTTTCAAAGATTTCATATAATAATAGCATTAATATCAATTTCTTTAATATTAATTCATGCTTATATATTTTTACATTTAGGATTTAAGTGGAGAGTTGGATATATTATTGGTATTTTGGCCCTTATTGACCTATTATTAATACTTATAACAGGTATTTTTAGAATTTTTAATAAAAGTATCCATGCTCATAAAGGACTTGGTATTATATTTATAATATTAATGTGTTTACATATAACGTTAGTTTAATAAAAAGCTAACGTTTTTATTTTTGCAGTTTTCATTTTTTAATTAAAATAATATGTTAAAATAATATGATACTAAAATGAGAGGAGTTTTTTTCAATGAGTTTATACGATAAGCAATATCTTGATATTGTAGAAAAAATTTTAAATGACGGATATTACGATCAAAATAGAACTGGAGTAGCTACATACAAACTTCCACATCAAATAATGCAATTTGATTTAGAAAAAGAGTTTCCTATTCTTACAACTAAATTTGTTGCTTTTAAAACTGCTGTTAAAGAACTTTTATGGATATATAAAGACCAATCAAATAGCGTTAAGAAACTTCAAGAACAAAACGTTAAGATTTGGAATGAATGGATGATGGATGATGGAACTATAGGAACATCATATGGTTGGGTTGTTAAAAAATTTAATCAAATTGATAACTTAATAGACGCTTTAAAAAATAATCCACAAGATAGAAGAATGATGATTAACTTATGGCAAATACCATATTTAGATACTGGTGCTCTTCACCCATGTTGCTTCCTTACAATGTGGGATGTAACTGATGGAAGATTAAACTGCATGCTTGTACAACGTTCAGGAGATATCCCTCTAGGTGTTCCATTTAACACTAGCCAATATGCAGTTCTTGTTCATCTTATAGCACAAGTAACTGGACTAAAACCTGGATTATTTACTCATGTTATAAATAATGCACATATTTATGAAAACCAAGTTGAAGGAATGAAAATTCAATTATCAAGAAAAGATGAAGCATTTGATGCACCAAAATTATGGATAAATCCTGAAATAAAAGACTTCTATGATTTTACACCAGATGATATAAAACTTGAAAATTATCAGCATCATCCTGCAATCAAAATGGAGGTATCTGTTTAATGTTATCTATAATAGTTGCAATAGCAGCATCTAATAATGCAATAGGTAAAGATAACTCTCTTTTATGGCACATTTCTGAAGATTTAAAAAGATTTAAAGAGATAACATCTGGTCATAAAATACTTATGGGAAGAAAAACTTTTGAATCTCTTCCAGGAATTTTACCAAATAGAGAACATATAATTTTAACTAGAGATAAAAATTTTAATGTTGATTCTGATAAGGTAACTATTATCAATAATATTGAAGATGCTATTAAATATTATAAAGATTCTAATGAAGAAATCTTTATAATTGGTGGTGGAGAAATATATAAAGAATTTCTTCCATTTGCAAATAAACTTTATTTAACAAAAGTTTATAAGGATTTCGATGCAGATACATTTTTTCCACAAATAAACCTTGATGAATGGAAAGTTATCCACACTTCAGAAACAAAAATTGATGAAAAAAGTGGATTAAATTTTGAATTTATTGATTTATTAAGAAAATAATTTATCAAATATATTAAAGCAGTCATTTTAATGACTGCTTTTTTTAAATTATATTTTATACTAAACTTATTTATCATTTAAAATTGTAACTCCACTTATTTATAAACAAGAAAAAGAGGGGTACTTGCTCTTGGATGCAAGTCTCCCTCTCTTTCTTATCCTATTGTTTTTGTCCTATATTGTTAATCCTATTGAAGAGTAACCTAAATTAATTATTTACTGAATATATGTATTCTTATTTTGAATATATGTATTCTCATGCTCAAAATAACATTAAAAAACCGTGCACCTCGCTTCGACAGTAGCTTATATGCGTTACCTATGCAGTTAGCTCAGGCCAGATTGATCCACGGCACACGGAAGGAACCACTTATTGCTGCTTCCTTCCGGACCTGACAAGGTTCATGGGCTCCCGTTGCGTGGGACCCAGCCATCAACACCACTTACATAGGGCAGACCACACAAGCTAAAGCCTCCCCGAGGAATTCGATCCTGCTATAGCGGATTGCAGGTTACAGGGCACCGCTAACTCCCCATCTAGCACGGTCTGGCGGAGAGAGTGGGATTTGAACCCACGGTAGAGTTTCCCCTACACACGCGTTCCAGGCGTGCTCCTTCGACCACTCGGACATCTCTCCAGATTAAAAAACTTAAGCTTAAATAGTTTAACCTATCTAAATCTTAATATATAAATTATATTATAAACGTATTAAATTTTAATACTGTTTCATTCTATCATAAATGTTATTTTAGTTCAATAGAAACATTTTCTTTATTAAAAAGTATTAATACATAAAATAATTAACTATAAATTTCTTATTATTTTTTATCTTCTGTTTCATTTAATTCTTTATCCCTATTTTCCTTTTCCTCTTTAAACATTTGTTTTTTCATTTGACCATTTATAAGTAAAATAGGCATTAAAAACACAAATAAAGCAATTCTTATTACTCCTGTTTTTGCAACAAATATTATAAAAATAAGTACTACCAATTCTATTACAGTTAGTACATTAGATATTTTTCTCATTTCCATAGTATATCCCCTAACTAAAAATATTTATTTTAAATTATATCAAAAAATTATTAATTTTACATAAATAAAAACTAATGTATATAATTATATACATTAGTTTTTATAAATTTTATCCAAAAATCATTCTCTCTTTATTTTTCCTTATAATAATTATAATAAATATTATACCTAAAATAATTCCTGCAAATGAAATTAATTGAGCTATTCTAAACCCAAAAAACATTAAGCTATCTGTTCTTAACCCCTCTATAAAAAATCTTCCTAATGAATATAAAATCATATAAGAACTTATTACAATGCCTTCATATCCTTTTTTTACTTTATAAAGTATAATAACCAATACTATACAAACTAATAAATCCCATATTGATTCATATAAAAAGGTTGGGTGATAATACTCACCATCTATAAACATACCACGTTGAATAAATAATGGAAATTTTGATATAAATTCCTTAGAAACAACTCCTCCATGAGCTTCACTATTCATAAAGTTACCCCATCGTCCAATACCTTGAGCTAATATTATTGATGGTGCAACTAAATCTGCATAAGCTAAAAAATTTATCTTTTTAATCTTAGTATAAATAAAAGCAGCTAAAAAAGCTCCTATAAGTCCACCATGAATAGCAAGACCACCTTGTCTTATATTAAATATATCAATAAAATTATGTTTATAATTGCTCCATTCAAATATCACATAGTAAACTCTAGCACCTATTATTGCACAAGGAAATGCAATTAAAAATATATCTATTAAGTTTTCAAACTTTAAACCTTTTCTTTTAGAATTAAAATAAGCTAATATAAATGCTAATATTATACCAAATCCTATTAATACACCATACCACATGATATCAAAGCCAAATATTTTAAAAGCTACAGGATCATTCATAAAATTTCTCCTTTCTATTTTAAGTTTTTCTCTTTTCTTCTCTTCCTAAAAAATTCTTTTAATAAGTTGCTACACTCTTCATTATATACCCATTCAATATCAATAAAAGTATCTAAATATTTATTATTTACAATATCTACAACCGTTCCACACGCCCCCATATCCTTATTAAATGTACCTATGTATAATTTAGAAATTCTACTTTGAATTATAGCACTAGCACACATAGGGCAAGGCTCTAAAGTAACATACATAGAAGCTCCATTAAGTCTCCAGTCCCCAATAGTTTTGCAAGCATTTTCTATTGCAATAATTTCAGCATGAGATATAACACTTTTTTTAGTTTCTTTAAGATTATACCCACTTCCAATAATTTCATCATCTTTTACTATAATAGCTCCAACAGGTACTTCCATTAAGTTTAATGCTTTTTTCCCTTCATCAATAGCTAATTTCATATAATCCAAATAATCACCACTTTAAATATAATTAAAGGACAGATTATCTGTCCTCTAACTTTAAGTATATATTCTTACCTTTAAAATTCTATTTTTTTCAACTTCTTCAACTACAAATCTTATCTTTCCAATCATTACTTCTTGGCCCTTACTAGGAATTGTACCAAGTTCTCCAATAATTAAACCACCTACAGAATCAAATTCTTCTGACTCCATATTAACTCCAATAAGATCACTAACATCATCTAGCCTAGCGCTTCCATCAACAACATATTCATCTTCTTTAATGACTTCAATCATTTCTCTTTCTTTATCATATTCATCTTCAATATCACCAACTATTTCTTCTACTAAATCTTCAATTGTAACAATTCCTACTGTACCACCATACTCATCAAGAACAACAGCCATATGATTTCTAGATTTTTTCATTTCATTAAAAAGTTCAATTATTTTTTTAAATTCAAACGTATATAAAGGTTCACGCATATATTTTTTAGCATCAAATTCTTCACCTTCATATCCAGCTATAATAAGATCTTTAACATTTATTATTCCAACTACATCATCTATTGTATCATCATAAACAGGAATTCTTGAAAATTGATCTTCTTTTATTACTTTCATAAGTTCTTCATAACTTGAATTAACTTCTACAGCAGTAATATCAACTCTTTGAACCATTACATCTTTAACCTGTAAATCACCAAAATCAAAAACATTAAATATCATCTCTTTTTCAACATCTTCAAGTACACCTTCTTCTTCGCTTACACCAACCATTGTCTTAAGCTCTTCTTCTGTAATAAATGGTTCAGTAGCTTTTGGGTCTCCCCCTAAAAGTTTAATAAATACTGCTGACACAACAGTAAATATGGATACAAAGGGTTTAAAAATAAAAACACAAAATTTTATTGGTTTGCTAACTTTTAATGATACATTTTCTGATTTTTGTTTTGCAATAGACTTAGGTGTAATTTCACCAAATATAAGTATAAGAACCGTCATTACTCCTGTAACAATAGCAACAGCTGATTCACTTCCACCTGAAATCTTAACAGCCAACGAAGTAGCTATAGCAGATGAACCTATATTAACTATATTATTTCCTATTAAAATAGCTCCTAAAAGCTTATTTGGATCTTCTATTAATTTTTCTACGAGCTTAGCTCCTTTTACCCCTTCTTCAACCATGTGTCTAATTCTAATTTTACTTAAAGACATTAATGCTGTTTCTGACATTGAAAAGAATCCAGAAAGAATAAGTAGCACTATTAATAAAATTATTTGTCCCGTATAACTAGAGTCCAAAAATTATCACTCTCCCATAATTCAAATTAAATATATTATTTTTCATTATATCATAGAGAAAAAGATTTACATATATACAAATTCAAACCTTTGGTTTGAATTTGTTAAAATTTTAACTATTTTTATTGCTATTGTTATATATTTAACAATACTTTGTATTTTTATGTCGTAAAAAGTCTTATTAAGCTAGTTATACCAACGCTTTGAACTTTGTCGATTTTTGTTAGTTATTTTTTTAACAAATACTTTTTTGCTTCTATTTCTAACTTTTTTTCTAAAATTTTTACTACATAAGGTAAATTGTCTCTCCCTTTATTTTTTATCAAGTCTACATTTTCTATTCCTATTTTCCTAATTTTATATGCCCAATCAATTATGTTTTCTTTATTCTGCTTATTTTCATCATAATTTATAATTACAAAACCATTATTCAAATCTAAATAAACTTCTGTAATTCCATTTAATTTTGATATAGCCTTCTTAAAAAGCTTCTCATACTTGTTATATTTACTATCAATATTTCTTAAACACCTCATTTCCATAATAATTTTTCCTTTCTCACATTTATGGATATTTATCTTTATTAATTTATCAATTATCTTTGATTGAATGCTCATATCTCCTTCTCCATTATCTTAAAGATTTAAAATTATATAATTATTTATATTTCTTCTATCTTATGTATATTCAAAGTAATATACTTAATTTATAGAATTTATTTGGAGGTGTTAATCTTGAATATTTTAAATACTTTTATAAATAATTTATGTGGAACTTTTGACAACAAGAATCAAGTAAGTCTAGAACTAAAGGAAAATAAATTAATTCATCCTAAAGCTATGCATATAAATGGTATTTGCAACGATAAAATTTTTAATATTCCTACTAATTTTGATGGATTTTTTGTATTGGAAGAAAGCTATTACGAAATAGGCAACTTTAAAAACTCTCTTCCACACTTATTCTTATTCACCTTAAATGCTGATGGAAATATTGTTTTAACTTCATATGATATTCCTAATAATATTAAAAAAGAAGACTTTAGAAATGATAATTTAAATTTAAAAATGAATTTTAATGACTTAAAAATATCTGAAAAATTCACCCCAATGACTTATATTTATAAAAATGGTGAATTTAAAGGGGAAAGCATAAGCTATTTTAATTCAGAAACAACATTTATTTTAAAAGAAACCGTAAAAGATAATATTTTAGAAGTTAGTGAAGTGTTTAAAAAAGATGGAAAAATAACCTTTGGATTTGAAAGCCCTATAATTTATGAGAAAATTTCTAAATAATATTTATTTTATAAAAATAGGATATACTCAATATTTTGAGTATATCCTTTATTATTGATTTTTATATTTATTTAACTAATAATTGCTCTTTTCCATGAATAAAACTAGTAATCAAATCATTATAAGGAGTATTTATATTTAATTCTTTAGACTTTCTTGATACATACCCATTAATATAATCAATTTCTGTAAGACGATGATGTTGAATTAAATCTTGATGCATTGATGGATAATGCTCCCCAGCCTTATTTGGATCATAAATATTCTCAATTCCTTTAGCAATTTCTTCAACATCAAGCTTTACTCCATAATATTTAGCAACTTCAGAGAATTCTTTAATTATTTTACGTATAATACTTGCAGATTCTTTAATTTCACCAAATTCTTTTATATTGCAATCTAAAATTGTACAGCAACTATTTAACGTTCCATTAACACATGCCTTACGCCATATAGAAAATAAAACATTCTCGCTATAATGTGCATTTAAACCAGCTTTATTTAAAACCCTGCAAATTTTCTTTGCTTCATTATCCATGTTAGGATAAATATTTTGTACCTCTAAACTACCATCACCTGTTAATGTAACATGTCCTGGACCTACTAATCCAGCTGTCCATAAAGTTACTCCCATAAAAATGTTTTTCTTATCAATATGCTTTGCAACTGTATCTTCATGTCCTAATCCATTTAATAAACACAATACCTTTGTATCTTTACCTAAAATTCCTTTTATAGATTCTAACATACTTTCAAGCCCCATTGATTTAGTAAAAAGTATAACTAAATCTGGTGTTTCTTTTGCATCTTTAGGTAATACAACTTTAATATTAACTTGTTTACTTATTTTATTTTCCTCAATTGTTAATCCTTTTTTATTGATAGTATCTACATGTTCTTTCCATAAATCTATTAATAAAACTTCATTACCTGCTTCATGTAGCATATACCCAAAACGTGAGCCCATTGCACCGGCTCCAGCAATTGCAATTTTCATTTGATAATTCACTCTCCTATTCTCATTAGTCAATTTTATAAATTATATATTTAAATATGTTATCCTCATATAAGTGTATAACTTTTCTACAGAGTAAATCAATAAAATACATCTAAAAATGTATTATTAAAAACTCCATTATAACTTCTAAAATTATACATACAGTTACTTCATTAATAACATCTATTATATACTCCTATAACTGTTTATATTTCTCTTTCTGCAAAAACTTTTTTAAATAACTTTTAAACTTCCATTTAATTTTCTAAGCCTTATTTCTTTTGCTCATTTTTACATTATTTCTTAAACTTATTAGTTCCATATATAAATTATATAAATTTTTTAAGTAAAAAATTTATCTTCAAAAAAATAAAAGACCTTACAAAAAATTAAGGCCTTTTATTTTAAATAATTTAGAGATATATCTTTATAATATAGTTGTATTAAAACTATAAATAACTATTAATATGTTACTTATAATTTATTATTAGCTTTTCTACTTCTTTTATTATGATAATTATATATTTGCATAATTATATATTTGCATAATTATTTATTTAAAATATATTGCTGATTAATTTAAAGAAAATATTTTAGAATCTAAAGAATTAAATCAAAAAGAAGGTTTTATATTATATAAAGTACAAATTAATTTAATTAAACTTAAACATTTAGTAAAGAAAGCTAATTAATTTTAAAATACAACCTAAAAACAAAGAAATATATGTTACAGTTATCATTCTTAAATTAATAATATCAAACAATAAGTATATAAGTATATGCCCAACTACAGAAATTATACAAACACTAGATAAAATACCAACTACATATAACCCTAATGACTTATTATTTAATACCTTACTCATAAAAAATCTCTCCTTTATACAAAATTTATTTATATTAAGTCGCCTAAAGTTAAGTATCAATTAAAAAGCTTAAATGTAAGTTATATTAAGATTTCAATAAATTAGTGATAATCTAGTAATTATATAAAGTTATCTTTATATAATTATACAACAATATTTTACATTTTTGTTATATAAATATAACATTTTTATATAAATCATTAAAATTGTATATATTTTTAACACTAAAATATTATTAATAATTAAATTGAGCTAGATAATTATCTAGCTCAATTTCCTTTTATATTCTCTTGGATTAAAACCTGTATATTTTTTAAAATTTATAGAAAAGTTTCTATAATCTATATAGCCAACTTCTCTTGATACCTCTTTAATTTTCTTACCTTTTTTCAAAAATTCTATAGCCTTTTCCATTCTTACTTTAGTTAGATATTCATTAAAACCTACTCCAACAGTACTTTTAAATCTTCTACTAAAATAAGATTCATTCAAATATAATTCCTTTGCTACATCTTTTAACTTTAAATTTTCCATATAATTATTTTCTATAATCTCTATACATCTATCAATACTTCTATCTTCTCTAATCCAACAAGATTCTTTTTTTATTTCAATATACCTTTCTGACTCTAATATTACTATACTTTTCAAATAATCTATAGTTAACCCTATTTCTTTAATTTCAATATTATTTTCTTTATTTTTTAAAATATCAATACTTCCCCTTAATTTAAATAAAATATCCAATGTTATACTTATACATATTTCCTTATTAATTCTATTATCCTTCAAAAATTTAAATAAATCTTCTATGCTATTTCTTATAAGTAAATTACTCTCTCCATTTAATGCTATATAAAACTTATCTAAATTATTTCTTATATCTTTTTCTGACATATTAATTCTCTCTTGATTTTTACTAACTATATTTCCATAACCTAAATAAAAAGTTTCTTCAATTAATTTTTTTCCTTCAGAATAACACTTAATTATATTATTTAATTTATGTGCTTTAGTTACAGCTATAGATAATTCTTTTTTACATATATCTTTAAATAAATGTTCCACATCTTTAACTTCTCCATCTATAACTAAAACAATTCTGTAATTATGAGGTTTTAATATGTAATATTTATTGTTAATTTTTAATTCCTTATAAATATTATCAATTAAGTTTTGTATTTTTTTATCATCTCTTTTATTAATATCTATAAAAGCCATAACTACACAATCACTTGTAAAATAATTATATATATCGGCTAAATTAGTTTCACCCCTTACAATATCTAATAATTTTCTATCTGGCTTAACAACATTATTAAATATCTCAAGTTTATTAATAGCTTTATTTACGGCGCAAATTAACTCTTCTTCATCTAATGGCTTAAGTATAAAATCTATAACATTTAGCTTTATTGCTTTTACTGCATACTTAAAGTCGTCATACCCAGTTATAACTATACCTTGTAATCTTGGAAGTTTACCTTTTAATATATTTAATAATTCAAGACCATCTATACAAGGCATATTTATATCAGTAATAACAATATCAGGCTTTTCTTTAATTGCAATTTCTATAGCCTCATTAGAATCAGTTGTTGATCCACAAATAACGCAACCAATTTCATCCCATGGAATAACTACTTCCATACCTTTTAATGAATATATTTCGTCATCAACTAAAAGAACTTTTTTCATTTACTGCCTCCCTTAAAGGTATTCTTATAATAAATACAGTTAAATTTTCTTCAGATTTATGACTTATACCATACTTTTCTCCATACTGTATCTTAATTCTAGTATCAACATTATCAATTCCAACGCCTTCTCCAGTATGTTTACTATTTCCTATACCTACCCCATTATCCTTAATTTCAAATACTATATCAGAACCTTCTATTTTTCCACTAATAATAATCTTCCACTTACCAGCTTTATTAGAAAGTCCATGAATTATAGCATTTTCCACGATTGGTTGAAGGGTTAATCTTACTATTTCACAATTTTTTATTTCATCCTCTATTAGATATTCAATATTTAGTTTATCTTCATATCTAACTTTTTGTATGTATAAATAATTATCTATAGCTTTGAGTTCTTCTCCTATAAGAACCTCATCTTCACTATTTTTACATGAATATCTAAAAAGTTTTGATAAAGCATTTATCATCTTTGTAACTTTATCCTTTTCACCTAACTTTACCATCCAATTAATAGTTCCTAGCGCATTATACAAAAAATGTGGATTTATCTGAGCTTTTAAAGCATTAAATTTAGCTTGATTTATTAATATTCTTTTATTGTAATCTTCTTCTATAAGCCTATTTATTTCTTGTATCATTGAATTAAACTTATCACAAAGTTCACCTAGCTCATCATCACCACTATACTTAACCTTTATATTACGATTACCATCCTCAATTTGTTTAATAACCTCACTCATTTCATGTACTGGATTTGAGATTCTTTTACTAATATTATAAATAACTATTGTTCCTAAAATAATTACAATTAATATCAAAATCAAAAATACCTTTATATTACTTAGTAACTCATAATACAAATCCTTTTTAGGAATGGTAGAAATAACATTAAATTTCTTTATATCTTTACTTGAATAATAAATTTTATCATTTTTATTAATTACATCATTTAAACTTTTCCCTACATTCTCTATATGGTTCCTGTCTACTATTATTTTATTATTTATATCAGTAACGTATATATTACTGTCCTTAAAAAAGGTTACATCATCAATATATTGATTAAAATATTTTTCTAAAATCTCAATAATTACATATCCGATAACCTTCTTATTTTTATCTACTATAGCCTTACCTAATACCAAAACTATATCCTGATGTAATTCACTATCAAATCTTCTATAAATCTTTTGATGAACTCTATTTTCATCTGCTTCTAAACTTTTGTAAAAATCCCCATAAACATCTTTATATATTGGTTTATAATAATTAGTTGATGAATATCTACTTACCTTATCCTTGTCTATAATATGTATTGGCATTTTCATCGGCATTGTTGAAATTAAAGTTGAGGTTATATTATATAACTTTTGTGTATTTTTAAATTTTTTCTCATTATTATTTTTATCATCACTTTTAACTATATCTATAATTTCATTATTAGAAGATATAAAGTCAACCATATTACTAAAGCCAACCATTGAATTTGTTATATTTTCAGAGCTATTTTTAATACTTGCTAAAGTAAATTTTTTTACTTCTTTTCTTGTTGAATTATAAGTATAAATTAAATTATAAAATCCAAATATTAAAAATGGACATATTGATACTATTACAAATGCAATTGTAATTCTATTTTTAAATGTACGATAACGTTTACTCATAATTTGATTATACATATAAAATAATATATTTTATGTTTTTATTAACCCAATTTACATATTGTTAATATTTAACTTATTCTATAATTCCATTTTAAACATAAAAAATGTTGCAAAATTAATTTTGCAACATTCTTTTAATCTTCTACTAACTCAACACTAAAAATGCTATCGCTTCTAGATAATTCGCTAATTAAATTGCTTATATCAATACTCCTAGGAATTTCAATAGTATATAAGCAGCTATCAACGTTATTATATTCTTTAATATTATCCTTAATGTAAAACTCTATATTCTTTATTTTTATAGCTTTTCTCATTAAGTAACTCTCAATATATTCTAACGCATCTTTTTTGTCAACATATGATACTTGAATCTTTATGCAATCTGGTTGAGTTATAAATTTATTTTGAAACTTCTTAAGTACCCCAAGAACTAATACTATACATATTCCTGAAAGTATACCTATAGAGTAATAACCCATTCCTATAGCCAATCCAACACAAGCAACTACCCAAATAGAAGCAGCAGTTGTAAGACCTTTTATAGATCCTTTATCATGTAATATAGTACCTGCCCCTAAAAATCCAACTCCTGTTATTACTTGTGCTCCAAGCCTTGCGTAATCAACCTTTATAACATTACTTAATTCAGGATGTAATATTATATTATTCATTGCCGTTTCAGACATATGAGATTGTATTAAAGAAACTACTGTAGCACCTACACATACTAATATATGAGTTCTAAATCCAGCAGGTCTATTTTTAAATTCTCTCTCATATCCTATAGCTCCCCCTATTAAAACAGCTAAAAATAATCTAATTACAATATCCCTTATCTCCATTATCGGCCTCCCCTATTTTATATATAATATAAAATAATATTTTAACTAAAGGGATATATCTAAATCTAAACAATATGAAGAACTTGTGGATTAAAATTAAGCTTGACCATATCTCCTTCTGAGAAATGTTCTTTTGCTTTAGGATTAGTTACTTCTATACAAATATTATCACCATTTACTTCAACTATATAATCCTGATATGATCCCATAAATGTTGATGATATAACCTTCCCTTCAAGTATTCCTTCCTTTCCAATTTCTATTGCTTCTGGTCTTAAAACTACACTAACTTCATCAGAAACCTTTTTATTTCCACTATAATTAAGTTTAAATTTGTTTTCGCCAATTTTAACTAAAGCTTTTCCGTCTTCTATCTTTTCAACTTTAGTTTTTAAAAAGTTTACATTACCTATAAATTCCGCAACAAATTTATTACTTGGTTTTCCATATACTTCTTCAGGAGTACCAACTTGTTCTATAATTCCATCTTTCATAATTATAATCCTATCTGAAAGACTCATAGCTTCTGATTGATCATGAGTTACATATATAGCAGTTATTCCTGTTTTCTTTTGAATTTTTCTTATTTCAGTTCTCATATAAACTCTAAGCTTTGCATCTAAATTTGATAAAGGCTCATCAAAAAGTAATACTCCCGGTTCCATAACTAATGCTCTTGCAAGGGCAACTCTTTGTTGTTGACCTCCTGAAAGTTGATTTGGACTTCTATTTTCCATACCTTTAAGACCAACAAGGTCTATTATATTATTTACTTTTTCTTTAATTTCTTCCTTACTCATTTTTTTAAGCTTTAATCCATATGCAATATTATCAAATATATTTAAATGAGGAAATAACGCATAACTTTGGAAAACCATAGCTGTATCTCTCTTATCTGGTGTTAAATCATTTATTTTATCACCGCCAAGATAAATTTCTCCTTCTGTAGGTATTTCAAATCCAGCAACCATTCTTAATGTAGTTGTTTTACCACAACCTGATGGACCTAAAAGAGTTACAAATTCACCAGCTTTTATATCTACTGATATATTATCAACAGCCTTAAACTCTGAATTTTTATTATGACTTAAATATATCTTAGTTAAATTCTTTATATTTACACCTTTGCTTCTTTCCATAATTACTACAACTCCTTACTTTTTTATATAACACTATCACTTGATTTACTTACCCCCATCTTACTTAACCCAAAATACATCAATGCTATAGCTATATAAACTATAACTATTAATACAGTTGAATATGCTGATGCAACACCAAATCTTCCTGTATCAACTTGTGAAAGTATTGATGCAGTTAATAATTGATACTTAGGTGTAACTAAAAATACTACTGCACTTACTGCTGTCATACTTCTTACAAATGTATATACTAATCCACTAAAGAAAGCTGATTTAATAAGAGGAAGTGTAACAGATGTAAATACTTTTTTAGAATTAGCTCCTAAATCTTGTGCCGCTTCTTCTATTGCTGGATCTATTTGTCCAAGTGAAGTTATTCCAGCTCTTATTCCTACTGGTAAACTTCTAACTACAAAAGCAATTACTATAATTAAACATGTACCTGTTAAAAGTAATGGTTTTGCATTAAACGCATTTATATATCCAAGTCCTAAAACAGTACCTGGAACTGCCATAGCTAGTAATGATACAAACTCAATGTATCCTCTACCAATAAATCTCTTTCTTGCAACTAAGAATGCTATAACCATTCCTATAATTCCTGTTATAGGTGTTGCCCAAAGTGATAATATTACTGTATCTTTTACTGATTCAAATCCTAAATCAAATACATATTTAAAATGCTCTAAAGTTAATGAATAATCTACACCCATTACCTTAAAGAATCCGCCTAACGGTATTAAAATATAAAATGCTAATACAAATATAGTAACTAATAAGCAGAATATATCTATTGGCCATACTATATTAGAATCTTCAATTAATATTCTTTCTTTTGATGCCTTACCTGTTACTGTTACATATGATTTTCTTTCAATCCAAAACTTTTCTAATACAAATAAAAGAACTGAAAGAACTAACAGTATAACTGCAACTGCAGCTCCTCCACTCATATCATAATTTCCTATTGCCTGCATATATATTTTAGTTGCTAATGTTGAATAACTACCTCCAATAACCATAGGATTTGAGAAATCCGCTACTACTTCAATAAAAGTTAATAAAAATGCATTTGCAATCCCAGGTAGCATAAGAGGTAATGTTACTGTTTTAAAAGTTGTCCACCTTGATGCTCCCATACTTCTTGAAGCCTCTTCCAAAGCTGGATCAATTTTTTTAAGTAATCCAATTAATAAAAGATAGGCTATTGGAAAAAATGTCATAGTTTGAACCATTACAATGCCTTTAAATCCATAAATATTAGCATCATTCATTCCAAGTAATTGTCTAGTTATAATACCAAATTGTCCAAATAACATAATAGCTGATAATGCTAATACAAAAGGTGGAGAAATTATTGGTAATATAGATACTAATTTAAATAATTTCTTAAAATGTGATTTTATGTACGCATCTGCATAAGCAAATATAAATCCAATTATAGTTGATAATACTCCAACAGTTACTCCAAGTTTTATAGTATTCCAAAATGTTGCTCTAAAATCTAAGTCTTTTAAAACTTGATTATATGATGCAAAGCTAAACTCTTTACCTGCATCTATAAAACTTACCTTTAGTACTGAATACAAAGGATATAATATGAATATTGATAATGAAATTATAAGAAATATTATTGTAGTTAAAAGTATCGGATCTCTCCATATCTTTTTCATATCTCTTAATTCATGCTTTAGTTTTAACTTCCTAGTGTACATTGACATGATTATTTTCTCCCTTCAGCTTATAAAAACAACTAAACTTAGCAGGACAATATACTATTTATTAAATAGTATATTGTCCTTACCTTAAAATTTTAAATTTATTTTTTTATTGCTTTATTCCACTCTTCTACTAATTTACCTCTATTGCTTCCTGCCCATTCTAAGTTATAATTTATAAGTTTAGTATCTTTAATTTCTGCTGCTTGACTTGGACTATTTGCAGCTGGATTTGTTAAAAATTGATATGAACCAACAGTTTGTCCTATTTCTTCACCTTTTTTAGATAAAACAAAGTCTACAAACTTTTTAGCTCCCTCTTGATTTGGAGCACCTTTTAATATACCAACAGCACCAACTTCATATCCAGTTCCTTCACTAGGTGCAGTTAAAACTAAATCCTTCATTCCTTCTTCTCTATATTTAATTGCATCATGTAAGAATGAAATACCAACCATAACTTCACCTTGTCCTGCCATTCTAGCTGGAGCAGTTCCTGACTTTTCATATGACTTAATATTCTTATTTAATTTAGCCATATACTCCATTCCCTTTTTTTCTCCCATAAGTTGAACAATAGTAGCAAGCATTGTATATGCAGTTCCTGATGAACCTGGATTTGCCATAGAAATTTGACCTTTAAACTCAGGTTTTAATAAATCTGCCCAACTTTTTGGAGCCTCTATTCCTTTTTCTTTTAATAATTTAGAGTTTGAAGCAAATCCTAAATAACCAACATAAATTCCAGTCCATAATCCTTTTGGATCTTTATATTTATCTGGTATTTCTTTTGCTTCTGGTGAATTATAAGCTTCTAATAATCCCTCATCTCCAGCTTGAACGAATGCATCTGCTGGGCCTCCAAACCAAACTGAAGCCTTAGGATTATCTTTTTCTGCTCTTATTCTGCCAAGTATTTCACCTGATGACATTCTTACCGCTTGTGCATCTATTCCTGTTTCCTTTTTAAATTCTTCAACCGCTTTTACCATATGATCTTCCATAAGACCACAATAAATTGTTAAAGTTTCTCCTGATGCCTTTTCTTCTTTTTTATCTGCTCCACACCCAGCAAATAAACCTAAACTTATAACTGCTGAAAGAGTTACAGCAATTAAACTTTTCTTTTTCATTATTATTTACCTCCTAATATTTCCTTTAACTTTATGTTAACGTATTCAAAAGTAATTTTTTTAAAAGAGGTAAGTTTTAATTACTTAAAAAGTAAAATTTTATTACATAATAAAAACTGAATTAAACTATTTCTAATGTACTAATACAAACTTTTGTCACCTTTTAAGCACAATAAAAAGGCTTAACCATTACGGTTAAGCCTTTTCTTATATGTAAGTGGCACTCCCAACAGGTATGAAACTATGCATTTTAATATATTTCTATACATTTTAATATTATATTCAAACCGTTGAAAATGCTCTATTTATAAATATTTTATATTTTAATAAATTTATTTATATCTTCTTCTATATTTGAAAATTGTCCCCTTAGTGTCACCTTTTTAACTTTGGACCTTTGAAAACGAAATATATTATTTTAATACTTTTTATATTACGCTTAAATCTTGTTATATAGTCATTATTATTTTATTTAGCTCTTTCTCTCCTCTACAATAAAATAAATAAAAAAAGAAGGCCTTTTATAGCCTTCTTAAATTTAGTTATTTAATTAAATCTCTTAAAAAATGAAGCCATATCCTGTATTTCTATCTTATGATTATTAGCTCCTCTTCTTTCATAATAATTATTATCATATAAAATTGCTTCATCACATTTTTCTAATTTCATTATAATTACGTGTTTTCCACCATAATTTAAAAATCTTATACTATTGCTTATTTTTGAAATATATTTACTTTCAATAGGTTCTTTTTCAAGTTTTTGTATTATCTTTTGGAAATACTTATCTGGATCTAATCCCAAAATCTTTATGTCATGATTAACTCCAGTTACAAAATGCTTACCAACTTTTAAACTTTTTTCCCCAGTTACAGCTTCTACGTCTTTTGTATCTGATTCTTTATCTGCCACTCCAATAATTAAATACCCAACTTGACCTTTACCTCTATTAACCATTGCTGTTAAAGTTTTTATAGTTTTACTAAACGTTTTATCTATAAATTCCTTATTCTGTATATTACAAAATCCAATTTTAAAATCAAATGAACTTTGTTCGGTACTTGATTGACTTAATATAGTTTCTAATTCCATACTCCATTGATGTATTCCTGGATCTTCTAAATTTTCAGTAAAATGTTTACTTAAAATACCTTTAACTGATCGAACATTACTATCTCTCTCAGTTGCCGCCCAAGTTCCTCCACCTTGACTAATATTTATATGTTTACCAATGCCATTAAGATCCTTTATAAGTCCATTTACTGAACTTATTTTTTTATTATCAACTATTAGTAGTTCATTTAAAGCAAGAAATATAACCTGGAAATATCTCGGTATTTTATCTAATGTATTCCCATTAAATAAAAGTTCATTAAATTTTTTATTAGATTCTTTTAAAACAACTCTTATAGTGTCTAATACAAGATAAAAATCTTTTTTTATATTCTCTTTACCTCTCAAATTTATAGCTTGTTCTATTTCTTTGTGCCTCTTACTTTTGCTTTCTCTTATCCCATATAATTCATCTAACATTTTGCTACTTGATACGGGTTTATCTTTTAGTAACATATATGCTAGCATGTCTGCTATTATTTCTTCATCTTTTGATTCTCTAACTTGCTCTCTTCTAATTATTGTATTTTTAACCCAAAAAACTTCATCAACGTTTATTCCATATTTAAGCTCTTTATTTGTGATACTTATATTTTTCATTTCATTTAATAATAACTGGTCTCTTAAAGATGCGTCTCCTCTAACTTCACTTGATAATTCCCTAACAATATTTGCATATACCGACGTCGCTCCTGCTTGCCTTATTTCTTGCTTAGATAAATGTTTCCCATTTGAATTTATTCTTCTAAATATTTCATCAATTTGTTCAGTTGTTTCCATTTTATATATTGACAACGGTAATACATAGGAAGCAATATTTGTACATTTCTTTCTATCTAAAACCGGCATATTTTGTTTTAACTTTCCTTGATCATGAATAAATTTACTTTCAGCCATAGCTTCCAAATCAAAATATCCACCATCAACACTAAATTCCCCTTCAATAAATGAAATAATAGCATTTAATCTCTGCATTCCATCAATTATTTCAAAACTTGTATCTGAATCACTGTTAATCTCAGCTAATAATATTAATGGAACTGGATATCCATTGATTATTGAATCTATAAAAGCTGATTTTTCCTCTATATTCCATACTAATTTTCTCTGATATCTTCTATTAACCAACATTCTATTATGAGTATAATATTCGTATATTCTCTGTATATTCTCTGATCTTACTGTTAAATCTTGCATATATCTCATCTCCCTTATCATTGAAGTAAAAGTTATTATAATAACCTTTACTTTCTCTATTATAAATTTTCTTTACTCATTTATGCAATGCTATTATCATTTTCTCTATCCTTGAATGCTATTTTACTCTTATAAACTTTTAATTTTTAGCACTCTATTTCCTAACCTATTAATTGTAAACATTATCTTTAAATTATTTATTATATATTGTGCACTAAAATTTATTCACCTAAAATATACTTATAATACTATAAGGAGAGTAAAATTTAATGAAAAAATTTACATCAATTTCACTAATAATATTGATACTTTTATTATTAAGTTATAAAGTATATTCAAATATTCCATCTATTCCATACAAATCTAAAGCCTTAAACTTAACAATTAAATTTCCTAAAAATTGGACTAATAAGTATGTGGTTGAAGAATCTAAAGATTCATTATCTGTATATTTTAAACCACAAAAGTCAGATAATTTAAAAGGTCTTTTATTCATTATTGCTAATTCTAATACTCAATCAATAAATTCCTCTGAATATGACAGCATAAATTCCAAAAAATATATAAATATAAAAAATAATAAATATTTTATTGGTGGCCCTACTGATACAGGCTTTCCAGATAATAATTCGGAATACTCTACATACAACAGCATGAAAGATCAAGTTCCTAAAATTATTAATTCAATAAAATAAACTTTCTAATATTATTTTTATTCAAACCTAAAATATAACTTCTAGTCCTTCTATGGCTAATAAAATAAGGGTAAGAACTTTAATCTTACCCTTTAAGTAAATTGTTTATATCAATACCACTTTCTTTTATAGCAATTATTATTTTATTTATAGCTTTAGTCTTTATTCCTTTTCTGCAATAATCTTCTGAATAACCAACTACATTAGCTATCTGTTTCCATGTTAATTTTTCTTTACTTAAATATCTTAATTCTATAAGTTTTCTTTCTGTTCCATTTAAATTATTTAAACACATATGTAACATATTTTTAAGTCTAATATATTTATTTAAATCTTTATTTAACTTTATTAATTCATCATCTTTAGAGTATTCATCATTTTTAACTATCTCTATTTCTTTATTTATAAAATCAATCTTATATGATAACCCTTTATATTCTGTAATAACTCTTTCAAACCTTCTAATTACTTCACTATTGCTCATTTACTCACTCCAATAAACTTAAATATTATAGGTATTATTCATATCAATACCTAAATCAATATTCCTTAATACTCTTTCAATAACTGCTCTACTTCTTCCATAGTATAATATCTCTTATTCTTATCTCTAAATACTATTCCTAGATTTATATAATACTTAAATACTGTATATATACTTACCTTAACATACACAGGACTTTTTATCTTTCTTTTATTACTCGCCCAACATTGAGTTAATCCTAAATCTTTTACATATACTAAATACTTATCATATTCTTTATTATGTATAGCCTTGAAATAAGCCTCTTCCCTCTTATATACATCTTCTAAACTTAATCCCATATCTTCTATTCTCTTCATCATTAATTCTCTATGCTCCATTACCTCTCCTCCTCAATTTATAGGGCGTTAAATACTTTACACCCATAATAAATAAAAGGATAAGAAAATTAATCCTATCCTTTTACTTATTATTTAAATTCCATTCCCATCCATTATTATTAAATACTTTATTATTTTTATATTCTATATTTAAATTAGGTTTATAATACATATTCTCTTTCATGAGCTTATTAATATCAGTATAAATAAAAAATATTATATTGTTCTCAAATATTATTGATTCAACCTTTTTATTATCTATCTTTATACTTTTTATATTATTATCATATTTTATAGATCCAATCATAATACCAATATTATATTTAGGGGCACTTGTATATACAATAGTATTATTTTTTACAAATCCATTAGAAGTAGATGTTTCAACTCTCCACCCTTTAAATATATGCTTATGAATTATAGAAAATATAACATCATCTTTTGTACTTTGCCATATAACTATCTTATTATCTTTATTAAAATCTTTAATAGAAATAATAGATTTTTGTTTAATATTATTTGAATATTGAAATTTTTCTAACGATTGTTCTACCTTTTCATTTTCAGAAATATTTTTATTTTTAACAAAATATATTCCTAGTATCCCACTTATTATTATAAATATAACCAACACACCAATTAACAGAAATTTTTTTTCTAATTTCACAATAACCCTCCATTTATAAAACGTTTTTTTAATTTTAATATAATTCTCCTTAATAATTACATTTATTTTTGTAAATTTTTAGTTAATTAGTATTATTTTATATTTCAGGAATATTTATTGTATTGCTTTAAATTTATTTCAAAATCTATATTTCTTATAATTCTCTCAAAGGTCATATCTTCTCTGTACCTTCTGTTATATTCAATTCTAAACCATGTACTGTTTCTTATTTTTCTTATAGCCTTTGATTTAGTACTTCTTATATCATTAGAAGAGGCTTGAAATATATCTGCTATATCTTCTATTGATACTTGGTCCGTATCCCAACCATAATATAGCTTTAATACTTCTCTCTCATGTAATGTATTATAACTATTCATTACACCCTCTAGCTCTTTTCTTAATTCCTTTGTATATAAATCATCTTCTATCTTTTCTATACAATTATCTTTACTTTCTATAAGGTCCATTAGTTCGCTTTGTTCTTCACCGACTGTTTTATTAAGGCTTGT
>NZ_JBZEFC010000011.1:0-29009 GCF_058310295.1 Clostridium sp. TJA020
GGACCATCTGCTGCTGAACAAACTAAGATTGCTCCGTCCATTTGTGCTGCTCCTGTGATCATATTCTTAACGTAGTCTGCGTGTCCTGGACAGTCAACGTGAGCATAGTGTCTGTTTTCTGTTTCGTACTCAACGTGTGCTGAGTTGATTGTGATTCCTCTTTCTTTTTCTTCTGGCGCTTTATCGATTTCGTCATATTTGAATGACTCAGCGAATCCTTTGTTTGCTAATACTGTTGTAATAGCTGCTGTTAATGTAGTTTTACCGTGGTCTACGTGACCGATTGTTCCAATGTTAACGTGTGGTTTACTTCTTTCGAATTTTGCTTTTGACATTATAAATTCCTCCTATCACTCTAATAAACCTTGCCTAGTGTTTCTACTTTTTTATATGTTCCTGGAGCTCACGATCGGGATTGAACCGACGACCTCCGCCTTACCAAGGCGACGCTCTGCCGACTGAGCTACGTGAGCACTCATCTATTATGAGTTTTCTTTAATATACCAATTATAAAGTTTACTATCATTTTTTTTGTTTGTCAATAAAAAATAATCACTTTACATCTAAGCATTTTTCTAGTTTTCTCTTAACTCTTTGCAAAGCATTATCTATTGATTTTGCGTGCCTATCTAAATCGCAAGCTATCTCTTGATAAGACTTACCATCTAAGTAAGAATTAAGTACATTAAGTTCTAATCTAGATAGCACTCTTTCCATTTCACTTTCTATTCTTTCTTTTTCCTCTTGACTTATAATAAGTTCCTCAGGATCTGTAATTTTAAATCCAGCCAAAACATCTAATAGAGTTCTTTCTGAATCCTCTTCATAGATTGGTTTATTTAATGATATATAAGTATTCAATGGAATATGTTTTTGTCTTGTAGCTGTTTTTATAGCTGTAATTATCTGCCTTGTTACACATAATTCAGCAAATGCTTTAAACGTTGATAATTTTTCTGGATTAAAGTCTCGTATAGCTTTATAAAGACCAATCATCCCCTCTTGATAAATATCTTCCTTATCAGCACCTATTAAAAAATATGATTTAGCTTTTGATTTTACAAAATTTTCATACTTATTTATTAAGTATTCTTGCGCTTTTATATTTCCATTTTTAGCTTCAATTGCTATTTCTTCATCAAATTTATCTTCAAACTCTAAATACTTAATCATTAATAATCACCATTCTAAACATCTTCCCCTCAAAACCTAGTCCCTATTATACCTGCTATTATACTTAGCAAATTTAATCAAGTCAACATTACTAATGACTTCTACGAATCTTCTCAAGTTTATGAAAAATATCTTCATCAATATTATCACTTAAATTATTTTTTTGAGATATCATGTTCCTCTCTGCCTTAACCCTAATTTTATCTTCCACATTAACAACCTCATTATAAAATTCTATAGAAGATATCCTTGTTGCTCCTCTTTGAAATATTGTTTGTTGCTCCAGCCAATCTGACGTCACAACGCAAACTTCATATTTTCTACCAATTAAGTTTACTTCTTTTTCTATATATGCATCTGCTGTTTCACCATCTTTGGTAAACACTATCGATAAATTTCTATTAACATCTTCCTTGTTTTCTATATTTCCAGCAACTTTATGCCCATCAAATACTAAAACTATTTTACAATCATTATAACTACCATAATTGTGAAGTATATTTATCAATTTATCTCTAGCTCCATCAAAACTTATATTTTTTAAATCTTTTAAATTAGGCCAGCTGTTTAAAACATTATATCCATCTATAAATATAATCTTCACATCTCATCCCTCTTTTTATTTTAATCTACCCTTTAATACTTCATACATCATTATACCACCTGCAACTGATGCATTTAAAGAATTTATTTTTCCAATCATAGGAATTCTAACTAACTTATCACACTTCTTTAATGTTAACTTAGATATTCCTCTTCCTTCACTTCCTATTATTAAAGCACAAGGTCCACTAAAGTCAACTTCATAACTATATTCTCTTCCTTCTATATCTGCACCATATACCCATATTCCTTGTTCTTTTAATTCATCAATTGTATTGTTTATATTAGTAACTTTAGCTATCTTTACATGTTCAACTGCACCAACTGATGATTTATAAACTGTAGGTGTTACACCAACATTTCTTCTTTTTGGAATTATGATACCATGTACTCCACATGTTTCCGCTGTTCTTATTATTGAACCTAGATTATGAGGATCTTCTAATTCATCTAATATTATTATAAAAGGTGCTTCTCCTTTTTTCTTTGCATCATCTAAAATATCCTTAACTTCAAAATATTTATATGGTGTTATTTTAGCTATAACTCCCTGATGAACCATTCCAGCTGACATAGAATCTAACTTTTTCTTATCTACTTCTTTTATAACTATTTTGTTTTTCTTAGCAAGATTTATTATTTGATTTATAGATCCTTCTCTTGAACCATTTGAAAGATATAGAGCTTCTATTGTTTTATCATTCTTTAAAGCTTCTATAACTGCATTTCTACCAATTATTAAATCTTCTCTTACTTCTTGAACTTGATTATTAACCATCTTCTTTTCTTCTCTTTGCTTTCTTGGCTCTCTTACCTTTTTTGAAAAAGTTTCTTCTTGAAACTTTTCTTCTTTATTTTTATTATATTTTCTTTCATCTCTTCTTCTATTTTGATTACTCTTTTTTATTCTTGTCATATTAATAACTCCTTAACTAATTTTAAGTTACCATAAAAGTTTAATTTTATTATTTACAAATTTCTATACTCTTATTAAATATAAAGTCTAATCTTTTTTCATCATTTATCAAGTACAAATATCCAACTAATGCTTCAAATCCCGTTGCCATTCTATAATCTCTAACATCTGCATTTTTAGGAACGGTTGCTGATTTAGCATTTCTTCCTCTTTTGAATATATACAATTCTTCTTCTGTTAATTCTCCTTCTATGTTATGCATTATATCTGATTGACTCTTAGCCTTAACATAACCTATAGCTTTTTTATGTATTTTGTGAGCTGAAAGCTCTGTGTTATTTGAAAGTATATACCCTCTTATAAAAACTTCATAAACAGCATCACCAACTAAAGCTAACTGTAGGGGATTTAATCTTCTAGCTTCATCTTTACTAAATTCTCTTGTTCTAAAATTTTCTAACATAGTTATTACTCCTTTAAATAAGGGCTGCACTAAACGCACAGCCCTTTTAAATTAGTCTACCTTTTTCCATCTAACTCCTTGTGGAGTATCTTCTAACACAATTCCTCTTGCTTTTAAGTCATCTCTTATCTTATCTGCAAGGGCAAAATCTCTATTTTTTCTAGCTTCTTGTCTTTGTTGTATTAATCCTTCTATTTCTTCTGCTTCATCAGCTAAATCTACCTTAGTTGATTTCTGAAGTATTCCAAGTGGTGCACCAAGTTCTCTTATTAGCGCTAATGCACCTTGAGCTAATTCTTTTGATGACTCTCCATTTATATTTGTATTTATATCTTTTACTAAATCAAATATTGCAGTTATTGCATCTGCAGTGTTGAAATCATCATCCATTTTTTCAATATATTTTTCTCTATATTTATTTAAACTCTCAAGATACTTCTTCTCTTCTTCGTTCATCTTATCTCTTGAAACTTCATCTATAAGATTTTCAAGATTTCCTATTGCATTATAAAGTCTTGCAACTGATGCTTTTGCTGAATCTAAAAGATCAGTGCTGTAATTTAATTGAATTCTATAATGACATGATAACATTAAGAATCTTATTACATCAGCATCATATTCTTTTAATACATCTCTTGCTGTAAAGAAATTATTTAGTGACTTAGACATTTTTTTATTATTTACATTAACATAAGCTGAATGTAACCAATAATGTGCAAATGGCTTTCCTGTTAATGCTTCACTTTGCGCTATTTCATTTTCATGATGTGGGAATGCTAAATCCATTCCACCTGCATGAATATCTATTGTTTCCCCTAAGATATTCTTTGCCATGCATGAACATTCAATATGCCATCCTGGTCTTCCTTCGCCCCAAGGACATTTCCATGCTGGTTCTCCTTCTTTCTTTGCCTTCCATATAGCAAAATCCATAGGATCTTTCTTTCTTTCATCAACATTTATTCTTGCACCAGCTTGCAATTCATCTAAATTTTGACCTGACAGTTTACCGTATCCTTCAAACTTTTTAGTGCTAAAGTACACATCACCATCAACTTCATAAGCATATCCTTTATCTATTAAATCTTTAACAAATTTTATTATTTGACCAATATACTCTGTAGCTCTCGGATTTACTGTAGCTCTTTCTATATTTAAGGCATCAGCATCAGTATAATATTCTTTAATATACTTATCACCAACTTTTTTAACAGTTAAACCTTCTTCATTAGCTCTTTTTATCATTTTATCGTCTATGTCTGTAAAATTTTGAACAAATTTTACTTTATAGCCTCTATACTCAAAATATCTTCTTATAGTATCAAAAACTATAAAAGTTCTACCATTACCTATATGGAAAAAGTTATACACTGTAGGTCCACATACATACATAGTAACTTCTCCTGGAGTTATTGGTACAAACTCCTCTTTTTTATTTGTTAATGTGTTGTAAAGCCTCATTCTATACGCCTCCTAACTATTTTAGTTTTAGGTTATTTTTTTCGAATTCTGCTCTTACTCTATCTTTAGCTTCTTCTATTTTTATTGTTTCATTTTCTCCGCCAGTTCTTAATTTAAATTCAACTTCTCCATCACTTATCTTCTTACCAACAGTTATTCTCATTGGTATTCCCATAAGTTCTGAATCCTTAAACTTAACTCCAGCTCTTTCTTTTCTGTCATCTAAAAGTGCTTCTACACCCATAGACTTAAGTTCTTCATATATTTCTGTTGCAATTCTCATTTGATCTTCATCTTTTGAATTTACTGCTACAACTGAAACATGATAAGGTGCAACTTCTAACGGCCATATTATACCATTTTCATCATGATGTTGTTCTATTATTGATGCAACAGTTCTTGTTACTCCAATTCCATAGCATCCCATTATAAATGGTTTTTCTTTTCCATCTTCATCTATAAATTTAGCATTCATAGCTTCTGAGTATTTAGTTCCTAGTTTAAATATATGACCTACCTCAGTACCTCTTGCAATAGTAACCTTTCCGCCACACTTAGGACAAACTTCTCCTTCTTCTACATTTCTAAAGTCGCCAACTACTCCTTCAAATTCTCTTCCGTAATTAACTCCTGTTAAATGGAACCCAGTTTCATTTGCTCCCGTAACCATATTGTACATTCTGCTTACTTCTTCATCAACTAAAAGTAAATCTACCTTTAATCCAACTGGACCTGCAAATCCTGTTTCAGCACCTGTTGCTCTAAGCACTTCTTCATGTGAAGCTAATTCTATATCAGCTGATGCATTAGCTGCATTTGCAACTTTTACTTCATTAACTTCTCTATCCCCTCTTACTAAAACTCCAACTAATTTTCCATCTACATTGTATATTAAAGTTTTAACAGTTTTCTTTGGAGATACTTTTAAAAATTCTGATACTTCTTCTATTGTTCTACTATCTGGTGTAGATACTCTCTCCATTGCAACTAATTCTTCAGGTTCTGCTATTTCTGCTTTAGCTTCTGCTTTTTCTATGTTTGCTGCATAATTACATTCTGTACAGAATACTACATCATCTTCTCCAACTTCTGATTTAACCATAAATTCTGCTGAATTTGAGCCACCAATTGCTCCTGAATCCGCTTCAACACATTTTGCATCTAATCCACATCTATTAAATATTTTTACATAAGCATCATGCATTTTATCAAATGCAATATCTAATCCTGCTTGATCTTTATCAAAACTATAAGCATCTTTCATTATGAATTCTCTTGATCTCATAACACCAAATCTTGGTCTAGTTTCATCTCTATACTTTGTTTGAATTTGATATAAGTTTAATGGTAATTGTTTATATGATTTTATTTCATTTTTAACTATGTTAGTAAATACTTCCTCGTGAGTTGGTCCTAAACAAAAATCTCTTTGATTTCTATCTTTAACTCTAAACATTTCTGCTCCGTAAGCATCCCATCTACCTGACTCTTGCCATAATTCTGCTGGTATTACAGCTGAACATAAAAGTTCTTGCGCTCCAGCATTATCCATTTCTTCTCTAACTATATCTTCTACCTTTTTAAGAACTTTTACTCCTAATGGTAAATGATTATATATTCCTGATGCCATTTTTCTTATTAATCCTGCTCTAAGCATTAATTGATGGCTTGCTATTTCTGCTTCTGCTGGAACTTCTCTTAAAGTTGCAATTAGCATATTAGACATTCTCATATTTTTATCCTCCTATTTATATAAATTAATTATTTTCTTTAAAATATAAAAAAGCCACCCTATTAACAATAGGGCGACTAACTATCGCGGTACCACCTAAATTTTTTCTTTAATAATGATAACGGTATTAAACCGATAGTTTTTGCCTATTACTCAGAAGCTGGTTCAAAATCTATTTTGGAATCTTTCAGCCTAAGGATTCTCTCTCTGAAAACTTTGCGATTTCTACTATTCTTCATCATAGCCTTTAACTAGTATAAAATTATACTTAATTATAACTTTTTAAAAATATACTGTCAACAGAGTTAATTACTCAATATTCTTTGATAAATATTCCCCTAATACAAGGTCTTCTGGAGTAGTTATTTTAATATTTGTATACTCTCCATCATAAAGAAAAACTTTATTTCCAAATGCTTCTACAACCATAGTATCATCTGTAACACCCATATTTTGAAGCTTAACCTTTTCATGACAAGATAATATTAAGTTATAATCAAATATTTGAGGTGTTTGAACTGCAACAAGTTTTTCTCTATTTAAAGTTTGTTCTGATATTCCATAATCATCTTTAACTTTAATAGTATCTTTTGGCATAACCCCCGGAGCCACAGCTTTAAACTCTTTTGCAAAATTTATTCCCTCTGTTATTATTCTATCTGATACAAACGGTCTTGCTCCATCATGTATTAAAACAATATCACAATTTTCTAATGATCTTAAACCATTTAAAACTGAATCTTGTCTTTCTTTTCCACCACATACTATTTTGTTAACTTCTAAATTATATTTTTTTAATATTTCCCTTTTGCAGTATTCTATTTCATCTTCAGGAAGAACTAAAATAACTTCATCTATACTATCATTATTTATAAATTTTTTTAATGTATAATAAAGAATTGGTTTATTATTTATAAGTATATATTGCTTACTTATATCAGAACCCATTCTTCTACCTCTTCCTCCAGCTAATATAATTGCACTGTTCATTGAAAGAAATCTCCTTTAATTATCTTTAGGTTTTGCAAATATCATTCTTCCAGCAGCAGTTTGTAATACAGAAGTAACTATAACCTCTATAGTTTTTCCAATATATTTCTTACCACCTTCAACAACAATCATTGTTCCATCATCTAAATAAGCAACACCTTGACTTGCTTCTTTTCCATCCTTAACAACTTCAACTGTCATCTCTTCTCCAGGAATAACAACAGGTTTTATAGCATTTGAAAGTTCATTTATATTTAGTACTGGAACACCTTGAACCTCTGCAACTTTATTTAAATTATAATCATTTGTTATTACTTTACCATCTAAAGTTTGTGCTAATTTTAAAAGCTTTGCATCAACTTCAGCAATTTTTGGAAAATCTCCTTCCCAAATCTGAGTTTCTATATCAAGCTCCTTTTGAATTTTATTTAATATGTCTAATCCTCTTCTTCCTCTAGTTCTTTTTAAAGAATCTGATGAGTCTGAAATATGTCTTAATTCATCTAAAACAAAATTTGGAATAACAAGTGGACCTTCTATAAAGCCAGTTTGACAAATATCAAAAATTCTTCCATCAATTATTACTGATGTATCTAATACTTTTGGTATTTCTTTACCTCTTATATTTTTTCCTTTTTTATCTTTAGGTGCTTTTTCTTTGTTAACATTTGCTTTTTTCATTGCTAAAAACATATTGCTTATATCGTCTTTTTTTTGAACCATTATCCTCATACCAATTATTGCAAATAATATATTTACCAAAATATAAAGTATTGGTCCTAAAGGTCCCCCAATATCATTTAAAGGTCTTGCTACAAAAAATACTATAACTAATGCTATTACAGCTCCTATAGCTCCATATATTATTTCTAATACAGTAAATTTTTTCATATTTTTTTCTATATAATCAATAACGTTTAAAATCCCTCTATATATTGATGGAGATATTAAATATAAAATAATTGCAAATAATACCGAAATAACTATAAGAAATGTTACTTTTCCACCTGTTCCTGATAAATACTTAAACCCTTGAACAGCCTGGATTTTTAAAACAGCTTCTCCTACAATATATCCTATTAACAATCCTATCAATGTAAGAATGTATCTAATTATTTTTTTTAACATCTTTTCACCTCCCTATTAATTATTAACAAAATCTCTATATAAAATTCTTAGTTAAATACAATTAATTGTAATTATATTTACTTATTAATTATAACATACCAAAAGATTCTCTTTCATGAAAAATTTCTTAATTTAAGAAACTCTCCACCATCTCACATTTCCATTGATTTTATTCCCCCTATATTTTATTGAAAAGATGTTATATTATTATCTTAAAGTTAATTATATACGTAATTGTTAATTGACAAATATTACCTTGTAATTCTATAATTAATTTGTACTTATAAAATATTAGCAAGGAGTTGAAGCAAATGAAAGATATTATTTTTGATGATTTTCAAAACAATGTAAACGATTCTTTACTTAGACATAAAAGCATCCTTGATACTTTAAGTAAATATACTGAATCAAATTCTAGGGTTAATAGAGCAATTATTAAAGCTGTTACAAATTGTGGTTGTATAAAAATAAATGCAAGCAAACAATGTTTAGTTAACGAAGATTATTCAATAGAAAATATTTCTGAATGTCTTAAAAATCATTTAGAAGGTAAATTATGTAATAATTGTCGTGAAGTTATTGAACATGAGATGGGTAACAATATTTTCTATCTTACATCCCTTTGCAATACTTTAGATATAAATCTATATGATATATTTTTAAAAGAAAATGATAAAATAACTACTTTAGGAAAGTTTAATTTTAGGTAATGAATTATATAAAAAGTACAAGTATATAAAAAACGATATTCCAAGAGATAATTTATCCCTATAGAATATCGTTTTTTTATAACTCTACCTTTAATGATATTTGATCATTTATTCTTCTTAATCCATTTTTTATTGCTTTAGCTCTAGCTTCTCCAATACCATCAACCTTATCTAAATCATCTATATCAGCTTCTAATATATTATTAAAATTTTCAAAATGAGATATTAAGTTATCAATAACATTAGATGGTATTCTAGGTATCTTACTTAGCATTCTATATCCTTTTGGTGATATTAAAGTATCAGCAAGTGGTGCATATCCATATCCTAAAGTTTTTGCTATAGATTCTAAGTCTATAAGTTCTTCTGATGTTAACTTTTGAATATTTTCATATATTTCATTATGATCTTTTTCTGGACCACTATAATCTCTTATTAAAAATATCCCATCTCTTTCAACATGCTTTATTAATTCATTTAATTGCATAGATATAAGTCTTCCCTCATTACCTAACTCTAAAATATATATTCTTATTTCTTCAACAATTCTCATTACCATTTCTGTTCTTTGAATTGCAGTAACTACATCAAAAAGTGTTGTTAAATCTTGAAACTCTAAAAGATTTAAGTTATTTATTACTCTTTCTAATACAGAAACATACTTTTCAAGGGTTTGAACTGCCTGATTTGCTCTACCAAGAATTACACTACTTTCTCTTAATACATATTTTATATCGCCTTTATAAACAGTTATAATATTTCTCCTTTGAGATATTGCTACAACAACCTTTCCAGTTTCTCTAGCAACTCTTTGGGCAGTTCTATGTCTTGTTCCAGTTTCAAAGGTAGGTATTGATGCACTTGGTACTAATTGTGCATTAGCACAAACAATCTTTTTTATATCTTCACTTAAAACTATAGCTCCATCCATTTTTGCCAATTCATATACATAAGCAGGAGAATATTCTGAATGAATTGTGAATCCTCCATCTACTATATTCATGACATCTTCATTATCACCTAAAACAATTAATCCTCCAGTTTTTGCCCTTAATATATTTTCAAGCCCTTCTCTTAATTGAGTTCCTGGACACATCATTTTCAATATGTTTTTTATTTCAACATCTCTTTCTAACCTCATACGCTCACCTATTCTCCTAGAATATCTTACTTATAGCTTCTCTTATATTGCTAACACACATAATATTTATTGTTTTATTATTAACCTTATCTCTATTTCTACTAGGTATTATAGTATTTTCAAACCCCATCTTTTCTGCTTCATTTACAAGTCTATCTATTGATGTTATAGGTCTTATTTCACCAGTTAATCCAACTTCACCTACAACTAATACCTTAGGAAGTTTAATTCCTTTCCCCCTCATACTTGAAATTAATGCAATTGCAACGCCAAGATCAGACGTAGTTCCATCTAAATTTAATCCTCCAACTACATTAACATATACATCATGATTATAAAATGGTATTCTAAGTTTCTTCTCCAAAACCGCAAGTATTAAACTTAATCTTTGATTATCAATACCTACAGCTGTTCTTCTTGGCATAACAGCCTTAGTTTCTGTAACCAATGCTTGAATTTCAACAAGTATAGGTCGTGTTCCTTCCATAATTCCAATTACAACAGAACCTTCTTGATTAAATGTTGTATCTTCAAGGAACATGCTAGATGGATCATATACTTCAACTAATCCTTCTTGTCTCATTTCAAAAACTCCAATTTCACTTGTTGTTCCAAATCTATTTTTCATAGTTCTTAAAATTCTAAATTCTTCTGTTCTCTCACCCTCGAAATAAAGAACAGTATCTACCATATGTTCAAGAACCCTTGGTCCTGCAAGCTCACCTTGCTTTGTAACATGTGCAACTATAAATAAAGGTATATTTTTCTTTTTACCAATTCTCATCATTTGATTTGAACATTCTTTTACTTGTGACACACTTCCTGGTGCTGATGTAACACCTTCTTTGTATATTGTTTGTATTGAATCTATTATTACAAACTTTGGTTCTAATTCATCTATATAAACTTCTATTGTATCAAGGTTAGTTTCTGAAACAATATATAAATCATCACAGGTTACACCTAACCTATCTCCTCTTATTTTTATTTGTTCTTCTGATTCTTCTCCTGAAACATAAAGTACTTTACCATAATTTTTAGCTATATTATTAGCTGTTTGAAGTAATAACGTTGACTTACCAATTCCAGGGTCTCCTGATATTAAAGTTAATGAACCTTTTACAAGACCTCCACCTAAAACTCTGTTTAATTCATTTACTCCTGTATCATATCTTTCCTTTTCACCTGATTTTATATTTTTAATGCTTTTAGGCATGTTCTCAGGCTTAAGAATTTTTACTATATCATTTTTAATTTGAACTTTATTATCTCTAACTTCTTCAACAAAAGTATTCCATTCATTACAAGAGGGACATTTTCCAAGCCATTTTGCTGATTCATATCCACATTCTTGACAGATAAACATTGATTTTATTTTAGCCATAAAAGCACCTCAATCTATTTTTCACTTTATGAAATTTCGTTACATTTCACTTATATTATAATAACATACAATTGTAAAGTTAAACTATTGATTAATTAATTTTATTTTATAAAAATTTTTAAAAAGAATAGGCTGATATAAAACATTTTAAAATGCTTTGTATCAGCCTGTTATATATTTAAATTTTTACTTTATAAGTTTTGCTGCATCTTCATCTATAATAACTGTAACATCACTGTGCATATTAAGCATTGTAACTGGACATTCAGTAGTTATTTTTCCACTAAATAACTCTTTAATAGCTTCTGCCTTACTTTCTCCACTTGCTATTAAAAGAATTTTTTTTGATTTCATTATTTGACCAAGCCCCATAGTTATAGCTGTTTTTGGTACCTCTTCCATAGAATCAAAAAATCTTGAATTAGCTTTTATTGTGCTTTCTGTTAATCCAGTTAAATGAGTTCCTGATATTAAAACTGAATCTGGTTCATTAAATGCTATATGTCCATTATTTCCAACACCCAATAATTGTATATCTGTTCCACCTAACTCATCTATTTTTTTATCGTAAGCTTTTCCCTCTTCTTCTATATCTTTAGCTAATCCATTTGGTACATAAGTATTAGCCTTATTTATATTTATATGATCAAAAAGATTACTATTCATAAAGTGTCTATAACTTTGCTCATGTGTTCCAGAAAGACCTATATATTCATCAAGATTAACAGTTGTTACTTTTGAAAAATCTATTTTTCCATCCTTATTCATTTTTATTAATTCCTTATACATTCCAACTGGTGTTCCACCTGTTGCAAGACCTAATACAGCATCTGGTTTATCACTTATTACTTTTTGAATTACCTCTGCTGCTACTTTACTCATTTCATCATAATTTTTGACCATAATTAATTTCATTTCAATTTCCCCTCTCGCCTTGATATATTTACTTGTAATATATATTTATCTGATCTATAAATAGATTCTTCTACAAAAAGAACATTGTTATTTTCATCTAATGTTGTTCCAAATGTGCTTATTAATGGAAGTATATTATCCACCTCAAAAAGCTTTTTATAATAATCATCCATAACAATTGCCTTTATTGATGATTCAGAATGATTTATAAAATGACCTCTTTCTTCAATTAACTTAAATAAAGAACCTTTTAATTTTTCTTCATTTAATTCTCCACATATTCTAGGTGATATATGTACTAATTCATTAGCTATACATTCGCCATTTACTTTTCTTATTCTATTTATTCTATAAACCTTGTTGTCTTTTAATAACTCAACCATATCATCAGGAGTATCTATAATATTAAGTTCTAGAACCTCAGTTTCAAGTTTTCCACCTGATCTCTCAATAATATCTGTAAAACTCATAACATCTTGTTGCTTTACTTTTGGCTCACAAACAAAAGTACCTTTTCCTTTTTCTCTAACTAAAACTCCTTCTTGAACTAATTCCCCTAATGCCTGTCTTACTGTCATTCTGCTTACTTCATAGTGCTCAGAAAACTCTCTTTCACTATCAATGCATTCCCCAACCTTCCAATAACCTTCGGAAATCTTATCTAATATATCTTGTTTTAATTGAAAATAAACTGGAATTGGACTATTTTTATCTATCATATTTATTCCTCCTTAATTAATTATAACTAATTAATATATAGTTGTCTAGACCACTATACAATATGTTTTATTTAGCATAATAAATTTATTTTATACAAATAATAATTATACAATTTAAAAGGAGATGATGATACAATGATTGATAAATCAAAACTTATTAACACCAATATAATTCCAAAGAATACTATAAAATATAACAATCCAATAAATATAAGTGAAACTTTTTCCAATAATATAATAGAAGGAGATTACAGTAATCTTATATTAAATTCAAATTTAGAAAATGAAGATATAATAAAGTAAATTTATAAAATATTTGTTACACATTATACATATTAAGCAACTTGAATTTAATTGATTTATAGAGTACAATTTATTAAAAAAGATATTTAATTAATAATTATTATCGTCTAATTAAGGAGGAAGTATTATGGTAAAAGTATATACAACTAATTCATGTCCTTGGTGTGTAAAAGCTAAAGATTATTTAACAAAAAAAGGAGTAGAGTTTACTTCATTAAATGTTCAAGATGATATGGAAGCTAGAGAAGAAATGCTTAAAAAATCAAAACAAATGGGAGTACCTGTTCTTGATATAAACGGAACTATTATAATTGGATTCGATAAGCCTGCAATTGATAAAGCATTATCTAACGTTTAATATAAAAAGTCACTATTAAAATTTTAATAGTGACTTTTAATTTGAAAAATAAAAAAGTGAGCTAAAAACTCACCTTTTATAAATTAAATATATAAATATGTCCAAATATTTACTTATAAAATATTATCTTAAAGCTTCATCTATAGCTTTTTTGTCAAATCCAACAATAACTTTCCCATTAATATCTAATACTGGTACTGTTCTTTGACCTGATACTTCTTGAACTTCATTTCTATCTTCATGTTTATCTGCAACATTAATTTCTTGAAATTCTATTCCTTTCATATCTAAGTATTTCTTTGCCTTAATACAAGCTGGACACCATGATGTTGAATATATTTTTATCATTACAAATCACCTTACTTTCCTAATTTCTTTATATATTTTTCTGCTTCTAATGCAGCTATAGTTCCATCAGCAACAGCAGTTGTTATTTGTCTATATTCTTTCTCTCTAACATCTCCAACTGCATATACTCCTGGTATATTAGTTCTCATATTTTCATCTGTAATTATATAATTTCCTTTTGAAAGATTAATATAATCTTTAAATAGGTTTATCATTGGTTCATGGCCTATTGATCCAAAAACAGCATCTATCTTTATTTCTTTTTCCTCACCAGTTAATGTATTTTTAATTATTCCTTTTTCAACAAAATCATTACCTTCAACTGATATTAAATCTTCATTATAAAGAATTTCTATTTTATCATTCTTTTCAACTTCTTCTAAAACAGCTTTTTCACCTCTAAAGTAATCATATCTTCTTATTATATATACCTTCTTAGCAAAGTTTGTTAAGAATATCGCTTCTTCTAAAGCTGTATTTCCTCCACCGACTATAGAAATAATTTTATCTTGATACATAGCCCCATCACATACTGCACAATAGTGAACACCCTTGCCTGCAAATTTTTCTTCATTTTTTATAGGTAATTTTCTTGGTGATGCTCCTGTTGCAATTATTACTGTCTTCGGTTTATATATAACTTCTTCAGTCTCTATAATTTTTTCATTTTCATTAAACTTAACATTTTCTATAATATCAAACTCATCTATATTTGTTCCTAATTCTTCTGCCTGTTGTTGCATTATATCTGCAAGTTCAGCTCCAGATATTTTTTTAAATCCTGGATAATTTTCAACAGTATAACTATTCCTTACTTGACCACCAACTATTTTGTCTTCCAATAAAAGCAAATCTAATCTTGCTCTTGATGCATATATAGCTGCTGTTAACCCTGCTGGGCCTCCACCAATTATAATTAAATCAATATTTTTTATTTCCTTTTCCAATTTAATTACCTCCTTACCCCCCAGGGGTATATCCTATAATTTTATTATATCACTTTATAATTAGATATTTCAATAAAATTTTTTAATTAATAATTATTTAATTTTAAATAAAAATATAAAATTTAAAGGGAGTATTAAAAACTACTCCCTTTATAAGTTAACTTATACACTTAAATTTTATACATTCTTTTTTTATAAAAGCTTCTAAATTTTTACCTTTTTCTATATTTCCCATTAAAATTTCTTCACTAAGCCTATCTTCAATTTCCTTTGTTATTACTCGTCTAAAAGGCCTTGCACCATAATCATTAACTGTACATTTACTTAGTAAATAATCTTTTATATCATCATTAAAAATAATATCTATATTATTTTTATTTAATCTAATTTTTATATCTTTTAACATTATATCTAATATATCTTTTAAATTATCTTTTTCTAACTTATGAAACACTATTGTGTCATCTATTCTATTTAAAAACTCAGGTCTAAAACTTTTCTTTAAATCATCTAATATATTTTCCTTCATAGATTTATATTCACTTTCATGTGAAACAGATGTTAAAAATCCTACATTTCTTTGCTTTGTTATTTTATGAGCTCCTATATTAGATGTCATTATTATTATTGTATTTTTAAAATTTACAAGTTTACCTTTTCCATCAGTAAGTCTTCCATCCTCTAATATCTGCAACAAAATATTAAAAACATCACTATGAGCCTTTTCTATCTCATCTAATAAAACAACTGAATACGGATTTCTTCTTATAGCCTCTGTAAGCTGACCTCCTTCATCATAACCTACATATCCTGGAGGTGCTCCTATAAGCTTAGAAACAGCATGTTTTTCCATATACTCTGACATATCTATTCTTACCATATTATTTTGATCACCATATACAGCTTCAGCTAATGCTTTGCAAAGCTCTGTTTTACCAACACCTGTAGGTCCTAAAAATATAAAACTGCCAATTGGTCTATTTGGATCTTGAAGTCCAACCCTAGATCTTCTTATAGCTTTTGCTATAGCAGATACAGCTTCCTTCTGTCCAATAACTCTTTTATGAAGTCTATCCTCTAGTTTAAGAAGCCTTTCACTTTCTTTTTCAGTTAGCTTTTCTACTGGTATATTGGTCCAACTTGATACTACTTTTGCAATATCTTCTGCATTAACTATTAACTCATCAACATACTTATTATCATTTAAATTATTTGATTTTTTTTCAAGTTCATTTTTTAAACTTTTTTCTTTATCTCTTAATGATGCTGCTTTTTCAAAATCTTGAACTCTTACAGCATCCTCTTTATCAATTTCTAATTTTTCTATTTTCTCTTTTAAAACTTTTATATATGGTGATATTTCAAGATTTGATATATTAACTTTAGCTGCAGCCTCATCAATTAAGTCTATTGCCTTATCTGGCATATACCTATCAACTATATATCTTTCAGACATTTCAACAGCTGCCTTTAATGCTTCATCTGATATTTTAATTTTATGATGAATTTCATATTTTTCTTTAAGACCTCTTAAAATATTTAACGTTTCCTCTTTATTAGGTTCGTTAACTGTTACTGGTTGAAATCTTCTCTCTAAAGCTAAATCTTTTTCTATGTGCTTTCTATATTCATCTGTAGTCGTTGCACCAATACATTGAATTTCTCCTCTAGCTAAAAAAGGTTTTAATATATTTGATGCATCAATAGCACCTTCTGCTCCTCCAGCTCCTATAATTGTATGAATTTCATCTATAAATAATATTATATTTTTATTTTCCTTAACTTCTTCAACTATTTTTTTTAATCTTTCTTCAAATTCTCCTCTATATTTAGCACCAGCAATTATATTGGATATATCTAAAGAATATATTTGTTTGTCTTTAAGTATTTCAGGTATGTTTCCATATATTATTTTTTGTGCTAAACCTTCTATTATTGCAGTTTTTCCTACTCCTGGTTCACCTATAAGACAAGGATTATTTTTTGCTCTTCTACACAATATCTCAAGTACTCTTTGAATTTCCTTATCTCTCCCTACTAAAGGATCAAACTTCTCTTCTTTTGCTAATTTAGTCATATTAACACTATACTTTTTTAAAACTGGATTATCTTTATTTAAATTTTCATTATTATCTTCACTTATATGTTCATCGCCCGTATTTTCCAAAAAAGAAATTATATCTTTTTTTATTAAACTCATATCATTATCAAATTGAGATAATAAAGTATATGCAACTCCATCATTCTCTTTAAGAAGTGCTAAAAGTATATGTTCTGGATTTATATATGCATGACTAAAATTTTGAGCTTCCTTAGCACTAATTTCTAATAAATGCTTAGTTCTTGGCGTTAATAATAGCTCGTCTATCATTAAATCTACATCACCAAACCCTAAATAACTTTCTACTTTTCCCTTTACATCTTCATAACTTATATTGTATTTGTTAAGTAGAATACTTGCATATCCACCTTCCTTTAAGATTCCAAGTAATATGTGCTCAGTACCAACATAACCATGCTTAAAATTAATAGACTCTTTTTTCCCCTCTAAAATTAAATTCTGAGTCCTTTCATTAAACCTTCCATTACTCATACATTTTATCCTCCTTACCCTTTATACCATACCAGTTACCCAAAAAGTTTTCTAACAACATTAGCTCTCTCTATCTCTATTACTTCATCATTAACATTATCGTGTATCTTAGATTTTATAACTGAACTTTTAACTAAAAAAATTAAATTTTCTATATCATCTAAGTCAAATTCTAAAATGTTACATTCTACACCTAGTCTTAAATCCGATAATAACTCTAAGCATTCTATAAAATTTAATTTCTTTACATACTTTAATATTCCATAAGCCCTAAAAATTTTATCTTCAATTTCAATTTTAGACTTTTTAAAAATATTATTTCTCTCTTTAAACTCCTCATTTATTATATTTATGATGTTATTTTCTAAATTAGTAATTATATCTTCTTCACTTAAACCTAAACACCATTTATTATAAACTTTATAGAAATTTCCATAAGCACATCCCATTTCTCCATATAGTCCTTCTATAGATAAATCATTAAGTTCTAGTTGTTTTGCTATGTTAGTGATTTTATTAAGCTTAGTTAATACAGGTAAATGTAATGTTATTGAAATTTTGAGACCTGTGCCTAAGTTAGATAAATCAGACATAAGATACCCTAATCTATCATCAAAGGCATACCTAAAATTATTTTCTAATAAATTATCAATTTTATTTAAGTATTTATATATTTCCTTTATATTATTACCATTTTTTTCATAATTTAATCTAATATGTTCATTTTCATTAATAATTATAGTAAAATTTTTTTCATCGCTAATTGCTATACTTGAAAATCCCTTATTTTTTATAACATTATTATTTATAAGACCAATATTTTTATAATAGTCTAAATCATCTACTTCCCAAAGATTTATTGGCTTAATATTTATAATACCTTCTAATAATTTCTCTAATATACTTTTTGAAAGCTCTCTTCCATCTTCAATACTTAATTTATTCGGAAACTTCTTTCCCTTTATATTTCTAAAAAGTTCTATATGACTTTTTACAACTAACTGATTATTTTCAAAACTATCAAAATTATTCATTCTTTAAAATAACCTCTCTAAAATTATTTTCTAACTCCTTTATTTTATCTCTTATATTTGCTGCTTCTTCATAATCTTCCGTTGCAATAGAATCTTCCAAATCACACTTTAACTTTATAATCCTCTTTTTATTATTTAAAATATATTCTTCTATCTCTGGAAATTTACCAAAATGTCTGTTCTTTATATTATCTTTACTAAGCTTTTCATTTAAACTATTTCTAAAACATTTATAACACTTTTCACACCCAAATTTCCAAGTTTTTAAAACATCCTCATAATATGTCCCACAATTTTCGCATTTAGTTTTTTTAAATTTATATCTATTTTTTTCAGACTTATTTTGTATAATACTTTCTATAAATCCTCTTAATAGCTTATCAATATCCTTATCATAATTGGTATCTAATGTAAATTCTAATTTAGCACATTTACTACATAACCATAATTCTTTAGTAGTATTATTAAAATTTTTTATAATCTTAACGTTTGCTTTATTTTTCCCACACCTCTCACATAGCATAAAAAACCCTCCTATTCAAGTATTACCATCATAATCCCTTTTAATATATCAGATCTTACTTTATTTTTATTATCAACATCTTTCAATGTTTTATCATTAACTGCTATTTTTATAATATTATATTCCTTTTTATTAATTACTTCTGTTTCTAATAAGTTATCTAATAATGCTACTGTATTATGATATGTTATACTATCCCCAATAGATTCATTTATTAATTTTTTTCTACTAACAGGACAAGTATGTTCTACCTTTTTTATAGATATATATCCACCGCCTCCTCTTCTACTTTCTATAACATAACCTTTTTCATAAGTAAATCTTGTACTTAATACATAATTTATTTGAGATGGAGCACATCTAAATTGATCTGCCAATTCATTTCTTTGTATTAAAATTTTATTATTATCATCTTCCTTTATCATTTCTTTTATAAATTTTTCAATTATATCTGTTAATCTTGCCATAATTTCACCTTCACACCTTTTGTTCTTTACTTACCTTGACTTTGTAACATTATATTAATACTTTTCTTACATTCATTCAAGATAATAGGTTTATATATTTTTATTTTGAGCATAATAAATTATATATTATGGAGGTTTCTTTTATGGAAATTACTTGGATTCAAAATTCAACTTTTTTAATAAAAACTTCTATAGGAAAAAGACTTCTTATAGATCCTTTTAATAAATTTAATAGTTGCGATTTATTATACTTAAATCCTAATGTTGTTACAGTTAGCAGTGAATTTTCAACTTCTTTTCCTGAAATATCTAAGGATATAGAACTAATAACATGTGTTGGTTCTTATAATACAGAAATAGGGAAAATAATAGGTTACCAATCTTTTTCAGATAGTTTAAAAGGAACTAAAAGAGGTTTAAATACTATATATACATATGAAATAGATAATCTAAAATTATGTCATTTAGGTTATATTGGTGAAATTCCATCTAAAGAGCTTCTAAGTAAACTAAATGATATAGATATATTATTTATTCCCGTAGGTGGTCATATAAATATATCTGGTAAAGATGCTTTTATTATAGCAAAAGATTTAAATCCCAAAATAATAATCCCAATGAATTACAAAACTTCATGCTCATCATTTTTATTTGAAAGTATAAAGGAATTTTTACTATTATCAAAAGATTTATATAAAAATAAATCTAATTCAATTACTATAAACGAAAGTAATATAAACGATTTTAATAAAATAATATTACTTCCCTCAACCAAATAAAAAAAGACCGTCAAAAGACGATCTTTTTTTCAATGAAATTACTCTTGAACTGGTGCTCCTACTGGACAAACGTTAGCACAATTTCCACAATCGATACAAGTATCTGCATCTATTACGAATTGAGTATCTCCTTGGCTTATAGCATTAACTGGACATTCAGCTGCACATGCTCCACAGCTTATGCATGTATCATTTATTACAAATGCCATATAAAACACCTCCTAAAAAATTATGGTAATTACACCATAATCATTTTATCATGTTTTATACAAATTTTAAAGTACTTTAATAAAAATTAGAATATGTTAATTATATTACTATATATCCGAATTTTTCTATATTATCTATTATATTCTCCAAACTTATATAATTATTATTAAATATTATCGTTATTTCCTTTTTATCTGATGATATTTCGCTCGCTACTACACCTTCACAAATTGATATTGCACTTTGTACATTCCTTACATCAGTAGAACTTTTAATTCCAGCAACTTTAAGTACTGCTTTCATACTAGCCTCCTACTTTTCTTTTATTAGTTCTTTTATTAGTTTTTTATCTACTTCATCATCTACTACTAATTTTATATCATTTTCATCAATAGAATCTTCGTATGACCCTTCTATAAGTTCTACCTCAGTAATATTAAAGTTTTCTAAGACTTCTTCATCTTTTCTTTTTAATTTTACTTTAACACTTTCTTTTACAATATTATTTTGAACTACTTCTCCTGTTCCTTCAGGTGTTTTTACAATTGAGCCAACCTTAGGTAATTCTTTTCTTATGCTTTCATATGTGCTTTGCTCATAGTTTAAACAACACATTAATCTTCCACATATACCTGATATTTTAGTTGGATTTAATGATAGATTTTGCTCTTTAGCCATTTTTATTGAAACTGAAGCAAAATCTCCTAAGAATGATGAACAGCAAAGAGATCTTCCGCAAGGACCAAGCCCACCTATCATCTTAGCTTCATCTCTAACCCCTATTTGTCTTAACTCTATTCTTGTTTTAAATATAGTAGCTAAATCTTTAACTAATTCTCTAAAATCAACTCTTCCATCTGCAGTAAAATAAAATATAACTTTATTATTATCAAAAGTATATTCAACATCAATTAACTTCATAATAAGATTATGTTCTAATATCTTCTTTGTGCAAATTTCTAGTGCTTCTTTTTCTTTTGCTTTATTTTCCTCATGTTTCTTTATATCATTCTCATCAGCAATTCTTAAAACACTCTTAAGAGGTGATATTATATCTTCCTCTTTAATTTCCTTTATTCCAATAACACATTGACCAAATTCAATACCTCTAGCAGTCTCTACTATAACATAGTCTTCTTTATTTATATTTAAATTGTTTGGATCAAAATAATATATTTTCCCAGCCTTTTTGAATCTTACTCCAATTACTTTTACCATGTAATTATACCTCCAAAAATCCCATAAGCATAACACTAATGCTCATTGCAAAACTAATATTATGCTTTAGATTATCTCTTGCGTCTTCTATATATTTTAGCATTCCATTTAACTTTTTATATGACATCATTTCTATAAGTTCTTCTATATCATTAATCTTATCAGAATTTACTATAATACTCTTATTTCCCAATTCTTTATAAATAATTATATCTCTTATAAAAGTAGCTATCATATTTAATAGTTCTTCTTTTTCATCTTTAAATTCTTGAAATGCCTTCTCGTATTTTATTACTATTTCTGGATTATTATTATTTATATCTTTTAGCATATCTAATATAAGAGTTCTAAGATTTTGAAGATTTTCATCATTTAAAAATCTTAAAGCCCTTCCTGGGATACCTTCTGAATAAGCTAATATAGATAAGATTTCCTCTTCTCTTAAATTATAATTTAAATTAATAAATTCTATCATTTCATTATTATTAAGAGGTGTAAGCTTATATATCTGACATCTTGATTTTATAGTATCTAGTATACTTTCTAAATTTGTTGAAAGCATAATTATAAAAACTCCTGTAGGAGGTTCCTCTATTGTTTTAAGCAATGCATTTTGAGCTTGTATAGTAAGCTTTTCTGAATTATATATTATAATTACTTTTTTATTACCTTCATAAGGCCTTTTATTAACCTCTTCTATAATTTCTCTTACTTCTGAAACCCCTACTGATGATTTTTTACTCTTATAGAAAATAGCATCTACATGTTCTTTTCTAAGTGGCTTATTAAGTATTTTAGATACAAAAATATCAGATATGATACTCTTACCTATTCCATCTCTACCTACTATTAAATGAGCATGAGATAGTGTATTGCTTTCAGCCCTCTTCATAAAGCCATTTATAATTTTATTGTGTCCTACAAATCTACTCAATACACCCTCTCCTTTTTATTCTTATCTCATATTTTTATAAATTGATCTACATCAACAACAAAAACAGTAGCTCCCCCAACTTGTATTTCTATTGGATATTGCATACATAAACCTGCATTTCCTGTAATAGGTGCTGGTGTAGTAACTGTTTCTTTTCTCTTCTTACAAATATCTTTAATAATACTTATAACCTTATCTAAATTTTCTTTTTCTACACCAATAATTAAAGTTGTATTTCCAGCTTTTAAGAATCCACCTGTTGTTGCAAGTTTTGTAACTCCAAACTTATTTTCATTTAAAACATCAATCAAATCATCTGAATCATCATCATTTACTATAGCTATAACTAACTTCATAAATAACCTCCATAATAATTAAATACCCTTAATTATATTTTACCACAAAGTAATATCCATTTTAATCATTATTAAGCATATTAGATATGATATCTTTAACTTCATCAAAAACTTCATTAATTGTTTGCTCAGCATTTATTTTAAATTTATTTTTACTACTTTCATTATAAATTAAATTATATCCTTCTCTAACTTTATTATGAAAATCAATTTTTTCTAAATCTAATCTATTAACTTCTCTATCAGAATTTTTCTTTATTCTATTTAATCCAACCTCAGGGCTTATATCAAATAAAATTGATACATCCGGCATACAATCTCCTATAGCAAACTTATTTATACTATAAACTTCATCCATTCCAAGGCCTCTAGCATATCCTTGATAAGCTAAAGATGAGTCTAAAAATCTATCGCACAAAACTATTTTACCATCTTCTAATGCTGGAATAACCTTTTCTACTAAATGCTGTCTTCTTGCCGCCGCATAAAGTAAAGCTTCTGTTTTACCATCCATCTTAACATTTTGCTTATTAAGTATAACTTCTCTTATTTGTTCTGCTATACTTATTCCACCTGGTTCTCTAGTCTTTATTACACTATACCCCATTTCATCAAGCCAATCGTATATCATATCAATCATTGTACTTTTTCCTGAACCTTCTCCACCTTCAAATACAATAAAATTTCCTTTTTTCAATATCGTTACCTCTTTCTTTGAATTTATTTTAATATGCTTTTTATCTTTTTTACATAAAAATCATAATTATATTCATCTGGAGTAATATTTACTATATCTTCCTCACAGCAAGGGCAAATAAAATTGCCTTTTATCATTATACCATTGTCACTAATATTTCCACACACAGCACAAACATTTTCCTTTATTTTTTTATTAATTAATCCCTTCATAAAAATCTCTCCTTTATCCATAAATTTATTTATCTAGAGTTTGTCCATTTATTTATTTTTATATACTTTATATAAAAATAAATATTTTTTTATATATAGGTAAAAATAATAAAGAATATTTATCGGGAGGGCACTTTTATGAAACAAGAAATGATTAGTTATCTTTCAACTCATGATAAAGAAATTTCAGATTTATGTAAATATCTTTATCATAATGCTGAAGAAAGCTATAAAGAAACTAATTCTTCAAAATATATATCTAATCTTTTAAAAGAACATGGTTTTTCAGTAGAAAATAATTATTTAGATTTTCCTACAGCCTTTTATGCTAAAAAAGGTTCAGGACACCCTAAAATATGCTTTATATGCGAATATGATGCTGTTAAAGATAAAGGACATATAACAGCCCATAATGGTTTAAGCACAATATCATATATAGCAGCTATTTCATTAGGCCATATTATAAATAAATTAAATTATGGAACTGTTATAATTATAGGATGCCCTGGAGAATATGCAGGTGGTACAAAAGATGTAATGCTAAAACAAGGTGTCTTTGATGATATTGATGTAGTTATGGTTTCTCATCCTGATACTACAACTTGCGAAAGTGGTACATCTTCAGCTGTAATTCCACTTAGTGTAAAATTTACAGGTCATGATGGATTGAGTTTCCTAAATTCAAAACCTTATACATCATTAGATGCTATACTTTTAACTCTTAATATATTAAATTCTATTGCTAAAGGCTTCTGTAATGATATTACAATTAACTCTGTAATATCAGAAGGTGGAGATACCCCTTTATTGGTTCCAAAAGAATCAGAATGTAAATTTTATATAAGAGCTTCAACTATAAATCATGCAAGTTTTGTTGAAAATAAAATTAAAGAAATTGCAGAATTCATATCTAAATTATTAAATATTGAAGTAAAAACTTCATTATATCAATTTTCTAGTGATGAACTTGTAAGTAATAAAACTTTAAATCGATTATACAATCATAACTTAAAGGAATGTGGAATTATAAATATATGTCCATCAAAAAATATAAATGCAGCAATTTCATTAGGATCTATAAGTAAAAAAGTCCCTTTAATACATCCATATATATCAATAGTTGAAGATGAAAAAATTGCTTATGGAACAACTGATTTTGCTAACTGTACAATTTCAGATTTTGCTATTGATCAATATAAAAAATCTGGTTTAGCACTTGCTTGTACAGGTTTTGATATACTAACAAATCAAAACTTACTTTCAGAAATAAAATCAGAATTTTTTAATTATACATCTAATATTAAATAAAAAATACCCAAGAATTATTTTCTTGGGTATTTTTTATTTAAGTAATTTATTATCTCTTAATTTTAATATATTTCTTTTAACTCTATTAATAAAACATTCACTAGGTTGAAAATAAAACTTATAGTAATTATTATCAACTTTATATATGCAACAACATTGTTCAAATTTTAATTTATTACATCCATAGCTGCCAACAAGTTTTGCCTCTATATTTTTGGGTTGTTTACCTTTTTTGCCTAAATAAACAATATCTGATATTTTTATACTAGTTAAATTTTTCTCATCATTAGAAAAAATCTTATTCACTATAAGCTTGTTCGCTATTAAAGCGTATTTGTAAGAAACCTTGCATTTTAAAAACTCCCTTATTATAACTAAAACTGCTATCAATGCTATTATTAACTTACATAAAAGCAAAGTCTTCCTACTACTAAAATCAATAATTTTAAGAGCTTCTTGAGCATATAACATAAAAGTTATAACAAATAATGCTATTCCTATTACTGGAGCTTTCTTTTTGGCAACTATTTCCTTATGCATCATATTTAAATCCCCCATGATTTAATCAAATATTTATAAACATAGAAATGATTATACTAGTAATTCAAGTTTTATTCCATATTAATATAAGTCAAATTTTTTTATTATTAGCCTGTTAATCGTATTAAATAGGTTTTATCTTTATTTATCTAATTGTTTTTATATTATCCTTTGATTATCTTCAATTTTAAAAATAAAATTAGCAATATAATTGTATCTATATATTTTTTCTTTTTATTTATAGCTTTATTTTATATTTATTAATTAAATAGTATAATATAATTATATATTAATGGAGGTTTTAAGATGATTCAAATATTTAAAACAATAGATGATAATAATAAAAATCTCAAGCAGCTTGATAACATAGAGCAAGGTTCTTGGATAAATATAGTAGCCCCATCTGATGAAGAGCTTATTTTAATCTCAAATAAGACAGGTATATCTTTAGATTTTCTAAAATCATCATTAGATGATGAAGAAACCTCTCGTATAGATATAGAAGATGATGTTATTTCAATAATAGTGGATATTCCCTTCACAGAAATGGAGGATAATTCTTTAACTTATGATACATATCCACTATCAATAATACATACAGATAAATATTTAATAACAGTTTGCCTTAAAAATAGTAAAATTTTAACTGATTTTATAAATGGGAGAATAAAATCTTTTTATACATTTAAAAAATCAAGATTTATTCTTCAAATATTAAATAGAATATCAACATACTATCTTTTATATTTAAGACAAATAGATAAAAAAAGCTTAATGATTGAAAAAAGGCTTCATAAATCAATGAAAAATAGAGAACTTATTCAATTACATTCACTTGAGAAATCATTAGTTTATTTTTCAACTTCATTAAAAGCAAATGAAATAACATTAGAAAAAATGCTTAAACTAAATATAATTCAAAAATATGAAGCAGATAAAGATGTGCTTGAAGATGTAATAGTAGAAAATAAACAAGCAATAGAAATGACAGAAATTTATAGCAACATCCTTGCTAGTACAATGGATTTCTTTGCTTCAGTTATTTCTAATAACTTAAATATAGTTATGAAAGTATTAGCATCAGTTACTATACTTATGGCTATACCAACTATAATAGGTGGTATATTTGGTATGAATGTATGGCTACCAATTTCACCAAATGACCCATCTGGATTTTATATAATAATGTTTATGACTATATTTATTTGTGCAATAGCCGCTTGGATATTATATAAAAATGATATGTTTAGATAACATCTTTTTTTTAAAATCATAATATAAATATTATTAATAAATAGTGAGCTTAAATTAAGCTCATTTTTTATAGGAGGAATTTTATATTATGATAAAAGGTAAAATTTTAAATACTAATTCTACAATTGGTATTATTTCTCCAGCTTCTTGTAGCGAAGATATAATTATAAATACTTATATTAATAAATTTAAATCTCTAGGACTTAAAATTGCAAAAGGACATCACATTTATGATAAACATGGATACTTTTCTGGAACAGATCTAGATAGAGCAAAGGAATTAACTAATATGTTTTTAGATGATTCAATAGATGGAATTATATGCTTTCGTGGTGGATATGGATCTATTCGTACCCTTCCTTATATAGATATATCTATAATAAAAAATAATCCTAAATTCTTCTGTGGATATAGTGATATAACTATATTATTAAATTACTTTGCAAATAATGGTCTAATAACATTTCATGGTCCAATGATAAAATCTAACTTTGATGATATTTTAACATTATCATATCTAAAAAGAATGTTGTTCAATCCTACTAAAGGATTTATTTACGATTTTTCTAACTGTATAAAATTTAATAATAATTATTTTTCCGGTAAATTAATGGGTGGAAACTTATCAATGATATGTTCATCTATAGGTACTCCATATGAGATTAATTTAGATAATAGTATATTACTTTTAGAAGAAGTAAACGAACCACCTTATGTAATAGATAGATTATTAACCCAATTATTACTTTCATCTAAACTTAATAAATGTAACGCTATTATTATAGGACATATGACTAATTGCACTGATGATAATAATTATAGCTTTAATATCCTAGATATAATAAAAGATATACTTGTACCTTTAAATATACCTATAATACTAAATGTTCCTTTTGGACATTCTTATCCTAATTTAACTTTTCCAATAGGATGTTATGCAAACTATAATAAAAAAACAAATCAACTTGTATTATGTGAAAATTCACTTCTATAAAATTTAATCCACAAATATACAAGTTATTCACAATAGCATTTATATATTTAGTGGATAAGTTGTTATATAAGAGATATTTTTGTGAATAATTTTAAAAACAAAAAAGTCTGTAAACTTTGTTTACAGACTTTTTTTATGGAGGCGCCACCCAGATTTGAACTGGGGATGAAGGTGTTGCAGACCTCTGCCTTACCACTTGGCTATAGCGCCATATATGGTGGCTCGAGCAGGAATCGAACCAGCGACACGAGGATTTTCAGTCCTCTGCTCTACCGACTGAGCTATCGAGCCACACCATACCTAGCAACGTCCTACTCTCCCACACGGTCACCCATGCAGTACCATCGGCGCTATAGAGCTTAACTTTCCTGTTCGGAATGGGAAGGAGTGTTTCCTCTATGCCATCATCACTAGATTTCATTTATTTTAAAGAGATTTGTTCTCTGAAAATTGCATATGAATTTTGTTGATCGTTTTTTATTGGTCAAGCCCTCGACCTATTAGTATCAGTCAGCTGAACATGTTACCATGCTTACACCCCTGACCTATCAACCTTGTGTTCTTCAAGGGGTCTTACTAGCTTACGCTATGGGAAATCT
>NZ_JBZEFC010000012.1:0-26591 GCF_058310295.1 Clostridium sp. TJA020
TCTGAATATCTGGTGATGATGGCATAGAGGAAACACTCCTTCCCATTCCGAACAGGAAAGTTAAGCTCTATAGCGCCAATGGTACTGCATGGGTGACCGTGTGGGAGAGTAGGACGTTGCCAGGTGAGAACAAGAAAGAGATAGTTTTAACTATCTCTTTTTTCGTATATAAAATTATTTTTATATATTTTATTTTTATAAATAATAGCTTTATGCTATTAAGTAATATCTTACAGTTCTTTCTTCTGATTACTTTAGTATATATAAATTAAGTATATATATTATTGGACTTCTTAATTTATCTCTAGAATATGCAATTATTAAAGAGTGATTTTACATATATAATTTTATTAATTCATTTATAATCTCATTTATTTTCGAAATTAAACTTTTTATTATTATAAAAATTGATATGGATAAAATTTTTAAATTAATTTATATTTTTCTTCATTTATTATAGGAATATTATACTGTGATATGTTAATAGTTATAAATTTTGTTTTTCTTCTTAAATCTATAATGATTTAATTTTTAATATCTTTATACTTTATAAACATTAAAGAACCTAACATTTTAGCAAATGTATTATTTTATATGATATTATTAAATTATGGGGGGAGGTTTTAAATATTTTAATACTTATTTTAGGAATAACATGTTTGGCGTATTATGGATTTATAAATATAATGTTTGGTTATACTACATTTAGTGAATTTTATTTAATATTAGGATTAATATTAGGTATTTATTATATTTTTTCATATAAAATAAAAGAATATTTGATTATGAAGAAATTATTTAAGGGTATAAAAATAATTTTATTTATAGGAATATCTATAATTATTTTAGTTGAAGGAGCAATAATAATGTATCCTAAGAAAAATATTGATGGTAGTGATTATATAATTGTTCTTGGAGCTGGATTAAGGGGAGATAGCATAACAACAACTTTAAGGGATAGATTAGATGCAACAATAGATTATGTTAATAAATCTAATTTTGATGGAAAAATAATAGTTTCTGGTGGACAGGGACCAGGAGAATCTATAACCGAGGCAGAGGCTATGAAAAATTATTTAATTGATAAGAAAATTAAAAATGACATAATAATGGAAGACAAAGCTACAAATACTTTTGAAAATTTTAAGTTTTCTAAAGCAAAAATTGAAAATATAACAGGAAATAGTATTGATAATTATAAAGTAAAGATAGTAACTACAGATTTTCATGTTTTAAGGAGTTTTATATTAGCAAAAAGAAATAATTATGATAATGTTACTTTTTATAGTAGTAATACTAAATGGTATCTGATTCCTACATTATATGCTAGAGAGTTTTTTGCATTTTTTAAATCTTTAGTTTTTGATAGGTAAAAATATGTAGTTTTTTATTATGATTATTTTTATATAGAAATAAAGATTTAGTTTATAAATTAGTAGCATAATTATAAAAGTATTGATATTAAGGTTAAGATTGGAGTTGTAGTTTATGAATAGAGATATAAGTAATTTAAAAGGAAAATTAGTTAAACATTTTAAAGGAAAGTTATATTTAGTTATTGATGTTGCTAAGCATTCGGAAACAATGGAAGAATTAGTTGTATATAAGGCTTTATATGGTGATTTTGGAATGTTTGTCAGACCTAAAGAGATGTTTTTAAGTGAGGTTGATAAAGAAAAGTATCCACAGTGCAAACAAAGGTATAGATTTGAAGAAGTAAACAATAATGATATGAAGGAAATAGCAAATATATTGACTAAATAATGAATAAATACTTTTTGAAAATTACTCACCAATTAAATAAATTAAATTGGTGAGTATATAAAATAAAAATTAATTATACAAAATCAAATAAATATTATACTTTATTAATTTAAGAAAGAAGGACGCTATGAAAAATCTATGTAAATATAATAAAGAAATAAGTTTTATTTGTGCTAAAAATATATCTATATTTTCTGATTTATCAGATTATGAAATAAAAAAAATAATTAAATTATTAAATAAGAAAGAATATATAAAAGGTGATGTTCTTTGTATAGAGGGTAAAGTTTGTGAAAGTTTATTTTTTATTATAAGTGGACAAATAAAAATTTCAAAAATGACAACAGATGGTAAAGAACAAATAATATATGTGCTAAATCAAGGAGATTTTTTTGGTGAAACAAATCTTTTTAATAATATAATAAGTGATTTTACAGCAACAGTTATTAAAAACTCTAAAATATTTATTTTGTCAAAAGAAAATTTAGAAAATATTATAAGGAAAGATGTAAGTATAGCTATTAAAATTTTAAGATCTTTAACAAAAAAGTTATCAGAAACAGAAAATTTGGTTAAATTACTTGCAACAAAAGACATTGATTCAAGAATAGCAAATATGCTTGTTCAGTTAATAAGTAAATATGGAGAAAAAATTGATAATAAGATTATTATTGAGTTACCTTTAGGAAGAGAAGATATGGCAAATTATTGTGGTGTTACTAGGGAAACTATAAGTAGAAAATTATCAAAGTTTGAATATAAGAATATAATTGAAATTGAGGGGAATAAAAAAATAATAATAAAAGATATTAATAGATTGAAAGATATTCAGTAAACTATCAAAATAATTAAAATTTTATAGGCAATATAATAATATAAATTTAAAAAATAAATTTTATATTATTATATTGCTTTTTATTTTTATGAGAATATTTTTATAAGAAATTATATAAAGCATTGTTTAAAAGTAAATATTTTAATTTTTATATAAATGATTTGAGTAATTTTGGAATATTAACATGGAGATTCTTAAAAAGTATAAGAAGATTTGAAATGAAAAGAAAAGAAGAATTATTTAAAGTTAATAATAATGATATTCATTAAAAATATTTTTTTCTTGTAACTAATGTTACAGAATAAAAAAAATCTGAGTAGTATACTCAATATTGTCAGAGAGATAGAAAAAATTAATTGTATAATTTGTATATTCTAAAAAGAAAAAATAAATATCATCTATAAAATAATTTTTTAAAATCAATATTAAATATAAAACAATTAAGATAAATAGGAGGAAATAATATGTCAATGTTTTGTTTTCAATGCCAAGAAACAGCAGGCTGTAAGGGATGTACAATAAGAGGGGTTTGTGGAAAAACTGAAGATGTAGCAAAGATTCAAGATCTTTTAGTTTATGTAACAAAAGGACTAGCTACAGTAGCTCATGAAGGAAGAAAAGTTGGAATTGTAAGTAATGAAATAAATAAATACATAGTTGAAAACTTATTTATAACAATAACTAATGCTAACTTTGATTTTAAAGCTATTGAAAAAAGAGTTAAAGAAACCTTATCTTTAAGAGATGAATTAAAAGAAAAAGTACAAGCGGCAGGCGGAAATCCAGTAGGAGATGATTTCTATGGTTGTGCAACTTGGAAAGAAGAAACTGAAGAAGAAATGATGGAAAAAGCATCAAAAGTTGGAGTATTATCAACTGAAAATGAAGATATAAGGAGCTTAAGAGAACTTATAATTTATGGTTTAAAAGGTATGTCAGCATATATGAAACATGCTATGAACTTAGGTTATGATAAAGAAGAAATTCACGAATTTATGGCAAGAGCTTTAGTTCAAACTTTAAATGATAGTTTAACAGTTGATGAATTAACAGCTTTAGCTTTAGAAACAGGTAAATTTGGTGTTGATGGGATGGCACTTTTAGATGCAGCGAATACAGGAACTTATGGACATCCTGAAGTAACTAAAGTTGATATTGGAGTTAGAAAAAATCCTGGTATATTAATTTCAGGACATGATTTAAAAGATTTAGAAATGTTACTTGAGCAAACACAAGGAACAGGAGTAGATGTATATACTCACGGTGAAATGCTTGCTGGGCAATACTATCCAGAATTTAAAAAGTATGAAAATTTTGCAGGAAACTATGGAAATGCTTGGTGGTTACAAAACAAAGAGTTTGCATCATTTAATGGACCAATTCTTATGACTACTAACTGTATTACACCAGTTCAAGATTCATATAGAGATAGAATATTTACAACAGGTGCAGTTGGATATGAAGGTTGCAAACATATAGAAGCTGATGAGAATGGATATAAAGATTTCTCAACAATTATAGAATTAGCTAAAAAATGTGAAGCTCCAACAGAAATAGAAAAGGGAGAAATAGTTGGGGGATTTGCTCATAATCAAGTTTTAGCATTAGCTGACCAAGTAGTTGATGCAGTTAAATCAGGTGCTATAAAGAGATTCTTTGTAATGGCAGGATGTGATGGTAGAGCAAAATCAAGAAATTACTATACAGAATTTGCACAAAAGTTACCAAAAGATGCTGTAATATTAACTGCTGGTTGTGCAAAATATAAATATAATAAGTTACCACTTGGAGATATAAATGGAATTCCAAGAGTATTAGATGCTGGACAATGTAATGATTCATATTCATTAGTTGTAATAGCACTTAAACTTGCAGAAGTATTTGGATTAGATGATGTGAATGAATTACCAATAAGCTACAATATAGCATGGTATGAGCAAAAAGCTGTAATAGTATTATTATCATTATTACATTTAGGAGTTAAAAACATCCATTTAGGACCAACATTACCTGCATTCCTTTCACCAAATGTAGCTAAAGTTTTAGTTGAAAACTTTGGAATAGGTGGAATAACAAATGTAGAAGATGATATGAAGATGTTTTACGGAGAAGAGTAGTATTAACAGAAACTTAAATTGAAATAATAGTTGATAGACAATATAATATAATTATATTTAGATGTAATTATAGGTTATGGAGTTAACCTTTAACCGCTTTAATTAGCTAATGACTCCTACAGATTAGGGATTCTTATATATATCTGTAGGGGCATTAGCTTTTTTGTTGGTTATAATAAATATAGTAGAATGAGGTGAATAAAATGCAAAAGATTCAACTTATATTTATAGTTGGTTGTGGAGGATTTATAGGCGCAGCTCTTAGATATTTAATATCAATAAATGCTGCAAAAATATTTGGTCCAAATTTCCCGTATGGTACTTTAATAGCAAATATTTTAGGTGCAATTATAATAGGACTTGTGATGCGACTTAGCTTAGATACAGCCATAATATCCCCTAATATTAAATTATTTTTAACAACAGGTATGATGGGTGGTCTTACAACTTTCTCAACATTTTCATATGAAACAGTTAGTATGTTAAATTCAGGAGAATATATGTTAGGCGTATTAAATTTAGGGTTAAATATTGTATTTAGTTTTATTGGAGTTGTTATAGGAATGTCTATTGCTAAGTTATTAGTATAAGTTTGGATTAAAAGGAGTGTGCTAGGATGAAAGAAATAAGTACTGGTAAATTAATAAAAATTTTCATTCAAGGAGATGATAAATATAAAGGAGAGCCACTTTATACAGCAATTATTGATAAGCTTAAAGAGAGTGGAGTATCAGGTGCAACAATAATAAGAGGAATTGAAGGTTTTGGTGAAGATAAAAAAATTCATTCAGACTTTTTAGAAGTTCTTTCAAGAAAACTACCAATAGTTATAGAGATTGTTGCAAGAGAGGATAAGGTAGAAAAAATATTAGAAATAGCTTCTTCTATGATAAAGAATGGAAAGATAGCAATAATAGATAATGTTGAAGTTATCAATTTTAAAAAATAGACTATTTAAAACTATATTAAAGCTTAAAATTTATTTATATAAATTAAGTTTTAATATAGTTTTTTATATATTTTTTATATAATATAAAGACAAGTTGTTAACAAATCGTTAAAATATTAGTATAGTAGTCAATTAAATTGAAATAGAAGTATTGTAAGGTTTACAATCACAGTATATGAATTTATAAGAAAGGTGGACTATAAATTTGAAGAGAATAGAAAAGGTTTATAATTACTTAAATAAGGTTTGTTCAAGTTATTCAAGAGAGAACTTAGATAAATGTATGGGGGTAAGTGCTCAGGAAATTGGTAATGAACTTGGAATACTTAGAAATAATGTAAGTAAAGAACTTAATGATCTTTGTAGAGATAAGAGAGCAATTAAAATTAAATGTAGACCTGTAAGATATTTTGACAGAAAAATATTTGAAGAATTATTTAATGTAATACTTTCGAATGAAGTGACAGAAATAGAAGACATAGAATCATTAATAAAACCAATAGAAGAAACAAAAGAAAAGTCTCCTTTTGATTATTTAATAGGAAGTGATACTAGTTTAAAAACACAAGTAGAACAAGCTAAAGCTGCAATTATGTATCCACCAAATGGATTACATACTTTAATAGTAGGGCCAACGGGAGTAGGAAAAAGTTTATTTGCAAACATAATGTATAGTTATGCAAAATATATTGGAAAGTTAGATGAAAATTCTCCTTTTATAGTATTTAACTGTGCAGATTATTATAATAATCCACAACTTCTTTTATCATATATATTTGGACATGTTAAAGGTGCATTTACTGGAGCAGATTCTGATAAAGAGGGTATTGTTGAAAAAGCTAATGGAGGTATATTATTTTTAGATGAAATACATAGATTACCACCAGAAGGTCAGGAAATGATATTTTATTTTATGGATACAGGAACATTTAATAAATTAGGTGAAACAGAAAGAAAAAGAAAAGCAAATGTATTAATTATTGGTGCTACGACTGAAGATCCAAACTCAGCGTTACTTAGCACTTTTGTTAGAAGAATACCTATAACAATTAGAATTCCTAGTTTTGAAGAAAGATCAGTTGCAGATAAAATAGATATTATAAAACATCTTTTCCATAATGAAGCTGTAAGGGTGAATAAACCAATAAAAATATCAGTAGAAGCTATTAAGGCTCTTATAGGAAGTACTACTTTTGGTAACATAGGACAATTAAAATCAAATATACAATTACTATGTGCTAAGGGATTTTTAAACAGTATTAATGGGGAAAACTATATTGATATAAATTTAAAAATGATGCCAAATAATATTCAAAGTGGACTTCTTGGAATAAGTTCAGGAATGAAAGAAAAAGAAGAGATAATAAATTTAGTTTCATCTGAATTAGTTATAAATCCAGATAAAAATGCAATATTATTAGAAGGCGAAAGTAATTATGATCCGCCATTTAATCTTTATAAGATAATAGAAGATAAAGCCTCAATTTTAAGAGAAGAAGGTATGGATGAAGAGGCTATAAATAAATTTATAACTACAGATATAACAGTACATATAAAATGTTTTTATGATAGAATCAAAAATGATAAATATTCAAGAGAAGGTTTATTAAAAATTGTTGATGAAAAAATAATAAATTTCTCTCAAGAAATTAAAGCCTTAGCTGAAGAAAGGCTTGGAAGAAATTACAATGATAGATTTTTATATGCAATAAGCTTACATATGAGTGCTTTTTTCAATAGATTAAATCAACATATAGAACCAGATTATGAAGAAATGCAAGATATAATAAAAGAATATCCTAAAGAATATAAAGTTGCAGAAGAAATATGTAAAAAAGCTGAAAAATATTTTAATACACAAATTCCAAAAGGTGAGGCTATATACATAACAATATTATTAACATCAATAGAAGATAATGATACAAATAAAAAGGTTGGAGTAGTTGTTGCAACACATGGAAGTAGTACTGCAAGTAGTATGGTTAATGTAGCTGTTAAATTATTTGATAGTGATAATATAGTGGCAGTTGATATGCCTCTTGAGATAAGCCCTAAGGAAACCTTAGAATTTGTTACTCAGAAGGTAAAACAAATAGATAGAGGAAGAGGAGTAATGCTTCTTGTTGATATGGGTTCATTAAATAGTTTTGGTAATATAATATATGAGGAAACTGGTATAAAAATAAGAACACTTGATATGGTATCAACACCTACTGTATTAGAAGCTGCTAGAAAATCATCATTAAATGATGTTGATTTAGAAGGATTATATCAATACTTAAAAGAATTTAAGGGATACAGCATTAATAAAAAAGAAAATGATAGTACAAGTAGAAATAAGGGCGTAATAATAACAGTATGCTCTAGTGGAAAAGGAGCTGCAATTAAACTTAAAGAATTAGTTGTTGATATAGTAAAGAATATATCAGATGAAAATGTTGAGGTTATACCAATAGGAATTAAAAACTGTAAAGAAAAGATAAAAGAAATAAGAAAAAATAATAAGGTTTTATCAATAGTAGGAAGTATAGATCCAAAGCTTAATATACCGTTTATATCTCTTGAAAGTCTTATATCAGGTAAGGGTGAAAAAATTATAGAAAGAATATTCAAGGGTGAAAGCTTATTATTAGATGATGAAATACAAGAAGATATTGTATTAAGTAATCTTTGTTATGATAGCTTAAAAGAAACAATGACATATTTAAACCCTGATAAAATAAATAATTTATTGCTAGAATTTACAAATATATTAGAAGAAATAACACATAGAGATTTTACAAATTCTATGAAGGTTAGAATAGTACTTCATACAGCCTGTGCTTTAGAAAGAGTATTAACTAATGATCAACTTAAATATTCATATGATAAAGAAAATCTTGATGAAAGTATAGTTAATGGAATAAAACAAGCAACATATATGTTTAAGGAAACTTTAAATTTACAGTTAAGTGATGATGAAATATATTATTTAGCAGAAATACTTTTACTATAGTATTAAAATTTATACGAATTATTAAAAAGTATATTAATATACAATTAAAAGAGTATCAAAAATAAAATAAATTGTATTAATAAAAATTTTTAAAACTTATCTCCTATAAAGTAATTAATAATTTATAGTTAAAATTAATTATTTAATACACAACCTTGGCATGAAAATTGCCTTTTAAATATAAGATATGTAAATTATAACTAAAGAAAAGAGGGATAGGTATGATTCGTGTTATTTTAGGAAAGGATGAAAATTTTTCAAAATACGATTTTTTAAAAGTTTAAAAAGATTACTTAACATAAAAACTGTGAATATGAAATTTAAGGTTGATTATATAAATAATACAAAAGTGGCTGGAGGATGATTTATAATGAAAATAGTTTTAGCAAGAATAGATGATAGATTAATACACGGTCAAGTAGCTACGGTTTGGAGTAAGGAAACTGGATGTCAAAGTATAATAGTTTGTAATGATGAAGTTGCAAACAATGAAATTAGAAAGACATTATTAACACAAGTTGCACCTCCTGGAGTAAGATCATATGTTTTGGGCATAGATAAAGCAATAAAAGTTTATAATAATTCTAAACACATTAAGGATAAAGTTTTATTACTTTTTACAAATCCAACAGATGTAGTAAAAATGATAGAACAAGGTGTTGATATTAAGAGTGTAAATATCGGTGGAATGTCGTTTAAAAAAGGAAAGAAACAAATAAAAAATGCAGTTTCAGTAGATAATGTTGATGTTGAGGCATTTAAAAATTTAAATGACAGAGGAATTGAATTAGAAATAAGAAAAGTTCCTTCAGATTCGAAACAATATATTATGCCATTAATTGAAAAATTACAATTTAAATAGAAATATAGAGTTGCTTTAAAAGCAACTCTTTTTTATTTATATAAATTAATTAATGCGAAAAGAAATAATATTTTAAATATACGAATAATATTTTTATATAAAAAAATAAAATTCGTAAAAATACTTGATTTTAATATTGATATAGATTACAATTCAGATGTAAGGATTAAATATATTAAAAATCCGAATATTAAGTCCTATATAAATCTCTAATATGGTGAGATGTTTCTACCAAGCTACCGTAAAGAGCTATTGGCTATAGGAAAACAATATATTTCTTTAATTATGGAGGGAAGTAGTTTTATGAAGTATGATGTGGTTATAGTTGGAGCAGGTCCTGCAGGGATATTTACTGCTTTAGAACTAAATAAAAGGGAACATAATAAAAAAATATTATTGATAGAAGCAGGTAGAAGTATAGATAAAAGAAGTTGTCCTAAAGAAAAAACTAATAAGTGTGTTTCATGTAAGCCTTATTGTCATATAACAACAGGTTTTTCTGGAGCAGGAGCATTTTCAGATGGAAAACTATCACTAAATTATGAGGTTGGAGGAGATTTACCTGAGCTTATAGGGGGCAATTTAGTTCAGAAATATATAGATTATACTGATAAAATATATTTAGAATTTGGGGCAGATAATAAAGTAGAAGGTGTAAATAATCCAGAGGGAATTAAAAAAATAAGAAAAAAGGCAATAGAGGGAAATTTAAAGCTTGTTGATTGTCCTATAAGACATTTAGGAACGGAAAAAGCACAAAAGATATATTTAAGATTACAAGAATATTTAATTAAAAATGAAATTGAAATTAGATTTGATACACAAGTTAAAAATCTAATTATAGAGTCAGGAAAAATTAAAGGGGTTAATGTAACTGATTCTTTAAGTAAGAAAAAAGATGAAAATATATTTGCAGATAGGGTTGTTGTTGCAACAGGAAGAAAGGGTGCTGATTGGCTTAAAGATATGTGTATAGAGCATAAAATAAACCATAAGGCTGGCACAGTAGATATTGGGGTTCGTGTTGAACTTAGAAATGAAGTAATGGAAGAGGTAAATGAGGTTCTTTATGAATCAAAGCTTATAGGATATCCAGCACCATTTAAGGACAAGGTTAGAACATTCTGTCAAAATCCAGGAGGTTTTGTATCACAAGAAAATTACGATAATAATTTAGCTATAGTTAATGGACATTCCTATAAAGATAAAAAATCAAATAATACAAATCTTGCAATACTTAGTTCACATAATTTTGAAGAACCATTTAATCAACCAATTGAATATGGGAAAAAGGTTGCTGAACTTGTAAATATGCTAGGTAATGGAAGTATATTAGTTCAAAGATATGGAGATATATTAGCAGGAAAGAGAACTTGGCCAAATGAATTATATAGATCAAATGTAAAGTATACACTACCAGATGCGGTTGCAGGTGACTTAACATCAGCTATACCATATAGAACAATGACTAATATAATTAATTTTATAGAGTCATTAAATGTTGTAGTTCCAGGCTTTGCAAGTGAGGAAACATTACTTTATGGACCGGAGATAAAATTTTATAGTAATAAGGTAATAATTGATGAAAACTTTGAGACAAATATTAAGGGGCTTCATTGTCTAGGAGATTCTAGTGGTTGGACTAGAGGTCTTATGATGGCTTCAGCTATGGGTGTAATGATGGGTGAAAAATTATCTAGACTATAAAATGTTTATATTAAAAAGGCATATACAATAAATTGTATATGCCTTTTTTAATCTAATTTTATATGGCAATATCCATTTGGGTTTTTCTTTAAATAATTTTGATGATAATCTTCAGCTTTATAATAATTTCTTAATGGTTTAACTTCAGTAACTATGGTTTTAGAATATTTAGTTTGTTCTTCTTTTTTTATTGATTGAATTATTGGAATATCTTTTTCATCTAAATAATATATACCAGTCCTATATTGACTACCAACATCATTTCCTTGTCTATTTAATGAAGTTGGATTTATTATAGTAAAAAATTTTTTAAGAAGATTTTGTAGTGATAAAGTATTTTCATCATATATAACCTTACAAACTTCAGCAAAGTAAGTATTTTTATAACATACATCTTCATATGTTGGATTTAATGTATTTCCATTTGCATAACCAACCTCTGTTTTTATTACACCATTTATTCTAGATAAAAACTCCTCAACACCCCAAAAACAACCACCAGCTAATACAATTTCTTTCATAAAAATACCTCCTAAATCTTTAATAATTATTCAAATATTTGTGCATAAACATTCTGAATGTTATTTGTTTGTTCATTAGTTATAAACAAATTTTTGATATAATTGTTAAAAAATATATTATTTATTATTATACAAAGGAGGAGATGTTATGACAAAGAAAAAGAAAAAGTTAAGCTTCCCTACAGCCTTTACAGTTTTATTTATAGTTTTAATAATTTCAGCTATCTTAACTTATATAGTTCCAGCTGGATCTTATGCAAAACTAACATATAATAAGGATGATAATAATTTCAGCGTTACTATGCCAAATGGAGATGCACATTCAGAACCGGCAACTCAAGAAACATTAAGTAAACTAGGAATAAAAATAAGTATAGATAAATTTAAAGATGAAAGTATTAATAAGCCTATTGCTATTCCAGGCACATATGAAAGGGTTCAACAAAAACCACAGGGAATTAAAGAAATAATTGAGGCACCAATACAAGGTACTTATGATACTGTTGATATTATACTATTTGTGCTAGTTATAGGAGGAATTATTGGTATATTAAATGCTACAGGTGCTTTTAATGCAGGTATAGCAAGTCTTTCAAAGGCCACTAAAGGAAAAGAATACTTACTTATAATATTATTTACTATATTAATATCAGCTGGTGGTACTACCTTTGGAATGGCAGAAGAGACTATAGCTCTTTACCCAATATTAATACCAGTATTTTTAGCAGCAGGTTACGATGCACTTGTTTGTATTGCTAGTATATATATGGGGTCATCAATTGGTACAATGTTCTCAACAGTAAATCCTTTTTCATCTGTAATAGCTTCAAATGCAGCAGGTATTAATTTTACAGAGGGATTAAATTTTAGATTTACAGGACTTATAATAGCAACAATAATAACTATAGTTTATATTGTTAGATATGCAAATAATGTAAAAAAAGATCCCACTAAGTCAATTATATATGATCAAAAAGCAGAAATAGAAGCTAAATATTTAAAAGAAGATGATGAAAATGTCCCTGAATTTACTTTTAGATTAAAATTAATGCTTATAATATTTGCATTATCTTTTGTGGTTATGATATATGGAGTTTCAGCTAAACATTGGGGATTTATAGAAATGACAGCTTTATTTTTAGTTGTTTCTATAATACTTGGATTTATATCAACATTAAGTGAAAAAGAATTTGTAGATAATTTTATATCTGGAGCAGGAGATCTTGTTGGAGTTGCACTTATAATTGGAGTTGCTAGATCTATAAATTTGGTTCTTGAAAATGGTCAAATTTCAGATACTTTACTTAACTTCTTCTCAAATGGAGTTAAGGGTATGAATGGATCTATATTTATAATATTAATGCTTATAATATTTATTATATTAGGATTCTTTATCCCATCATCATCAGGACTTGCAGTTCTTGCTATACCTATTATGGCACCACTTGCAGATACTGTAGGACTTCCAAGAGATGCAATAGTAAGTTCATATCAATTTGGTCAAGGACTTATAGCATTTATTACACCAACTGGACTTATACTTGCAACATTAGCTATGGTAGATGTTACGTATAATAAATGGCTTAAGTTTATAATGCCATTGATGATTATTATAGCTGTATTTGCATCAGCATTATTGTTAGTACAAATTCACTTTTAGAGAAATATAATTATATAAAATCTATATTATTTATAAAAAACTCTCATACAAATAGCGTTGTATGAGAGTTTTTTTATGAGTTTTTTTTAGCTAATATATTAAAAAATGATGCAATTATTATTATTAAGTAACCTATTATTGATAAAATATCTGGTATTTCACTAAATAATATAAATCCATAAGCAGCAGCTATTATAAGGCCTGCATAATCAAACATAGATATTTCAGATGCAGGAGCATTTCTATAAGCTAAGGTTAGAAAAACTTGTCCTAATATAAAACAAATTCCTGCAAGTATCATATATAAAATATTATTTTTAGTAAAACCTGAATTATTAATAAACATAAATGGAAAACATACTATTGTTGCAATACCTGTAAATGAAAGAATAACAGTAAAGAAATCTTCTTTATTTCCAATAACTCTAATCATAGTGTAAGCAAGTCCAGCAGTTGCTGCAGCAATTATACCCATTAATGAAGGGATTATTGAAGAACTAAAATGTGGTTTTATTACAAATAAGCTACCACTAAAAGCTAAAATAAGTAAAAATAATTGTTTAGCAGTAATTTTTTCTTTAAGATAAAGAAAAGAAAAAATTATAGCAAAAAATGGACTTAATTTATTTAACATAGTAGCATCAGATAATAATAAATAATCTAGTGAAAAATAAAATGCGCATATTGATATAGTACCCATAATTCCTCTTAAAAAAAGATATTTTCTATTTTCTTTATTTCCTAAAAATGATGCTTTTCTTTTGCTAATAATTATACACACAACTATAGTTGCAACAGCATTAGTTATGAATGTTTTTTGGTAAGGGGTTATGCCAGAAGCTAGTTTACCAAACATATTCATAGTAGTAAAAAAGAAGGAAGCTAACAACATAAATATAATAGCTTTTCCTTTATTATTAATTGATTTATACAATATTACATCCTCCTAATTTCATTTTTATCCCATATAAACAATTGTTCAGAGTTATTTAATGCGCTAAATAAACTTTTTTTAAGTCCAGGGATATCTTTGTTCATATTTCTTATAAGATTTTTTAAATCTTCTCTTTTAGTTTTACCATCAGCTGGACAAGGATTAGTTATAACAGGATAATTATATTCACGAACAGCCTTTTTTATCATAGATTCTTCTATATAAACCATAGGTCTTATAAGAGTTACATCATATTTCTCCATAGTGCTTTTTGGGGAAAAACAATTAATTCTTCCTTCGTAAAATATAGAAAGCATAAAAGTTTCGAGTGCATCATCTTTATGATGTCCAAGAGCTATTTTATTGCAGCCTAGGCGTCTAGCATTATCATTTAAAGCGCCACGTCTTAAATTAGCACATAAAGAGCAAGGGTTTTTCTCTTTTCTTATATCAAATACAATTTCAGCTATATTAGTTTTTATCTCATGAAATTCAATACCTAAAGATTTGCAAAGCTCATGAAGCGGAGCGTTATCAACATTTCCAGGATTTAATGTTATAGCTATTAAATCAAACTTTTCAGGAGAAAATCTTTGATAGTTTTTCAATATATGCAATAAAGTTAAACTATCTTTCCCTCCAGAAAGACCAACAGCAATTTTATCTCCATTTTGAATAAGTTCAAAATCATTAATAGCTTGTCTAGTTTTACTTAAAAGCTTTTGCATAGTCATAAAATATACCACCTTTTATTAAAATATTAAAACAACTTCTATATTGTACAGCAATTAATAAGAAAAGTTAAGTAAATAACATAGATGAAGAAATAAATAAAACACAGGGAGAAAGATTTTAAAATAGAGGGACATATATTTATTAAACAGATGGATAAAAATAATATTAAATTTGTAAAAATACAATGAAAAACTAATAAAAATGAAGAAATTAATAAAGTGAAAAAAATATTTAAATATAATAAATTTACATTTAAAAAACTTGTTATTTTTGAATGTTGATATTGACTTTCTTTAATCTTTGTGAAAATTAAATACATATATTCAAATTAAATCTATATTTTATATTATATAACAAATTTTATTTAAATTGGATAATATATAATGTGTTTATAAAGATTTATATTTAATTTGATAAGTGATACTTTAATTATTAAATATAAGAAATATGAGAAAAGTAAATATAGATATTAATAAAAAAATAGTATCGACATTGTCGATACTATTTTCTAGCGTTTACTACATTTAAAGAAAACTCCGTCTTGTAAATATATTAGATATCCATTTTGAATATAAAGTTCATCAAAGTCACTATTTGGATCAGTTGAACTTGTAATATCTAATGCTGTAATAGGACCTTCATTAAGCCCAGTTCCTTTAAGAGAGTCCATTTTATAACCTCTGCAAAAGTCCTTTTCGGATAATTTTGTTATTAAATATTTTGGTTTATCAATTTTAACATTAAATGCATTATTAACATATTTATTTTTAGAAATAACTAATGTTTTATTTAACGGACTTGTATTGTTTGTTGAATATAAAGTGTGACCAATTACCTTATCTATTGACCATGTTCCGTAATAAGGGGACATAGTATCTTGAGTAGATTCATTATTCTTAGTTTTTTCTTTTACTCTATTTTCAACAACTTTATTGTCGCTTGGAGTATTTTTATGATCTTGTTTAACAGATTCTTTTTTAGAAGTTAATTTATCATTAGTTTCTTTATTAGAAGTATTATTATTTAATTTATTATTTTTTGACTCATTATTTTCTGTATTTTTTTCGTTAGTTTTAGTAGAAGTATCATTTGAGTTATTTAAATCTGTTTTAGATTTATCATTAATTGAATCTTCATTTATAGATTCATGTTTATTTGATTCTTCTTTATTTGTAGTTTTATCATCAGGCTTACTTTCATCTACAACAGTTTGATTATCGCTTTTAGGAGATTCTTCTTCTACTTGAGTAGTTGAATTATTCTGATTTAGTTGATTTGAACCTTTATTACAACCTGATACTACAAATACATTACCTAAAATAAGTAAACCTATAAGAATTTTTTTCATAAAAAATTACACCTCCATCTTAATTTTTTTATGAACATACGAATAAGTTATAGTATATATGATAAATATGAAAAATTTAACAAAAAAATTGTGAACAATATAATAAAATATTAATAAAAAAGATGGATTAATAAGTCCATCTTTTTATTGTTGTTCTTTTGGTAGGTCAGATACTACGATATTTCTAACTGTAGTATGTAATTCACTTATTTCTTCTTTTGATAATTTAGTTGTATCAATAGGTTTATGAATATATATTTCTACTGGGCAAGCTTTTATTTTTCCTCCATTTGCTTCTAAAAGTTTATATGAACCATTAATTGTAAATGGAATTATTTTAACTTTTGATTTTAGTGCTAATTTAAAGCTTCCAGCCTTAAATTCAGCAACAGGTTTTCCTTTACTTCTAGTACCTTCAGGAAAGATTACCATTGAATATCCAGATTTTAAAGTTTGGATACCTTGAACTATTGCTTCTGCAGATTTTCTTATATTACTTCTGTCCATAAATACACATCTTATATATTTCATCCACATACTTATGCCTGGCCATTTTTCTAGTTCTTTTTTTGCAATAAATCCTTTAGGAACTTTAATACTACTCATTATAAGTGGAATATCAAAATTGCTTTGATGATTTCCAACAAATAAAACAGCTTCATCTTTAGGAATATTCTCTTCTCCAAAGACTTTAACCTTAGCTCCACTAAGCCACATAACATATTTTGCCCAAAAAGAAGTTATTTTAAATATAGCTTCAGTTCTTTCTTTATCTTTACCTTTATGCTCTAAATATTTTATTTTAATTAAAGCTAAAGGTGCAATAATTAAGCTAAGTATTATTCCAGGATAGAAAAGTATTGTTCTTAGCATAATATCCATCCTCTCTTGAATTTTTCATTTATAAGAAATAAATCCCATAAGAGAAGTATATTATAATTCTTAAAACTTTTAAAGGACTAAAGATTTTTTTATGTATATATTTAAAAATATAAATAATAAAATAGAGAGTTTATAAATTTATTGGTAATAATATAAATAAGATAGGAGAGATATATATGAAAAAATTAAAGAGCTTTCTTATAATAAATATTATTATTTTTTTATTTTTAGGAATTTTCATATGTTCAAAAATAAGTTATTCACAATCAGATAGATTATATTTAGAAAATTTTGTGGATAAAAGATTTATATCTGTTAGTAACTTTAATAATGGAGTGGTTTTAACTCCTAAAAATAGAAATGGGCTTATAGGATACATAATATATCCTAAAAATAATAAAGATATAAATTCTTACATACCTAGAATGAGTAAACTTTCAGAACGTGGATTTAATGTTTATATAATAAAAAATCCAATTTATATGAGTTTTGATAAAAATAAAGTAATAAGTAAAGTAATGAATTTAGATAATAGTATTCAAAAATGGATAGTAACAGGTGAATTAGATGGTGAGGTTTATGCAAAGAAGTTTTATAATAAATGTAAAGATAATGGAATTTTAAATATTAGTTTTTATAAGTATGATAAGTTAAATGAAATTTTAAAAGAATTATAGTAATAATAAAAAACTTTATATTAGTATTTAAGGATAAGTTTATTATATATTCTTAAAAATTTAAGATTAAATTAAGATTAGTAAATTAAACTAATTGTATATAAAATACAACTTAATAAAGGAGTTATATAATGGAATGTAAGAGAGTTGAAGATAAAGTGGAGTATGAAGATATACAAGGATTAACAGATGAAGAAGTACAAAAAAGAGTTTTAAATGGTGATGTAAATAAACTGCCAAAAGCTCCATCAAAAACATTTTTGCAAATTTTAAGATCGAACTTTTTTACTATGTTTAATGCTTTAAATCTAGTTCTTGCAGTAGCTGTAATAATTGCAGGTTCACCTAAAAATGCTATATTTGCAGGAGTAATAATTGTAAATAGTTTAATTGGTGTTATACAAGAGGTTAAAGCAAAAAATATAATTGAAAAATTATCGGTTATAAGTGAAGCAAATTGTATGGCAATTAGAAATGGAAAAATTAAAAAAATAGGTATAGAAGATATAGTAAAGGATGATATTATACACATAAAAACTGGGGATCAAATACTTGCAGATGGTATAGTATATAAAGGTAACGAACTAGAAGTTGATGAATCAATGCTTACTGGTGAATCAGATCCAATACATAAAAGATGTAATAGTAAACTTTTATCAGGAAGCTTTGTAGTTGCAGGTGATGGTTATATGAAGGTAACTAAAGTTGGATCAAATACATATTCATCAAAGCTTGCAGATGAAGCTAGAAAGTTTAAAATAACAAATTCAGAACTTCAAAATTCATTAAATAAAATACTTAAGGTACTTTTAATATTAATAATACCTATTGGTATATTACTTGCAACAACTCAACTTATATTTATAAAGTCAAGTTGGCAAGATGCTGTTATAGGTACTGTATCAGGTATTATAGGAATGGTTCCAGAAGGTTTAGTACTTTTAACAAGTGCAACGTTTATAGTTGCTATAATAAAGCTTTCTCAGTATGACACACTAGTTCAAGAGCTTTCAGCAACAGAAGTTCTTGCAAGAGTTGATGTATTATGTGTAGATAAAACAGGAACAATTACAGAAGGAGCTTTAAAGCTTATAGATATAAAAAATGTATCAAATTATGATAATAAATATATAGATGATATTTTAGCTTCTATTTCACATAACCTTCCTAGTAAAAATCCAACTCAACAAGCTATATTGGATAAATATAAAGAAGATTCAAATGTTGAAATAGTAGAAAAAGTACCTTTCTCATCAAAGAGAAAATGGGGTGGGATAGTTACAAAAGATAGAGGAACTTGGGTATTTGGAGCTCCTGAAATTGTAATGGGAGATAAATATTCAAATGTTAAAAAGCAAGTTGAAGATGAAGCTAAAAAAGGTAGAAGAGTCTTAATTTTAGCGGAGTCAAATATTAAAACATTGAAGAATGAAAAATTATCAGATATAAATGAGGTAGCTATAGTTCTTATTGAAGATATAATAAGAGAAGATGCTCCAGAAACTTTAAGATTTTTTAAGGAAGAAGGAGTAAAAGTAAAGGTTATATCAGGAGATAACCCAGTTACAGTTTCTGCAGTAGCTAAAAGAGCTGGTGTAGAAGGTGCAGAGAATTATATAGATGCAAGAGATTTACCGGATAATATGGAAGATCTTAAAAATGAAGTTGAAAAATATAGTGTGTTTGGAAGAGTTACACCTCATCAAAAGAAAGCTTTAGTAATTGCTCTTCAAGAAAATGAGCATACTGTAGCTATGACGGGTGATGGTGTTAATGATGTATTAGCACTTAAAGAAGCGGATTGTGGAATTGCAATGGCAAATGGTTCAGATGCAGCAAAAGCTGTATCGCAATTAGTTCTTATGAAGTCAAATTTTAGTGCACTTCCAAAGGTTGTAGCTGAGGGAAGACAACAAATAAATAATTTAGAAAGAGTTGCTCAGTTGTTCTTAACAAAGACAACTTATTCAATAATTTTGGCTGTTGTATTCTCAATATTACTTTTACCATTTCCAATACAACCTATACAACTTTCACTTATTGGAAGTTGTGCAATAGGAATACCAGCATTATTTTTAGCAATGCTTCCAAATAAAGAAAGAGTGAAAAAAGGTTTCTTAGGGAGAATATTAACTGCTAGTATTCCAAATGGTGTGCTTATAGCAATATTTGTATCCTCTACTTTTGTAATATCCTATAAATATGGAGGCGCATCACTTGAGCTTGCAAGAACACTTTCAGTGCTTATGCTTGCAGGAGTAAGTCTTGTAATATTATTTAAAGTAGCATTACCTATAACACCATTTAAGATTCTTCTTGTAACGTTAATGATGGGAATAATACTTCTTGGATTTATTACTCCAATAGGAAGAGAAATATTTACACTTACAAGAATACCACCAATGGAATGGTTAGTGTCAGCAGGGGCAATTGCTTTATCAGTACCTATACTAGCAACTGTTGTGACATTATTAAGAAGAAAGAAGAATGTTGAACAATAATAAAGATAGCATATGCTATCTTTATTTATTTTGTAAAAAAATTACTTTTTTAATTGACATATTTATGTTACTATAATAAAATTTAAATAGTAAGCTCCCATAGTTTAATGGATAGAACAATCCCCTCCTAAGGGATAGATGCAGGTTCGATTCCTGTTGGGAGTGCCACTTATACATAAAGAATGGCTTAACTGTGAGGGTTAAGCCTTTTTATTTTGCTTAAAAGGTGACAAAAAGGGGACTAAAAGTTTTTTTCGAGTATTTAGTCACCTTTTTTATTGAATAAATTATCTAATAATTCAGCTGTATTATCCTTCATTTCTTCCATGATATGAGTATATGTATTTAATGTTGTAGTTACATCTTTATGACCTAACCTATCAGATACTATTTTTATATTTTCACCATTTAATATTAATAAAGTAGCATGAGTATGTCTTAATCCGTGTATAGTTATTTGAGGTAAATTAGGGTATTTAGATACTTTCTTTTTAAAGTCCATTGATAGATTCCTAGGATTACATATTTCATCTTGTCTATTTAGTATTATAAAATCATTAGGATTACCTCTTCTAAGGCTTAATTCATTAAGTAATATGTTTGGTATAGATATGGTTCTGTTGCTGCCATTAGTCTTTAAATTATCCGTACATAAAAGCTCTTTAGTAGATTCATCTCTTATTACTTGTCTATTAATATTTAAATATCCTTTTTCAAAATCTACATCACACCATTTCAATCCACATAATTCAGCTACTCTAACACCAGTTAAAGCACATAATAAGACTGGAAAGTATAAATAAGTTCCTTGCATTTTATCCAGGAAGAAATCTAATTGATCCTTAGACCAATATTCTATTTTAGGTTTTTCCATATATACTTTTTCAATGTCAGTAGGCAAGAATGATATTAATTTTAATTTTTTAGCATACTTTAAACAATTATTAAGAGTTTCTATTACCTTTTTAGCAGAAGAGGGTTTTAATGGTTGCTCTTTAGTTAATAAATGATTATAAAAATTCTGTACTGTTAATGTATCAATTTCAGTAAGCTTATAATTACCTAGTAAAGGTACTATATAAGTGTTAATTCGGCTTATATAATGGTTTCTAGTATTAACACCTATAGATAATACTTTATGGTTATTAAACCAGTCTAAAATGAAATCTTTAAGTAATATATTCTTTGATTTAGGAAGTAAAAATCCATTATTAACTTTTGTATTATAATCATTAACAAACTTTTCTGCTTCTTTTTTAGTTTTAAATCCTTGTTTTTTAACTCTTATTCTTTTTTTAGTAACTGGATCATTGCCTAAGGAAATAACAACTTGCCAATTACCTTTTGCTATTTGTTTAAAACTTGCCATAATATCACCTCGTTTATTAAATAAAGGTAATAATAAATTCTATATACTATTACCTTTTATTTTAAATATAATTATTTTTTTGATTTAAGTTTTTTTGCTTCTTCTTTTTCAATTTGTTTTATGCTTTTCTTAGGTGTTGGAAGATCTTCAGGCATAGTACCACCTAAATCTCTTATAGTTTGTCTAACCTTTTTACCAACTTCATAGTGTGCTTGATTTGCTTTTTCTTTTCCTTTAATCTTATCTCGTCTTAATTTTTCTTCTGTTTGAGTTGCACGGAATAAGTTTGCTGCAAGTTCTGTACTTCCCATATGATCAAGTATTTTTTGACTCTTTTTTAAGCCTTTTTTAGTATGAATATCTTTAGCTTTTAGACCTCCATATAAACCCATGTAACCATTGTTTTGAAATATAGCATAATCAAGATTAGTTTCTACACCTGATTCTTTAGCGGTATCAACTAGGATTTTATTATGTTCTTTTAATTCATTTCTTATAGCTATTCTTTTTCTACATTCTGAAAGTTCTTCAAAATTTTCTTCTAGTTCTTGCTTTCTAGTTTGTATAGCAAAGTAGGTTTGTCCTAAAGCAACAACTTTTTTTCTAGCATCTGCATTTTGAACTATAAGATAACAAGCATATCTTGATAATTCTATATCCTCAATTTTTCTTTGAGCTCCAGAACCTAATAGAACCATTTTCCTGACGTCAGCAAAATGGTCTAATTCATTCATATCACTATTGATACAAGCTTCTTTAGCTTTGTTAATAACTTTTTTGAAATTTTCCCATTTAGAATATTTAAGAACATCAGCTAATTCTCTTCCATACCAATACTCTTGTCCGTATTCATTTATATGTTTTATATCTTCAAAAACTTTTTCTGTATAACTTTCAATTTCTCTCATAAAAATCCTCTCCTTATTAAGTTAGTATTTATTTTATATGATATCTAAATAATTATGTAGTGATAAGTTATATATAACACTACTCTTTAATATAAAACTTTTTTGTCATTTACTGTACAAGTAAGTTACTTCGATAATGATTGGATGAAATATAGAGTAACGAAATGTTACTTCATCAGCTCAGCGGAAAATTTCGTCCACCTAAATAATTTTTATAGTAAAAGTAGAAATTAAATTTTTATTAAGATTGGAAAATCAAAATTGAATTATAAAATTTTAACGAGAGTGGCTTTTCCTTCGATAAAATTAAAAAATTAATAATTTTCTGAATCAAACTTTAAACTGAGGTAAATGTTTTTATAGAAGAGGCGTTTACACCTCTTCTTTTTTGTTATTTTGTTTTTTCTTTATTTTAATTAAATGTGCTTTAAATAGAATGTATTCTCTTATTTCTTCTTCGAGAGTATTAAGTTCTTCAAATGAAGGATATATGTTATTTTGATTAAATAATACAGTTATTATATCGATAAGCATATTACGTATTTGAGTATCTGTTAACACATCATCTTCTTCATAATCCTCAAAATCTAAAAATGAATCTTTAGAAATATTATTAGATTGTTTTGAAGTTGAAGAAAATATATCTTTTAAAGCAGGTATATTTTCGAAAAAAGTTGATGGATCAATGATCCTAGAACCTTGTGGTAAATTGATACCAAATTCACTAATCGAAATTTTTAAAAAATCAGCAATTTTTTGTAATGTTGATAAAGAAGGGGTACGTTCTCCATTTTCATATTTAGCAATTGTAGAACGGGATACACCAATATTTTTAGCTAATTCAGCTTGAGTAACTCCTCTTTCTTTTCTAAATTTACGAATATTATACAATATTGCACCTCCTTTTAAAGATATTATAACATTTTAATGTTACACATGTATACAAAAATAAAAAAATAGTTGACATATGTTACCTATGTCACTATAATCGAATTATAAGTTACATATGTAACAATAAGGAGGTGTAAAAATGAATTTAAATTTGAATAAATTAAAGTTAATACAGGCAAGAGCTTGTTTATCAACTAATGATTTAGTTAATATAACTAAATTATCAAGGGCAACAATATCAAGGGTTATTAATGGAAAGGTAACAGCTACACCTAAAACAATAGGATTAATAGCAAGGGCTTTAAATGTAGATGTAACAGAGATTATTTCAGAAGAGGAATAATTTATATAAGTATATTATGCATATCTAAAATTAATTTATTTAGAAGTCAATTTAAGTGACATCAAAAATCACATCTATTAATCAAATAAGATGAACTAAGTTCTATTAGGATTCTAGTCTTAAAGTATTGCAATAAGTTGCGAAAGATATTAAATAATTGGAGGGAGAGAATTGAGTAAAGTATTAAAGATTGAAGAAGTAGCAAATAGAATAGGTGCTACTGTTCCATATGCTAGGGAGCTATGCAGAAGAGGAGAAATTAAAGCCAAGAAAGTAGGAAAAGAGTGGTCTATTGAAAGTAAATCAGTAGATGAATATTTAGGAATTACTACAAGTGAAGAAGAGCTTAAAAGAGAAATTTATATTAAGGAATTAGAAGGTAAAGTTAAGCATTATGAATTTATTTTAGGAGCTATAAAAGGTAATCTAAGTAATATTGAATTAATGATAACTACTAATAAATAGAGAGGTGTTTAAAATGGATTTTAAGATATTTAAGAAGTATATGGATTTATGTATCGAGCTAAATAAAAAACCAAATTGGCAAGATTTAAAAGCTTTCAGAGGTATATTTGCATAAGATAAGTGGAGGTGTGGAGAATGAGTAAGGAGGTGTTGAATAGCAATGTTAATGCTTTATTGATTATGAATAGAATTGTTTATAATGATATACCAGTAGAGCTTAATAGAGTAGAAAAAATGGTTTTAATATCTTTAATTAATCATAATAACTGGAAAACTGGAATATGTAAGCCATCAATAAAAACTATACAGAAAGAATGGTTTTATCATAATGATAGAGAAGTTATTAAGGCTTTAAAAAGTTTAAAAGAAAAGAATATATTTTCTAAGCAAACAATAAAAAGGAGAAACTATTATCAATTAAATATAGAACTATTATTAACAGATTACCTACAAAATGACGGTAACTGCTTAAATGACGGTAACCTACAAAATGACAGTAATAATAACTGCTTAAATGACGGTGATGGTAACCGTCAAAATGAGGGTACTAACAATGAATTAACAATGAAAGAACAATTAAATATATATAGTCCTTTAGATAGTGAAACTTATGTTAATGAAATTAATAAGGAATTAGAATGTGATTTACTTAATAAAATAAAAAGTAAATATTCAAAAGAACTTATAAAAGAGGAATTAGAGAAACTTAAGAATAAAGGTCTCATTAATTTAGACTTATTAAAAGAGTTAGAGAAGAATTTAAAATCTAAGAAAAAAGAAATAAAAGAAGAGTGCAGCAAAGATATAAAAATCATATTTGATTATTGGAACTCTAAAGGGATAATTAAGCATAAGATTTTAAGTCCAGTAATTAAAAAGGCAATAGAAAAGGTATTAAAGAATTATAAGCTAGATGAAGTAGTCCAAGCTATAAATACTTATAGTGAAATATTAAATAGTCAGTTTTACTTTAATTATAAATGGAGCTTAAGCGATTTCTTAAATAGAAAGAATGGCATAAGTACATTCATGGAAGAAGGTTCTAATAAGATTAACTATGAAGAATGGAAGAAAGGAGATAGGAAAAATGGAAATACCAAAGGGAATATCACCAAAGATAGAGGACGTTTTACAGAGGGTTCAGAAGACATTAACTATAAACCAGAAGAATATAAAGGACCAAGCTATACAGAAGAAGATTACAAGCGAATGTATGAAAGTGGAGAACTCATTTAGTTGCCCGTTATGTAAAAATACTGGTTGGATAGAAGATACAAAACGAAATGTATATTTAGAGTGTAAATGTGTTAAAGAAAAAAGAGCAGTAGAGCTTTTAATTAAAACAGGTTTAAGTAATGAGCAATTAAAAACAAGTTTTACAACCTTTGAAGCTTGGAATAAATCTATTAAGAGCATGAAGGAAGTTGCAACAAGTTATTATTTAGCATTTGACAAAATAAAGGATACTGATAATAACTCATTAGCATTATTAGGTGAGAGTGGAAGTGGTAAAACTCATTTAATATCAGCTTTAATTAATAATTTTGTGACAAATAAAAATATAGATATAGCTTATATATCATATATAGATACTTTAATAGAATTAAAGCAAAATGTATTAAATTCAGAAGTATATCAAGGAAAGGTAAACAAATATAAAAAATCTCAAATATTAGTTATAGATGATTTGTTTAAAGGTGGTTATACAGATTCTGATATAAGAATAATGTTAGAAATAATAAATTATAGATATAGCAGTAAATTACCAATGATGATTAGTAGTGAGTTATTTATAAATGATTTAATTAAAATTGATAAGGCTTTAGGTGGAAGAATAGCAGAAAGAACCAAAGGACATATTTATGAAATAAAAGGAACTGAAAATAATTATAGATTAAATAAAAAAGACTAATGTAAAAATACATACATTAGCCTCAGGGTTGTAGTGATACCCTCTAAGATTCGCACCTTAAGGATATCACTATAGCTCCAATGAAATCAAGAGGAAAACATAAGAAAGATTGGAGAATTTTAAAGTGAAAGTTAAAGATCAAGTTAAATTATTTAAAAATATAATAGAAAATGAATATAAACATATTCAAAATACAGAGGTTGAAGATATAGAAAA
>NZ_JBZEFC010000013.1:0-22779 GCF_058310295.1 Clostridium sp. TJA020
CGTCCTGAGCCAGGATCAAACTCTCAATAAAAAGTTTAATCTCGCTCTTAAAACTTACTTGTAAAAAGAATTGCTGGTTCTAAATGTATTTCTATATTCTGTTCAATTTTCAAAGACCATTTTATCTCGTCGCCCTCAAGCGACTTGCTTATGATATCATTTTGAAATTTTTTTGTCAACACTTTTTTTAAACATTTTTGTTAAGTTAAAAAGCATTTTAAAACTTTCAAAAGACCTTTAAAATCTTATCACTTAGCTAACTATATGTCAATAAAATTTCTCTCTCAAAATTTTGTTGATATTTCGTTTCCGCATCAGCGACGTGTTTTATAATATCATATAGAACACACCATATATAAATTTAATTTATAATATATTGATATTATCTTCATATTTCTTTTATTTATTCATGTTTTCTTTATATTTTTTATAATGATACTCTAGGTTATGTTTCTTATATTTTTTTAAATATTTTGAATATTATACTTAAAACTCCCCCCTTTTTCAATATTTTTCTATGATATACTCTATTATAAGGCGGTGATTATATGTCTCAAATTTTAAAAAACGATTGGGATAACTTACTAAGGGATGAATTTTCTAAACCTTATTATATTAAAATACGTAAATTTCTTATTCATGAGTATAGAAATAAAACTATATATCCTAATATGTATGATATTTTTAATGCATTACACTTTACTACTTACAAAGATGTTAAAGTTGTTATATTAGGTCAAGACCCTTATCATGGACCTAATCAAGCTCATGGACTTAGTTTTTCCGTTAAGCCTGGTAATAAAATTCCACCTTCATTAGTAAATATTTATAAAGAATTACAATCTGACTTAGGATGCTATGTTCCAAATAATGGGTACTTGAAAAAATGGGCTGATCAAGGTGTATTATTATTGAATACTACCCTTACTGTTGAAGCTGGAAAAGCTAATTCACATCAAAAAATTGGATGGTCAATCTTTACAGATAAAATTATTGAATTATTAAATCAAAAAGATGAACCTATTGTATTTATACTTTGGGGAAATAATGCAATTAAGAAAAAAACTCTTATAACGAATCCTATTCATTATATAATTCAATCAGTTCATCCAAGTCCTCTTTCAGCATCTAGAGGATTCTTTGGAAGCAAACCTTTTTCTAAAACTAATAATTTCTTAGCTAAAATTAATAAAAAACCTATCGATTGGCAAATTGAAAATTTATAAACAAAATATCAGACTTTAAATTATAAAAAAGTAATTTTAAGTCTGATATTTTTTAGTTTAAAATCATATTCATATAGTTTTATAAATTATTTTTACTGTAATATTTTTTAAAATAATTGGGTATGCTTGTTTATTTAAAGCATACCCTTGTATTTCTTAACTATTTCTATTTTACTATATTAATTACTTAATTAATTTTATCTTTTGTTACTAAATCACTTTTATAATTATATTCAAATTTCTTAATAATTTAGTGGTTTCTTTAAAGCAGCATTACATTCTCAATTAATAATTATATTTATATTAAATTAATTATAAAGATTAATAGTACAACTTCAAAATTTATATCTTTTTTTGTAATTACTTTTAATTAGTTAACTTATAGTTCTATTTTTCTGATTTCTTTAACCTTTTAATCATAGAATATATGGAGGTTGATAAAATTCCACACACTCCACCAAGAGAAAAGAACAGTATTACATCTCCAATAAAAATACCAATAAGCATTCCAATTCCAACTCCAAAAGCTATACCTTTTGATACTAATGTAAATTCAGCCTCACTTAAACTAATCTTATCGATCATAAAAACCACTCCAATTCCCATATTCTCATTTTTATTATAGATTATATTTCTTAACAATTCCTTAAGTAAACCTTAAACAAAAATGTATAAACTAAAATAAGTTTATATTTATAAAATATGTCCAAATTGGCTTATTATAATCATTTATTTTACTATTTTACTTCCATGTAATTCTTTTGCATTAGTATAACTTTTTATATAATCTCTATTTTGAGATGTTATACCTCCACCAGGCATTATTATTATTCTATCATTAGCATATTCTATTAATTCTTTTAATTTATCTAAATTATTTGGAGCATTTTCTTCTCCACCTTTTGTTAGTATTCTGTCTATTCCAAGTTCAACTAAAATATCTATTGCTTCTTTTTTATTTTTTATTTCATCAAAGGCCATATGAAAAGTAGTGCTTAAACCTTCAGAGCACTCTTTTAATTCTTTATTTCTTTCTATATCTATAGTTTTATCCTCATTTAGTATTCCAAATACAACTCCATTTACATTTAAACTTTTACAAATTTTTATGTCTTCTTTCATTATCTCAAATTCATCTTTTGAATAATTAAAATCTCCACCTCTTGGTCTTATTATTACATTTACAGGAATTTTTATGTTATTAACTGCTTTTTTTATAGTTCCATAACTTGGAGTAGTTCCTCCTTCTTGAAGGTTATCACATAATTCTATTCTATCTCCACCATCCTTAAATCCTTGTAACGCCTCATTATAATTACCAACACAAACTTCTAATTTCATTCCCTTTCACCTCTTATATTTTTATATAAAAATAAAAGCACTAACTAAATGTTAGTGCTTTCTTGGTGGCTCGAGCAGGAATCGAACCAGCGACACGAGGATTTTCAGTCCTCTGCTCTACCGACTGAGCTATCGAGCCTTACAAACCTAGCAACGTCCTACTCTCCCACACGGTCACCCATGCAGTACCATCGGCGCTATAGAGCTTAACTTTCCTGTTCGGAATGGGAAGGAGTGTTTCCTCTATGCCATCATCACTAGATACAAACATATTATAACTAATATTTAGTTACCTGTCAAAGTTTTTCTGAAATTTATTTCAATAAACTTATTATATTTTAATTGTGTAATAATTTATATATTTTATATTTTTAAATATAATCTAAGAATCTAATTATTAACTCTATTACAATTTAGGTACAAATTTTATTTTTGTCTTTATTTGTGCAATAATTAAAGTATTAAATATTATAGTTTGGAGATGTTTTTTATGGAAAATAAGATTCAAGAACTAACTAATATAATTAAAAATAGCAAAAATATAGTCTTTTTTGGTGGTGCAGGGGTATCCACTGAGTCAGGAATTCCAGATTTTAGATCAGCCGATGGCTTATATAGTAGTAAATATGATCGTAAATTTTCTCCTGAGGAAATCTTAAGCCACAACTTCTTTTATAGTCACACTAATGATTTTTATAAATTCTATAAAGATAAAATGATTTATACAAAGGCAAAACCAAATCCAGCTCACATTGTTTTGGCTCAATTAGAAAAAATGGATAAACTTAAAGCTATTATAACTCAAAATATTGATGGTCTTCATCAAATGGCTGGAAGTAAAAATGTATTTGAACTCCATGGTTCTGTATATAGGAATTATTGTACTAATTGTTATAGAAGTTATGATTTAGATTACATAATAAAATCAAAAGATATTCCTAAATGTGAAAGCTGTGGAGGTATTATAAAACCTGATGTAGTTCTTTATGGGGAAGCTCTTGATAATAATGTTATAAATGGAGCCTTAAATGCAATAAAAAATGCAGATACTTTAATTATTGGTGGAACTTCCTTAGTGGTTTATCCTGCAGCTGGATTTGTAGATTACTTTAGAGGAAAAAACTTAATACTTATAAATAAAAGTTCAACACAATATGATAATAAAGCTAATTTAGTCATAAATGGTTCTATTGGAAAAGTATTAAAATCAGTATTTGATAAATTATAATTTGAATAATTTAATATAATCAAAAATATAATATATCATATAGTACTTTAGAGGTTTAATATTTTGATATATGCATTAATATTAGTAATATCTATTTCTGTTATAGTTTTTTTAATCTTCTCTTACGAAAAAAAATTAAATTTAAGTAGGAAACAACTTATAGTAGCAAACAGTCAAATAAATAAGTTAAAAAAATATGTTCCAAGTCATTATAATGCTAAAGGTGGATTATCTATTAAATTTTCTTATCCTGAAAATAACTTTGGAATAATAAAAGAAAATTCTAAAGTATTTATTTCTCCATTAGATAATTCTTACATTATACAAATCTTAAATGTAAAGATGGAAGTTAAAATACTTGATAAAGCTGAAGTAGGAAAAGATACTTGGTATTATATTTCTCTTCCAATTGATAGCAATATTAATTCTAGAGGGTGGATAAAAAGTACATGCTTTTCTTATCTTTATAGTAATAGCAATAGTGTAATAAACAACTTAAATAATAAAGCTTAGGTGAACTTAAAGTCACCTAAGCTTTATTATTTAATATGAAATATCATAAATATTATATATATAACTATTATAGCTAAAAAAGGTACATCTATAATTCTTTCCCTTGATTCCTCAACCTTAGTATATTTCCTAATTTCAATTAATTTAGAGCTTTCCTTAAAATCACTTCTTTTATCTAATTTTCTAATAACTAAATAAGCTAATATTACACAAATAGCAAATATTATTATAGAACCTTGTAATAAAATTAATTTTTCACTTAATGGAAGAGTTTTTAGTGAAACTTCACTTGTCTGTTCCATATAAGTTGGATTTATTAATGTTATTAATTTTTGCATTGTTATTGATGTTCCATTTAGTATAAAATGCATAATCATAGATGAAAATATGCTACCTGTTATCCTAACTACATAAGCTAATATAAACCCTAATACTGTTGCATATAAAAACTGATTAGCATCTAAATGAAATATTCCAAAAAATAATCCTATTACTAATGCTGATTTAAGCCTATTTTTATCATCATATCCAGATAAAACTATACCCCTTAAAGTTATTTCCTCAGTTATAGCTGGCATAAATGCTATTATTCCCATAAGTATTAAATATGGTGTTCCTGATATTGATGTTATTAAGTTGCCAACATTATTTTCAAAGAAAAATCCACTTATAAGTCCAAAGAAATTCATTATTGGTACACACAAGAAAGCTAGTACTATAACTAAAAATAAATCTTTTATTGGTAATGGATTAAATTTAAATGTTTGTCTTACATTACATTTAGTTACTAATACATATATAATTGCAGGAACTAAGAATAGTAGTATATGGTTTAATACTAAAACAACTCTTACATCACCTATTCCTAACCCCTTATAAATTGGATATGTTATATAAGGCATAACTATTTCTAGTATAAGTATTATTAGAAAATATACATTAGCTCTAAAAACTTTTCTCATATATTTCTCCTTTTTAAATTATTTTTAAGTATATTTTATATAAATTAGGAGATACTAATTATTGAGGCTATTTGCTTCATTAATTAATCGCCTCTCCCCCATTTTATTTATATACATTAAAAATCCCTCTTATGTTTTTAAACAAAGAGGGATTTTTTTATTTTACCCACTTTTATTTTTCTAATATTTCTGTTCTAACTATATTAAGAGCTGTCATGCTAGCTCTATTTCTTACAGAATTTCTATCTCCTGTAAATATATGTTTAAATGATTTAACTTTCCCATCTAAATATATTCCAAAATAAACAAGACCTACTGGCTTCTCATCACTTCCGCCTCCTGGTCCAGCTATACCTGTTGTTGATATTCCAATTCTAGAGCCACATCTTTTTGCTATACCTTCTGCCATTTCTCTTGCTGTTTCATGACTTACAGCTCCAAATTTATCTAATGTTTCTTTTTTTACCTTTAAAGTTCTCATTTTTGCTTCATTAGAATATGTAACAGCACCTTCTAAAAATACTTCAGATACACCTGGATATTCAATAAGTTTTGCTGAAACAAGTCCTCCTGTACATGATTCACTAACCCCAATTGTCATATTTTTATCTATTAACAACTTAGCTACTGTATCTTGAAGAGATGTTTCTCCTGTATTATAAACTGAATTTCCAAGTCTTTTATATATTTCATCTTTTATTGGAACTATCATTTTTCTTGCTTCTTCTTCATTTTGTGCTTTTGCTGTTATTCTAAATATTACTTCACCTTCTTTTGCATAAGGTGCAACTGTAGGATTTATTCCATTATCTATTATATCTTGTAATTTTTCTTCTGCCTTACTTTCTCCAACACCAAAAATTCTTAAAACTTCAGAAATTATTACATCATCAGAATATTTTTTTAAATATTTTTTTACTTCTTCTTTAAACATAATCTCCATTTCTTTTGGAGGTCCTGGCAAAACTATTATAGCTTTATTGTTCTTTTCAAATACAGCACCAGGAGCTGTACCATTGCTATTTTTTAAAATTATAGCTTCTTTTGGGAAATATGCTTGTTTTTCATTGCTTTTAACAAATTCTCTTCCCATTTTATTAAAATATTCTTTTATACTTTTTAAACTTTCTTCATGTAAGCACATTTTCATTCCTAAAAATTCAGAAACTAATTCTTTAGTCATATCATCTTTAGTTGGTCCTAATCCACCTGTAGTTATTATAATATCACTTCTATTAAATGATGTTTCTAAAGCTTTAAGTATTCTTTCTTTGTTATCACCAACTACTTCATGATAATATACATCAAATCCAAGTTCCGCTAACTCTCTTGAAAGATATTGAGCATTAGTATTTAAAATATCTCCCAAAAGTATCTCAGTTCCAACTGCTAGTATCTCACACTTCATAATATCCCTTCTTACTTATAAAATTTATTTTACTTATCATACTTTATTATATTCCATTTTTAAATAAAATAATAAGGTGATAGCAAATTTTTAAAAATTAACTATCACCCTAATTATCATGAGTTAAATATAAATTTTTTATGTTGCTACTCTCAAGTATTGAAAATAATATAAAAAACACTTGAGAGTAGTTTATATAAAAAATTCTTCCTCTCATTACACAGAGTTTATTGCATGGGTATTTTATGAATCTTCTAATTATAAATGTTAGTTGATTCATAAATATGTATGAGAGAAGAGAATTTATTCTCATCCCTTATTTGTAAATTTATCTTCATACAATAATATATGTATTAATTATATTTTTTATTCAATATTTTTAAAATTTACCACCCTTGCTTTTTCTCTTTTATAGTAAAGTGACTTCCGTCATTTTTAAATTCTATATTAAAATTTTCTCCATCTACATTTACCTTAGTTAAAGTTGTTTGACCCATAACTTCGTTATTAACATCCTTATCCTTAAAATAATTCATTATAGCTTTTAAAGTTATACCATGTCCAACTATCAATATAGTTTTTCCTTCATTATCCTTAATTATTTCATCCATAGCTTTACTTACTCTTTCTCTAACCTCAGCTAAAGTTTCTCCATTTGGAGCACGCATGTCAAGATTTCCTTGCATTATTAAATTTATATTCCAATCTGGATTTTCTTTCATAACATCTTCTGTTATTTTTCCTTCAAAATCCCCAAAATTCATTTCTTTTAATCCTTCATGCTTTACTACATCTATTTTTTTATTACCCTTTAAAATAATAGCTGTCTTGTAAGCTCTTTCAATAGGACTTGTGTATATACGCTCAATATTAATATTCTCTAATCTCTTTGAAAGCTCCTCAGCACCTCTTAGACCAGATTCAGTAAGAGGTGAATTTCCATGTCCTTGAAGTCTTTTTTCTATATTCCATTCAGTTTGTCCATGTCTTGTTAAATATACTGTAACCATTTATATTCCCCCATATATTTAAATTTAACTCTTATAAATTTTTACTCAATATGTCTGTATATAAATTTTATCACTTTATCAATATATTTCTATACTTTTCCCAGCATATTTTAATAATAATATTTACTTTTATTTAAATGATATATTATTATTATTTAATTATATAAAATATTATTATTTTCCATAAAAACTTAAATACTTATATAACCTTTTATAGAAAACTTAATTTCGAAAAAGTATTTACACTAAAAATATCTTTAAAAATTTTAATATAAAATAAAAAAACTGAGAATTTAATTCTCAGTTTTTTATATAATTTAAGTTTTAATAATTCTCAAGTTCTAATAAAGCTAATGCAACTGCACCAATAACCCCTGCATCTGTTCCAAGACCAGCTGGTACTATTTCGCAACTTTCTGACATTGCTTTAAAACATCTTTTATTTACAACTTCACGAACTTTTTCAAAAACTATATCTCCAGCTTTTGAAACACCTCCGCCTATAACAACCATTTCTGGATCAAAAATTGAAATAGCGTTTGCTACTCCTATTCCTAAATATGTTAATGCTTCATCTATTATATCTTTAGCTACAGCATCACCTTTTTCAGCTTCTTTAAACACTTCATATGAAGTAACTTTTTCATAATTTCTAAGTGATGTTTCAACTTTACTATTTACAGCCTCTTGTCCTCTTTTACCAATTGCTGTTCCTGATGATAGCGCTTCTAAACAACCAATATTTCCACAACCACATCTTGGTCCAAACGGTGAAACTGTCATATGTCCAATCTCTAAAGCATTTGATGTATTTCCTCTACAAATGTTTCCATCAACTATTGCTCCACCACCTACGCCAGTACTAACTGTGAAGTATACCATATTCTTCTTACCTTTACCTGCTCCAAGCATGTATTCTCCAATTGCTGCTACATTAGCATCATTATCTAAGAATACTGGTACATTGAATTTTTCTACTAATGGTTTAACTAAGTTAAAGTTACTGAATGGTAAGTTTGGAGTAGTTATTATTATTCCTTTTCTTGAATCTAAAGGTCCTGGTGATCCTATACCAATCCCCTTAATTTCTTCTAAAGTAACTTCACCTTCAGCTATAACAGTTTGAATACTTTTTATTATTCTTTCTAAAACTCTTTCTTCACCTTCATGTGCATTTGTAGGTATTATACTTTGTGCTAATACGTTACCTGCTAAATCTGCAAGCGCAGTACTTATTTTTGTTCCACCTAAGTCTACACCAACTACGTAATTTTTCATTACAAACCTCCTAGTATAGTTTCTATAATAATTTATTATTCCATATAAAAATAGGACTTACTATTCTATTTTAATATATTTATAGAAATAATAAAGTCCTTATTTATTATTAAATTAAACAATTTTAAAAATTTATACTTCTTTATGTGCTTTTATCATATAATTTCCGCTACCATCAACCCATTCATTCTCAACAGTAAATCTATTATCTTTAAGCATAGAACTTATTGTACCAACACTTTCCTTGCTTTGTTTATCTATTGATATTGTAAATTTATCATCTTTATCAACTATACATAAATAATCATAAATATTACTATATTCACTTAGTCCAATACTTCCCCTTATATCCATTCGATAATCAGACATTAGAATTTCCTCCAATCTAAGCAAAATAACAATTATTTTGTATAGTTATTATATGTAGTTTTTCTTAATTTATTACAAAATAACCTTAATAAAAGTATTACTGAAAAAATCTCCAGTAATACTTTTATTACTTAATCTTATTTTTCTTTATTTTTATTTTCTATAACTTTTGATGCCTCAATCTGTGGTAACTCCTCATATCTCTCAAATTCCATTGTATAATCTCCTTTAGCTTGAGTTATAGATCTTAAGTCAGTAGAATACTTAAACATTTCTGCCAATGGAACTTCACATACTATTTTTTGAAATTTTCCATATGGCTCCATTCCAATTACTCGTCCTCTTTTTTTATTTATATCCCCAATAACATCTCCCATATATTCATCAGGTATTAATATTGATACTTTCATTATTGGTTCTAATAATATTGGTTTTGCTGACTCTAATCCCTTTTTATATGCTATTGATGCAGCTATTTTAAATGCCATTTCTGATGAATCTACGGGATGATAAGAACCATCATAAAGTGTTGCTTTAAGTCCTATTACTGGGTATCCCGCAAGAACACCATGTTTTATACAGTCTCTTAACCCCTTTTCAACTGCTGGTATAAAGTTTCTTGGAACAGCACCACCTACAACTTTATCTACAAACTCTAAATCATCAACTCCATCATGTCTTCTTTCAAATTTTATTTTTACATCTCCATATTGACCATGTCCACCTGATTGCTTCTTATGTTTTCCTTGAACATCAGAAATACCTTTAACAGTTTCTCTATACGGAACTTTAGGCTCTCTTAACAAAACATCAACACCAAATTTATTTTTTATTTTACATGCTATAACCTCTAAATGTGTTTCTCCAATACCCAATACTATAAGCTCAGCATTTTCTATATCCCTTGTTACTTTAAAAGTTGGATCTTCTTCCATTAATTTATTTAGAGCAATAGATATTTTTTCTTCATCACCTTTAGGTTTTGGTAATATTGCCATAGCCATTTTTGCATCTGGAAAATTTAATTTATCGTACTTAACTTTAAAATTAAAATCAGCAAGGGTATCCCCTGTTTCTGTGAATTGTAATTTAGAAACTGCGCCTATATCTCCTGCTATAATTTTATTAGTTTGAATCTGATTTTTTCCCCTTAAAAAAAATAAATTAGTTATTTTTTCTTTCTTACCCCTATTTACATTAATAATTTGCATATCATTTTCTATACTACCAGTAATAACTTTAAATAAAGATATTTTACCTACAAAAGGATCTGCTATAGTTTTAAATACTAAAGCTGAAAATGGTAATTCATCTGTGATAGATAAATAACTTTCTCCTTTATCTTCTATTGTAGCTTTTTGTGCCAATGAAACTTTAGGTGATGGAAAACATTCAACTATATTATCTAAAAATAAACTCATCCCTATTCCATTTAATGAACTTCCACACATTACAGGAGCTATATCACCATTAATACATCCCTTTTTTAATCCTTTATAAAGTTCCTCATCACTTAAACTGCCTTCTGTAAAATACTTATCTAATAACTCTTCATCACTTTCAGCAACTGCCTCAGTAATCATTTCTTTACATTTATTAACTTTATCTATAAGATTTAATGGAATTTCTTTTTCTTCCATTTTTCTAATTTTTTTATTATATATAAACGCTTTCTTTGATATTACATTTATAACACCTAAGAAATCTGATTCATTTCCTATTGGATATTGAATTGGTACAACACTTATACCAAATTTATCTTTAAGATTTTCAAGAGTTTTATCAAAGCTTGAATTTTCCCTATCTAATTTATTTATAAAAAATGCTCTAGGTAATTTTATCTTATTACAATAATCCCAAGCCTTCTCTGTTCCTACTTGAACACCAGATACTCCACAAACAACTATAGTTGCAATATCTGATGCTCTCATCCCCTCTATACTTTCACCTACAAAATCAAAATATCCAGGTATATCAATTAAATTTATCTTTTTATTTTTCCATTCTAAAGGCTCTATTGATAAGGAAAGTGATATACCTCTTCTCCTCTCTTCATCCTCAAAATCTGATACTGTATTTCCATCTTCAATTTTGCCTCTTCTAGTTATAACTTTCCCATCATATAATAATCCTTCAACTAAAGAAGTTTTTCCTGATGAACCGTGACCTATAAAACCAACATTTCTAATATCTTCAACATTATAATTTTCCATATTTTACAATCCACCCACCCTTATAAACTCTCTTAATAATTTTTATGAAAGTTTTTTAGTATTTAGAATTGATATATGAAAACTAACTCAGTTAATCTAATAAAAAAATAAGAGCTGAAAAAAACTTCAGCTCTTATTTTTTATTTTGGATATTGTGTTTTATAATATCTTCCATTTACTATACTTGATATACCATTATTATAGAAACTTAAAAACTTTCCTTCATACTTCACTTGGCTTCCTGTTCCTATATTAGTTATAGTTTTATTTAAATTATTATTTATAAATATGGTTCCAGTTCCATCTATAAATATATCCTTAGCATCTACAGGTTCTTTTAATTGTACTTTTTGAGATTTAGATTCTACATTATCTAAATCTTTTTTAAGTATTTTATGGACCTTATTATCAATAATTTCTCCTAAATAAAGAATTCCTTCTTCATCTATTCCAAGTATTTTTAATTTTCCTGAAGTATTTATTGCTATTCTCTCATTAGGCTGAGTTACATGAATTATACTTCCGTTATTAGCCATATATACTAATCTATCTTTAGTTGGTATTAATCCAACTTCACCTATATTTCTAACTACGGTAGGTACACGTACAGCTGCTGTTTGATTTATATCAATTCTATAAATCATATTTCCAACTCTTACATATGTAACTCCAGTTATAGTTGAAGCTTTTATATTAAATGTCTTATAAGCTTTGCTATATCTACATATATCGACTATCTTTTCATTAACATTCTTTTCTGGATTATAATTACAAAGAATTATTTGATTATCTTCAACCTCTAAAGTTAATAACATATTTCTGTCTTCTAGCCATACAGATTTTAATATATTTCCAGAATTTATAGTTTCTAATTGTTTAACTTCACCACTATCAGTATCACATACATTTAATATAAATCCCATGTAATAACTTATATATTTTCCATCATATGAAACTTTTATATCTTTAGCATCACTTGGTATATTAACATGTATAATCTCTTTTTTCTGCTGAGATCCTATTACTACCTTTTCCATACTTACATCAGTATTATCTTTAAAATAAAACTTGTCCAAAAAGAACAGTACTGAGCATTGTAGTATAAGTGATACTGAAATCCAAGCTAATATTATTTTTACTTTTCTCATACCTTCTCCTTTGTTATTTTACTATTATTGAAGAAGCAATATATCTTTCTCCAAGTCCATTAGACACATTGTTAATAACTTTTCCATCTAGATACATAGTAGATGATTTTCCTCCATCTAAATTAATTGCTGTAACACATTCACCCTTTGTAAGCATAAGTGATTGTAATTCTGTTATAGTGCAACCAATTCCATCTACTAAACTTCTTCCATCAATAACCATCATAACTATTGAGCCATCAGCTCTCTGTCCAATTGCTGTTCTTGGTGCTATTCCTCCTGCTCCAGCAGCTCCATCTAATGAAGTAGGCACACCATCTTTAATAAGTGCTGGTTTAAAACTAACTGCTTCTTGTGCATCTAAATTCTTAAGTTCATTTAAACTATATTTACCAACTAACATTTTTCCTTCTTTTGTTATAGCCATACACTCAGTTTTAGTATTATCTGTTTTCATATCAGAGAATACTAATTTTCCATTAGAAATTATAACACCTGTTGGAGTTCCTCCATTACCAGTCCAATTTGAACTACTAGAAGTATCAATAAAAGCACCACCATTTATGGCTGCTACTGCATTATTATCCTTTGCCATTTCAGATGTAGTTTCACCTTTTTTTCCAGTATACTTTGTACTTACAACATGGACTCTTTTAGGATCTTTTACAACTAACATATATCCATTATATTTTGTATTCTCAAATTTATATAGTTCCATCTCTTTATTGTTAGATGCATTAACATTAACAACTGAACCGTTTTGAGCTGTTAAATTATTATTTGAACCATCTGTTGAATTCATTATTTCATTTATTTTTTCTTTAGACAAAAACATTGTTGCTAAATATTGGTGATTAAAACTAGTCATTGCTGATCCAACATAAATTCTTTTTGCATTATCAAAAGGACCATAAAGTAATACAAAAGGTGCTGTAATAGCAGTAAATACTATTTCAAAAACTAAAAACGCTAAGATCCTTGTCCACTTTTTTGAAGCTTTTTTTTGGGTCTTTTTATTGTTCTTTTTTTGATTTTTTCTTTTGTCTTCCATTCAAACTCTCCTAATTTTTATTAAATTCTCTACCATTAAATACTAAACAACTTTTAGTTAGTAGAAACATTAACTAACTTTAATATTATATTTAATATTATCAAATATAACAATAAATTAACGAATTTTTTAATAATAAATTTAAAGAAAAAAGGGAAAAATCTAGTTTTTTCCCCTTTTCTTTTTATTTAATTCACCAATTTTTTAGTTTCAAAATATTTATTTTTTATAATATAATCTGCTATAGTATAAGCTTTTTCTAATCTTTTTCTTTCCTCTTCTGTAGGATTTCCAACAATTTTATTCCCTTTTATTACTGTAGAATTCCTATTTGTATTTAATAAATTTCTTCCCATAAATATATTTTCTTTAACATCTATTCCTAATAAATATAATACTGTTGGAACTATGTCAGTCTGTCCTCCAGCTACGCTTATTGTTTTTCCCTCTATACCTTTTCCATAAATGAATAGTGGTATCTTATAGTCTCTCTCTTTCCACCAATCTCCTTCTAGTGGTACATTTTGAATTTCATCGTTATAGTATTTATGAACTCCACCATGATCACCATAAATAACAAGAACTGTATCATTTAATAAACCTAACCTTTCAAGCTTATCTATAAAAAATCCTATCTGCTTATCTGTATAGTGAACACTTTGAAAATAACCTCCAAGTTTTGTATCGTCAATATTCTTTGGTAATTTAAGCTCTCTATACTTATCTGGTAAATCAAAAGGTCCATGACTAGATAACGTAGGTATAGTGGAAAAAAATGGCTCTTTCAATGTTTTAAGCTTATCTGCATATTGATTTAAAAAAGAATGATCTGATAGTCCCATTCCAAAAATATCATCTAATTTATATGAATCAATATCCCACATATCTTGATAACCTAAAGCATTACTATGTGCTTCTGACCAATTCCAATCACTAGCCCTCTCTGCATGAGTTGAAATTGTAGTATATCCATTTTCATTTAATATTCTAGGTAATGATTTATATTTAACATCTGCATGTGTTAAAAATGTTATACTATCCCCTAATGTTAAAAGCCCTGTATTTGCCATCATATCACAATCTATACTATTTCCTGCATTATTTTGTTCATATATATTATCAAAATAAAAGGACTTCTTCATAAGTTTATCTAAGTTTGGGGTTATTTCTTGTCCTAACACCTTTTTACCTATAACAAAATTTTCTAATGATTCAATCTGTAAAAACACAACATTTTTACCCTTAAATATTCCTTTATATTTATTATCAGGAAGTTTTTTATTATTCCAAGCAAGCCAATCATCAACTTGTTTAATTTCATCTTTATTACCCTGGAAATTTTTCTTTTCTATTGCTCTAATTGCTTCATATAAATGATATCCAATAGGTGACTGATTTTGAGCCATTATAAATGGAGACCATTCTACACTCATAAATTTTACTCTACCTTTAGTAATATCTTTAATATCAATTAAATAATGAGTTATATATATTGTTAGTATGCATAATATAACTCCTAAAATAGATAACTTTATATTTCTTTTGCAATTTAATATATTCTTTATTTTAACTCTTATATAAATTAATATCGGTATATCTATTAAAAATAATAAATCTAGTTTATTAGGATTTATTAAACTTTCATGCATTGGATTAAACATATCCTTAAATAAGATGTGTCTAAGTCCTAAATAATTTCTACTAGCTCTATAATACCAAATATCAGCTATTAGTATTAATGAATATACTATATCTACTATTATTAAATATGTTATTTGTCTTTTTCCTTTAAAAAATAGTGATATAAAAATTAAAATACCTATAAAAGCTAATTGAGCTAAAATCAATTCTTTTTCTATTTTAAAACCAGAAAAAGTTTTTCCTGTATTTGATGATCCAATACCAATAAATATTATACTTTTTATAACTAATATTATAAGTATTAAACCCTTTATTAAAGTACCTATATTTAATCTTTTTTCTTTCATTATCTTTTATTCACCCAATTTTATTTATTTTTTACTTTAGCTTCTTTTAAATACTTTTCCTGTTAACTCAATTCCAGACATAGCCATTATAATAAATACAAAACTCACAATGTAAGCATATCTTGATTGATTTTCTGTAATTAAATAAAATAGTCCATATCCACAAAATATTATATAAAATAAATTAATTCCAGAATATTTCCTATATCTTTTTTTATTAAATAATCCAATAAAAACCAACACCATAATTATAGAAGATATAATTTGTATTGCAAATTTCCCACCATAACTAAAATTTATTAAAATATCATCATCTTTAATATTATTTTGTGACCAGAATACACCACTTAAATCCCCATCTATCCATTGAGTAGTATATTTATCTAAATAAAACTTTCCTATTTGAGCAGGTTTAGCATTTTTAAATCTTTCAATAATTATATTAGTACATACTTCTTTAATTTTATCTTCATCAAAATTATATTTTTCAGGTATTATAGTATCTTCTAAATTCCATCTTCCTCCATATTCCATATTAGTTCCTTTTAATATGTTAGTTATTGCCGGCTCTCTACCTTTCCATAAATGATTTTCTGTTACTTTATAAAGTTTAAGTGTAGAACTTGCTATAGCAAGAATTAATACAAAAGATACTAATATCATAAAAATTGATCTTATCTTTTCTTTGAATTTAAAATCTGTATATATAACTATATACATAATAAAAGCTATTATTGTAACAGTTGCAACCATTCTAAATAAATTTCCAACAGATAAAAGTGCCCCAGATACAATAAACATAGATATATGTAATTTTTTCTTACACACTAAAATAAAAATGTATATACTTGCTAAGTAAAATGGTATAGCTATATTTTCTGTACAAAATACCCCAGTATATGTTACAAAAGGTGGGAAAATAGTCGCAATTAAAGCACCTATTAATCCATATTCATTTTTTTCAAATACTAATTTAACTATTAAATATATTAAATAAATTACAATTAATCCCATAATTAAATTTACAACTTTCATAGCTAAAAGAGCATTAGTAAAAAACTTAAGCATAAATGCCATATAAATAACCATAATTGTTAAATGTGGAAATCTTGCTATATATTCTGTTCCCCACATCATACTGTAATTTCCTTTTATTACTTCCTTTGCAGTTTCATAAATAGTATTAAAATCTGATACTGGAACAGTTTTTACATTAATAAGCCATAAAATTCTTATCAAAGCTCCAAAACTTAAAATAATTAATATTTTAAATTTATTACTAATTGCTTTACTTTTTAATAAAAAATAAGCTAAAAAAATAAATATAACTAGTAAACTAAATGATATTATCATTGCTATATCAAATTTGTTTTTATAAATACCTATATAACCTATAGATGCTAAAAGCAATATAAAAATTAATGGTTTAAGTGCAATAGTTACAAAACTAGTAAATCCATCTCTAAACCTTTTTAATTCCATATATAGTCCTCCTAATTTTTATATATTATAAATAACTTAATATTTATAAATAACAAATATAATTTTAACATATTTAAAACCAAAAGAAAGCAAGTAAGAAGTTAAAAATTCTTACTTGCTGTATTATTTTTATATAATTATCTAAATATACAATCCAGCACCTGGTCCAAGTGGTAAACCTAATAAGAACCATGCTATTAATAGTATTGTCCAACATATTAAAAATGCTATTGAATATGGAACCATAGTTGATATAAGTGTTCCTATTCCTGTGTCTTCATCATATACTTCTGCAAATGCTACTATTAAAGCAAAATATGTCATAAGAGGTGAAATTATATTTGTACTTGAATCACCAATTCTATATGCCATTTGAACAAGTTCTGGTGAATAGTGCATTCTCATAAACATAGGTACAAATACAGGTGCCATTATAGCCCATTTTGCTGATGCAGATCCCATAAATAAATTTATAAATGCTGAAACTGCTATAAATCCTAATATTAAAGGAACTCCACCTATACCTGTATTTTGTAAGAAATCTGCTCCCTTAACAGCAATTATAGTTCCTATATTTGTATAACCAAAGTATGCAACAAATTGTGCTGCAAAGAATACTAAAACTATATATCCTCCCATAGAAGACATACTTTTACTCATAAGATGAACAACTTGTTTATCATCTTTAATATCACCTTTACCTATTCCAAAAGCTATTCCTGGAATAAGGAATCCCATAGATATAATTGCAACCATAGAGTTCATAAAAGGTGATTTTAATATTTCTCCTGTTTCAGGATTTCTAAGTGGTCCCCATTCTGGAATAACAAGTAACCCCATAACTATTACAAATAATATTAATGCTATTAATGCAAATTTAAGACCTCTTTTTTCCTCTTTTGAAATTCCATTAATCTCCTCAACTTGATTTTTACCTTTATAAGGTCCAAGTCTTGGCTCAACAACTTTTTCAGTTATTATAGTTCCAACTACAGTAATTAATACAGTTGATGCTATTAAGAAAAACCAGTTTGAAGCTATGTTAACTTCATATCCTGCTTGCACCATTTTTGCAGATTCTGTTGTTATACCTGCAAGTAATGCATCAGTTGGTCCAAAAATAATATTTGCACTAAATCCTCCAGATACACCAGCAAATGCAGCTGCAATACCTGCAAGAGGATGTCTTTTAAAACTTAAAAATACAACTGCACCAAGAGGTATTAATATAACATACCCTGCATCTGATGCAATATTTGATATTACTCCAGCAAAAACAACAACTACAGTTATTAAACTCTTAGGCGTACTAGTAACTAACTTCTTTAATAAAGTTCCTATAAGTCCTGTACCTTCTGCAACCCCAACTCCTAAAAGAGCAACTAAAACGGTTCCAAGCGGTGCAAAACTTGTAAAGTTTGAAACTGCACTTTCAAACATATATCTAATTCCTTCTGAAGTTAATAATGATTTAATAGATACAGTTAATTCTTTTATTTCGTTAGTGGCTCTATCAAGTCCTGTATATGTAACACTAACCCCCATATTAGCTAATAAAGCTGAAAGAAGTACTATCATTCCACATAAGATTACGAATATAGTAGCTGGATGAGGTAATTTATTTCCAACACGTTCTACCATATTCAAGAAACCTTTCTTTTTAATTTTTTGTTCCATTCATATACCCCCTTATATAATTCCAAATCACACGTCCTTTATAAATAAACATATGTTTTCAATATGTGTACATTATATAACATTTATGTTAACTTATCAACCTTTTTGTGAATTTTTATTGAATTATTCTTTTAAATATACGCTAATTTTACAAATATTAATTATAACTATGTAAAAATTAGAGAATAAATATAAATCATAATTGTTTTCACTACATTAATAAACATATTGTATATATCATGTTAAAATATATTTATTAACCAATTAATTAAGGAGATTATATTATGAATAATCTAAGAAAAAATAAAAAATTTAAAAAGATAGTATTATGCTCTATATTGACTATATTCACTATAGCAGTACTTTATGGAATAACATTTTACTTTAGCTTTTTTCAAGGTAAAACTTATGTACAAGATGGAATAGTTAAAAGTAAAATTAAACCTATAAGCTACGAATCTATATACAAAGAAAAAGTATCACTAGATACTTGCAAAGTACTAAAAGTTAATAATGTAAAGATATCTATTTTAGGAAAAGAGATTCCTAAAGATGTACCAATTTTACTTAGAGGTCAAAGATATTATCTACCTTTAAACTATTTACGAAAAATATTAAATTATAAAGAGATTAATAATAATGAACTAACTTTAACGAATTACAGTAATACAATAATACTATCTGAAAAACAAGCAATTATAAACAATAAAAGATATAATTTAAGAGGTTGGCTTTTAGATTATGAAAAAAATTATTATTTATCACTATCTGATATAGAGTATTTATTTTCACTTACTTCTGTATTTGATTTTAAAAATAAAACAGTAAACTTATTAAAATCAAACTTAAAAAAAGTAAATACAACTGAATCACATTTAAAAGATGGACCAGCTGCTTTAATAAGACTAGAAGATTTTTCTTCTGGTGGAGCCTTATATGAAGATATTAATCAAACTAAGTTAAAAGCATTGGGAGATTATTTATACAGTAATAAAATAAGATTTCATATAGCTTGGGTTCCTAGATATAAAGACCCATCTAATAAAATTGATAATGACTTATTAATTGATAATACTATTAATAATGTAGGATTTATAAATCTAATTGATTACTTAATAAACAGTGGTGCTGAGGTTGGTTTACATGGCTATACTCATCAGTATGGAAATAGTACTAGCCTATCAGGAATTGAACTATCTAATAAATTTAATAATAATGAAAAATTAACTAGAGATGTTATTGAAAATGGTTTATTTACAGCTAATAAACTTAATATCCCAGTTTACTTTTTTGAAAGCCCACACTATCAAGCTACAAGAAAGCAAAAGAAAATAATTGAAGAATACTTCAAATATTTATTTGAACCATATAGTGTACTGTACTATACAGCTTTAAAAGAAACTTCTAAAGGTAATGTCTATATACCAGCACCTTTAGGTTATGTTAAAAATAGAGACACTTCTTCTATAACAAAAAGATTAAAAAATCCATCACCAAATTTATTAGCAGCATTATTTTATCATCCAGTATTAGAGCTTCAATATATATCATTTAGTGATAATAAAAATACTTTTAATTGGATTTTATCAAAAGATTCATTAATGAAATCAATAGTATCATCTTTAAATGAAAATGGATATTCAACAATACATGTAACAGATATAAAGTAGAAATAAGTCTATAATTTAAATTTTTATTACTTAAAATTATAATAATTTAAATTGTTTTATATGGAAATAAAAAAGAGCAAAACTATTTAAATTTTGCTCTTTTTTTTAAAATTTTATTTACCAAGAAAACTAAAATTGATGCAATAAAAGCTCCAGAAGTATCTATTAAAACATCAGTAAATCTCCCCGCTCTACCTTCTACAAAAAGCTGATGAAATTCGTCTGTTGATGCATATAGAAAACATAATATTATTGATAAAACTAAAGCTTTATTTTTATTAATATAAAATCTTAATAAATTAAAATACAATAAGCTTAGTATTAAATATTCACTAAAGTGTGCACCCTTTCTTATTATTGTAATTGCCAAATCAATATAAATATTATTTATATCTATACCTAAATTTTTTATCAAATTTAATACAAAATCACTTTGTTCATTTGATATATTAGCAGGTTGATTAGACATATAAAATATAAATATCATCCATGCAATAACCAAGATCCATGATAATATTCTTTTAAACTTAATCTTCATTTACCTTAATATTCTCCTGTATATATATTTATTTAATTATACTATACAGAAAACACTCATGTAAATTTGATTACCTATCCTCTAATATATACTTATTTATATAAGCTAATGATTCTTCTAAAATACTTTGCCCTCTCTCTATATCCTCCACTTTTATATTTAAATTACATAACCTTTGATCTATAGTATGAAGTTGTTGTTTTATTTCCTGCATAAGCTTTGTATCATAAGTTATCTGAATACCATCAGGGTCTACAAATATTCTCTCTGGCGGATCTCCACATTCAGAGCACTTAGCATAAATTTTATTATTATTTATATTTCTAAATAACTTAAAAGTATCATTTTTACATGATTCACATGTTGATAAAAGTTCATATCCGTCATTTCCTGTATCATATAAATATTCACTTTCACATTCCCTACATGTTGCTTTAATTTTATTATCTATAGTTTCAATAAAAAATTTATTTCCACAGCACCCCTCTTTATGACATACAACCGTTCTGATCATTTTATCATCTCCCCACCTAAAACTTACCTTACTAAATAAATTATATTAATTGACTAAATAATTTATTCTAAAAAAAGAAATCTAACAATATTAGTTAGATTTCTGATAATATATTAATTAATTTATAAACTATTTATTTCTTTTTCAACTTCTTTAATTTTATCATCTATACAAGAAGTTTTTTTTCCCGCTAAAATCAATTCACGCTTCTCTAATTTTAATTGTTTAAGATGCTCCTTTAATTCTTCTATATTTGTCAACCAAAACACTCCCCATCATAACTTTAAAAGATTATTATATACTATACTTATTTATCTATATTATATTACTATAATCTTTTAATCACACCCTGTAAACGTAATCAAAAATAATATATTTATCTATAGAATAATTATATATAATAGTAGGCAAGTTGTACATAAGTAACTTTAGTGATATTTTTTCATTTTCCTACATTTTGCACTTAATATCTTAGAATTTTTATGATTATTTTATTATTTATATTATATTTTATAAAATATTTTTTTATGATGTTTCTTATTAGATACTTTATCTAAACTCTAATAAACTTTGTAAAATCAATATTATAAATTAATTCTTTATAATACTAATTAGTTATATTTTATCATATCCTTTAAATGTTTATTATTTACTAACACATTTATTAAGAACTAAAATTTAATTTTTTCATATATATTTTTTTCATATATATTTACTTGCTACTTTTAAAAATTTACTATATTTATTTTAATTAATTGTATTATTTATCATATCTTACCTATAATTTTGTAGAACATTCTATAACAACTAAAACTACATTTTTATATTCTAAAATATTTATTTGTATTAAAAAATAAATTTTCTTATTAAAATCAAATAAAAGCCTATTTTAATTTATCTTTAATTTATCAAAAAATATTTTTCTTACAATCTAAAGTCCATTTAATTATAATTTCATAATTAGTAACTCTTATCAAGTATAAAAACAAAAAAAAGTCATGAACAATAGTTCATGACTTTCCACCTATTTGGTGGAGATAAGGAGATTCGAACTCCTGACCCCCTGCGTGCAAGGCAGGTGCTCTCCCAGCTGAGCTATACCCCCAAAATGGTGGACCTTCAGGGACTCGAACCCCGGACCTACCGGTTATGAGCCGGTTGCT
>NZ_JBZEFC010000014.1:0-15102 GCF_058310295.1 Clostridium sp. TJA020
GAAGGTGGAAGACATACTCCATTCTTTGATGGATACAGACCACAATTCTACTTCAGAACAACTGACGTAACAGGATCAATCAAATTACCAGAAGGAATGGAAATGGTAATGCCAGGAGACCACATCGACATGAACGTTGAATTAATCAATCCAGTAGCAATGGACGAAGGATTAAGATTCGCAATCAGAGAAGGTGGAAGAACTGTAGGTTCAGGAGTTGTTACTAGCATAATCGAATAGTAACAAAAAAGTATATTATGGATTATAACTGTCAATAATATTTTGTTAGAAGGACTGGGTAATTTACCTAGTCCTTTACAAAGGATAGATTATTGACAGTTTAAATAAATTGTGATAATGTGAGAAAGTAACTCATGAAGTCACGAAACAGATACAGTAAGAGGTATATCTCTTAGAATATATATTTAAAACTGGAGGTGCAGACCGTGAGAGTAAAAATAACTTTAGCTTGCACAGAGTGTAAACAAAGAAATTATGACTCAATGAAGAACAAGAAGAACAACCCAGACAGAATGGAAATGAAAAAATATTGTAAATTCTGTAAAAAGCATACTCTTCATAGAGAAACTAAATAGTTTAGCGCTTAAGTAAAGACACAGACTTTAATATTATTAAGGATGTGAAACTATGGCTGGTAATAATGTAAAAACTGGAGCCGCTCAAAAAAGTGGCGTGTTTAAATTCTTTAAGGATGTAAAAGCGGAATTTAAAAGAATTACGTGGCCTTCAAAGAATGAAACAAAAAAAGCATTGATTGCAGTTCTTGGGTTCGCTATAGTATATATTATACTTGTAGGTGGACTAGATTATATTTTTCAAAACCTCTTCGAAGTAGTTTTGAAACTTAAGTAAAGGGAGGTTTGGGTGTTAATCACCGATTAATATGAGTGAAAGAGCAAGATGGTATGTAGTACATACGTATTCTGGATATGAAAATAAAGTTAAGGTTAACATAGAAAAAGTTGTTGAAAACAGACATCTTGAATCATTAATTCATGATATCCAAATACCGATGGAAGAAGTAATTGAAGAAAAAGATGGAAAACAAAAAGTTTCCCTTAAAAAGAAATTTCCAGGATATGTAATAGTAAAGATGCTAATGACAGACGAATCTTGGTATGTTGTTAGAAACACAAGAGGCGTTACAGGATTTGTAGGACCTGGATCTAAACCAGTTCCTCTTACTGAAGAAGAGATTGAATCAATGGGAGTTATAGAACTACCTGTAGATATTGATCTTGAAGTAGGTGAAAGTATAAGAGTTATCTCAGGACCACTTAGAGAATTCGTGGCTACAATTCAAGAGATAAACCTTGAAAAACAAAAAATTAAAGCTTTAGTTGATATGTTTGGAAGAGAAACATTAGCTGAGCTAGATTTTAATCAAGTAGAAAAATTAGTATAATTTAGATTATAACTAATGTTTTAATTAAGTGGGAGGACAAAAAAACAATACATATTGTCCGTATATACCACAGTATAGGAGGAATAAACAATGGCTAAGAAAGTAACTGGAATGATTAAACTTCAACTTCCTGCAGGAAAGGCAACTCCAGCACCACCAGTAGGTCCAGCTTTAGGACAACACGGTGTAAACATAATGGGATTCTGTAAGGAGTTCAATGCAAAGACTGCTAATCAAGCTGGATTAATAATACCAGTAGTAATCACAGTTTACCAAGACAGATCTTTTAGTTTTATCTTAAAGACTCCTCCAGCTGCAGTTCTAATTAAGAAAGAATTAGGACTTGAAAGCGGATCAGGAGTTCCAAATAGAACAAAGGTTGGACAATTAACTAAAGATCAAGTTAAGAAAATAGCGGAAATGAAAATGCCTGACTTAAATGCTGCTACAATCGAAAGTGCTATGAGAATGATTGAAGGTACAGCTAAGAGTATGGGTGTAACTATCGAAGAGTAATTCACAAAAATAGTGGGAGGTACAAACCGCTAATACCACAAAGGAGGCTTATTAATGGGAAAGAAATATGTTGAAAGTGCAAAGTTAATAGATAAAAGTGCTTTATATAATCCAACAGAAGCTTTAGAGCTTGCTGTTAAAACTGCAAAAGCTAACTTCGATGAAACAATCGAATTACACGTTAGACTTGGAGTAGATCCAAGACATGCTGACCAACAAGTAAGAGGTGCAGTAGTATTACCAAACGGAACTGGTAAAAACGTAAGAGTTTTAGTTTTTGCAAAGGGAGATAAAGCTAAAGAAGCTCAAGAAGCGGGAGCAGATTTTGTTGGAGCTGAAGAATTAGTTCAAAAGATCCAAACAGAAAATTGGTTTGACTACGATGTAGTTGTAGCTACTCCAGATATGATGGGAGTTGTTGGTAGAATCGGTAGAGTTTTAGGACCTAAAGGTTTAATGCCAAACCCAAAATCAGGAACAGTAACATTTGATGTTGCTAAAGCAATTGCTGAAATAAAAGCCGGTAAGGTTGAGTACAGAGTTGATAAAACTGCTATCGTACACTGCCCAATCGGTAAGAAGTCATTCGGAGCTGAAAAGTTACACGAAAACTTCAAAACATTAATGGAAGCTTTAGTTAAAGCTAAACCAGCAGCAGCTAAAGGACAATACATTAAGTCAGTTACAGTAACTAGCACAATGGGACCTGGAGCAAAAATAAATCCAGCAAAAGTTACAGAATAATTATTGACTTAAAGAACTTTATGTGTTAAAATAAGTTCTGTTGAAAATGAATAATGTGCCGTAGACAGTAGGTGTGATTTTCACGTAACGTACACCAACCTACCGAGGGTTATCTATAAACATAAGTTTATTAAGGTCTTCCTCTGTCTACGGGAAGACCTTTTATAATATAAGTAAGCAGTTAATACTGTGAGGAGGTGGACACACGTGAACAAGAACAGACAATTAAAAGAAGCAAAAGTTGCTGAAATTAAAGAAAAGTTAGAAAAAGCACAAAGTGTTGTTTTAACTAGCTATCAAGGTCTAACTGTTGAAGAAGATACACAATTAAGAAAGAACTTAAGAGAAGCTGGAGTTGAATATAAAGTATATAAAAATACTTTAGTTACATTAGCAGCTAAAGAAGTAGGACTAGAAGGTATAGAAGAATACTTAGAAGGACCTGTTTCAATGGCATTCGGATACGAAGATGCTACAGCAGCAGCAAGAATCTTAAATGATTTCGCTAAGGATCACAAGAAGTTAGAATTAAAAGCTGGAGTAGTTGAAGGAAAGATCTACGATCAAGAAATGATCAAGAAGATCGCTTCAATCCCATCAAAAGAAGTTCTTATTGCAAAATTACTTGGAAGTATCAAGTCACCATTATCAAACCTTGCATACTTACTAAATGCAATAAAAGAAAAGAAAGAAGCTGAATCAGCTGAATAATTAATTAACTAAAAGGTTAATATGTTTTAAAAATTTTGGAGGTGCAATTAAAATGACAAGAGAAGATATCATTCAAGCTATAAAAGAAATGAGCGTTTTAGAATTAAATGAATTAGTAACAGCTTGCGAAGAAGAATTCGGAGTAAGCGCTGCTGCACCAGTAGCAGTAGCAGGAGCAGTAGCAGGAGCAGCTGCTGAAGAAAAATCAGAATTTGATGTAGTTTTAGCTAGCGCTGGAGCTAACAAAATCAAAGTTATCAAAGCTGTAAGAGAATTAACTGGATTAGGATTAAAAGAAGCTAAAGAAATAGTTGATGGAGCTCCTAAGACAATTAAAGAAGCTGTAGCTAAAGAAGAAGCTGAAGAAATGAAAGCTAAATTAGCTGAAGTTGGAGCTGAAGTAGAATTAAAGTAATTTTACTTTAATGAAATTTCAAAAATTCATATAAAAGGTGCTAGTCTTAGCACCTTTTTATATTCTAATGATAAAATTCAAACTATATAAAATATCCTATATTAAAGATGGATACTTTATATAGTTTTATTTATAAGTAAATAAAAATGGATAGTATTGTTTGTTAAAATATATTGACAATGATATTATGTTATGATACTATCATTTAATGTACTGTTCATTATGGATAAGTATATTTTATTGTAAAGAAAGAGTATAATTGTTTTTGAATATGGTTATACTAAAAAGATGACGCTGTCCGAAAGCAAAAGTCCTTAGGGAAGTTATGCTTTTGGTTATTTTAGTTTATACAAGGGGTGAAAATTCATGGTACATCCTGTCCAATCTGGAAAAAGAACAAGAATGAGTTTTGGTAAAGTTAAAGATGTAACAGAAATGCCAAATCTTATTGAGGTACAACTAGATTCTTATGACTGGTTCCTGAAAGAAGGACTTCATGAGGTATTTGACGACATAAATCCAATAGGAAACTTTACTGGAAACTTAGTATTAGAATTTGTTGATTACAAACTTGATATGGATAATATCAAGTACTCTGTAGAAGAGTGTAAAGAAAGAGATGCAACGTATGCTGCACCTTTAAAAGTCTCAGTAAGACTTACAAATACTGAAACTGGAGAGATTAAAGAACAAGAGGTATTTATGGGAGATTTCCCATTAATGACAGAGCAAGGTACATTTATTATAAATGGTGCTGAAAGAGTTATAGTTAGCCAATTAGTAAGATCTCCAGGAGTTTATTATAGTCAAAACAGAGATAAGAGTGGTAAAAAATTATTCTCATCAACTGTTATACCAAATAGAGGTGCTTGGCTAGAATATGAAACTGATTCTAATGATATAATATCAGTTAGAATTGATAAAACAAGAAAACTTCCAATAAGTATATTAGCAAGAGCTATGGGATTTGGAAGTGATCAAGAATTAATTGAATACTTTGGAGAAGAAGAAAGATTAAAAGCTACAATTGAAAAAGATAATACTAAAACAACAGAGGAAGCTTTACTTGAAATCTACAAGAGATTAAGACCAGGTGAGCCACCAACAGTTGATAGTGCAATATCTTTAATAGATTCTTTATTCTTTGATGCAAAGAGATATGATTTATCAAGAGTTGGTAGATATAAGTTCAACAAGAAGTTAGCTATCAATTTAAGACTTGCAAACCAAATTGCTGCAGCTGATATAGTAAATCCATCAACTGGGGAAATAATGGTAGAACAAGGTCAAAAAATTACTAGAACTATGGCTGAAGAAATACAAAATGCTGGAATTAACTCAGTAGATGTATTAATAGAAGACAGAGTTATAAGAGTAATAGGTAATCATTTTGTTGATTTATCAAAACAAGTATCTTTTGATATAAGTGATTTAAATATTAAAGAATTAGTTCACTACCCAACATTAAGGGAAATACTTGATAACTTCAGTGATGAAGATAGCATTAAGGAAGAAATTAAGAAAAACATTACAAAACTAATACCTAAACATATAGTTAAAGATGATATATTTGCAACTATTAGTTATGAATTAGGTTTAGCTTATGGAATTGGATATATAGATGATATAGATCATTTAGGTAATAGAAGATTAAGATCTGTAGGTGAATTATTACAAAATCAATTTAGAATTGGTTTATCAAGAATGGAAAGAGTAGTTAAAGAGAGAATGACTATTCAAGACCAAGAAGCAATAACTCCTCAAATGTTAATTAATATAAGACCAGTTGCTGCTGCTATTAAAGAATTCTTTGGTAGCTCACAATTATCACAATTCATGGATCAAACAAATCCATTATCAGAATTAACTCACAAGAGAAGATTATCAGCATTAGGACCAGGAGGTCTTTCAAGAGAAAGAGCTGGTTTCGAAGTTAGAGACGTTCACCATTCACATTATGGTAGAATGTGTCCTATCGAGACTCCAGAAGGACCAAATATAGGTCTTATAAACTCTCTAGCTACATATGCTAAAGTTAATGAATACGGATTTATTGAAACACCATATAGAATAATTGATAAAGAAAATAAGAGAGCAACTAACGAAATAAGATACTTCACAGCTGATGAGGAAGACCAATATCTTGTAGCTCAAGCAAATGAACCGTTAGATTCAGAAGGTCATTTTGTAAATGAAAAGGTAACTGTTAGATATTTAGAAGATGTATTAGTAGTACCTGCAAGTGAAGTAGATTTAATGGATGTTTCACCAAGACAAATCGTATCTGTTGCTACAGCTATGATTCCGTTCCTTGAAAATGATGACGCATCAAGAGCTCTTATGGGATCAAACATGCAACGTCAAGCAGTTCCATTATTAAAGCCACAAGCGCCTATAGTTGGTACAGGAATAGAATTTAGAGCAGCTACAGACTCAGGGGTTTTACCTAAGGCTAAGAATGCTGGAGTAGTAACTTACGTAAGTGCTAGTGAAGTTAAAATTAAGAGAGATATTGATGGTGGAATAGATACATACAAGTTATTAAAGTTCAAAAGAAGTAACCAAGGAACTTGTATAAATCAAAGACCTTTAGTTAGTGTAGGAGAAATGGTATTTAAGAACCAAGTTCTAGCAGATGGTCCATCAACAGATTTAGGAGAAATAGCATTAGGTAAAAACATCAGAATGGGATTCATAACTTGGGAAGGTTATAACTACGAAGATGCTATGCTAATTTCAGAAGAATTAGTAAGAGAAGATGTGTTTACATCAATTCATATAGAAGAATATGAATGTGAAGCAAGAGACACTAAATTAGGACCGGAAGAAATAACTAGAGATATTCCTAATGTAAGTGAAGATGCTTTAAGAGATATAGATGAAAGAGGAATAATCAGAATTGGTGCTGAAGTAAGATCAGGAGATATCCTTGTTGGTAAAGTAACTCCAAAGGGAGAAACTGAATTAACAGCAGAAGAAAGATTATTAAGAGCTATATTTGGAGAAAAAGCAAGAGAAGTTAGAGATACTTCATTAAGAGTTCCTCATGGAGAAGCTGGTATTATAGTAGATGTTAAAGTGTTTACTAGAGAAAACGGTGATGAATTAAATCCAGGAGTAAATGAACTTGTAAGATGTTATATAGCACAAAAAAGAAAAATATCAGTTGGAGATAAGATGGCTGGACGTCACGGTAACAAAGGGGTTATCTCAAGGGTTCTTCCAGAAGAAGATATGCCTTTCTTACCAGATGGTAGACCACTTCAAATATGCTTAAACCCATTAGGGGTTCCATCACGTATGAACATCGGTCAGGTATTAGAAGTTCACTTAGGTTGGGCGGCTAGTGCATTAGGATGGCACATTGCTACTCCTGTATTCGATGGAGCTACAGAAAAAGATATAGAACAATGTTTAGTAGATGCAGGATACAATGCTAATGGAAAAACTGTTTTATATGATGGAAGAACAGGAGAAGCATTTGATAATGAAGTTACTGTTGGTATAATGTACATCTTAAAACTTGCTCACTTAGTTGATGATAAGATTCACGCAAGATCAACTGGTCCATATTCATTAGTTACTCAACAACCACTTGGAGGTAAAGCTCAATTTGGTGGTCAAAGATTTGGAGAAATGGAAGTTTGGGCACTAGAAGCATATGGTGCTGCACATACATTACAAGAAATCTTAACTGTTAAGTCTGATGATGTTGTTGGTAGAGTTAAGACTTATGAAGCTATAGTTAAGGGAGAAAATATCCCAGAACCAGGAGTTCCAGAGTCATTTAAGGTTCTTATTAAAGAACTTCAAGCACTTTGTTTAGATGTTAAAGTTCTTAATGATGATAACCAAGAAGTAAGAATTAAGGAATTTACTGAAGAAGAAGATTCAGCGGATTTAGAAGTTAATATTGAAGGAACTGAAGAGTTTGTTCAAGATAAACAAACTGAAGTAGATGCAGAAGATGGATATACTTCAGAAGTAGAACCTGAAGAAATTGAAGAAGAATTTGACGGTTTTCAGTTAGAAGAATTTCAAGACAACTTAGAACTTGATGATTTTAACGATGAACACTAATTTTGAAGGGAGGATTACCCTTGTTTGAATTAAATAATTTTGATGCCATACAAATAGGTTTAGCATCTCCTGAACAAATCAGAGAATGGTCAAGGGGAGAAGTCAAAAAGCCAGAAACAATAAATTATAGAACTTTAAAACCAGAAAGAGACGGTTTATTCTGTGAAAGAATATTCGGACCAATGAAAGATTGGGAATGTCATTGTGGTAAATATAAGAGAGTAAGATATAAAGGTATAGTTTGTGACAGATGTGGAGTTGAAGTTACAAAAGCTAAAGTAAGAAGAGAAAGAATGGGGCATATAGAACTTGCTGCCCCAGTTTCTCACATCTGGTACTTCAAGGGAATACCATCAAGAATGGGATTAATACTTGATATGTCACCAAGATCTTTAGAGAAGATTTTATATTTTGCATCATATGTTGTAATTGACCCAAAAGAAACACCATTATTAAAGAAACAACTTCTTAATGAAAAAGAATATAGGGAAGCTGTAGATAAATATGGTGAGGAAAGCTTTGTAGCAGCAATGGGAGCTGAAGCTATTCAAGAGCTTTTAGGAGAAATAGATTTAGAAACTACTACTAAAGAGCTTAAGGAAGAATTAAAGCAAAGCACTGGTCAAAAGAAAGTAAGAATAATAAGAAGATTAGAAGTTGTTGAATCATTTAGATCATCAGGAAATGATCCAAGATGGATGATTATAAATGTTATTCCAGTAATCCCACCTGATTTAAGACCTATGGTTCAATTAGATGGTGGTAGATTTGCAACTTCAGACTTAAATGATTTATACAGAAGAGTTATAAATAGAAATAATAGATTAAAGAAACTATTAGATTTAGGAGCTCCAGATATAATCGTTAGAAACGAAAAGAGAATGCTTCAAGAAGCGGTAGATGCTCTTATTGATAATGGTAGAAGAGGAAGACCTGTTACTGGTCCTGGAAACAGACCATTAAAATCTCTTTCAGATATGCTTAAAGGTAAGCAAGGTAGATTTAGACAAAACTTACTTGGTAAGAGAGTTGACTATTCTGGTAGATCAGTTATCGTTGTTGGACCAGAATTACAAATGTATCAATGTGGTCTTCCAAAAGAAATGGCACTTGAACTATTTAAGCCATTTGTAATGAAAAAATTAGTTCAAGATGGAATAGCACACAACATAAAGAGTGCTAAGAGAATGGTAGAAAGAGTTATGCCACAAGTTTGGGATGTTTTAGAGGAAGTAATAGCTGATCATCCAGTATTACTTAACCGTGCTCCTACTCTACATAGATTAGGAATTCAAGCTTTCCAACCTGTATTAGTTGAAGGAAGAGCTATAAAACTTCATCCATTAGTATGTACAGCATATAATGCTGACTTTGATGGTGACCAAATGGCTGTTCACGTACCATTATCAGTTGAAGCTCAAGCTGAAGCTAGATTCTTAATGCTTGCAGCGGGAAACATAATGAAACCATCAGATGGTAAGCCAGTATGTGTTCCTACACAAGATATGGTTTTAGGATCATATTACATGACAATGGAAAAAGAAGGTGCAGAAGGTAGCGGTAAATACTTCTCATCAAAAGATGAAGCTATAATGGCTTATCAAGTTAAAGCAATAGAAATTCATGCTGACATTTTTGTTAAAATGTTTAAAGAAATAAATGGGGAAATGAAGTCAGGTATTATTAAAACTACTGTAGGTAAGTTAATATTTAATGAATCAATTCCTCAAGATTTAGGATTTGTTGATAGAACTAATCCAGAAGAAATGTTTAACTTAGAAGTAGACTTTTTAATAACTAAAAAGTCATTAGGAAAAATTATTGATAGATGTTATAGAAAACATGGTTCAACAAAAACTTCTATAATGTTAGATAGAATAAAAGCATTAGGATATCATTATTCATCAATTGGAGCTGTTACAGTTGCTGCTTCAGATATGATAGTACCAGATGAAAAATATGTTTTATTAAAAGATGCTGAAGAAACAGTTGAAAAGATTGAAAAAATGTATAAAAGAGGTTTCATATCAGAAGATGAAAGATATGAAAGAGTTATCGAAAAATGGACTAAGACAACAGAAGATGTTGCTGATGCCTTAATGGATAGCTTGGATAAATGGAATCCTATATTTATGATGGCTGATTCAGGAGCCAGAGGTTCTAAGTCACAGATTAAGCAATTAGCTGGTATGAGAGGACTTATGGCAAGTCCATCAGGTAAAATTATAGAGTTACCAATTAAAGCTTCATTCAGAGAAGGTCTTGATATATTAGAATACTTCTTATCAACTCACGGAGCTAGAAAGGGTAATGCTGATACAGCGCTTAAGACTGCTGACTCAGGATATTTAACAAGAAGACTTGTTGATGTATCACAAGATGTTATAGTTAGAGAACATGATTGTGGAACTGATGAAGGTATGGTAGTTACTGAAATAAGAGAAGGTAACGAAATAATAGAAGAATTAAAAGAAAGATTAACTGGAAGATATACAGCAGAAGATATAATACATCCAGAAACAGGAGAAATCCTTGTTCATAAAGATGAATATATGGATGTAGATCTTGCAGAAAAAGTATCAGATGCTGGTGTTAAAAAAGTTAAGATAAGATCAGTATTTACATGTAATTGTAAAATAGGTGTTTGTGCTAAATGTTATGGTATGAACATGGCAACTGGTCAAAAAATAAACATTGGTGAAGCAGTTGGTATAATAGCTGCTCAATCAATCGGAGAACCAGGTACACAGCTTACAATGAGAACATTCCATACAGGTGGTGTTGCATCAGCTGGGGATATCACTCAAGGTCTTCCTAGAGTTGAGGAATTATTTGAAGCAAGAAAGCCTAAGGGTCTTGCTATAGTAACTGAAATTGATGGTACTGTAAGAATAGAAGAAACTAAAAAGAAAAGAACTGTATATGTAATGGGTGCAGATGGAGAAGAAGTAAGCTATGATATTCCATTTGGATCAAGAGTTAAGGTTTCTAACGATCAATATGTTGAAGCTGGAGATGAGATTACTGAAGGTTCTGTAAATCCTCATGACATCATGGCTATAAAAGGTGTTGATGGTGCTAGAAGATACTTATTATCAGAAGTTCAAAAAGTTTATAGATTACAAGGTGTTGATATCAATGATAAGCACTTAGAAGTAGTTGTTAAACAAATGACTAGAAAGATAAAGGTTACTGAATCAGGAGATACAAATCTTCTACCAGGAACTACAATAGATATTTTCGATTTTGAGGAAGAAAATGCAAGAGTAAGAGAGTTTGGTGGAGAAGAAGCTCAGGGAGATCAAGTACTTCTTGGTATAACTAAGGCAGCGCTTGCTACAGATAGTTTCTTATCAGCAGCATCATTCCAGGAAACTACAAGAGTTCTTACTGAAGCAGCTATCAAAGGAAAAATTGATCCACTTGTAGGATTAAAAGAAAATGTAATAATAGGTAAATTAATTCCAGCAGGTACTGGAATGATGAGATATAGATCAGCTAGACTAGATGTTGAAGATAATAAAATAGAAGAAGAAATAATAGTAAATGCTGAATAGAAATTAATTTTATTGACATGTTTATTCTTAAATGTTACAATACGTGTTGTATGTTTAATGAATATGCGACAAAATAATTGTCTACATGACTTCATAGAGGTAAAGTTAGACTTTACCTCGTGAAGTTTTTATAAAGAAATTTGTAAAAGGTAGTCAATTTTAAAAAAGCTTATCTAATTTTAATATAGATAAATAAATTCAGGAGGTGAAAGAATGCCAACTATAAGCCAATTAGTAAGAAAAGGAAGAAAAGCTGCTGTTAACCAATCAACAGCTCCAGCATTAAAAAACTGTCCACAAAAAAGAGGAGTATGTACAGTTGTTAAAACATCAACTCCTAAGAAGCCTAACTCAGCCTTAAGAAAGGTTGCAAGAGTAAGACTTACAAATGGATATGAAGTTACTGCATACATTGGTGGTGTAGGACACAACTTACAAGAGCATAGCGTTGTTCTTATAAGAGGTGGAAGAGTAAAAGACCTTCCTGGGGTTAGATACCATATCGTAAGAGGAGCACTTGACTGTGCTGGTGTAGCTAACAGAATGCAAGGAAGATCAAAGTACGGTGCTAAGAGACCTAAAAAATAGGATTTCTTAAATTAAAATAGTGCTTATCTTCAAGTTTACATAGATTTATAAATTAAGTTTATATAGATGATGAGAGAAGCACTTTGCGACATGAAATATTGTCGAGTACCGATGAACTTAAATTCAAATTGTTAAGGAGGGAAGAAAAGTGCCAAGAAAAGGACATATAGCAAAAAGAGACGTTTTAGCTGATCCAGTTTACAACTCAAAGGTTGTTACAAAGTTAATAAACGGAATCATGCTTGACGGTAAAAAAGGAGTAGCACAAAAAATATGCTACCAAGCTTTTGAAACTATGGCAGAAAAAACTGGTAGAGATGCATTAGAAGTTTTCGAAGAAGCTATGAACAATGTAATGCCATTATTAGAAGTAAAGGCAAGAAGAATAGGTGGAGCTACTTACCAAGTTCCAATAGAAGTTAGAGCTGAAAGAAGACAGACTTTAGGTATCAGATGGATACTAGCTGCTGCTAGAAAAAGAGGAGAAAAGTTAATGTGTGAGAGATTAGCTGCTGAATTATTAGATGCTGCTAACAACACAGGATCAGCTGTTAAGAAGAGAGAAGATACTCATAAAATGGCTGAAGCTAATAAAGCATTTGCTCACTACAGATACTAATTTTAAAACTGTTTTGGCTTTTGCCAAAACAGTTTTGTTGAATTTAAAATCACTATTTGAGAGGAGGAGTTTATTGTGGCAAGACAATTTCCTTTAGATAAATTTCGTAATATAGGAATTATGGCTCACATAGATGCTGGTAAAACAACAACTACTGAGCGTATATTATTCTACACAGGTAGAACACACAAAATAGGTGAAACACATGATGGTGCTTCACAAATGGACTGGATGGCACAAGAGCAAGAAAGAGGTATAACAATTACTTCTGCTGCTACATTCTGTCAATGGAAAGGTTATGCAATTAACATAATCGATACTCCAGGACACGTAGACTTCACAGTTGAAGTTGAAAGATCATTAAGATGTCTAGATAGTGCTATCACTGTACTAGATGCTAAGAGTGGGGTTGAACCACAAACTGAAACAGTTTGGACTCAAGCAGATAATTATGGAGTACCAAGAGCAATTTATGTAAATAAAATGGATGCTACTGGAGCAGACTTCTATGCTTGTATCAACTCAGTAAGAGATAGATTAAATGCTAATGCTGTAGCAATACAAATTCCAATAGGTTCAGAAGATACTTTCGTAGGTATGATTGACCTTATGGAAAATGTAGCTCTTATCCATAAAGATGACTTAGGAAAAGATATCGAAAGAGGAGAAATTCCTGCAGAATTAAAGGATAAAGCTGAAGAATACAGAAATATGATGATAGAAGCTATTGCTGAAACTGATGAAGAGTTAATGATGAAATACTTAGATGGTGAAGAGTTAACTAAAGAAGAGTTAAAATTAGCTTTAAGAAAAGCTACTATCAATAATGAAATAGTACCAGTAATTTGTGGATCATCATACAAAAATAAAGGTGTTCAAGAAATGATCGACTTAGTTGTTGATTATTTACCATCACCAGTTGATATTCCAGCAGTTAAGGGTATCGATGTAGATAATCCAGAAGTAGAATTAGAAAGAGAAGCTAGTGATGATGCTCCAATGTCAGCATTAGCATTCAAAATAGCTACTGACCCATTCGTAGGAAGACTTGCATTTACAAGAGTTTACTCAGGAGTAATGGAAAGTGGAACTTACGTTCTTAACTCAACAAAGGGTAAGAAAGAAAGAATTGGTAGATTAGTTAAAATGCACGCTAACTCAAGAGAAGAAATCAGCGAATTAAGAGCTGGAGACTTAGGTGCAATAGTTGGATTAAAAAATACAACTACTGGAGATACTTTATGTGATGAAGCAAATCCAATTATACTAGAAAGTATGGAATTCCCAGAACCAGTTATTTCAATAGCTATTGAACCAAAAACAAAAGCTGGTCAAGAAAAAATGGGTATAGCTTTAGCGAAGTTAGCTGAAGAAGATCCAACTTTCAAGACTTGGACTGATCAAGAAACTGGTCAAACAATCATCGCTGGTATGGGTGAATTACACTTAGATATCATCGTTGACAGATTACAAAGAGAATTTAAAGTTGAATGTAACGTAGGTGCTCCACAAGTTGCTTACAAAGAAACTATCAAGAAAGCTGTTAAAGCTGAAGGTAAGTTTGTAAGACAATCAGGTGGTAGAGGACAATACGGACACTGTTGGATAGAAATGATGCCAACAGAAGGAGAATATGAATTCGAAAATGCTATCGTTGGAGGAGCTATTCCAAGAGAATATATTCCAGCAGTAGATAATGGTATCCAAGAAGCAGCTGAAAGTGGAGTTATAGCAGGATTCCCAACTATAAACTTCAAAGTAAAATGTTTCGATGGATCATACCATGATGTCGATTCATCAGAAATGGCATTCAAGATTGCTGGATCAATGGCATTCAAAAATGCTATGAAGAAAGCAGATCCTACATTACTTGAACCTTCAATGAAGGTAGAAGTAGTTGTACCAGAAGAGTACATGGGAGATGTAATGGGTGATATCAACTCAAGAAGAGGTAGAATCGAAGGTATGGAACAAAGAAATGGTCGTCAAGTTATCAGAGCTTTTGTACCACTATCAGAAATGTTCGGATATGCAACAGCATTAAGATCAAGAACTCAAGGTAGAGGAACATATGTAATGGTATTTGATCATTATGAAGAAGTACCAAAGAGCATTCAAGAAGAAGTAGCTGGAAAGAAAGCAAAATAATTTTTGATTAAAATTGCAAATATGAGAGATCTACTTTAGTAGTTTCTCTCAATTAAATAAATAAGATTGAAGATATTTTTAATATTTATGTTAAAAATATTTCATACCAAATATTAAGATATAGATTACGATTTAAATAATGACTTATGTCATTTATATGAAGGAGGAATTACAATGTCAAAAGCAAAATTCGAAAGAAGTAAACCACACGTTAACATTGGAACAATCGGTCACGTAGACCACGGTAAAACTACATTAACAGCAGCTATTACAACAGTATTAGCAAACAAAGGATTCG
>NZ_JBZEFC010000015.1:0-10218 GCF_058310295.1 Clostridium sp. TJA020
AAGATGAGATTTCCCATAGCGTAAGCTAGTAAGACCCCTTGAAGAACACAAGGTTGATAGGTCAGGGGTGTAAGCATGGTAACATGTTCAGCTGACTGATACTAATAGGTCGAGGGCTTGACCAAATAGTTATTAACAATATTATATGCAATTTTCAGAGAACATCTGAATATCTGGTGATGATGGCATAGAGGAAACACTCCTTCCCATTCCGAACAGGAAAGTTAAGCTCTATAGCGCCAATGGTACTGCATGGGTAACCGTGTGGGAGAGTAGGACGTTGCCAGGTGTGAACGAAAAGAGATAGTTTTAACTATCTCTTTTTTTAATGTGTATAGATAGTTTACAAAAAATTTATATGAAAAGAGGCGTTTCTTTAATAATGAAAAAACCAAAGTTTTTTTCCATTCTAAAGCACAGAAAAAAAGAATTATCCAAGGAGCAAATATTTAAGGATGTAATATCGGGTGTAATAGTTGCTATAATAGCACTTCCATTGTCAATTGCTCTTGGAATATCATCAGGTGTAACTCCGGAAAAGGGTCTTATAACAGCTATAGTAGCGGGGTTATTTATATCATTATTTGGTGGAAGTAGAGTTCAAATTGGTGGACCAACAGGTGCATTCGTTGTTATTGTATATGGAATTATAGAAAATTATGGACTTGAAGGATTAATTATGTCAACATTAATGGCTGGTGTAATATTAATATTATTTGGAATTTTAAGATTGGGAAATTTAATAAAGTTTATTCCAAAGAGTATAACCTTAGGTTTTACCTTAGGAATTGCAGTAACATTACTATCAACTCAAATAAAAGATTTATTTGGGTTAAACATTGAAAAAGTACCATCAGAATTTATTCCTAAATGGGAAGCATATATATCACATTTTAATGAAACTCATTTTATAACTTTAATAATAGGTATATTATGTATAGGAATAATAATACTTTTTCCTAAGATTAATAAAACAATTCCAGGTTCACTTATTGCTTTAGTAATATCTACGTTAATAGTAGCTGGATTAAGTTTAAATGTTGAAACTATAGGAAGTGCTTTTGGTTCAATATCATCATCTATTCCTAAACCACATCTTCCTGTATTAACTATAGATAAAATTAAAGTTTTAATTATGCCATCACTTACAATAGCATTCTTAGCTGCAATTGAATCTTTATTATCAGCTGTAGTTGCAGATGGAATGATAGATAAAAAACATAATTCTAATACAGAATTAATAGGACAAGGATTAGCAAATATAGCATCATCATTATTTGGTGGAATACCGGCAACAGGTGCTATTGCAAGAACAGCAGCTAATATTAAAAATGGGGGAAGAACTCCAATAGCGGGAATAGTTCATGCTATAGTTTTATTATTAATAATGATAATATTTATGCCTTTTATAAAATATGTTCCTTTAGTTGCGTTGGCTGCTATACTTGCAGTTGTATCATATAATATGAGTGAATGGAGAGAGTGTATAAAAGTTATAGAAAAAAATAAACTTGATGCACTTGAATTATTAATTACTTTTATATTAACAGTAACTTGTGATTTAGTTGTAGCTATATTAGTTGCAATGATAGTTCATTTAATAAGAATGAAATTAATTGATAGAAATAATAATATTAATAAAGATATAGAAATAGCTTGTTAATTTGTATTAAAAATAGCAAAAAGATTAAATCTTTTTGCTATTTTTTTAGTTTATATAGTTTAAAAATAAATTAATTGGTAATAATTTGAATTAGATTATAATGAGAGGAGGACATATATGACTTATAGAAAATTAAATACAAAATGTAAAAATATAATTAAAGCGAAGAAAAAGGGATTTACATTAATAGAATTAGTCGGTGTTATTGCTATAATGGGAATACTTGTAATAATATTTAGTAAAAATATTACTGGATATATAGATGAGGCTAAAAAGACTAAAGTAATAGAGCAGTCAAGAAGAGTAGTAATGGCAGTTGACACATATGAAATGAGAAAAGGTGGAGATTTATCTAATAGTACAATTTCACAAATAAAGAGTAATGATAGTGTAAATTCATATATTGGTGATGATTTAGCTAATTTATCAGATTCGATGAGTGTAGCTAATTGTAGAGATATAGTTAATGGAACTAAAGATTTTTCTATAGATGAGAATGGAATATTTAATAGTTTTATAGATAATGAGTAATTAGATTGATATAAGATAGAGAATTAAAATATATAATTTTAACTTAATAAAAGTTTAAAGGCAGTAATATAATGTATATTACGCCTTTTATTTATAATATTAAATATCTTCTCTAGTAAGTTTTATTATTACATCTGCATGTTCTGGATATTTATTTAATAAGTCTTCTCTTTTGAATAATTCAAAATCGCTAAATTCAAAGCTGGGAGATACCATACATCCAACTAATGCAAATCCATCATTATTCATTGAAGAACCAAATATATATCCTTTTGGTACTAAAACTTGAGGATATTCTCCATTTTCAATGTTTTTACCAAGTTGTTTTGTTGTTAATTTACCGTCAGGGCTTATCATATATATAGTTAATGCTTCACCATCGTGATAATACCACATTTCATCTGATTTTAATCTATGAAAATTAGAAACTTCTCCAGTTTTTAATAAAAAGTATATACTACTCCATAGTTTTTTATTATCTTTTACTATTGTATTTGATAAGAATGATTCTTTAAAATATCCACCTTCTACATGAGGAATCATATCTAGATTTTTTATATAGTATTCTGCTGATTTCATAATAGTCCTCCTAATTTTATATTTGTTTTATATTATACTAAAGTTTTTTCAAATATAAAAATTTAATAAAAAAACTTCTATAAGTTATTTTTTTTTTAGTTTATTAATATTTATAAAGATAGTAAGGGTTTGAATAATCATATTTTATATCATTATTCATATAGATAATTACATTAGAAGTATATAAAGATAAACAAATATGTTTATATTTTTAAATAAGGGGGAGAAGAAAGTGAAGGTTTTATTAGTTGGATCTGAAGCAAATCCATTTATAAAGACAGGGGGATTAGGAGATGTTTTAGGGTCATTATCTAAGGCGTTAAATAGAATAGATGTTGATGCAAGAGTTGTAATACCAAAATATAAATCAATAAATAGTAAGTTTGAAAAAAATCTAAAATTTTTAAAATCTTTTAATGTTAAGGTTGGTTGGAGAAATCAGTATTGTGGAGTTTTTGAAGGAATTTGTGATGGAGTGAAGTATTATTTATTAGATAATGAATATTATTTTTCTAGAGATAAAGTATATGGATATTTTGACGATGGTGAAAGATTTGCTTTTTTTAATAGAGCAGTACTAAAACTTTTAAAGGAAATAGGTTTTAAGCCTGACGTAATTAATTGTAATGATTGGCATACTGGAATGATTCCAGTTCTTCTTAAATTAGAATATAGAAAAGATTATTTTTATAAAAATATAAAATCAGTATTTTCAATTCATAATCTTAAATTTCAAGGAGTTTTTCCTAAGGAAATTTTGCCTGAACTTTTTGGTTATGATTTAGAAGCTTATTATAATGGAAGTTTAGCTTTTGATAATGGGGTAAGCTTTATGAAAGGTGGAATTATTTATTCAGATAAAGTAACTACTGTAAGTTATTCATATGTAAATGAGATAAAAACAGAAGAATACGGGGAAAGATTAGATGCTGTTTTAAGAGATAGGGATTGTGTGTTAAGTGGAATTTTAAATGGAATAGATTATGATGAGTTTAACCCAGAAGATGATAAATATATTTATGATAAATTTAATAAATATGATTTATATGGTAAGAAGAGAAATAAGGAGAAGTTACAAAGAGAGTTAGGTTTACCTATAAATAGTGATGCAGCTATGATAGGTATAGTATCTAGATTAACTAATCAAAAAGGTTTAGATTTAATTATTGATATAGCAGATAGGTTATTACAACATAATATCCAATTAATAATATTAGGAACTGGTGATTTAAGTTATGAAAATCACTTTATAGGATTAGCATCTAGATATAGAGATAAAGTATCAACTAATATTAAGTTTGATAATGAATTAGCGCATAAAATATATGCAGCATCTGATATGTTCTTAATGCCATCTTTATTTGAACCTTGTGGATTAGGACAATTAATAGCACTTAGATATGGGACTGTTCCAATTGTTAGAGAAACGGGTGGACTTAAAGATACAATTAAACCTTATAATAAATATACTGGAATAGGAAATGGATTTAGTTTTAGAAATTATAATGCAAATGAATTGTTAGGAATAATAGAATATGCTTTAGATTTATATAAAAATAAAAATACTTGGAATTCAATTGTTATTCAAGCATTAGATTCTGATAATAGCTTGAATAAGTCTTCAAATGAATACAAGAAAATGTATAGTGATTTAATTACCTTTAAATTATAACAAAATTCAAGGAGGTGTATTATGCTGACTATAGATAAAAATACTTTTAAGAAAGAGTATAAAAAGAAATATTTAGAGATACATGGAGAGGAGCTTTCAGAAGGAAGTGATTATAAAAAATATGAAGCTTTAGGTAGTTTAGTTAGAGATTATATTTCAGAAACATGGATGAAAACTAATAAAAGATATAATATAACTAAGGAAAAACAAGTATATTATTTTTCAATGGAATTTCTTTTGGGTAGACTCTTAGGAGATGCCCTTCTTAATTTAGGGATTAGAGATATATGTAAGGAAGCTTTAAAGGATTTAAATATAGATTTAGAAAAATTGGAAAACTTAGAACAAGATCAAGGTTTAGGTAATGGTGGACTTGGAAGACTTGCTGCTTGCTTTTTAGATTCTATGGCTTCTGTAAATATAGCTGGTCATGGATGTGGTATAAGATATAAATATGGATTTTTTGAACAAAAAATAATTGATGGAGTTCAAGTTGAGGTTTCAGATAATTGGCTTAGAGAGGGGAATATTTGGGAGAAAAGAAGGCTTGATAAAAAAGAAATAGTTAAGTTTGGTGGCAATATAATAAGTGAAAAAATAAATGGAAAATTGAAATTTACCCATGTAAATTATGAGCCTGTTCTTGCTGTACCTTATGATACTCCTGTTGTAGGATATATGAATAATACAGTTAATACACTAAGACTTTGGAGCGCTGAGACTGTAAATAATGAATTTGATTTTTCATCCTTTAGTAGAGGAGATTTTTTAAAGGCTCTAGAATATAAAAATTCAGTTGAAGCAATATCTCAAGTTTTATATCCTGATGATTCGCAATATAAAGGTAAAATACTTAGATTAAAGCAGCAGTATTTTTTTGTTTCTGCTGGAGTACAAGGAATTATAAGGCATTATAAAAAGCATAATGGTGATTTAAGAAATTTACATGAAAAAATAGCTATGCATATAAATGATACTCACCCTACGCTTGTAATACCTGAACTTATGAGAATATTAATAGATGAAGAAGGATTTGCTTGGGAAGAGGCATGGAGAATAACAACTAATACAGTATCCTATACAAATCATACTATACTTGCAGAAGCTTTAGAAAAGTGGCCAATTGAAATGTTTAAGTCATTACTTCCAAGAATATATATGATAATTGAAGAAATTAATGAGAGATTTTGTCAGGAACTTTGGAATTCATATATAGGTCAGTGGGATAAAATATCAAGAATGGCCATAATAGCTGATGGGCAAGTGAGAATGGCTAACTTAGCAATAGTAGGTAGTCATAGTGTAAATGGAGTAGCAAAACTTCATACGGAAATTCTTAAAAAGAAAGAAATGAGTGATTTTTACTATTATTATCCTAATAAGTTTAATAATAAAACAAATGGAATAACTCATAGAAGATGGTTGTTAAAAATAAATCCTAAGTTAACTAATTTATTAATTGATACAATAGGTGATAGTTTTATAAGACATCCTATAGATTTAATAGAGTTTGAAAAAAAAGCTTATGATAAAAATATCCAAATAGAGCTTCATAATATAAAAAAATATAATAAAGAATTATTAGCAGATACAATATATAAGAGAAAAGGAATAAAGGTAGATACGAATTCTATTTTTGATGTTCAAATAAAAAGAATACATGCATATAAAAGACAAACTTTAAATTGTTTAAGAATAATGGATCTTTACAATAGACTTTTAGAAAATCCGAATTTAGATATAGTACCAAGGACGTTTATATTTGGAGGAAAAGCTGCACCAGCTTATCATTTAGCAAAAAAGACAATTGAACTTATTAATAAGATAGCAGAAAAGATAAACAATGATTCTAGAGTAAATGATAAAATAAAAGTTATATTTTTAGAAAATTATAATGTTTCTTTAGCAGAGGAAATTATAAGAGCAACGGATTTAAGTGAGCAAATTTCTACAACTACTAAAGAGGCATCTGGAACATCAAATATGAAGTTTATGATGAATGGTGCTGTAACAATAGCAACATTAGATGGAGCTAATATAGAAATCAAAGATGAAGTTGGAGAAGATAATATAGTAATATTTGGATTAAATTCAGAAGAAGTTCTTAATTATTATAAAAATGGAGGATATTCATCTTTTGATATATATAAAAATAATTTTAGAGTTAAATCAGTAATAAATGATTTAATAAATGGAAAATATCATTTTGATAGAGAGAGATTTAGAGAAATATATGATAGTTTAATACCATATAATGATGAGTTTTTTGTATTAAAGGATTTTGATTCATATATTGAAGCTCAACAAAAAGTTGATAATTTATATAGAAATACTAATGTATGGCAAAAAATTTGTGGAGTTAATATAGCTCATTCAGGAATTTTTTCATCTGATAGAACAATTTCGCAATATGTTAATGGTATTTGGGGATCTGAGTTAGTATATAAAAATTTATAATTATAAATAGCCTAAAGATTTTTTCTTTAGGTTATTTTTATATAAGATTTAATAAATAAATAGTATAAAATATAAAATCACATCATATGTTTATATAAGCACTTTTAAGAATTGACAGATTAAAAATAAAAATATTTTTATTTTGAAAAACATATGAAGGGGGAAATAATTTTATGGGAAAAAAAGAGATAGTAGCAATGATATTAGCTGGTGGACAAGGCTCGAGGCTTGGAGTATTAACTAAAAATTTAGCCAAGCCAGCAGTACCTTTTGGAGGTAAATATAGAATAATAGATTTTCCGCTAAGTAATTGTTCCAATTCAGGTATATATACCGTTGGAGTATTAACACAATATAAGCCTTTAGAACTTAATTCACATATTGGAATAGGAGACCCTTGGGATCTTGATAGAAGGGATGGAGGGGTAAGTATACTTCCACCTTATCAAGAAGAAGAAGGAGGAATGTGGTATAAAGGGACTGCAAATGCTATATATCAAAATATAGAATATGTAGATAGTTATGATCCAGAATATTTATTAGTTTTATCAGGTGATCACATATACAAGATGCAATATGATGATATGCTTGAATTCCATAAAGAAAAAGAAGCAGATGCGACTATTGCAGTTATTGATGTCCCTATAGATGAAGCAAGTAGATTTGGAATAATGAATACAAATGACGATTTAAGTATATATGAATTTGAAGAAAAGCCTAAAAATCCTAAAAGTACAAAGGCTTCTATGGGAATATATATATTTAATTGGAAAACATTAAAAAAGCACCTTATTAAAGATGAGTTAGATTTAAATTCAAGTAATGACTTTGGAAAGAATATAATTCCTAATATGTTAAGTGAAGGGTGTAAATTAGTTGCATATCCTTTTAGCGGATATTGGAAGGATGTAGGTACTATAAAAAGTTTGTGGGAAGCAAATATGGATTTACTTAAAATAGAAAACGGGTTAAATTTATTTGATGAAGATTGGAAGATATATTCAGTAAGTCCATCAAGTCCGGCTCAATATATAGGAGAAGATGCAACGGTAAAAAATTCTGTTATAGTAGAAGGCTGTGTAATACATGGAACTGTTGAAAATTCCGTATTATTTCAAGGTGTTTATGTTGGTAAAAATACAGTAGTTAAAAATTCGGTAATTATGCCTAACTCAGTTATTGATGATTTTTCAATTGTAAATAAAGCTATAATTGGAAGCGATGCGATAATTAACAAAGAAGTAGTAGTTGGCAATGGTAAAAATATATCAGTTGTAGCATCAAAAGAAGAGGTTGGATACAGGATTAAATATAAAGAAAGAAAAACTGTATAAATTAAGTGGGGGGGAGTTAAAAAATGAATAACTGTTTAGGAATAATAAATTTAGATGAAAATGAAAGTAGAATGGGTGAATTAGTAAGAAATAGACCTTTAGGTTCAGTTCCAATAGCTGCTAGATATAGAATAATAGATTTCATACTTTCAAATATGACAAACTCAGGAATAGAGTGTATAGGAATATTTACTAAAAATAAATCTAGATCACTAATGGATCATTTAACAAATGGAAGACCATGGGACCTTCACAGAAAAAGAGATGGGTTAAAAGTATTTAATTTTGGAGATTATTCTCCTTCGTATGATGATATTCATAATTTCAATGACAATATAGAGTTTGTAAGGTATAGTAAGAAAAAATATGTTTTAATTGCACCTTCATATATGATTTGCAATATAGATTTTAAAGGATTAATAGATAAACATAAAAATGAAAATAATGATGTCACAATAGTATATAAAAATGTAAATAATGCAAGAGAAAAATTTATAAATTGTGATGTTCTTAATATAGATGATAATAATAGAATTATAAGTGTTGGTGAAAATATAGGAAAGGAAAAAAATGCATCAATTAGTACAGAAATGTATTTTATGAAAACAGATTTATTTATAGATATAATAAATGAATCTGTAAAAAGTGGTATGTATAAAAAAATAAAACATTTTATACACTCTAACTTAGATAAATTAAATGTTAAAGCATATGAATTTAATGGATATTTAAGTTGTATAAATTCATTAAAATCCTATTATGATGCTAATATGGATTTTTTAAATTCAGAAGTAAATAAAGAAATGTTTTTTAGCGGTAGACCAATATACACAAAAACAAAAGATGAAGGGCCTACACAGTATACTAATGATAGTGTGGTTAAAAATTCTTTAATAGCAAATGGTTGTTATATAGATGGAAAGATTGAAAATAGTATAATATCAAGAAGAGTATATATAGGTCCAAATGTAAAAATAAAAGATTCCATTATACTTCAAGGAACAATAATAAATAATGGATGTGAACTTGAAAATGTAATAGCTGATAAAAAAATAATTGTAGAGCAAGATGAAAAATATATAGGGTCAAAAAAATGGCCAATAGTAATGAATAAGAGAAAAAGTTAAAATTTAATTTTACGCTTAATATAGTAACTAAATAATATTTAGTTACTATATTAAGCTTTTTTTATTAGTTATAAAAAGTTTAATATAGGTATTCTTTAAACTTTAATAACATATAAAATATTTATATTTAAAAATTTAAAATATATTTGATGTAAGTTTTTATAATTAAGGTATATTTATAAATTAAAATAATAAAAGAGAAATATAGTTTTTATATACATATCAATTTAAGAAAATGAATACATAAACAGTTATTTTTATTTTAGTGATTTTAAATTAATTTTATGTGAAAAGAATAAAATAGATATAGAATATATAAAAATTAAGTAGATTTATAAGATTTACTTAAAAAATATAAATATATTTTTATAATAAAAATTAAATATATACTAAGTTCTATATAAATTAATTAGTACAATAATTATAAAAGTTTTATATGTATTGAATAATATAATTAAGTAATATGTAATATTATACCTAAATACATCTAATACATAACCAGGCGTATCTATAGATGAAAAATAAAGAAAAACATAGTAAAATAGAAAATAAGTATAATAATGACTAAAAATAGAGTAAGTAGTAAAAACATACATAAATAGACATGTTATTATAAATATCGTCGCTGATGCGGAACAACTTCTTGAAGAGAAGGAAGTCAAATTTTAAATCACTAAAAAATGATTTAAAAAAGTGTTGACATAAAGGTTTCCAAGTGATAAGATAAACGAGTCGCTTGAGGGCGACGAGATAAAATGGTCTTTGAAAATTGAACAGAATATAGAAATACATTTAGAACCAGCAATTCTTTTTACAAGTAAGTTTTAAGAGCGAGATTAAACTTTTTATTGAGAG
>NZ_JBZEFC010000016.1:0-6833 GCF_058310295.1 Clostridium sp. TJA020
TTACAGTTCTTTCTTCTGATTACTTTAGTATATATAAATTAAGTATATATATTATTGGACTTCTTAATTTATCTCTAGAATATGCAATTATTAAAGAGTGATTTTACATATATAATTTTATTAATCCATTTATAATCTCATTTATTTTCAAAATTAAATTTTTTATTATTTAAAAATTTCTAATGGATAAAATTTTTAAATTAATTTATTTTTTGTTTTTAAATTAATTTATATTTTTCTCAATATAATAAATGAATAGTTTTTTAGTGTTATGAATAAATTTATGTATAAAAAAGTTATGTGTTATTTTAAAATTTTAATTGTATTCTGTAGATACAAGATTTATAAAAGAAATTATATTTAAAATATAAAAGGCTAAAAGTTATTTTTTCTATAACTTTTGGCCTTTATTTATTTAAGTTATAAATTTTTAAAAAATACATTTTATTTTGTAGGAATTTAGATTATGAAATAAATAGAGATTTTGAAAATATAATGCTACAATTGTAAAGTAATGGATATTAGAAGGGGGCGAAAGATAACATGGGTAAAGTAGCAGAGGGGGATAAAGTTATAAAAAAGACAGTTAAGAAAGGTCAAATAACTGAATTTGATAATTATTTATTTCATGAAGGAAAAAATTATAATAGCTACAGGTTTATGGGGTCTCATAGTGTTATAGAAAAGAGAAAACGAGGGGTAAGATTTACTGTTTGGGCTGGAAAAGCAAGTATGGTTTATATAGTTGGTGACTTTTCAGAGTTTAAGCCTTTGGAAGAATATAAGATGGAAAAAATAAGTGATAATGGTATATGGACGATTTTTATTCCTGGATTAAAGGTAGGTACAAAATATAAATATTATATAGTAGACGAATTTAAAAATAGGTCTTTTTATAAAGCGGATCCATATGCTTTACAATCGGAATTAAGACCTAATACTGCTTCTATAGTGAAAGAAGATATAAAGTTTAAGTGGAATGATAGAAAATGGATTAATAAAAGAAAAAGAAATAATATTTATAAAAGTCCAATTAATATATATGAAGTACACTTAGGCTCTTGGAAAATGTGTGATGATGAATTTTTATCTTATAAAGAATTAGCTAAAAGGTTAACTGAATATGTTTTAGAAATGGGATATACGCATGTAGAATTAATGCCAATTATGGAACATCCATTAGATAAATCTTGGGGTTATCAGTCAACAGGATATTACTCAGTAACTAGTAGATATGGTAATGCTGAAGATTTAAAAGAACTTATAAACGAGCTTCATAAAAATGATATAGGAGTTATACTTGATTGGGTTCCAGGGCATTTTTGTAAGGATTCACATGGATTATATATGTTTGACGGAAGTCCTACTTACGAGTATGAAGAAGGATGGAAAGCTGAAAATAAAGGTTGGGGAACTTCTAATTTTGATTTAGGTAAGCCAGAAGTAAGGAGTTTTCTAATATCAAATGCATTTTATTGGATTAGAGAATTTCATATAGATGGATTAAGGGTAGATGCTGTTTCTAATATAATTTATTTAAATTATGGAAGAAATGATGGCGATTGGTTGCCTAATATATATGGAGGCAATGAGTGTTTAGAGGGAACATCATTTTTGAAGGAGTTAAATAGGGCTGTATTTTCAGAATTTGAAAATATAATTATGGTTGCTGAAGAATCAACATCTTGGCCTAATGTAACAATGCCTATAGAAAATGGTGGTTTAGGATTTAACTTTAAATGGAATATGGGATGGATGAATGATACTTTAAAGTATGTAGAGATTGATCCTATATATAGAAAATATCATCATAATAATATGACTTTTTCTATGATGTATAATTACTCTGAAAATTTTATATTACCAATTTCTCATGATGAAGTGGTACATGGTAAAAAGTCTTTAGTTGATAAGATGTGGGGTGATTATTGGAACAAGTTTGCTGGATTAAGATTATATTTAGCTTACATGATTGGACATCCTGGAAAAAAACTTTTATTTATGGGTTCTGAATTTGGACAGTTTATAGAATGGAGAGATTATGAGGAGCTTGAATGGAAACTTATAGATAAGTTTTCAATGCATAATAAAATGTTACAATACACTAAAAACTTAAATAAATTTTATAAAAAAAATAATGCTTTATGGGAACTTGATTATAATCCAGAAGGATTTAAATGGATTGATGCAGATAATAAAGATCAAAGTATTTTTACCTTTATTAGGAAGGGAGAAAAAGAAAAGGATACATTAATTTTTATATGTAACTTTACTCCTAATGTATATTATGACTTTAAAATAGGGGTTCCATATTTAGCTGATTATAAAGAAGTCTTTAATAGTGATGATAAAGAATATGGTGGATCTGGACAAATTATGGATCAAATACTTGTTGCTGAAGATAAAGAATACAATAATATGCCATATTCTATAAAAATAAAAGTTCCACCTATGGGAGCATCAATATTAGGTATTGATAAATTTAATAAGCTAACTGTGAAAAATAAGAACATAATAGAATAGTAAGCAAAGGAGTAAGAGAAAATGAGAGTTTTAATAGTTGCATCTGAGTCACACCCTTTTATAAAAACAGGTGGCCTTGGAGATGTTATTGGTGCATTACCTAAAGAATTAAAAAAGTTGGGTATAGATGTTAGGGTTATAATACCAAATTATAAAGATATAAACCTTAATTCAAAATATAAGTCTAAATTTTTAAAATCATTTAATGTAGAGGTTAGTTGGAGAAATCAATATTGTGGAGTATTAGAATGTGAATATGAAGATGTTCCTTATTACTTGATAGACAATGAATATTATTTTAAAAGAGATGGATTGTATGGATATTATGATGATGGAGAAAGGTTTGCTTTTTTCAATAGGGCTATATTTAAACTTATAAAAGAAATTGGGTGGAAGCCAGATATTATACATTGTAATGATTGGCAAACTGGAATGATTCCTGTTATTAATAAAGTTGAATATTACTATGATGAGTTTTATAAGGGAATAAAAACTATAATATCTATTCATAACTTATTATTTAGAGGAACCTTTGATAAGGAGGTATTACCAGAACTGTTCGGATATGATTATGAATTATTTAACAATGGAAGTTTAGAGCTTTATGGTGGAGTTAGTTTTTTAAAGGGTGCAATAAATTATTCAGATTTAATAACAACTGTTAGTAAAACTTATTCTAAAGAAATAAGGACAAAGGAATTTGGAGAAAAGTTAGATGGGTTATTGAGGTTTAAAGAAGATATTCTTAAAGGAATAGTAAATGGTATAGATTATGATGAATATAATCCAGAGAAAGATGATTATATTTATAAAAATTACTCAGTAGAAAATATAGAATTAAAAGTTAAAAATAAATTGATGTTACAAAGAGAACTTGGGCTTAAAGAATCAGAAGATATTCCTATGATAGGTATAGTTTCAAGGTTAACTAGTCAAAAGGGTTTAGATATATTTATGTATTGCTTAGATGAACTTTTACAAAAAGAAGTTCAGATAGTTGTTTTAGGAACAGGAGATAATGAATTTGAAGAAGGATTTAAATGGTTTGCTAATAAATATCCTGATAAATTATCAGCTAATATTTTATTTGATAATAAGTTAGCACATAAAATATATGCTGCATCAGATTTATTTTTAATGCCATCTTTATTTGAGCCTTGTGGACTTGGACAACTTATTGCATTAAGATATGGGGCAATTCCAATAGTAAGAGAAACCGGTGGACTTAAAGATACAGTAATATCTTATAATGAACAAACAGGTATGGGAACTGGGTTTGTATTTAAAGATTATAATCACTTAGATTTAATAAATTCTATAAATTATGCTTTAGAAACTTATAATAGTAAAAATAAATTTAGAAAAATAGTAGTACAAGCTATGAAGAGTGATAATAGCTGGATAAAGTCTGCAAAAGAATATAAAGATATATATGAACAATTAATATAGAGATTATTATATAAATTATTATTTGGGTTAATTAAATAAATATTATATTTAGGGGAAGGGGAATAAGTGAATATGGTTAATAAGGAAATAGTTGCAATGGTATTAGCTGGTGGACAAGGTTCTAGGTTAGGAGTGTTAACAAAGAATTTAGCAAAACCTGCAGTACCATTTGGAGGAAAATATAGAATAATAGATTTTCCTTTAAGCAATTGTGTAAATTCTGGTATATATACAGTAGGTGTTTTAACTCAGTATAAACCACTTGAGCTTAATTCACATATAGGAATTGGAGATGCGTGGGATTTAGACAGAAGAGATGGTGGAGTATCTATATTACCTCCATATCAAGAAGAGAAGGGTGGAGATTGGTATAAAGGAACTGCAAATGCAATATATCAAAATATAGAGTATATAGATAGGTATAATCCTGAGTATGTTCTTATACTTTCAGGTGATCACATATATAAAATGAATTATGATAAAATGCTAAATTTTCATAAAGAAAATAATGCTGATGTAACAATTGCGGTTATAGAAGTTACTATGGAAGAAGCAAAGCGTTTTGGAATAATGAATACAAATGAAGATTTAACTATATATGAATTTGAAGAAAAACCAGAAAAACCAAAAAGTAATAAAGCATCAATGGGGGTTTATATATTTAAATGGGATAAGTTAAGAAAATATTTAAAAGAAGATGAACTAGATGAATTGTCAAGCAATGACTTCGGTAAAAATATAATACCAAAAATGTTGAATGATAATATGAGAATGTTAGCATATCCTTTTAAAGGTTATTGGAAGGATGTTGGAACTATAGATAGTCTTTGGGAAGCAAATATGGATTTATTGAGAGAAGAAAATGAATTAGATTTAAGAAGCAATGATTGGAAAATATATTCAAAAAATCCTGTTAGACCAGCTCAATATATAGGTAAAAAATCAAAAATAAAAAATTCTATGGTTAATGAAGGTTGTAAAGTATATGGAGTTGTAGAAAATTCTATATTATCTCAAGGTGTATACGTTGGGGAAAATACTATAATAAAAGATTCTGTAATAATGCCAAATGCTTATATTGAAAGTAATGTGATTATAGATAAAGCGATTATAGGAAGTGATTCCATAATAAAGGAAGGTTCTTTAATAGATAATGGAAATAAAATTGCAGTAGTAGCAGCTGGAAATATTATAGATAATCTAGCAGATAAAGAAAATTTAGGGGTTATACCAAGAGAAATTTCTATGGTATAAAATGTTTTGAAATAGTCTAATAGATTATTAGTGATGAAAGGGTGAAGTTTGCTTGAATAATTGTTTAGGAATAATAAATTTGGATGAAAATGAAAGTAAAATGGGAGAGTTAGTTAGATATAGAACATTAGCATCAGTACCTATATCAGGAAGATATAGAATAATAGATTTTATAATATCAAATATGTCTAATTCAGGAATAGAAGGTATAGGTATATTTACAAAAAATAAATCAAGGTCATTAGTAAATCATTTAACTAATGGAAGACCTTGGGACCTCCATAGAAAAAAGGATGGACTTAGAGTTTTTAATTTTGGGGATTATGATCCATATTATGATGATGTTCATAATTTTATTGAGAATATAGAGTTTATAAAAAATAGTAGAAAAGAGTATGTTTTATTGGCACCATCATATATGATATGTAATATAGATTATAATGAACTAATAAAAACTCATAAAAATGAGAAAAATGATATAACTATAGTTTATAAAAAAATAAATAATGCAAAAGATAGCTTTATAGATTGTGAAGTTTTAAATATAAATGAAGTAAATAGAGTAATTAGTATTGGTGAAAATATAGGAAGAGAAAATGAAGCTAATATTAGTATGGAAATGTATATAATGAAAACAAATCTTTTTATAGATATAATATATGAGTGCGTAAAAAATGGAATAGATAGAAAAGTTAAAAATTATATAAGTAGAAATTTAAATGATATTAAGGTTGGAACTTATGAGTTTAAAGGATATTTATCTTGTGTAAATTCTGTAAAATCTTATTTTGATTCAAATATGGATATTTTAGATGAAAAAATAAATAGAGAATTATTTTATGATAAAGATCCAATATATACAAAGTCACAAGATGAAGCACCAACTAAATATACTAAAGAAAGTGAAGTAGTTAATTCAATAGTTGCTAATGGATCTTATATAGAAGGAACAGTTAAAAATTGTATTATAGGTAGAAGAGTTCATATAGGAAAAGGAAGTATCATGGAAAATTGTATAATACTTCAGAATAGCAAAATAGAGGATAATGTTTATATGAGTAAAGTAATTGCAGATAAAGGTACTACTGTGAACAAAAATCAAAATATAAATGGTACAGAAAATTACCCCGTTACAATTCAAAAAAGAAAAGCTATTTAAAGAAGGCAGTTTAAACTGCCTTTTTTATTTATATAATGAGATTATTTCACTTAAACTATTCCTAGTGTATCAATAGTAGCAAAATAATGAATTTAATAGTATTTAAGAGAATTTAGCTAATATATTAATTAAACAAGTAAAAATAAATATATATAAGGAATAGTATATGATATCATTAAGTCCGTTGCTTGAAAGACAAAGGACTTTTAAGTTCGAACTTATATTTAGAATATGTCGAACTGAGTTGACAAATGTTGAGTAAAGTGATAAGATATTATTGTTGTTTAGAAGAGGAAACACTTTGAAAGTTTAGAAAACTTTATAAAAAAAGTTGTTGACATAAATCTTCTTAAATGATAAGATAAACAAGTCGCTTGAGGGCGACGAGATAAAATGGTCTTTGAAAATTGAACAGAATATAGAAATACATTTAGAACCAGCAATTCTT
>NZ_JBZEFC010000017.1:0-2999 GCF_058310295.1 Clostridium sp. TJA020
TTGGTCAAGCCCTCGACCTATTAGTATCAGTCAGCTGAACATGTTACCATGCTTACACCCCTGACCTATCAACCTTGTGTTCTTCAAGGGGTCTTACTAGCTTACGCTATGGGAAATCTCATCTTGAGGTGGGCTTCACGCTTAGATGCTTTCAGCGTTTATCCCTTCCCGACTTAGCTACCCAGCTATGCTCTTGGCAGAACAACTGGTACACCAGAGGTCAGTCCATCCCGGTCCTCTCGTACTAAGGACAGCTCCTCTCAAATTTCCTACGCCCGCGACGGATAGGGACCGAACTGTCTCACGACGTTCTGAACCCAGCTCGCGTGCCGCTTTAATGGGCGAACAGCCCAACCCTTGGGACCTACTTCAGCCCCAGGATGCGACGAGCCGACATCGAGGTGCCAAACCTCCCCGTCGATGTGAACTCTTGGGGGAGATCAGCCTGTTATCCCCGAGGTAGCTTTTATCCGTTGAGCGATGGCCCTCCCACGAGGTACCACCGGATCACTAAGCCCGACTTTCGTCCCTGCTCCACTTGTGGGTGTCGCAGTCAGGCTCCCTTCTGCCTTTGCACTCTTCGAACGATTTCCGACCGTTCTGAGGGAACCTTTGGGCGCCTCCGTTACTTTTTAGGAGGCGACCGCCCCAGTCAAACTGCCCACCTAACAATGTCCAGTCACCAGTTTCATGGCGTCCTGTTAGAATTCCAGTAATATCAGGGTGGTATCCCAAGGTTGACTCCATTAGGACTGACGTCCTAACTTCCCAGTCTCCCACCTATCCTGTACAGATAATACCGAAATTCAATGCTAAGCTACAGTAAAGCTCTACGGGGTCTTTCCGTCCAATCGCGGGTAGCGAGCATCTTCACTCGCACTACAACTTCGCCGGATTTGCAGTTGAGACAGTGCCCAAGTCATTACGCCATTCGTGCGGGTCAGAACTTACCTGACAAGGAATTTCGCTACCTTAGGACCGTTATAGTTACGGCCGCCGTTTACTGGGGCTTAAGTTCACACCTTCGCTTGCGCTAAGTGTTCCCCTTAACCTTCCAGCACCGGGCAGGCGTCAGCCCCTATACATCAGCTTTCGCTTTAGCAGAGACCTGTGTTTTTGCTAAACAGTTGCTTGGGCCTATTCTCTGCGGCCTGCTCTCGCAGGCACCCCTTCTCCCGAAGTTACGGGGTCAATTTGCCTAGTTCCTTAACTGCAATTCTTCCGCCGGCCTTAGGATTCTCTCCTCATCTACCTGTGTCGGTTTGCGGTACGGGCACTACTTCTCTCTCTAGATGCTTTTCTTGGAAGCATGGAATCAGATACTTCGGTTCCGTAGAACCTTCCCCATCACGCCTCAGGATTGTTAAAGCGGATTTGCCTACCTTAACTCCCTAAACGCTTAGACTAACATCCAATAGTTAGCACATCCTATCCTTCTCCGTCACACCATCGATAATAACGATTATAGTGGTATCGGAATATCAACCGATTGTCCATCACCTACGCCTTTCGGCCTCGGCTTAGGTCCCGACTAACCCTCAGCGGACGAACCTTCCTGAGGAAACCTTAGATATTCGGCCTGTAGGATTCTCACCTACATCTCGCTACTGATGCCAACATTCTCACTTGTAATCAGTCCACCGCTCCTTACGGTACGACTTCAGCCCGATTACAACGCTCCCCTACCGCTCGCACTTAGTGCGAACCCGTAGCTTCGGTGGTAAGTTTAGCCCCGTTACATTTTCGGCGCAGGATCTCTCGACTAGTGAGCTATTACGCACTCTTTCAATGAGTGGCTGCTTCTAAGCCAACATCCTAGTTGTCTTAGAAATCCCACATCCTTTCCCACTTAACTTACACTTTGGGACCTTAGCTGACGATCTGGGCTGTTTCCCTTTTGACCACGGATCTTATCATTCGTAGTCTGACTGCCGAACTAAAAGTATGTGGCATTCGGAGTTTGATAAGGTTCGGTAAGCGCTATGCCCCCTAGCCCATTCAGTGCTCTACCTCCACTACTCACATTCGACGCTAGCCCTAAAGCTATTTCGGGGAGAACCAGCTATCTCCGAGTTCGATTGGAATTTCTCCGCTATCCACAGCTCATCCCATGCTTTTTCAACAGCAACGTGGTTCGGTCCTCCACGAGGTTTTACCCTCGCTTCAACCTGGCCATGGATAGGTCACCCGGTTTCGGGTCTACAGCATGCAACTAGTCGCCCTATTAAGACTTGGTTTCCCTTCGGCTCCGTACCTTAAGTACTTAACCTTGCTACATACCGTAACTCGTTGGCTCGTTCTACAAAAAGCACGTCATCACCCTCATATGGGGCTTTGACCGGTTGTAGGCACACGGTTTCAGGTTCTATTTCACTCCCCTCCCGGGGTTCTTTTCACCTTTCCCTCACGGTACTGCTTCACTATCGGTCATCAGGTAGTATTTAGCCTTGGGAGGTGGTCCTCCCTGCTTCCCACAAGGTTTCACGTGTCTCGTGGTACTCTGGATCAGAACTTTAGGTCTTCTCGTTTCACATACAGGACTATTACCTTCTACGGTCCAACTTTCCAGTTGTGTTCTGTTACAATAGCCTCCTAAGTTATTGTTCTGTCCGCAACCCCAAAGATAAATCTTTGGTTTGGGCTCTTTCCTTTTCGCTCGCCGCTACTAAGAAAATCGATTTTTCTTTCTCTTCCTCTAGGTACTTAGATGTTTCAGTTCCCTAGGTTACCTTCATATAGCTATGTATTCACTATATGATACATGGGGTTCACCCATGTGAGTTCCCTCATTCGGAAATCTCCGGATCTCTGGCTATGTGCGCCTACCCGAAGCTTATCGCAGCTTATCACGTCCTTCATCGGCTCCTGATGCCAAGGCATTCACCATGCGCCCTTTGTAGCTTGACCTATTTAGTCATTTCAAAATCATCACAATTTTGGTTCTCACAAAGAATAGTATTTAATAAATACTTTATTTCTTGGCTTGTTGTATCAACAAT
>NZ_JBZEFC010000018.1:0-4509 GCF_058310295.1 Clostridium sp. TJA020
TCTGAATATCTGGTGATGATGGCATAGAGGAAACACTCCTTCCCATTCCGAACAGGAAAGTTAAGCTCTATAGCGCCAATGGTACTGCATGGGTGACCGTGTGGGAGAGTAGGACGTTGCCAGGTTTTTTTACGTGCCATTAGCTCAGCTGGTAGAGCACCTGACTCTTAATCAGGGTGTCTAGGGTTCGACTCCCTAATGGCGCACCAAAAAGATCTAGAAATTTCTAGATCTTTTTTTATTTAAATTTATTAAAAATATAATATTGTTGATTAAAACAGATTATATGACTATAAGCTTTATATATGGAGAAATAATGTTATAATATTTTAATTAAAAATGAAATATATGATATGAAGTGGAAAATTGCTTCTAAGTAACAAAAAACTTAAGAGAAGTACAATCCATATTAATAATATATAGTGCTACTAAAGATTATTATATTAATGTAGATTTTATTTGTTAAAATAAAAAATATTAATATAAAGAAACTATTATATAAAAAAACACTATTTTTAAGAAGATATAATTATAAAATTGGATAATATATAGATTATTATATTCAATATATTTGTAATATAGTTGTTTAGTAGGATTAATTTTTTTATTATAAATATTAAATTATGTTTATTAATAAATAAATTTAAAAATAGTTATTTTGAATTATTTGTATTTTATTAAAATTATAGTAATTTTAAAATCTAATTTAAGAAAAATGATTAAAAAATATTTTATAAAAAATCAAAAATTCAATTTATAAAATATAAAATATATATTATTTTATATAGATTTAAGTGTAGCTAAATGCTGATAAAATGGGCATTTAGATCGTATGTATTTATGTTTTTAAAAAAAATGAAGAAAGTTGTTGACAAAAGGTATTTATGTCTATATAATAAGTAATTGTTGAGGCGCCAAATAAGGTGAAACAACAACACATTAAAAAGTAATCTGGTGATGATGGCATAGAGGAAACACTCCTTCCCATTCCGAACAGGAAAGTTAAGCTCTATAGCGCCAATGGTACTGCATGGGTGACCGTGTGGGAGAGTAGGACGTTGCCAGGTAAGATGTGGTTCACTAGCTCAGTCGGTAGAGCACATGACTTTTAATCATGGTGTCCCGGGTTCGATTCCCGGGTGAGCCACCAAAATTACTTTAAGTAATTTAATATTTGCTAGTATTAGTTTTTATAAATTGATTTTAGTTGATTATTGATTTATCACTAAAATATACGGTTCACTAGCTCAGTCGGTAGAGCACATGACTTTTAATCATGGTGTCCCGGGTTCGATTCCCGGGTGAGCCACCAAGAATTACTTAAAGTAATTCTCTAATAGGAACTTGCTTAGCATTATATATTCAAAAAGATTATGCTTTCATAATCTTTTTTTATTTTTGTAAAAGATTATTATAATAAGAAAGAGCTATTTTTTAATAGCTCTTTTTATTTTTAGAAAATATTTTTTTGAAATCATTTTTCATAAAAGTTAGAAATCTATTTAAACTTTTAATATCATCTTTAAATGTTGATTTATCATCATTATTTGAGAAAAAGCCATTATTATAAAAACATATAATTAAGAATAAAATTCCTAAGTTTATGTATATATCTTTAAAATCTGCGACGAATAATGTACTTATTCCTATAAAATCTAAACTACCACCATAAAATAATTTATCTATTAATGAACATAAAGCACCTGATATTATAAATAATATTGTTAGGTCAGCAAAAATATCTTTGTTTCCTTTTGACTTATAATATCTGTATATTTCTATAAATATTATTATGGCAAGTACATTTATAAAAATTAGGGCCGAAAAGCTTACTGATGTTCCAAATCTTGCATTGAGCCATGAACCATCTGTATTTATAAGTGGATTGAAAGATAAAAATCCATTAAAAATTTCAAAGTATGATTTAAAGAAGAATAATTTTATTATTATTTTAATTCCTTGATCTAATATCATAAGAAATAAAAATATAATTATCATAAATTTTTTATTCAATCCTAAAGGATATTTTTCTGTGAATTTATAAAAGAAGTATCCTACAATACCAAATAATATTATAAGAAATAAATTACCAATTATAGTAGTTAGATCATTTATTCTCCCAGTAATTAATTCAAAAAGAACATATACTAACCACATTAAAGGAAGTGTTACTACTGATAATATTTTTTTTATATTCATTTAAGCCTCCATAAAAAGAATTTTTTGTAAATTACATTTATAAAATTAAGTTTAACATATAATTACAAAATTCACTATTGAGAAAATAAAAAAAAATGTGTAATAATATAGTCAAAGGGGAGAAATTAAAAAAGTTTAAAAAAGAGAGGTACTTATTATGTTAACAATATTTGCAGTGTCAGATTCAATTGGAGAAACTTCAAATCAAGTTGCTATTGCGGCAGCAAGTCAATTTGGTAAAGATGTTATAGTAGAAAGAATACCTTATATAAAAAGTTTAGATGATATAGAAGATGTTATAGAAGCAGTTAAAGAATGTGGTAATGAAGCAGTAATAGTATCAACAATTATAACTGTAGATGTTAGGGAGTATTTAACTCAAAAATGTATAAGCAATAATATACCAGTGGTAAATGTACTAGGACCAATATTAAACATAGTATCATCTAAGTTAAATAAACTTCCGGATAATAATCCAGGTGCTATGTGGGAAACTGATGAGAATTACTTTAAAAGAATAGAGGCTATGGAATTTGCTATGCAATATGATGATAGTAAAGACTATAGGGGAATAAAAAATGCAGACGTTGTCTTAGTTGGATTATCAAGAACATCAAAGACACCTTTATGCATGTATTTAGCTAATAAAGGTATAAAAGCTATAAATATACCTTTAGTTCCAGAAGTGGGTGTACCTAAAGAATTGTATGAAATTGATAAGAAAAAAATATTTGGATTAACAATTAATCCTCTTCAATTAATAGAAATAAGAAAGAAAAGATTAGATAAATTTCATAGAATACCTTCAGATGTTGAATATGCAGGAGATGCTAGAATATTAGAGGAATTTGATTTTGCAGATAATATAATTAGAAAGTTAGGATGTAAAACTATAGATGTAACTCAAAGAGCTATAGAGGATACGGCGCTTATAATATTAGATGCATTAAAATTAGGAAAATAAAACAAAAAAAGAAGTATGTTCATTGTGCATACTTCTTTTTTCTTTAATTAATAGATAATATTCTAATTTTTGGGTATATATCAGGATACATATAAGAAAGAGGATAATTTAACTTATTATATGAATGGCAACAGTATAAACAGTCATTGTTAAGAGTGTAAGTTATAATACCTGAATGAGTCCAAGTTTTTCTTTCAGGACTAAAAAATTGAATAATAGACCCAGGGGATAAGTTATTAGTTTTTTTTGCTATTTTGTTATAGATTAAATAGCTGTATAGTTCATTAACTCTAATCCAGGAATTTTTATATGGACTCCAAGTGCTTGATAAAGGAATACCTCCATAATGTATAACTTGAGATACAAAATTTGTGCAATCTCCACCGTTTTTATCAAAACTTTGATATTCATCATTATAATTTAATGCATATTTTTCAGCATAAAATACTGCCTTATTAGAATCATATAAAATATTTCTAGTTTTATTTAAATTAAAAGTATCATTTCTTGAAAGATTAGGAATAGTATAAAGATTTAAAATAAGATTTTCATATCTTTTTATTAAAGAATTTAGGAATAAATTAGTTAAATTTTTTATATAACATAAGTCTTCAGAAAAATTAATTATGTTTTCATCAAACAAATCATCATATATGCAATAAATTAGCCATTTATTATAATATTTACATAATAAAGCTCTATTAAAACTTGTTGAATTAATTTTTTTATCTTTTATTGTTTGAAATTTAATATAAAAATGAACTAAACAAGCTTTATCATCAATATATTTCATATTCAAAATTTTAATACCTGTATAATTAAAATTATTTATATTTGATAGGGGTAAGCTGTAAGCAGATAAATATTTGTTTTTGACTTCTAAAAAATTTAAATAATTATCATTACAAATTAAATTATTCGGTATTTTGTTAGAGTATATATTTGAAAAAAAATTATATAAAGTAGAGTTTATTAATAAGTTATTTAAGATAGAAATTTTCATTAAAAAACCTCAATATAATAAATTTATAATATATTATATGTATTATAAAAAATAATTGATAAAAAATGAAAAAACATGTTGACAAGAATTATATATGATGATAATATAATTCTTGTCGCTGAGGTAAATATGTCTTAGAAAAACTTTTTAAAATTAAATTTTAAAAATGGTTGACATATTAAATATTAAGTGATAAGATAAATGAGTCGCTTGAGGGTGACGAGATAAAATGGTCTTTGAAAATTGAACAGAATATAGAAATACATTTAGAACCAGCAATTCTTTTTACAAGTAAGTTTTAAGAGCGAGATTAAACTTTTTATTGAGAGTTTGATCCTGGCTC
>NZ_JBZEFC010000019.1:0-1857 GCF_058310295.1 Clostridium sp. TJA020
AAGTTTTATAGCAAAGCATATAAAAAAGGTTTTAAGTGAAAAAGATATTGTTAATGAGATAGAGCAAGACCTAGTATATGACAAGTATTTAGATATTAGGAGAAATATATTAGAGAAAGAGAGGGCAAAGAAAGAAGAAGAATATAAAAAGCAGCAAAAAGAATATGAGGAATATAGGAAAAATTATAATTCATATTATGGTGGATTTAGTAGTGGTACAAGTTCTATAAATTTTAATGACACTACAAAAGAGATAGCAAAAGAATTTATAAAGCTAGGCTTTAGAGCTATGGCTAAGAAATATCACCCCGATATAGTAAAAGATAGTGGGGAAAAGATGAAAATTATAAATGATGTCAAAAGTAAATTAGATAGTATTTTATAGTATAAGATTTAAGAGGTCCTACATTATGCAGAACCTCTTATTTTAGTTATTTGTAACCCAATAAATTAATCCTAATATAGGGAAAATAAATGTCCAATATTTTATGTTGATAAAAAAGAAAGAATGATTTTTTTTAAGTACCACATCTTTTCCAGTTGCTTTATCTATATATACCTTCTCTTCTTTGTTTAGGAAATGTCCTAATAAAAAACATAATAAGCCTGCTATAGATAATGCTACGAATTTTGGCCATCCATGCACCTCATAATATATTTCACTATTAAATAATGCATTAACTGAGTATTCAGTTAATACAAGGCTTAAAATAGCTGCAACAGGTGCTAAAATTCCACCTCTACTCCAAATAATCATAATATAAATCCACCTTATTTAAATTTGTATGTATGTCCTGCAGGCACTAGGTTATATTAACTTAAACTGTCTATAATTGTCAATATTTATACAAATATAGTTAAAATAATTATAAAATATATAGAACGTATGTTTGAAAAATTAAAGGAAAATGATATAATAAAGATAAAGAAAAAAGAATATTTTAAGTACCCTACCTGTAAGGTGGAAGGCAATTATCATATAGCCACGGGAAACAATTAATCAGTAACTAATACTGGTGTTGTTCCTGTGGCTTTTTTGTTGCTTAGAAATAGAAAGGAGAGTATAGAATGAATGATAAAGCAAGGAAAAAAAGAAATTCATACATGAGAGAATGGCGTAGGAGGAACAAGGATAAGGTTAAGAAGTATCAAGATGCATATTGGGAGCGTAAGATAAGCAAAGAAAAAAAAGAAGTGATATAGGAAAAGTTATGTATTAATTAAAAAGCCTTACTATTTAGTAGTTCTCGCGTATATATAAGAAGGTGATTAATTAATGAAATATGTAAATGAGTACTTAAAGCTAGATATAGACGAGGTTTTAAGCCTTAAAGGAAATAGGTTTATATTCAAATCGAGTGAGCTAAAAGGTAGTATTTTAACTATAAAAGATAGTGAAATTAGTATAAATGATACCTTTATAAGAATAGAAAAGTATAAAAATAAGTTTGGAGAAAAGAATTTATTTCTATGTCCTTATTGCTTAAGTCCTAGAAAACATATTTATTATATTAATGGTATTTGGAAGTGTAGAGAGTGTGGATCATTGAAGTATAAAAGTACAAATACTTATAGAGGTGGAATGGAGTATTGTGATTTAAAGATAGATAAGATATTAGATAAATTAAAACTAGAGCATGACATTAACTATTATACTGGTGATTCAATGACTAGTAATATATTAAAACCTAAATATATGAGATGGACCACATATTATAAATTAATTAAAGAGCTTATGTATTGGCAAGAAGAACGTAATAATAGGTGGCTTAATTTAGTTAATTTAAAGATGAAAAAATAATAGTGAACGTTGCACACTAAATAACGAACGTTGCATACAAAGTTTATGTAGTACTA
>NZ_JBZEFC010000020.1:0-1363 GCF_058310295.1 Clostridium sp. TJA020
AGGAAAACATAAGAAAGATTGGAGAATTTTAAAGTGAAAGTTAAAGATCAAGTTAAATTATTTAAAAATATAATAGAAAATGAATATAAACATATTCAAAATACAGAGGTTGAAGATATAGAAAATTCATATTTAGAATATGGAGTACATACAGAAAAAAAGGTTAGGATAATGGAGAAACTTAAAGAAATTGTATCAGATGAGGTATTTCAACTTATAAGTGAGTTAGATGATACAAATACAGAAATAGCATGTATAGAGCAAAGACACTATTTTAAAGAAGGTGTAAAGGCTGGTATAGATAACCTTAACTTTTTAAGTGAATATCAAGCTAAGATGTTACTTTAATATTTATGTGATTGGAGAATTTTAAAATGATTAGAAAAATTAATGGAAATATATTTTATATATCAGCTTTAGACTTTCAAGGAGATAATAAAAAGTTTTATATTACATTTCATCCTAGTAATACAATTAATGGATTTGACTTAACTTTTAATAAGAAGTGGCTAGATAGTATTGGAATGGATAGCGTAGTAGAAAAGATAGAATATATATTACTTAATCCAAAGAAAGCAATGGTAAATAGATTCGGAAAATTAATAAAAATTCATAAGAAACTTGAATTTTATAGAAAAAAACAATTAGAAAAAGAACAACAGCTATTTAAAGATAATTTAATAAAAGAGTTTAATAAAATAGAGAATGCTGAATTAACTCTTATTAGGAAATTTAGATTATTAAATGAATTTGGAAAAGCAAGTGCAATGGATTATATAAATGACTTAATAGAAATAAATAGATACAAATTAGAGGTATAGTAAATGAGCAAGATAATGATAAGCTATCAAACGATTGAAGAAAGAGAAAAGATCATTAAAGCTTTATTAACTGGAACAAAGATAAAAAGGATTAGTAAGGCTTATGACAATGGTAAATATAGAAGAATATATATTGATATAGAGTAGGTTGCTACCATAAAGGGCGTAACTTAATAAGGGGTTCAACATTAAGTTGAGCCTTATTATTTAAATAAAATGTAGTGGTAGATGTTTATTGACACTACAAAAGGAGTGAAATAATATGTTTTGTTCAGTAAAAAAGGGAAAAGATAAATATGGAAACATATATAAATTTTATTTATGTAATAGATATAGAGATAAAGAAACAGGAAAAGTAAAAAGTAGTGATAAATACATAATGACACTACAAGAAATTGATTTTACAGATTTAAAAGTAAGTTTTATAGCAAAGCATATAAAAAAGGTTTTAAGTGAAAAAGATATTGTTAATGAGATAGAGCAAGACCTAGTATATGACAAGTATTTAGATATTAGGAGAAATATATTAGAGAAAGAGAGGG
>NZ_JBZEFC010000021.1:0-1202 GCF_058310295.1 Clostridium sp. TJA020
TGAATATCTGGTGATGATGGCATAGAGGAAACACTCCTTCCCATTCCGAACAGGAAAGTTAAGCTCTATAGCGCCAATGGTACTGCATGGGTGACCGTGTGGGAGAGTAGGACGTTGCCAGGTGAAAAATAAAAAGATAGTTTAATTGCTATCTTTTTTTTATACGGGGGTATAGCTCAGCTGGGAGAGCACCTGCCTTGCACGCAGGGGGTCAGGAGTTCGAATCTCCTTACCTCCACCATATTTAAGACACATCTATTTAGATGTGTTTTTTTATTTAAATTAAAATCTTTATATAATGCTGAAGGATTTTATATTATTTAAAGATAATATTTTTATAATTGAGGTGAATTTAAATGATGTTATATAAGAAATATTGCGTTAAATTTATATGTTTTTATATTAAAATATTAGTGCAACAAATCAATTATAATATATAAAAGTTTAAATAATTATAAATAAATTAATATATAGGTATTAATATTTAAATTAAGAAGAATACTATTAATATATTGAATATATATTAGTTTAAATAGGAAGATAAATTTTTTAATAACTACATATAAATATTAATACTGAAAATATTAGTGTTAATTAAAATTTAATCTTACTTATATTAATTAATATTTTAAAGGGTAGTAAATAGTATTTATATTATAATATAAATACTATTTAACAATAAAAAATAAATTAATTATGATAAATATATTACATAATAATAAGAGAAAGAAAGTATTTAAAGTTTATATATAATAGAATTATTACTTAAACATATCCTAGTGTATCAATGTCTAATAATATTAGAAAACTAAAGAAAATCTTAGTATGTATATTTTAATTTATAAATTTGAGTATATTAAAATATATTTAATAGTAATAATATGATATTATTGATTTCGTCGCTTATGACGATATAAATCGACATTAAAAGACATTAAAATATGTCGAAAGATGTTGACAAATATTGAATAAGGTTATAAGATATTATTGTTACTTAGAAGAGGAAACACTTTGAAAGTTTAGAAAACTTTATGAAAAAAAGTTGTTGACATAAATCTTCTTAAATGATAAGATAAACAAGTCGCTTGAGGGCGACGAGATAAAATGGTCTTTGAAAATTGAACAGAATATAGAAATACATTTAGAACCAGCAATTCTTTTTACAAGTAAGTTTTAAGAGCGAGATTAAACTTTTTATTGAG
>NZ_JBZEFC010000022.1:0-869 GCF_058310295.1 Clostridium sp. TJA020
ATGTGGTCTCCTGGCATTACCATTTCCATTCCTTCTGGTAATTTGATTGATCCTGTTACGTCAGTTGTTCTGAAGTAGAATTGTGGTCTGTATCCATCAAAGAATGGAGTATGTCTTCCACCTTCTTCTTTTTTAAGTACGTATACTTGACCTACGAACTTTTTGTGTGGGTTAACTGAACCAGGTTTAGCTAATACTTGACCTCTTTCGATTTCAGTTCTTTGAACCCCTCTTAATAATGCTCCTATGTTATCTCCAGCTTGCGCTTCGTCTAGTAACTTTCTGAACATTTCGATTCCTGTAACAACAGTTTTCTTGATTTCTTCACTTAATCCTACGATTTCAACTTCTGCTCCTACATTTAATATTCCTCTTTCAACTCTTCCTGTAGCAACTGTTCCTCTACCAGTGATTGTGAATACATCTTCGATTGGCATTAAGAATGGCTTATCTGTTGCTCTTTCTGGAGTTGGGATGTAGCTATCTACTGCTTCCATTAACTCTTCGATACATGCGATTGAAGCTTCATCAGTTGGGTTTTCTAATGCTTTTAATGCTGAACCCTTTATTACTGGAATATCATCTCCTGGGAAGTTGTATTCGCTTAATAATTCTCTGATTTCCATTTCAACTAATTCTAATAATTCTTCATCATCAACCATATCAGCTTTGTTTAAGAATACTACGATGTGGTCAACTCCAACTCTTGATGCAAGTAGGATGTGCTCTCTTGTTTGAGGCATTGGACCATCTGCTGCTGAACAAACTAAGATTGCTCCGTCCATTTGTGCTGCTCCTGTGATCATATTCTTAACGTAGTCTGCGTGTCCTGGACAGTCAACGTGAGCATAGTGTCTGTTTTCTGTTTC
>NZ_JBZEFC010000023.1:0-815 GCF_058310295.1 Clostridium sp. TJA020
CAGCGTTCGTCCTGAGCCAGGATCAAACTCTCAATAAAAAGTTTAATCTCGCTCTTAAAACTTACTTGTAAAAAGAATTGCTGGTTCTAAATGTATTTCTATATTCTGTTCAATTTTCAAAGATCTGTGCGGTTTCGTTGACCGCTTTTATATATTAACACTTAAGTTTCTTATTGTCAACAACTTTTTTAAAAAGTTTTTTCAATCAAACTTGAAAGTGTTTTGGTTTGTCGCCATCACCTGACGACGGATATTATAATATCATGATTGTTTTATATCTATTTTTTATAAAATATTCATTTAATTAAATTAATACTATTTTTCTATCATTTTCTTATTATTACTTTTAATTTCTAATCATGATACGCTAGGTACAGTTATCGTTATTTTTGCTCTTTATTGATAAATTTTAATTAATTGTGTTGTAATTTATATAACATAATTAATTAAATTGAATCTTTATTTAATGCAATTTAACTATTAATAAAAAAGAGCTACAAATTTATGTAGCTCTTTTTATTATTTTAATTTATTAACTATCTGTTTGAATTTATCTCCTCTAACCATAAAGTTAGGAAACATATCAAATGACGCACAAGCTGGTGACAATGTAACTATATCTCCACTTTCTGAAATTTCTCTAGCTTTATCAACAGCCTCTTCTAAATTATTAACTTCTATAATTTTTACTTCTATACCTTTTTCTTCTTTTAGTTTATTAAATGCATTTTTTATTTTTTCTTTAGTATCTCCTAATAAAATTAGAGTTTTTATAAATTTATAGCCTTCTTCAGCTAATGGTTTAAATGGAATAT
>NZ_JBZEFC010000024.1:0-807 GCF_058310295.1 Clostridium sp. TJA020
CTTATGTATTGGCAAGAAGAACGTAATAATAGGTGGCTTAATTTAGTTAATTTAAAGATGAAAAAATAATAGTGAACGTTGCACACTAAATAACGAACGTTGCATACAAAGTTTATGTAGTACTACATTGAAAGGTAACGTAGTACTACATTGAAATTACAAGGATTAAAGCCTTATATAGAGTAACATAGAACCCTAGTAAAACCTTGTCTGAAAAGGAACGTTAATGCTAGGAAATGCTAGTATGAAATATTGTAATTAAAAAGGAGCGATACCTAAGAAAACCTAAGATATATGTTAGGAAATGTTAGGATTTAAAGTAACGTTTATATTAAAAAATTCTAATATTATATAAATGATAATTTACACTAAAAGTGGGGTGAATTAAATGACTAATGAGGAACTTGTTGTATTATATCAGCAAGGCAATAAACAAGCCTTAGAGCAGTTAATAGAGAACAACCAGAAGTTTATATATAAGATTGCTAATAAGTTCTATACAGAGGGAATAAGCTCAATAGATAAAGATGATTTAATACAAGAGGGTACAATAGGTTTTATTATAGCTTGTAATAAGTATGATATTAATAATGAGAAAAGAGCATTATTTATTACTTATGCTTTTCATTGGATATATTCAAAGATACATAGGTTTATAACTAATAGAGATACCAACGAGGAAACAAGCCTTAATAAAACAGTCGGTGAAGAACAAAGCGAACTAATGGACCTTATAGAAAGTAAAGATAATTGTATAGAAAAGATAGAAGATGATTTATATACAAAGGAATTAAGAAAAGAGCTAGA
>NZ_JBZEFC010000025.1:0-641 GCF_058310295.1 Clostridium sp. TJA020
GATGGAATGGGTAATGTTTTAGGTTATATGGGAACTGGAAAAAAACTAATTGCTTATGATGCTCATATAGATACAGTAGGTCTTGGAGAATTAAGTAACTGGGAATTCGATCCATATAAAGGATATGAAAATGATGAAGAAATTGGTGGAAGAGGTGCTTCTGACCAATTAGGTGGTATAGTATCAGCAACATATGGTGCAAAAATAATGAAAGATATGGGTCTTTTATCAGATAAATATACAGTTTTAGTAACTGGAACAGTTCAAGAAGAAGATTGTGATGGATTATGTTGGCAATATATCCATAACGAAGATAAAGTAAAACCAGAATTTGTAGTAATAACAGAACCTACAAATGGAAACATATACAGAGGTCAACGTGGACGTATGGAAATTAGAGTTGAAGTTAAAGGGGTTTCTTGCCACGGATCAGCTCCAGAAAGAGGAGATAATGCAATTTATAAAATGGCAGACATTCTTCAAGAAATTAGAGTATTAAATGATAACTTACATTATGATCCATTCTTAGGAAAAGGAACAGTTACAGTATCACAAATATTCTATAACTCACCATCACGTTGTGCAGTAGCAGATATGTGTGCAATTTCATTAGACCGTCGTTTAACAGATGGAGAAACATA
>NZ_JBZEFC010000026.1:0-578 GCF_058310295.1 Clostridium sp. TJA020
ATCTAGCTTTAAGTACTCATTTACATATTTCATTAATTAATCACCTTCTTATATATACGCGAGAACTACTAAATAGTAAGGCTTTTTAATTAATACATAACTTTTCCTATATCACTTCTTTTTTTCTTTGCTTATCTTACGCTCCCAATATGTATCTTGATACTTCTTAACCTTATCCTTGTTCCTCCTACGCCATTCTCTCATGTATGAATTTCTTTCTTCCCTTGCTTTATCATTCATTCTATATTCTCCTTTCTATTTTTAAGTAACAAAAAAACCACAGGAACAACACCAGTAACTAACTGATTAATTGTTTCCCGTGGCTATATGATAATTGCCTTCCACCTTACAGGTAGGGTACTTAAAATATTCTTTTTTTATTTATCTTTATTATATCATTTTCTTTTAATTTTTCAAACATACGTTCTATATATTTTATAATTATTTTAACTGTATTTGTATAAATATTGACAATTATAGACAGTTTAAGTTAATATAACCTAGTGCCTGCAGGACATACATACAAATTTAAATAAGGTGGATTTATATTATGATTATTTGGAGTAGAGGTGGAATTT
>NZ_JBZEFC010000027.1:0-524 GCF_058310295.1 Clostridium sp. TJA020
GTTTAATTGTTTAGCTAAAGTTGCTAATTCTTTCTTTCCTTCACATGCTCCAAATTCTGCATCTACTCTTGCTTGTAAGTTTTTCTTTGTATCTGCTTCTAATACTTCACCTAAAAGCTCAGCGAATTTTGCAGCATGTTCTGCTTCTTCAAATGCAGCTCTCTTATATATTTCTGCAACTTCTGGGTATCCTTCTCTGTCAGCTTGTCTTGACATTGCTAAGTACATTCCTACTTCTGTACATTCTCCCATAAAGTTTGCTCTTAATCCTTCTACTATTCTTTCATCTACTCCCTTAGCTACTCCAATTCTATGTTCATCTGCCCATGCTAAGTCTGATGATTGTTCTTTAAATTTATCTGCTCCTACTCCACACACTGGACATTTTTCTGGTGCAGCTTCTCCCTCATAAACGTATCCACATACTGTACATATAAATTTTTTCATATACTATCTCTCCTCTTCTTAAACACACATTTTTTTATTTTAATTTTCATTTATAAATCTTAATTCGTTTTTGTTTT
>NZ_JBZEFC010000028.1:0-515 GCF_058310295.1 Clostridium sp. TJA020
TGGAGCGGGTGAAGGGAATCGAACCCTCGTAACTAGCTTGGAAGGCTAGGGCTCTACCATTGAGCTACACCCGCATATTTGGAGCGGAAAACGGGACTCGAACCCGCAACATCCACCTTGGCAAGGTGGCGCTCTACCATTGAGCCATTTCCGCATCTTTTTTTAAATTTAATTGTGGTGCAGATGAAGGGAGTCGAACCCCCACGCCGTAGGCGCTAGATCCTAAGTCTAGTGCGTCTGCCAATTCCGCCACATCTGCACAATTTTCAATTAAATTGGTGGCTCACCCGGGAATCGAACCCGGGACACCATGATTAAAAGTCATGTGCTCTACCGACTGAGCTAGTGAACCTTAAGTTTGGCAGGGATAGCAGGATTCGAACCTACGAATACCACAGTCAAAGTGTGGTGCCTTACCACTTGGCGATATCCCTGTATGGGGTGAACGATGGGACTCGAACCCACGACAACCAGTGCCACAAACTGGCGCTCTACCAACTGAACTACGTTCACCA